>NZ_WTTA01000009.1:0-5042 GCF_009828825.1 Erysipelothrix aquatica | reverse complement strand
AAAAAAAGACATCCAAATGGATGTCGAATTACCTGGCAATGAGCTATCTTCACTAACGCTTGGCTAGATATTGTCGCCGCTAAAGTGCTTAACTTCTGTGTTCGAGATGGGAACAGGTGTGACCACTTTGCTAGAATCACCAGATCATGAGAGTAATCTCTCAAAACTGAATAACAGAAGACTTTGTATCTTTTCAAATAGTCGTTATTGTGATTAAAACCTCGACCTATTAGTATCAGTCAGCTACACATATCACTATGCTTCCACCTCTGACCTATCAACCTGATCGTCTCTCAGGGGTCTTACTACTTACGTATGGGAAATCTCATCTTGGAGTTGGCTTCGTGCTTAGATGCTTTCAGCGCTTATCCAGTCCATACTTAGCTACCCAGCCATGCCCTTGGCAGGACAACTGGTACACCAGCGGTATGTCCATCCCGGTCCTCTCGTACTAGGGACAGCGCTCCTCAAATTTCCTACGCCCACAACAGATAGGGACCGAACTGTCTCACGACGTTCTGAACCCAGCTCGCGTACCGCTTTAATGGGCGGACAGCCCAACCCTTGGAACCGAATTCAGCTCCAGGATGCGATGAGCCGACATCGAGGTGCCAAACCTCGCCGTCGATGTGAACTCTTGGGCGAGATCAGCCTGTTATCCCCAGGGTAGCTTTTATCCGTTAAGCGACGGCCCTTCCACGTGGTACCGCCGGATCACTAAGCCCGACTTTCGTCCCTGCTCGACTTGTAGGTCTCGCAGTCAAGCACCCTTCTGCCTTTACGCTCGTCGATTGATTTCCAACCAATCTGAGGGTACCTTTGGGCGCCTCCGTTACTCTTTAGGAGGCGACCGCCCCAGTCAAACTGCCCACCTGACACTCTCCCGGACCCGGATTACGGGTCGCGGTTAGATCTTCAAACTTACAAGAGTGGTATCCCAATGGCGACTCCACATAAACTAGCGTTCATGCTTCATAGTCTCCCACCTATCCTGTACATGTAAATTCAAAGATCAATATCAAGCTACAGTAAAGCTCCATGGGGTCTTTCCGTCTAGTTGCGGGTAACCGGCATCTTTACCGGTACTAAGATTTCACCGAGTCTGCTGCCGAGACAGCGCCCAAATCGTTACGCCTTTCGTGCGGGTCGGAACTTACCCGACAAGGAATTTCGCTACCTTAGGACCGTTATAGTTACGGCCGCCGTTCACTGGGGCTTCAGTTCAATGCTTCGACTCATGGTCTAACACATCCCCTTAACCTTCCAGCACCGGGCAGGCGTCACCCCCTATACTTCGTCTTGCGACTTTGCAGAGAGCTGTGTTTTAGTTAAACAGTCGCTTGGGCCTCTTCACTGCGGCTCTTCTCTAAAAAGAGCACCCCTTCTCCCGAAGTTACGGGGTCATTTTGCCGAGTTCCTTGGCAACAGTTCTCTCGCTCACCTCAGGATTCTCTCCTTGCCTACCTGTGTCGGTTTTGGTACGGGCCAAACCATAATTAACGCTAGAAACTTTTCTTGAGAGCTGGCATCGGTTACTTCGCTACTTCCTCACGGGTTCACTCCTCATAACGCCTTTGCTTTATATGGCGGATTTGCCTACCATACGGCTCCTTCGCTTAAACCGGCTCTTCCATTCGCCGGCTTAACCTAGCCTTCTCTGTCATTCCTTCACTTATGGCTCGGGTACAGGAATATCAACCTGTTGTCCATCGACTACGCTTTTCAGCCTCATCTTAGGTCCCGACTTACCCAGGGCGGACGAGCCTTCCCCTGGAAACCTTAGGCAATCGGTGTGTCAGATTCTCACTGACATTTCGCTACTCACACCGGCATTCTCACTTCTATACGCTCCAACGCTCCTCACGGTACATCTTCAACGCTGTATAGAACGCTCCCCTACCACTTGTATTACTACAAATTCGCAGTTTCGGTATCATACTTAGCCCCGGTAAATTTTCGGCGCAGGGTCACTCGACTAGTGAGCTGTTACGCACTCTTTCAAGGGTGGCTGCTTCTAAGCCAACCTCCTAGTTGTCTGTGCATCCCCACATCCTTTTCCACTTAGCATGAATTTTGGGACCTTAACTGGCGATCTGGGCTGTTTCCCTTTTGACTACGGACCTTATCACCCATAGTCTGACTGCCATCTACTTCTCCACTGGCATTCGGAGTTTGATTATATTCAGTACCCCGAGATGGGGCCATCATACATTCAGTGCTCTACCTCCAGTGGCCTTACGATGACGCTAGCCCTAAAGCTATTTCGGGGAGAACCAGCTATATCAGAGTTCGATTGGTATTTCACCCCTAGCCACAACTCATCCGCCAGCTTTTCAACGATGGTCGGTTCGGTCCTCCATTTGGTTTCACCCAAACTTCAACCTGGTCATGGCTAGATCACTCTGTTTCGGGTCTACCACAATGTACTTCGCGCCCTATTAAGACTCGCTTTCGCTTCGGCTCCGTCTTTTCCAACTTAACCTTGCACATTATGAGTAACTCGCCGGTTCATTCTACAAAAGGCACGCCATCACCCTTTAACGGGCTCTGACTTCTTGTAAGCATACGGTTTCAGGATCTATTTCACTCCGCTTCCGCGGTTCTTTTCACCTTTCCCTCACGGTACTGGTTCACTATCGGTCACTAAGGAGTATTTAGCCTTACCGGGTGGTCCCGGTTGATTCCGACAAGGTTTCACGTGCCTCGCCGTACTCAGGATTCCACTAGGGTAATCGCAGCTTTCGTCTACAGGGTTTGCACCTTCTACGACTGGCCTTTCAATGCCATTCGACTAGCTTTAATTAATCCCACATTGTGGTCCTACTACCCCATCTCGAAGATGGTTTGGGCTCTTCCCGTTTCGCTCGCCACTACTCAGGGAATCACTGTTGTTTTCTTTTCCTCTTGCTACTAAGATGTTTCAATTCGCAAGGTTGCCTCACTATAGACTATGTATTCATCTATATGTAATACTGCATTACCAGTACTGGGTTCCCCCATTCGGATACCTCCGGATCGTTGAGTACGTACCTCTCCCCGGAGCATTTCGCTGTTAGTCGCGTCCTTCATCGGCTCTTAGTGCCTAGGCATCCACCGTACGCCCTTACATATTTAATCACATGTAATTTCGCGCCTGATTGTTTAAAATCAGTTTTTGTGTTTATCGCTTCGATAAACGTGTGTTCGCTTTGCTTTTAATTGCTTTTAGTTACTGTTTGTTTAACTTGATGTAAATCTAGTTTATACAACTATTCGAAAAGATATTCTGTTGATAACTTTATGTCTATCTATCTCTTCTGTTATTCAGTTTTCAAAGATCATTCTTTTGAAAAGCTTAATAGCCTCTCAAAACTAAACAGGAAACTCTTGTGTCAACTTCTGCTTCTTACTAAGTTATTACTCCTTAGAAAGGAGGTGATCCATCCCCACCTTCCGGTAGGGATACCTTGTTACGACTTAACCCCAATCATCGGTCCTACCTTCGACGGCTTCCTCCCTTTCGGGTTAGACCACCGGCTTCGGGTATTACCAACTCTCATGGTTTGACGGGCGGTGTGTACAAGGCCCGAGAACGTATTCACCGCGACATGCTGATTCGCGATTACTAGCGATTCCGACTTCATGGAGTCGAGTTGCAGACTCCAATCCGAACTGAGACGTACTTTCTGAGATTCGCTTCACATCACTGCTTCGCTGCCCTCTGTATACGCCATTGTAGTACGTGTGTAGCCCAGATCATAAGGGGCATGATGATTTGACGTCATCCCCACCTTCCTCCGGTTTATCACCGGCAGTCTCTCCAGAGTCCCCAACTTAATGCTGGTAACTGAAGACAAGGGTTGCGCTCGTTGCGGGACTTAACCCAACATCTCACGACACGAGCTGACGACAACCATGCACCACCTGTATCCGCCATAACTATTACATATCTCTATGCTTTTGCGCGGTATGTCAAGACCTGGTAAGGTTCTTCGCGTTGCTTCGAATTAAACCACATACTCCACCGCTTGTGCGGGCCCCCGTCAATTCCTTTGAGTTTTACGCTTGCGCGCATACTCCCCAGGCGGGATACTTATTGCGTTAACTACAGCACTGAATTTCTCCAACACTTAGTATCCATCGTTTACGGCGTGGACTACTAGGGTATCTAATCCTATTTGCTCCCCACGCTTTCGAGCCTCAGCGTCAGTTACAGGCCAGTTAGCCGCCTTCGCCACTGGTGTTCCTCCATATATCTACGCATTTTACCGCTACACATGGAATTCCACTAACCTCTCCTGTACTCAAGTCTACCAGTTTCTATGGCATCACGGGGTTGAGCCCCGAACTTTCACCATAAACTTAATAAACCGCCTGCGCTCCCTTTACGCCCAATAATTCCGGATAACGCTTGCCACCTACGTATTACCGCGGCTGCTGGCACGTAGTTAGCCGTGGCTTTCTGGTAAGGTACCGTCATATAGCTAGCATTCCCTCTAACTATCGTTCTTCCCTTACAACAGAGCTTTACAACCCGAAGGCCTTCTTCACTCACGCGGCGTTGCTCGGTCAGGGTTTCCCCCATTGCCGAAAATTCCCTACTGCTGCCTCCCGTAGGAGTCTGGGCCGTGTCTCAGTCCCAGTGTGGCCGGTCACCCTCTCAGGTCGGCTACGCATCATCGTCTTGGTGAGCCGTTACCTCACCAACTAACTAATGCGCCATAAGCCCATCTCATTGTGATGTATCCCATCTTTAATTAAATCAAGATGTCTTGACTTAACCTATCCGGTATTAGCTGACGTTTCCATCAGTTATCCCAGGCATTGAGGCAGGTTGCTTATGTATTACTCACCCGTTCGCCACTAAGATTGTAAGAAGCAAGCTTCTTACGCTCTTCGTTCGACTTGCATGTATTAGGCACGCCGCCAGCGTTCATCCTGAGCCAGGATCAAACTCTCCATTTGATTCTTTCTCATTTTTATACTCTGACGAGTTTTGTTTATTTCTTGTATTTCTTTTGAAATTGACGTTTCCTGTTTAGTTTTCAAAGACCATTTTGCAC
>NZ_WTTA01000008.1:0-14621 GCF_009828825.1 Erysipelothrix aquatica | reverse complement strand
TGGTCTTTTATTTTTTTATTTAATTGCTTATACTTCATATGGGAGCTCCTTTTAGTCGGGTGGGCTCCTTTTATTATACAAAAACAACCGCACCTTGGTGGTGCGGTTGAGACTTGAATTTAGGAAACCAAACCGAGGTTTGGTTTTACATTATATTATTGATTCCACTCAGCTTCAACTTTGACTTTGTAATCATTTAAGATTGCTTGTGCGTCTGATGAAGGGTCTGAAAGGATAAGTTCCATCATTTCACGTGTTTTGTTATATGCTGGATCTGAGTTTTCAATAACTGGAATTGCGAAGAGGTCTTTCGTTGCGTCTGATAAAATCTTAGCAATTAATGAACCTGAGTTTTTGTATTCGTCTGATGCTTGTACTTTTGCGCTTACAGGCATGTATCCTGTTTTTGTAGCCCAGTGTAATTGTGCTTCAGGTGAAACTAAGTATGACATGTATAAGAATGCTGCTGTTTGTTGTTCTGGTGTTGCACTGTTGAACATGTAGATGTCTGTACCTTGTTGGATGTTTTTAACATCTGGACGTACAGCTGCTCCATATTCGTAACGACCGTCGACAGCTTTCTTAACGTGTGATTCTCCAGCCATTGAACCTACGTTCATAGCAAGTAGTCCTGCTCCGAATGGTGTTGATAGGTATTCCCCTTTGTCAGCGATTCGGAAGTATCCTTCTTTAACACCGTCTTGGTAGAATTTCGCAACTTTCAAGCTTTCTGGGCCTGCGATATCTAAGTCTTTTGTAAATTCTTTACCTTCGTTAGCCATACCGATTGCATAGTAGTTATTGAGTGAGTCAAAACCTGCACCGATAACTTGTCCATTTGATTTTTCAAAGATTTCTTTAGATGCCGATGCAAGTTCTTCCATTGTTGTAGGAACTTTAACGCCATATTGGTCTAAAAGTGTTTTGTTATAGTAAAGGACTTCAGTTGATTTGTTGAATGGGATTCCATATTGAACGCCATCAACCTTAGCACCGTTCATTAATACTGGTAAGATATCAGCTTTGTCTTTTAATCCGATTGTTTCGTGATTGATGAATGGATCTAAGTCTACAAGCACTTTATCTTGTGTTGCTGCATTCCATAACCAGTTTGGGTATGCTTGTGTAATTGTTGGTAAATCTTTTGGTGATGCGATTGTCTGGTTAATTTTTGATTGTAAATCTGGGTATTTTGATTGGTTTTGTAATGTTACTTTGATGTTTGGGTTTGCTGCCATAAAATCTTCAGTGATTTTAACAAGCGCATCTTGTTGTCCACCATTCATAGCGTGCCAGAATGTAATTTCTGTACCTGCAGGAACCTCGGTAACGATATCTGTGTTACCTTTGCTTCCCGAGCCACTTGAACATCCAACTAATACTAATACTGCAAGTAATACTACGAAATACTTTTTGATATTTTTCATATATGTCTCCTTCAAATAGTTTCTCCTCGTGTAGGCAAATGTCTCAAACCATGTTTATTTTCCAGTCTTTCTGGACGTAATGTATGGATTGGGACTAATAATTTAGGGGCAATTCGATCAACAATTTCCTCTAAGTCTTCGGGGAATGCATGTCCTGAACATGCCAACCTCTCAAATACTATATCGTTCGCTGCCAACGCATCTAAGAATGGTTGGTAAGCTGGATCGAAATCTCCTAACGGTGCTGCATCGCTATGAATATAGACACCACCTCCTTTAAGATCAGCGTGATCCGCAACAACTTGCCATAGATACTCTCCTGAGTCCGCCAAAAGCATGTCATAATCTACACGCAAATCGGGGTTTAAGCCGAACGTCTCTGTCCGTACATAATATGGAGTTTCTATATTCAAGCATTGTTTTAAGATATGAGCATACGATGCTTCCAGAACAACAGGTCGGGGACTTTGTTCAACAATTGCTGCTAAACGTTTTACGTTTGCAGGGTAGGTGTTGAATGTCACTTGGTTCCCGTCGTTGTCGTTAACGACTTGTACCAAGCGATCAAGAAGCTCTTGTTCGCTATTAATTCTGTTTACATGTCTTTCATCATCAAAGCTAATTGAAACACCTTCGATAATCAAGACGTCATATCCGTGAGCACGTTGTGCATAATCTAGAGAGGCTTCTCTATCAAAACCATGAAGTCTTAAGTCGCCCGTATAGGCGATTTTTAAGTCTGGCGTGCGAATGAGTAATCCACAGGCACCATAAGCGTCATGGTCAACGCGGCGAAGTTCAACTTCAATAGCACCGATATTTAAGACTGTACCGTCCGCAAGACCTGTAATCTCACGTGTATATGTCGTATCAACTCCTGGTAAAAGGAAGTCGTTAGTGCTATTCAAGCTTTCAAGTAAAATTTTTGTTTCGTTTAAAGCATACAGTGGAATCTTTGGATCCAAATAATTAATCATTCGAGAATGATCCAAGTGACAATGACTTAAGAATACCGCTGTATTGTCAAATGTATTGGTTTCTGTTTCTTCATAACCCAAACGTGGATCATAGATATGATTCAAGTCAGGAATGAGGCGATGTTTTAACAATGTATGTATGGATTCGTCAATGAGGTTTAATTCAGGAACGAATTCAGTCCCAAAATCAAAATAAATACGATCATTGCCATATGCAACTTCAATCACTGTACCTCCAATGGTTAAAATCCCACTGTGGAACGTAATAGTTGTTTTCTTATCCTTTAATTCCATTTTTTGCAACCCCGCGAATAATTTCTTTTCTAAAAATGAAGTAAACAATCAAAATTGGAATAATTGTTAGTGTAGCAGCTGCCATTTGTAAATGAACATCACTACCACTTTCTGTCGTAAAGGCAGAAAGACCATTGTTAAGAAGACGCATATTCGAATCGTTTGTAACCAGCAATGGCCAGAGGAATGAGTTCCAACCTGAGATAAAACTCAGAATTCCTACTGTTACCAACGCAGGTTTTGCTAGAGGAATCATGATTTTCCAAATAAACTCAAGGTCTCCACAGCCATCAATTTTAGCTGCTTTGTAGTATGAGCTTGGAATTCCTTTAAGATATCCTTGTAAATAATAGATGTAGAAGACACTTGCAAGTGATGGAATGATCAACGCACTATATGTGTTAAGTAATCCCAATTGTGCAATTGTTTGATAGTTTGTAAAGACAATTGATTCGTAAGGTACCATGAGTAATGAAATCATGACAATTAATACGAGATTTTTGTGTTTGAATTCCAGTTTTACCAATGCGAAGCCTGCTAGGACTGACGTTATAAGAATTCCAAATGTAGTTGTTAATGAAACAAACACTGTATTGAAGAAGTAACGTAAGAATGGCGCATGCTCGAACACTAACCTAAAGTTAATGAATTGTGGTGATGACGGGAAAAATGTGGGCGGAATACTTGTTGCCTCTTGATAGGTCATAACACTTGCTAGGAGCATGTATATGAAGGGGAACAATGTAATTAACGCCATAAATATAATGAATACTACTGATATAACCTGAACTATTTTTTTCATAATTAACGTTCCACCCTTTTCACAATCTTATTCTGCAACGCAGTAAATAAGAGAATGAGTGCAAAGAGAATCATCGTTGCAGCCATAGCGATCCCTGGTCGTCCAGCGACGTGGAATTTATCATAAATATAGAATACGGCGGTCTGAGCACTGTTGGCAACACCAGCAGTTCCTCCGAAGAGCGCGTAGACTTGCGAGTAAATTTTAAATGCTCCGATAAAATTAACGGTAAGTAAGAATGTAATCGTTGGAATTAATTGTGGCATCGTAATGCGGGCAAATTTTTCCCAGTTCGATGCTCCAAACATATCGGCTACTTTGTAGTATTCTTCGCTAATATTTCTAAATCCTGCAAGCAAGATAATAATATTAAACGCGAGTCCTGTCCAAACACCAAAGATAATAAGCGTTGGAACCGACATATTTACATTGTTAAGCCAGTTAATGGGCGCAATAGCAACCCATCCCAAGACATGATTAACAATTCCATAATTACCATTGAAAAGGTAACGAAAGACAATCCCAATAGCTATGGTACTGGTTACGTAAGGAATAAAGAAGATTGTTTCAAAGAATCCTTTATTCTTGATTTTTTCAAAGATTAACCATGAAATTAGTAATGAGATTACCAAACAAATTGGAACCACAAAGAACGCATAAATTGCAGTGTTCTTCATCGCTGTATGAAATACTGGATCTTTTAAGACTGTGACATAGTTATCTATGCCCGTGAAGCGTGGATTAAGGAGTGTTCCTTTTTGAAACGACATCCATAAGGATTTAAACATTGGATAGATATTGAACACGCCAATAATAGCTAACGCAGGAAAAAGAAATAGCCACGCTTTGGGTTGATTCTCTGCGCTATATTTTTTGAATCCCTTCATTAGTAAACTCGCTCTCCACTCTCTTTGAATACGAATACACGTGGGTAGTTGAAGTCACATGAGATTGCATCACCTTCAAGAACTTGCTCATCAATACTTACGATTGATTTTCCGTGAATACCGCCCATATCAAAGTTTAGGATGCGTTCACGACCAATGAGTTCCACAGTTTCGACATTCGCACTAAAGATTGGATTGTCGTTTGTTAGGATAACATCTTCAGGACGTACACCTAAGAGGTATTTGCCATCAGTCATTGTTTCTTTAAAGCGATCTGCCACAAAGTTAGCTTGGGCAAATTCGAAATTTTCACCGATAACTTTTCCATCTTTAACTTCGATTGGTAAAATATTGATGACTGGATTACCAATGAATTTTGCAACGAAAAGGTTATTTGGTTCTAGATATAGATTTTGTGGATCGTCATGTTGTTGGATAACACCTTCGTCCATGAGTACGATTTTATCACTAATCGATAAAGCTTCTTCTTGGTCATGGGTAACAAAGATTGTAGTGATTCCAACTTCTTTAACAAGACGACGGATTTCTTCACGAATACGTAAGCGTAAACGTGCGTCTAAGTTTGAGAGCGGTTCGTCCAATAATAAAATACTTGGATTTTGTACTAAAGCACGGGTAATCGCAACACGTTGTTGTTGTCCCCCTGACATTGTTCCAGGTTTTTTATTTTCAAGTTCTTCAATGCTTGTAAGTTTCATGAACTTACGAGCGATTGCTTCTGCTTCTTCTTTAGGCATTTTTTTCTCACCAACACGTAGTGGGAACATAACGTTTTCTAAAACTGTCATATGCGGATACAATGCATAGTTTTGGAAAACAAATCCGATATCACGATCTTTAGGGTGTTTATCGACCATTGTCACACCTTCGTTCAAAATATCGCCTTCAGTTGGATCTAAAAGACCAGCTATTAAGTTTAGGATTGTAGTTTTACCACAACCTGAAGGTCCGAGCAAACAAATGAGATCTCCATTCTCAATTGTGAAATTAACTTTCTTAAGTGCTTCAAACCCATTATCAAACACTTTTCTCAAGTCCTTGACTTCAATCATTCCATTTCCTCCTAAGTTGAAAGCTTTTGCTTCCATTTATTACTCTAAACTATTTACTCATTTCTATAGGGTTATAAAAATGTCTATAACTTAAAAGTCTACTCAACATTATAACAAGGTACGTTCCATGTTGTGTAAATTTTCGTTAATATTCATGGTTTTCGACCGATTTCTTGCGAAATTTTCGTAAATACCATGAACACTTCATTTTACCATCAATATATGCACCTTGTGTTAAGTTGTCGTAAATATTTCTGTAACAATTTAAGTATAGCATAAAAGAGCGTAAAATCTAACGCTTGCAACGCTTGAAATTGAAAAAAGCACACGATAATCATGTGCTCTGATTTTATGTTAGATTTTTATGCTTTTCGCGGGAAATGCAAACGAACTTTAAAGACATCCTCTTCCGGTATCCATGAGACCATTCCGCCTTGATTTTGCATTACTTCTTCGACGATTTTGGTTCCAATTCCGTGAAATTGTATTTCTTCTGTTTTTGTCGTTTCTAGATTTGCTTTGACGGTACCTGAGAAACGATTCGAAACTTCAATATCAAGCCAATAGTCTCGAAGATTACTGCGTATTTTAATGAAACGCTGTTCGTGCTCTAGGTTGAGATTCGCCTCGTAAGCATTTTCTAGGATATTGTTGAAGATGCGTGCTAAGTCCAAATCATCAATGATGACATTAGGGTCCCAGTAAACTTTAGCTTCGAACTGAATCATCGCTTCTGCACAATAGTTTGCATATGCTTGTAAGATTGCATCAATAAACACATTGTTTGAATACTCAACATGAGCATCGACGCCCTTAGCCATCTGAACACCCATGTCATCCAATAGTTTGACCGCTTTTTCAGTTTCATTGTTTCGAAGTAGCATATTTACTGTTGAAAGGACTTTCTTATAGTCATGACGGAACTTTCTAAACGTCTCTGTATACTTTTGATACGATTTATAATGACTTACTTGAGTATTAAGTTGTTGTTGAAGTACAGCTGTTTGTTTCTCATACTCTAGCATTTCCGAAATACGAACCGAGTGATTCAATGTCAACCGTGCCATCCAAACGACCATCATTGAACCCACACAATATGCCAGTGTATTCCAGCTTTCTTTTGCAGAAAAGCGTGTTCCGTATGTAATAAACATAAGGTAAGATGCCAGCGAAAACTTAACGATAGTCACGAAGTTCAGTTGTGTGTGATTATTGATGAGTTGGCGCATTCGCTTTCCACTACGATAATATTTCGACTCAAACAACAGTAGCGTAATCGACATGACTGTTGATATTAAAAATACGAGTAGGTAGAAGTTGTCAGAGGCATTGATTCGATAGAGGGGAACTTGTGTAACTATTGATAAAACAGTTACTGCAAACGCCCGCATGGTGAAAAGATAAAATACGTGACTGACTGTCGCAAAGGACACCACATAAATCGGAAGGTCAACTGTAAAATAGAACGTTAACCACATCACCGCCAGGATCAGCCAAAAGGTTTCAAACATTTCCAATCCATAACTATGTGAGATAATAAAAATAATTGATTGTGTCGCCATCGAAATAGCTAAAAAAACATATGCATGTTTACGAAATTTACCATATTGACTGATGTCAGCTACCGACATATAGATGTAGCAATAGAGGGCAATCGTAAACAATCCCAAGATTGTCAGGTACATTATGCGTCCCAACTGTCTGAAACGAACGCATTAAAGGCGTCCTTAACGCTAACTTGATATGCTTTTCCGAGCGGCAATTCTTCCGCATTTGAGAGGCGAACTGTTTGGTTCTTAAACATCACAATATGTTTAAGATTTACAAGATAAGAACGGTGAACCCGAACAAAGCCTTTTCCAGCTAATTTTTCGGTCAAAGAATCCATTGTTTCATAAAAATCAAACGTTTCATTGGTATTGTAATGGACCCGCATGACACGACGGTAAATTTCAAAATGGGAAATATCTTTAAGTGCAATCCGGCGTGATTCAGATCCAAAGGAACAGTCAAAAAAATCTGTAGCTTTCTTTTCAACTAAACTAATCGCGTTGTTGAATACTTCCTCGAATCGGGCATCACTCGTATCTTGTTTTACAAGATAATTAAAAGAGCGCACATCAAACGCATCGAATACAAACTCAGACGATGTCGTTAAGAAGATAATTTGCGCGTCAACATTGCGTTCACGAATTCGCTTCGCAGTTTCTATACCGTTCAAGGCATCCATATAAATATCAAGCAAGATAATATCCGGAGCATCGGTAAAACCATCCAGATGAAAAAGCAAATCTTCTCCACGGTGAAAAGTCTCTAGCTTGAGTTCAAGCATGCGTGCTTTACTGTAGCGTTTAATAAGTGCGCTGTATGATTCGATAATTTCGATATCATCATCGCATAAATAGACTGTTATCATAATCCCACCTCATTTCGTTTATTATACCACGAGTTTTTACTCACAGGTACTGACAACACTCTTCTTTAAGTAAATATATTTGACATAAATTTCATCATAAATTCAAGCTGTTGTAACGGAATTTTCGACATTGCGTGATATCGTTAGTCTACGTTCAGTATTTAAGGAGGACTTATGAAAAAATTATCTGTAATTTTACTCGCTTTTTTTCTTGTAAGTTGCTCGATCAATACGATCGCCCAAGATCTTCCTTCAAACCAAGAACACTTCATTGAACACTATGCACGTCAAAAATTTTATGAATATGGGTGTAATCCGCCAGAGTATTCGAAATGGACAATTATGAAGCAACAATCTACATGGGATGTAAGTTTCGACGATGCATTTTCGGGTGCTCGTCAAACCATTCGCTTTGTTTGGGATGGTGAGTCCGAATACGCCGAAACTACATTTGTTCAAATCGATAACCAGATTCGGTTTACACGATAGATTTAATATATTTTGTAGGACTCATCTCACTAAAATCAAACGTCGCGCCTAAAATGTCAGATGCTATGCGATATCCAATAATCGGTCCGGTTGTTAGCCCTGATGAACCCAGTCCACTTGCTACATATACTTTTTTGGAAGTATCAATGGGGCCATAGAATGGTGCAAAGTCAGAGGTATATGCCCGGGTTCCAATCCGGAAACCGGTTATGTCCGCACTGGTGATCCTTGGGATATACAACTGAGCATCATGAATCAGACGCGCTTCAACATTGAGATCACGATGCGTATCAAAACCTGCTTCATTATCATGTGATGCACCAATCACCAGCATCGTTTGGTCAAATAAAATATCAATTTCACCTTGTGGCATGATGACTGGATAAGCCTTATCAATATCAAAGGCATTTTGGAGTGTTACAAGCTGTCCTTTTTGCGGTTTTACGTCAAATATGTATTTTTTTTGTGCGTCGTTAATCCACGGTCCAGCAGCAACAATGATATGATCAAATCGACCACATGCTTCAAGATCTTCAACAGTTGTCTGTTCTTTAATAACAGGTATGTTTTGATCCTTCTGAAGAATCTCGATGAGGCGAGCGCCATCGATTTGCGCACCACCTTCAATCAACAATGCATCCTCAAGCGTCACATAGTCTGGAATATAATCTGCGAGCGCTGGTTTCTGTAATCGTTGGACAGCGCCCATCATTGGTGTTGTTTTTGCCCGTTCAAACGCAAGCTCACTCAATGCATCCAAACGAGTCGTATGTGCAATCAATGTCCCTGTTTGTCGATAAAATGATGAATCTGAAACATCACGAACAAGCGTCTTATAAAATGCTGCACCATCAGATGCTAAAGCATACCAAGCTTGATGACGGCGCTGACTCACCCATGGACAAATTATCCCCACGGCTGCCCGTGTCCCTTGTGCATAATTGGCATCATATACAACGACATCCATGCCATTTTTCTTTAAATAGTAGGCGGCAGTCATACCGACAATACCCCCGCCAATAATTGCGATTTGTTTCATGTTATCACCCAATGTTATTATAGTAAGTATTAAGGAACTTTCCAAGTATCTAAGGAGCACCTATGACGAAATTAAAAGGACTATCAACCGAAGCCATTCAAATGCGCATTCAAAATCATCAAGTCAATACACAACCTAAACCTGAACTGAAGACAAACAAAGATATTATCATAGGGAACATTTTCACCCTTTTCAATTTGTTTAATATTGTAATCGCTGTTGCTTTGATAGCTGTCGGTGCTTATACCAGTATTTTCTTCATGGGCGTTATCGTGTCTAATTCTTCTATGTTCATTATCCAAGAAATTCGAGCTCGAAATCTTGTTCAAAATCTAAATATCCTAGTAGCACCGCATGTCAAAGTTTTACGAGATGGTGTAATTCAAACTATAACGCCCGACGACATTGTTTTGGATGATATCGTTTATTATGAGCCCGGTAATCAAATTGCTGCAGATAGCGTCGTCTTAGAAGGTTCGGTGGAAGCCAATGAATCTCTCTTAACAGGAGAAGTCGATCCTATCGATAAAAATACCGACGACACACTTTTATCAGGATCTTTCATTGTTAGCGGAACCTGTTATGCTCAGGTTGTCCATGTTGGAAGTGACAATTATGCGACCAAAGTAACGCAACAAGTATCTACGCAACGCCGCATCGCCAGCGATCTTTTAAACACTTTTACAAGTGTCACAAAACTTACCAGTTTCTTTATCATTCCAATCGGTGCACTTTTATTTGTTCAAGGATTTGTCTTCCGACATGAGTCGTTATATCAAGTTGTTGTGAATACTGCATCGGCACTCCTTGGTATGCTTCCCCAAGGTTTGGTCTTATTAACAACCGTTACCTTGATGACAGCAGTTCTTAAACTCGGAAAATCCAAAACATTAGTTCAAGACTTGTATGCGATTGAAGCACTATCTCAAATTGACGTCTTGTGTGTCGACAAAACCGGAACCCTCACCAAAGGTGAAATGCAAGTCATCGATACATTGAATCTTGATGTTAAGTTTCAGTTTCTCATGAATCATTATGTCAACTACACTCATGATAATAATGCGACCATGCTAGCCATTAAACATTATTTTGAACCTGTTGAAACGATGCAATGTATTGATACAATTCCATTTGCTTCAGCACGCAAGTGGGCCTCGATGACGTTTGACAATCATGAAACCCTCTTCATCGGTGCACCAGAAATATTAATGCCGAACCTGGATTTACCTGATGTCATTCTAAATCATCGTAAACTCGGTGCACGCATTATTCTTGCAGCATCTAGCTATGATGCTCCAACCGACAAAACGCTCCCGCAATCGTTACAAGCACTTGGATGGATTGTGATTGAAGACCCACTCCGAGTGGATGCACATCAAGCGATTGATTTCTTTGTAAACAATGGCGTCAATATTAAAGTAATTTCCGGCGATAACATCGACACAGTTCTTGCTATCGCACACAAAGCGGGTGTCAATACAATCCAGGGAGCTGTCGATGCATCAACCTTAACGACACCAGAAGCGTTGCATGAAGCAATATTCAAATATAATGTCATTGGACGGGCAACACCAACCCAAAAGCTTGAGTTTGTTAAGCTTTTACAAGAGGGCAAAAACCGTGTTGCGATGACCGGTGATGGTCTAAATGATGTACTTGCACTCAAGCAAGCAGACGTATCGATTGCTTTAGGTGAAGGTAGCGATGCAGCTTTAAACATTAGTCAAATTGTTATTATCGATGGAATGTTGTCAACCTTGGTGGACGTTGTTCGAGAAGGACGACAAACCATCAATAACATTACGCGATCTGCATCCCTTTTTTACTTACGAACAATCTTAACCATTAGTGTTGCGATTCTTGCAATCCTCATCAATGTTCGTTTCCCTTTCATTCCATTCCAAGTAACCCTTACCAATATATTTGTTGGTGGACTTCCTTCGTTGCTTATCATGTTCGAATTGCACGATTATAAACCAAAATATACGGTCTTAGAACATGTCGTGCTCTATGCACTTCCCAGCGCTCTTGGGATAGTCACTATGTGGTTTATTCTTGTTCTCTTTAATAAACCTTTAGGACTGGACCTTAAAGCAATCCAATCCATCATTTTCTTTGTAAACGGCATTCTCTCGATTCACCTGATTTATCGCATTTTGACGCCATTAAATCGTTTCAGAGCATTCATTCTTGCCCTAGACATTGCAGGTTTTTTAATAACAAGCATCGTAATGCATCCCTTATTAGAACTTGTGTCATTTTCGCGACATCATCTTATTATTTTGGTTATTGTCGTGCTTATTAGTATTCCAATCGTGAGTCTCTATGCTCGCATTAGCAAGTTCTTCGTAACACGACACCGACTTCACCAAAGTGCATAAAAAAGTTAGCCTGTGGCTAACTTTTTTCTTTGTATTATCAATCTTCTAATGTCTTAGTAGGATAATTCTTTGACAAAGAAATGATGGGTTCCTGTCAATGGATAATCTTGCTTTACATAGACTTCTCTAAAACCAAATTTCGGATAAAAATCTTTACCCTGGAAACCAAATGTATTCAGAAAGATATAACGGCACCGATGCTCGATTGCCATGTTTTCAACTTTTTCTAACAATGCTTTACCCAGCCCTTGTCCTCGTAAATCTTCGTGGATTACTAAGTATTTGACATCTACCCAATTGCCAAATATTTCGCCTGAAATGCCTCCAACAATATTCTCATCTTCATCTCTAATATAGATAGCAAATTCAGAATGTTCTAAAGTTTCAAAGTTTTGTCGATTGTACTTCCTCAGAAGCTCTCTAAGTTTAATAACATCTGTCGCTTCTGGAGTGAGTGTCTCTTCAAATTTCATCAAATATCTCCTAATTCTAGATGCTTCGCAATTATCCCGATTTGAAATTAAAAAGTTAACCTGACGGCTAACTTTTAATTATAGTCTGATTGGAAGCTATTTTTGATATCCTACAACACCACGGCAAATTGTTGTTTCAACATTAATGTCGTTATCAACAATAACAAGATCAGCATCTTTACCGATAGCGATACTTCCTTTACGTCCAAAGATTTCAAGGTGTTTTGCGGCATTTTCCGAAGAAATTTTCACTAAGTCACGCATACTTGCTCCGGTAAAGTGTTTAAAGTTACGAACAACGAAGTCCATTTCGGCAACTGAACCTGCGAGCGATCCTGTGGCAATACGGCATTCTTTTCCAACTTTAATAACTTCTTGACCACCAAGATCATACTTACCATCTGGAAGTCCTTTAGCACGCATCGCATCCGTAATTGCAATCACATTGTCTACACCTTTAATTTCATATGTTGCCTTGACAACATCTGGATGTAAGTGAATACCATCCACAATTAATTCAGCTTTTAATTCTGGTCGTAAGAATCCAGCAGTAACTGCTCCTGGTTCACGGTGATGGTGTGGTTTCATCGCATTGTGGAAGTGTGTTAAGTTTGAAAGGCCGTTTGGAATTTCATCAATTATTTGTTGATAATTTGAATCGGTATGTCCAGCTGAAGGTACAACCCCTTTTGAACGTAAGTAATCTGTAAATCCTGGCGCTGCTTCTTCAGGTGCATAGGTAATTAACTTGATGCGTCCTTTTGATACATTCCAGAATGTATCAAAGTACTCTGTCGTTGGTTTTAAAACAAAGGCAGGGTTCTGTGCTCCTACATGTTTTTTCGAAATAAACGGTCCTTCTAAGTGAATCCCTACGATTTCAGCTTGTCCTGGTTTGTTTGTATCATCCATAAACTCGACAATTGCACCCAATGCTGTCGATACAGCTTCAATTGATTGCGTCATGGTTGTCGCAAGATATGACGTAGTTCCTTCTTTTGGAAGGAATGTTGCGATATTTAGTAAACCTGCTTGATCGGCATCCATATGGTCAGCACCATTAGCACCATGAATGTGTTGGTCAATAAACCCTGGCAAGACATTGAGTCCCTTCGCATCGATGACATCACCTTCCAATTTCGGTGCATTTTCCATCATACCAAGTTCGACGATACGGTCTTCTTCAGTACGAATAAAACCGTTCTCGATAACACGGTCTTCTAAATAAATTTTCCCATTAATGATTAACATAAATTGCCTCCTTATGTATACATGTATAATTATAGCACTTTTTTTATCACGCGTTCGTATAAACACAGGCACATTCTAAGGATATTCTTATGTTTTTCAACAATTTAGAGGATCTTAAATATTTTTTTCAAACATTCAAATTTAATTAAAAAAGACTATTCGGTGTTTCCGAGAAAACAAGTTTGATTTTAATGTGGAGTAGTCTATAATAATACTGAATGAAAGTGAGAGGGAATTACAATGAAATTATTTGTTGTTAAAGATAACCAAGAAGGAGCAGAACTTGGTTACAACATCATTCGTGAAGCGTTAGTTAGCGGAAACTTAAACGTCTTTGGATTGGCTACTGGTAGTACACCAATTTCTTTATACGATCGCATTACTGCAAGTGACTTAGATTTCACAAATGTGGTATCCATTAACTTGGATGAATACATCGGTATTGGTGCTGATCATATCCAAAGCTATAACTACTTCATGAATAAACATTTATTTGGTAAAAAACCATTTAAAGCTAATTATTTGCCAAATGGCTTGGAAGAAGATGCAGCTAAAGAATGCGCACGTTATGACCAAATCATTGCTGAAAATCCAATTGATATCCAAATCTTAGGAATTGGCGAAAATGGTCATATCGGTTTCAATGAGCCAGGAGCATCATTTGATTCATTGACAGAAAAAGTTGCATTAACTGAAAGCACAATTATCGCAAACTCACGTATGTTTGATTCAATTGATGAAGTACCTAAATTTGCATACTCAATGGGTATCAAATCCATTATGACTGCAAAAACAATTATCTTGTTTGCATATGGTGAAAAGAAAGCTGACGCTATCTATAAAATGATGGAAGAAGCACCTACAGAAGCGCTCCCAGCAAGTGCTTTACAAAATCATGATAACGTAATCGTCATCGTTGATGAGCAAGCAGCTTCAAAACTTGATGTTACAAAACATCAATAAAAAAAGTTCCGTAAGGAACTTTTTTATTTTATCAAATCTCAACCGCACCACTATTCATTTTTAAAAATTCTATCTCATAGGCAGTTTTAAAGTCAAACATTTTGCGAGGCATTGAGTTGATTTTAAAGGCAATGTCATCAAGATATTGT
>NZ_WTTA01000007.1:0-75157 GCF_009828825.1 Erysipelothrix aquatica | reverse complement strand
TCGCATCGAATATCCTATACTTAATAAAATATCGATTTGGTCTTTTATTTTTTTATTTAATTGCTTATACTTCATATGGGAGCTCCTTTTAGTCGGGTGGGCTCCTTTTATTATACAAAAACAACCGTACCCTGGTGGTGCGGTTGAGATTTGAATTTAGGAAAACAAGCCCGAAGGCTTGTTTTTTTAATTATTTAACGATTGCGATAGCTTTTTCGTTGTTAACTTCAATTGGTGATACTAATGGTGTTTTACCCATTGTTACTGATGATTTAAGATCTGCATCTGCACCTTTTTTGACTTCTTCTGGCGTTTTTCCGATAACATATTCGTTAAATGCTGCAACTTGTTCGTACCATTCTTTACCGATTGAACTTGCAATCTTCATACCATATTCATCTTTTTTCTGACCTTTTGTACGTTGAACTTCTTCGTTCAATGTAGCAACACCATTTTCAATTTTTCCTGTAACTTGTGCTGCATCGATGAATGAGTAGACAACTTTTCCATTTGGATCATATGCTGTTGCTGCTACTGTTGTTGTTAGATCAAGTTTGTCAGCTGCGCCTGTTGTGAATGAAACATTTCCTACTGTTGCTGCATTCTTTACGTCAACTGCATTTTCAACTGCTAATTTTACAATTTCCAAGTAGTTTGAAACATCAATTGAAACTGATGATGTTAAATCTGCATTTGCAGGCACAGCTGGGTGAGCTGCATCTTTTTCCACTGTTTCCATTGCTAATACTTCAGCAACTGTTTTTCCTGTCATCCAAGTTTCAAGATTTTCCATTTGTTTGTACCATTCTTGACCGATTTTACTTGCTTTGACCATTCCGTATTCATCGCCTAAAACTTTCTTTGAACCGTCAAATTTGAATGGTTCAATTGAGTTGTCTGCATTGTATGCTTGTTTGTTTTGAGCAACGTCAATTTGCACTTGAGCAATTTTGTCATCTTTCAATACGACTGTACCGTAGTATACGTTTGTTTCGAAGTTTCCTTTTTTGTCCCCTTCTGGTGCTGCGGCTTTTGCCTTAACAGTAACTGCAGTTCCAATTTTTACATCTTGCCCTTTTGGCTTTGATGCGCCACATCCTGTTAATACAAGAAGGCCAACTAATAATAAAGCAACTAATTTTTTCATTGCATATTCCTCCCATGTCTGCTCTTCCATTGTACGAATTTTATGTTTATTCGGTCAATTCATATTATTGAGATTGTTAGGTTATACCTATACTTTTCACAAGTTACATCATTTTTTTTACTAACTTGTGAAAAAATACATAATATTTACTAAGGTATTATTAAGTGCTTTCATACACATCGGATTCAATGTGTACTTTCATTTCCGTTTCTCAAAATTGGAGATTTCAATCATTGTCTACAATTTGGTTTTCACAAGCGATCTCTGAGCACCAAAGCTTCTCTATTATCGATTATCAATTACAGGATCTTCATCACGATCAGGTAATTGTTGACCACAACATGGACAATATTTATGATGGGGTTCAACTTTATGTTTTGGTGCCTTTTGTGCTTCCAGTTTTCGCGACTGTTCGATAAATCCTGCAGACACAATCCCGGTCGGAATAGCTGTCAATCCTATTCCTAAAAATGTAATAATTGCACTTAAGATTCGCCCTGCCGTTGTAATTGGATAAATATCGCCATATCCTACTGTTGTGATTGTTGACATTGCCCACCACATCGCCGAAAATGCGTTTTTGAATTTATCGGGTTGAGCTTGATGCTCAATGTCATACATTAACATTGAAGCAATAAACATTAGCAGAAGTATAATTATTATCGATGATAACAATTGTGATGCTCGTGTTTTGAGGACATTTCCAATCAAACTCAATGATGACGTATAGCGATTAATCTTGAACACACGTAACAATCGTAGCAATTTGATGCCTCGCATTGCTCCCGCGCTGAGTCCAAACATTGGCAGGTAGAATGGTAAAATCGACAATAGATCAACCATTGCCATACCACTCTTTGCATACTTTAGTCGTGCTTTTGTGGATGATAGTTCTGGATACATTAAATCAGCGGTCCAAAGTCGTATCGCATACTCTAAAGTAAAGAGAATGACAAATACCATTTCCATGGTATTAATCGCTGTTGTGTAATGAGTTGGTAAATCAAATGTACTGATAAATGCGACGACAACACTGACTAAGACAACAATCATTAAGAAGGCATCGACAGCGTTCGCGAGTGTAGAATGTTCATCTTGGCGAATCAAGTTGTAAATTTGGTGTTCGAGATACTTGTTGTACTTTTTATGATGTTTTATCTCCACAGTACTTCCCCCTTTTGTCACTTATGCCCATCATACCATGTATTCATAAATAAGCACTAAATTACTCCCACAAAAAAAACTCATAGCGAACCTATGAGTTTTGATTTTACTATTTTCCGCGGTCTTTACGACGGTCATTGTCGTAACGACGTGAGCGTGCTTGTTTGGAGTCTGATTCCGATCCACGACGACGGCGATCGCCACCACGGTTTCCGCGGTCACGGCCTCCACCATCACGACGGCGAGAATCTCCACCTCGGTCACGACGACGTGGTTCACGAATTGCTTCAACCTCCAACATCTCGGTATCGAAGTTTTTGCCTTTAATAGTTACTTTTTTCAAGTCTTCCATTATTGAGGCTGCATGTTCACGAGGAACTTCAACTGTGGAAACAGTATCGTCAATTATGATGCGGCCGATATCTTTTCCACGAATTCCTGTGGCTGTTGCAATTGCACTAACAAGGTGTGATGCCGAAATACCTTGGCGTCCTCCGATTGTTAATGCGATTTTTGAGAATTGGTCACGGTTTTGAACACGTTTGCTTGCTGCTTCACCTTTAATTGCTGCTAGATTATTTTCAGCAACAGATTTATTGATGAATGCAATAATGATCTCTTCTTGTGTGAAGCCTTCTTTTGAAAGACCTTCATATGCTATATCAAAGAGTTTACCACGTTCTGCCGATGACCATTGGCGAATATCAGCTGCAAGTTTTTGCACCAATACTGCGTTAAGTTGTTCTTTAGTAGGAAGTGGTGTTTCTTTAATTTCTGAATTTGAAAGACGTTCGATTTGACGAATTGCGTAGCGTTGGCGGCGTGTTACAAGTGTAATTGCCAATCCTTCTTTACCCGCACGTCCAGTACGTCCAATACGGTGTACATAGTATTCAAGTTCTTGCGGTACATCATAGTTGATAACAACATCCATGCTGTCAACGTCGATTCCTCGAGCTGCAACATCAGTCGCGATAAGCACTTTAACCATGCCTCGCTTGAAGCGTCCCATAACCATGCTTCGCATTTCTTGCTTCATGTCACCATGTAATCCTAAAGCGGGGAATCCGGCTTTATTTAATTCTGTAGTGAGCTCGTCTACCATTTTCTTCGTATTACAGAAAATCATGATTCCGTTTGCGTCGTGAATTTGTAGTAATTGTGTTACTAAACTAATTTTTTGATTTGATTCAACTGTATAGTAACGTTGCTCGATGCGTGAAACCGTTAAGTTATTGCGTGATAATGCAATACGTTCTGGTTCAACTAAGAAATCATCACTTAAGCGAATAATTTCTTTAGGCATTGTTGCAGAGAAGAAAGCCATTTGACGTTCTTCGGGAAGATATTCGAAAATTTCACGAATATCATCAACAAAACCCATGTTCAGCATTTCATCGGCTTCGTCTAAAACAATTCTTGTTGTGTGGTTTAAGCGAATCGTACGACGACGGATATGATCCATCAAACGTCCCGGTGTTGCTACCACAATATCTGCACCACGTTTCAAATCTTTAATTTGACGGTCAATTGGTGCGCCTCCGTATATACTCACAACACTAAGTTTTTTGTATTTTGCAAAGCTACGAATTTCTTCAGCAACTTGCATACTTAGTTCGCGTGTTGGACATAAGATCAAAGCTTGTGTTTGTTTATCTACATGTTCAACTGCAGTCACGATTGGTAATCCAAACGCCGCAGTTTTACCTGTTCCTGTTTGAGATTGCGCTAATAAATCATGACCATTTAATAAAATAGGGAGTGCTTGCTGTTGAATATCGGTTGGATTTTCATATCCTTTTTCCGTTATCGCGCGAGCGACTTCCTCTGATAATCCTAATTCTAAAAATGTCATTTATTTTCCTACTTCTTTTCTAGTACACGCGTTAAAGTATAACATAAATAAAAACGCTTGTCATTTTCTGTACTTATTATAAAAAAAGAGTAGGAATCCTACTCTAGACTTGAAGTTCTAACATGACCGGACAGTGATCACTTCCAATAACTTGATCATAGATATCTGCACCTACAATCGCATCACGCAAGCGCTCTGAAACAACAAAATAATCAATCCGCCACCCTACATTTCGACTCCGCGCTGCTGCACGGTAGCTCCACCACGAGTAACGATCTGTGACATCTCCGTGGACATGACGGAATGAATCAAGGTAACCTGCATCCAACAAATTCGTAAATTGCCCACGTTCTTCATCTGAAAAACCAGGGTTTTTCCGGTTTGTACTTGGATTTTTGAGATCGATTTCTCTGTGTGCAACATTGAGGTCACCACATATAACAACTGGTTTATCTGCTTCTAGTGTCGTAATAAATGCACGGAAGTCATCCTCCCATTGCATACGATATTCTAAACGTTTTAGTTCTTGCTGGCTGTTTGGGGTATATACACACACTAAGTAGAACGCATCAAATTCGCATGTTATGACACGACCCTCTTGATCGTGCTCAGAAATTCCAATGCCATATTTGACCGATAGTGGCTTTTGGCGCGAATAAACAGCAGTTCCTGAGTACCCTTTTTTCACCGCATAATTATAGTATGCGTGATAGCCCTCCGGATGATAGTCCAATTGACCTGCCTGCATTTTCGTTTCTTGAAGACACAAAACATCTGTATCTAAACTTTCAAAAATACCTACAAAATCTTTTCCCATTACTGCTCGTAATCCATTCACATTCCAAGATACCAATTTCATGTCTATTGCCTCCACATTTCACTAAATGGTTTGAATTCAATGCTTGAACTCATTTGTTTAGCACTTTGACGGTGCTTCTTAATATCATTTTCATTTTCATTGATTAAGGTTTCGCGGTCTATCATGTATTGAACATAGACCATTTTCTTAATGAGATACCAGGATGCGATTGCATCATGAATCCGTTGTGCACGTCCTTTCGGCTCATTTTCAAAACTTAGTTCGAGAGTTTCTTTAATGCTCTGGCTCTCAGCATGACTTTGTTCCAACAAGTCTTGTGGTGTCGTAAAGTAGCGACGGTCCTGCTCTCGCTGGAGCACTGAGCATCGTGCCTTTCCTTCAAACAGCATGGTATACAAGGCTACGATTCGTTCAGAATCAGATGTATCCATCACCATAACATTATCGACAAACGGCTCTAATAATGCATCGCGCTCAGTCAAACTGAAGAAAATACCTTTTGCTTCATAATAATTACGATTGACCAAAATCATTGCAAACTCGCGACCTTCTATTTCTGTATAAAGTATAAGCGGTGCTTTAATATACCACTTTGGAATTTTATGAATATCCTTGTAACTTATAATTTTATTGGCAATCACTTCTTTATTAATAAAAACACTAAATGCCTCAATCACACGCACTTCAGAATCTATTTCCAAAATGCCCTCCAGCGTATCGCTAAATTGTACATTGTCACGGTTCAGATAATCTTCTACATATCCGTTGAAAGCACAGTCTTTAGCACCTACGCGGAAATCTTTTATTTCCTTCAAAGTTGTGTACAGACTCATTTATATATTTCCCCCCATGTACTCTTATTTTGGCATATTCTTAAAAGAAATGAAAGTGTGTCACACTCGAATGTGATTATGATTTATAATGGTGTATAAGGAGGCATTTATGAGACAAACCTATATTACTGCTTCTCATCTTGTTGATGATTTTCGAAAGGTACTTTTAGAAGGGCGCGAATTCGCACTTGGTGTACAAGTTCGTCCTTTTAACTTTGCATTTAGCGAAGCTTCTTTGGACCGTAAATCGATTGAAGTTGCTATTTATCATGCCTTAAAAAACCAAACATTTACAAAATTAAACGATGTTTTGAATTACCCCAAAACAATTCAATCGTTTATGGCTCTTTTGGATGAAATGGACGCCTATGGTGTATCCTTGAGTGATTTACCCAAAGCGACACCATTACAACTTGAAATTGCACAGGTGATGACAATTGTTCGCACTATGATTCCTGAACCAACCATAGGACCGCAATCATATATCGCCTATGATCAAGGTCTCTCGCATGCGCACCGTGCATTTTTAGCGCGACACGAAATACCCCTTACCTCACGTTTACCAATGGAGCCTACTTCCATCCGTTTTCGAGTTGCATTAAACATTCGGTCTGAAATTGAGAGTGTCATCCAGGATATTCTCAACAAGGATATTAAAAACGCTGTCGTTGCAATTCCTAATTTTAATACTCATCATGCATTGATTGAGGCGACACTCGCGCGCTATGGTCTGCATCAAAAATTTTCAGATAAACGCTTTGATCTTGCGAAAGCACAATTTCTTGCAATGGTTACTCTTGCTTTAGATAAATCAGTTCAATCGGTTTTAGCTCTTATTGAAGCGAATCCATTAAAATTACAGTTTATCGATGACCTCGTTTATTACATTCAACATTTTGAATTAACGTACGAACAATTGTTTGAACCGTTTAACCATGCACAAGAACATCCTGAATATCCGCAAATCTATCGCCTGCAAGACCATATTCAATCTGATGTACTTACGTTACAGCAATTTATGCTTGATCTTTCAACCAAAGATTATGCTGGCGTCTTAACCTTTGCCTACGATACCCTTGCCCTTAATTCGCGCATTGACATTCGTCCGATTAAGTCTTTCCTAGAAACTCACATGCATCTCTATGACGCATCAACACATTTATTCTTTATCAATCACTTTAAGAATGTTCAGAGCCGTGCATTAACACAACACGTCATTCAATGGATTGATATTCGAGAATTGCCGTATCTCGCACCACAGCATCTTTATGTTCTTGGTTTGAGTGCAAAGCAATTTCCGGCAATCGCTTCTCGAACAGGCATTTTGGATGAAAGCTACGTTGCCCAAATACACAACTTCCCGAGCCTCGACGTTCGTACACAATATCTTTTAGATCAACAAAACATAATTTTCTCACACAGCACGAACCTTACATTGTCTTACCATGCGTCATCGTATGAAGGAAAGGGTATTGAAGTTTCCTATCCAATTGAACGTTTCTGTGCTGATCGTAACATTCAACTTGAACCATGGAAATTAAAACAAGTTAGCGAACGAACACCCGTACCCCGCTCACTGAGTCCAGATCTTGCACCACAAATTTATTTGAAAGATGGAAGGATTGTTGGCTCTATTTCGGCATTCCAAATGTATATCAATAACCCTTACCAATTTTTTGTGGAACGCGGATTGGCATTACGAGAACCTGAAAAATTTACCTTTGATCCTCGTATTATTGGAACGATCAATCATCGCATTATGGAAACAATGCATAAACAACTTCCCAATGATGCATGGGATTCAATCGGACGCGTGTTCCCGAAAGATTCTAATAGAATCAAGATGATTCAACGGCGTAATGAAGCACTCATGACCATGAATATAGATTTTGTGAAGGAGTCCATTGCAACGTCGACTTTTGATGTCGCCGATACTGAAAAGTGGTTCGAGGCCGATTCACTGTTTAAGAATATTCACCTGCGCGGTATTATCGATCGTATCGATTTGAGCGATAACCATGCACTTATCGTCGATTATAAATCGACAGCCCAATCGCTAAGCCAAGGTTCCGTCCAGTCGGGACAGCAACTCCAACTACTCACATATGCCATGATTTGTGAAACACTATTTAGTAAATCTGTTCTTGGCGTCTTTTATTTTGGACTGCGCAACAGTAATATTGCCCTTGCTCCGTTGTCTTACAATATGTCAAAAGGCGTTATTTACAACGAAGAACTTCCCGAAGATCTTTGGAAAAAACAAAAGAAATATAGCGGCTGGATGTTTGATCTTCCCGAAGACATGTTCGAAACTGATACCTACTATGGTGGACTGCGCCTGGGTAAAACGGGTATGGGATTATGGCGTAAGCCGTTTGATATGGACAAAATCAGACCACTCCTACACCACGTCTACGATACCATTCAGTTTCATATTTTATCAGGTATTTTAGATGCGGAAGCAATTACTATTGAAGTCGATAAAGACCTTAATCTTAGAAAGGATGATGACGCATGACAACGTTTAACCCGCAACAACAGCTTGCCATTGATGCATTGAATCAAAATGTAATTGTTTCCGCTTCGGCGGGGGCTGGAAAGACAACTGTGTTAATTGCTCGATTAATGAAACGCATCATCCACGATAACGTTCGTATAGATGAAGTGTGCGCTATGACCTTTACGGAGGCTGCTGCTTCGGAAATGAAAACACGATTACTTGCAGCTCTTAACCAAGAGTATGAAACGCATGCAACACCATTTATTGCCGAACAAATCGCTCTAGTCGAGACAGCACAAATATCGACGATCCATTCCTTCTGCCTGACAATTATTAAAAACTACGGTTATATCATTGGTATGAATCCTGAACGTGCTGAAAACATCTTAGACGATGCATCGGTTACATTGCTTCAAAATCGCGCTTTAGATGCGACTTTGGATACGTGGTTGCAAACCAATCCTGAAGCAACTGAACGTTTACTGGATATCTTTTCGACGAATCCGATTGATTTTGACGGATTGAAAGATGCACTGCAAGCAACCGCATCATGGTTATTAAGTAAAAAAGAACCCCTTGCGGAAGCAGCGCGTACTCTAAACCTCTACCAAACGGATAACTTTGACGCACTACCACCTATATTCAAGGATTATTTTTTCCATCAATATTTACACGCAATTCAAGCAATCAAGGGCAACATCCAAACTTTGGTTTCAATAGCGGATGCATCCTATGATGCTAACGATAAGAAACAAGTAAAGTTTTTTGACCAATCAACAATGCTCAATGATGTTTTTGGAAAGCTATTGGATGTTGAAGCTGCGGTTAAGAATCACGATATTCTTTTTTATGACTCCTTCCAAGATCTTTTCAACTTCAAACTCCATGCAGATACTAAAAATGAAGCCTATACCAAAGCCCGAAAACAGCTTGGCGATAGCATTCAGGAAATTTTAGAATATCACCGTCCTTTAGACGCACAGTTTGCACTGCTTCACGAACAATATGATGATGTCGACAACTTGCTGCACATGACACAAGATTTCATGAGCGCCTACAATGACATTAAAATTGCCGAAAACTGTCTCGACTTTAGTGACTTTGAATCTCTCGCTTTAGAAATTCTTACTGTTAATAACTTTGAGATCGCAACGTTGATTCAACCCCGCTATCAAGAGATTATGGTAGACGAGTTCCAGGATACCAATGAGTACCAAGATGAAATTATTCGTTTAATCTCTAATGGAACCAACATTTTCCGTGTCGGTGACATTAAACAATCTATTTATCGCTTCCGTGGTGCAAAACCGAATATCATGCAAGACTTAATGAAAGATACAACGACTCAGAATTTGTTTTTATCTTTCAATTATCGTTCCAAAAAAGATATCGTAGATTACAACAACTATGTTTTTGATAAGTTGATGAACCTTTCTTTGGGGATATCGTATCGTGAACATGACCATGTAAATGTCGGAATTCCACAACAATCAGAAGATTCTCACCCTGTAGAATTTCACATTATCGAGCGTGGTGATCGTTATTTCGAGGCATCGGTTAACCAACAAAGAGCCGATTATATTGCCCAGGAAATTATTAAGTACCACAAGCAAGGTTATGCTTTCAAAGATATGGTCATCTTGGTACGCTCCCACGCAAGCAAAGCATATCTAAAAGAAGCGTTCGTCGCTGCAAACATTCCACATTACATTGATGATCGAAGTGGTTTCTACAATTCAGAAGTTATTCAAGATATTATCCACATCTTAAACTATGCGCTAAACCGTCACGATTTTTATCTTGTCTATGTACTAAAATCAGTCTTTATCGGATATTCAGACGATCAGATTGCTGCTTTAAAGCTATCCGGACATGCTTCCATCAAGGAAGCACTTAAAATCATGGATCTTCAAACACACTTTATGATTCATGATTCAATTCGAACATGGCGCACAAAAGATGTCGTCTCAATCATTCAAGATATTATTGTGATGCGTAACACCTATCAGTCACAATTATCTTTACAAGATAAAACTAATGTTGATTTTTTACTTGAAAAAGCCGTTCAATATCAGGCTTCACGTACCCCCACGCTACTGGGCTTCATCCGCTTCATCCGCGAATTCAAAGATGATACAAGCAGCGAAGCATCTCCACTAAGTAAGGATGCTGATGTCGTTACATCGATGACAATTCATCAATCAAAAGGACTGCAATTTCCAATTGTATTCTTGTGGGGACTTGGCAAACATACGGTACGAGACCATACAAGCACGCTTGTCACTGATGACACACTTGGTCTTGCCTTAAATCATATTCAAATGCCTTATCGCACACAAGAAAAGAACATGCTTCGGACAATTGTTGAATATAAACAAGATCACGAAGAACTTGAAGAGTCCTTACGTTTACTTTATGTAGCACTCACCCGACCACAGAAACACCTCATTTTGGTTGATGTAACAAAGGAATTTAAACCTGAACCACTTTCCAGTGCACTGCTGCGTGGACATCGAAACAAAACTGAACTACTCTTTGCTGCAAGTCCGCCATCACGAATTCTTAAAGTCATCGATGCCGAAGAAATTGGAACTGAAAAATTACAAGAGCAAGCAACAATTATTCAAAATGAACCCTTTAATTCAAGATTTGAAATGATTCCTGAACCTGTTCTTATTGCACAAAATGCACCACTAGATCCGGATAAATTCTCTGAATTTGGAATGGCTTACGGAACGACTCTTCATGAATCAATTGAAGCACTCCCCAACCGAACGTGGACGCAAGAGGACCTTGTTGCAATTGATGCACGATTCCATCAACCACTCATAACATATAACGCGCATCCTTTTACACAACAGTTGTATACCTATCCCGTCATTGAAAAAGAAATCCCATTCATTGACGCTGATAGTGAAGGTATTATCGACTTTTTCGCGCAAAACAATAAAGAAATCGTTATTGTAGACTTCAAAAGTGATAATGCAGATGCCGCAACACTTTGGAAACGTTATGCGCCACAAGTCGATGGATACATCGCAATGATGCGTAGTTATTACCCGAATCATAATGTGAGTGCATATATTTATTCTTTCCATCTTCAAACATATTTAAAAAGAGATTACACATTGTAGTCTCTTTTTTCATTTGATTGGATTTTACTTTCTAATAACTGACAAGTTATATTTATTTATCATAGATACTTTTCATTTCATTCATTTTTATAAATATATATTCTTGTATCCATTTTTTGGATACATATACGCTTGTATCCATTTTTTGGATACATATGTACTTGTATCCATTTTTCGGATACAATATTAATATATGAAAAGAAAAGAGGTAAATATGTATATATCAATCCGACTAGATCTTAAACATTCACGTGAAGACTCCAGGTATGAAGATATGAATAGTTTTTTTTCTCTAATTCATAAATCTATATCCCAAAATACGCTGGCTACAAACCCGATTATTCAGCTTCAAGTCCGCAATGGAGATGAGCTATTCGGTGTCTACGACAACGCTAAAGAAGCAACAATTGTTATCTCAGCTATACTGAATGCATCAAAAAAAATGAATATCCCAATTTATCTTGGAATTGGAATGGGTTCCTTAAATCAAACGCATAATCGTAATGCTCATGAAATCAATGGTGAATCAATTTGGATGGCAACGACTGCTTTAAATGATGCAAAAGAATTCGCAACTTCTTCACAATTGATAACATGTGTATTTAAATCAAATAAGGATAATTTATACGATTCTGTTATAAATCTATTATTTGAATATCTTATTGAAATATTGGAAAAGAGAAATGAACAACAACAAGAAGCTGTTATGTTACTTGATGCATATCCTGATACAAGTTATTCGGAACTATATGAAAAGTTGACTTCTCACGGCACAACAACGACCGATAGTGAAAAGAAACGGATCTATTTTACTCGCTATTTATCGCGTTCACGATACGATAAATACAACAAAATTCTCGAAACAATCTCAGATACCATGAATCGAGGACTGTCATGATTCTTTTAATACTTCTTACATCACACCTCTTAGCAGATTTTTGGTTTCAAAGTAATAGAATGGCAAGATTAAAAAATGAGAATAACGCTATTTTAATCATTCATGCATTGATACATACCGCAACTACAATCGCACTTGGGATTCTTTATGTATTCATCAACTCCGGCTTGAGTGATATAAATTTGATGAAATTATTTGGACTAATTACTCTCTTAGTAACCTACACAATTGCTCACTATTTTATCGACTCATTAAAACATCATAGTTTTTATACTAAGTTATTCAAAGAGTCTTCCTATACGAAAACGTATACATTTTTGCTTGACCAAATCATTCATATTTTTTCTATTTTGATTCTGTCTGCAATTTATTTTTTCAAAACAAACAACCTTTTTATTCTAAGCAGTCTAAAAATGATGACTAATCTAGATACGATTTTCTTTACACTTTGTGTTATGGTTACGTTAACATCTGTCACTGGATATATAATCTCTCTTCTATTTATAGATTTAAGCGTCATGGATAAAACTAAAAGTAAATCTGTTAATACCATCGATTATTCAAATAATATGACACTATCGTCCGTAGAGTTAGAAATACGAGACGGAAAAGAGTTAAAGCAAGTGGTTCATCTCGAAAATACTTATGATGTCGAAAATGCTGGTTTCGGAAAAATAATTGGATATGTCGAGCGCACTTTTGTTCTCCTTTTGGTAGTTTCTAACCATCTTGAAGGCATAGCAATTCTAGTAACAATTAAGACTTTTTCAAGATATAAACAATTACAGTCTAAAGAGTTCACGGAACGCTATATACTTGGCACACTTCTTAGCTTTGCAATGGCTTTTGCATTGGCACAACTATTCTGGTATGTAATACACATAAAAGGCCTTGTCTAAATGACAAGGCCCTCTTTTTGTTTGGACTCACGAATAATCTCTATCATATGTTTGATATTACCTTGACCCGCAAATTTTGTTTCATCTGCAAAGTCAGTGCCAATTATAGGTATCCAATGCAATGGGTGTTTTTCCGGAACTAACGTTATCGTCATATCTTGTAAAGTTCCATAAAATACTTGGAGCTCGATACCATCTTGATGATATTGAGTTGTGAAGAGTGGTTTTAATTCAATATTATTTTTTGAAATTCCTGATTCTTCATAAAGTTCTCGGTAGGCACCCTCCAAATCTGTTTCCTGTGTTTCCTTTTTACCACCTAAAAAGTTATACAAACCGAGATATGGATTCTTCATGCGCAAACACATGAGGACATCCGTTTCATCGGTATTGAAAACAATCACAACATTAACTTGTTTATAAGTTAAACTAGTCATTAAATAGGTCAAATAAAGTACTTACAGGAGTATGATCTTGGATCGCTTCGATTGCTTTCGCAAGCATGTAGCCCACAGAGATTTGTTTGATTTTTTCTACATGCTTCGCTTCTTCACGAAGTGGAATTGTATTTGTGATGAGTAGTTCTTTAATTTGTGAGTTTGCGATACGCTCAACTGCTGGTCCTGAAAGAATTCCATGAGTACATGCTGCATAGACTTCTTTAGCGCCTTTTTCATAAAGCATATCGATTCCACCCATGAGTGAACCTGCTGTATCAACCATATCGTCGATAACAATAGCAATCTTGCCATTCACATCACCAATAAGGTTCATTGCTTCCGCAACGTTTGGTTTTGTACGACGTTTATCGATAATCGCAATCGTTGAATTAGGAATTGTATCTGATAATTTACGAGCACGTGTTGCTCCACCATGATCTGGTGAGACAACAACAATTTCGTCTGCGAATTCTTTAGCACGATAGTATTGTCCAATCATTGCTACGGCTGTTAAGTCATCTGTAGGGATGTCAAAGAATCCTTGAATTTGAGGCGCATGTAAATCAATTGTCACAACGCGGTCTGCACCCGCTGTTGTTAACAGATTAGCCATTAATTTTGAAGATATCGGCTGACGTGCACGTGCCTTACGGTCTTGACGAGCATATCCGTAATAAGGCATGACGATTGTTATTTCGTCTGCCGATGCACGATGACACGCATCGATTGCAATTAAGACTTCCATGTAAGTCTCACTTACTGGAGCACATGTTGATTGGATTATGTATACGTGTTTTCCACGTACCGACTCCAACGGTTCAATCAGAATTTCTCCGTCCGCAAAATGACGGACATCAATTTTTCCACGATTGATATTTAAATGTCCACAGATTTCATCTGCTAATTCAATATTTGACGATAATGCAAATACTACAGTGTTTTTTTCACTCATCATAATCTACTTTCCCTCTTTGTTTTTGAATCTCTCTCCATAGCCTGGCTTTGTCTCTTGACGTGTACGAGCGATGGCCATTGCTCCATCTTCGACATCATCCGAAACAGCACTTGCCGCGGCAACCAATGCGTTTTCCCCAATTGTAACAGGCGCAATTAGCGTAGAATGGCTTCCAATGAAGCTACCAGAACCAATTTCAGTACGGTATTTATTCTTTCCATCATAGTTGGCAGTTACAACACCACAACCTATATTAACATCTTTTCCAACTTTTGCATCGCCTAAATACGTTAAATGTGCACTTCTTGATAAATCTTCGAAGATTACATTCTTCATTTCGACAAAATTACCGATGCGAACCTTGTTTCCGATGTCTGAATGCATACGAATATGGGCATTCGGTCCGATTGTTGTTTGTGCACCAACTATGCTATCCGTAATTCGAGAACTATCGATGGTAGTATTTTCACCAATGGTTGCATTCTCGATCCAACTATTTGGGTAGATTATTGCACCCGAGCGAATCATTGATTTACCATAAATATGCGTATTTGGATAAATCGTCGCATCTGGTTCAATGATAACATCCGGTCCAATATATGTATCGATTGGACTTATAATTGTGACACCATTATACATATGCTGAGCATTGATGCGTTCTTGTAACCAACGCATTGAGGTATTAAGTTGGAATCGATCATTAACACCCATAAATTCTTGATAATCTTCGGCGCGTAATGATTGAATCTTATGACCATTTGTTTTCATTATTTTAACGAGTTGCGTTAGATTGATCTCTTCTGTATTAGTATCATCTTTAAATTCTGGTAAATATTTAAAGAGAAGTTCGTTATTGACACAGAAGATTCCCAAACTAATTTCCTGAATGTTTCGCTCTGAGTCCGTCAGATTTCTAAAGTCGACGATATGATCGATTTGACCTTGGTTATCGCGAATAATACGACGGTAGTTTCCCGGCTCTAGTACTTGTGCACTCATTATTGTCAAATCATGACCTTCATGAGCATCAAAGAGTTGCGTGAATGTATCTGGCTGAATTAATGCTGCGTCACCAAAGAGAATAAGGGTTGATCCTGAATCGTCTTTGAGTTGTGTCGCTTTCGCAACCGCATCTGCTGTTCCTTTTTGTTCATCTTGAACTGCATAGTCGACACTATCGCCTAAGTAAGCTTCAATTTCATCTTTTTGATGTCCTGTAACAACTACAATCTTATCAATATCAACTTTTTTAAGATTCTCTACAAGCATCCCAATCATCGGTTTGCGTAAAATTTCATGCATTACTTTGTTTTTATTTGACTGCATGCGTGTTCCTTTACCCGCTGCTAATACAATTGCATTTTTCATAATTCATTGCCCTCCATTTTCATTTTAACATAAGAAAGCGTCTTTCACTTCCCAATTCGGCCATATTTCACGAACGGGTAGTCAAAGACGATTTTATTATATAGAGTCATTGCCTTACTTAAATCTTGCGTTAATCCGTAAATTGTTGTTCCACTACCACTCATGCAAACACCTTCAAGATCTCCCTCTTTAAGGGTACGTATGACTTTGCGAAGGCGGCCATTACGCTTAATAACAGCACGTTGAAAATCATTGTGTGTATGTTCAACAATTTGATGATAGTTATTCGTCTCTATACCTTCAAGAACTTGGTGAAAACCTAAAGGATCTTGAAAGTTATCAAATTTCTTAAGGAATGATTTTGTGCTAACCCCAAATCCAGGTTTTACAAGCAAATAGAACAAATCCAAATCTAGTTTCACCGGCGTTAAAATTTCGCCGCCACCCTCAACAATCATCGGACGGTTAAAAAGGCAGAAGGGCGTATCTTCATCTATTTGTGCTGCAACATCAATCATTGCTTGGTCACTCATCTGTAACTGGTACATATCATTAATCATATGAATAACAGCTGCAGCATCGGCACTTCCACCACCTAGACCAGATTGTGCTGGAATGTTCTTAACGATACGAACTTTAAAGTTATCACTTATTTTGTAGGTACGTTTAAGAATCATCAGTGTTTTATATACTGTATTTCGCTTGTCGTTAGGAAGATATGTTTTATCGGTCTCGATATGCATCGTTTCATGCTTATCTAAATAAACCATATCAAAAAGGTCGATTGGCACCGTGATGTTTTGAAAATGTAGCACGCCATCCTTTCGATCTTTCGCATGCAAATATAATGTTAATTTTGCATACGCTTTTTTACGCATACAAAGCTCCGTAAAGTCTTAGGTAGTCATCAAAGCTCAACGCATCGGCACGAATACTTGGATTAATTCCCAGGCTTGTTAACACGTCAGCATAATTTACGTCAAGTTCTAACGTTTTCAAGTTATTGGTAAGTGTCTTACGTCGGAACTGGAAACATTTTTTTACAAAACTAAAAAATGCTTTCTCATCATAAGGCATCGTATTATGTTTCGGCGTAAATTTAATAACACTTGATTCCACATTTGGACGTGGATGGAAACTCTCTTTGGATACATGCATTACTGTCTTGATATCAAAATAGTATTGCATTTGGATACTAAGTGCAGCATAGTCTCTTGTATTTGGAAGCGCAGTGAGTCGGTCAGAAATTTCTTTTTGGACCATTATGGTCATCGCAACCATTTGAACTGATTCCATTAATTTAAAGAGGATTGGTGTTGTAATATAGTACGGTAAATTTGCACATACCGTTACAGGTTCTGTAAAATGACTTAAATCCGCTTTCAGAAAATCTTGATGAATGACTTCGATATTGGAGTAGTCTTCAAGCGTCTCTTGTAAAATTTCAACCATATGTGGATCAATTTCATACGCAATGACTTGGTCATAGCGTTCAGCAAGTTGTTGCGTCAATGCACCCAAACCAGGACCAATCTCAATGACTGTTCCTTTTTCACCACTGTGGGCTGCAATGTTTTTAACGATCGACGGGTCAATAATAAAATTTTGTCCAAAGTGTTTCTTGGCACGGCGTTCGTATCGTTTTAGCAACTCCATACTTACGGAATAATTAGCAATTGTTTTCATAGGTTACTCTCTTTCAAAATAGTGCGGCATGTTGCTACGTCTATGTTCATCATATTCAGATACTTAAATGTAGTTTTTGCATTGGACTTGGGGAAATGTAAAGCTTCAGATAGTCTTTCCCGTTTTAATTGACTATCTGGGAGGCCTGAAAGGCCGCAATCAATAAATTCACCCCACGTCATGGATTCATTGTAAATGTCAAAAGTAGCCGCCTTAGCGAGCGCCTCAAGGATATCTTCGCAATCTGCATGCTCAATCCCGACTTTTTGTTTCTTCTTGGTTTGTATTACATGCAAGGATGCATGTTTTGTAGTTCCTACTGTTTCAATAATCCGACGGCGAATCATTTCACCAGGTCCATCCGGATCGGTAAAGACGATTAAACCCCGAGAAGCATGCATCTTCTTGCATAATTCTAAAAATTCTTGCGACATGTGGGTACCGCTTGATGTAATAATATCTGCATCAATACACTTGAGTATCTTTTCACGGTCATGTTTTCCTTCGACAACAATGACCTCTTTGATTCGTTGTTTCTTCATACTAATATTATATCATGTTTGAAAAATGATGAAAACTGGGAGCTTAGGCCCCCAGTTTATTTTTCAATTAGATTCCGTTCATTCCAACAATGCGAACATCGGCAGATTGCATACCACCTTGTGACATGAGCATGTTGTGTTCACTTCCTGCATAGAGGTCAATCTTACTTCCAGTAATTGCCCCACCACGATCAGCTACAATCGCTTGAAATGGAACACCTGGTGTAATTCCGGCACCACTAACAGTGTGATTTGAGATTTCTACAATTGTTCCAAAAGGAATCGCTGCAGATGTTGCGATAATATAATATCCATCATAGGTGAGGCCCTTTTTCCAAGTTCCATCACTTTGGCGTACTTCGTCAAGTCCTACACCAATTCCAAGAGCTGTAGATCCACGCCCATTGGCACCCATGTTACAGCCATTACAGTCAACACCGTAACGGGTAATACGTGATGCGCGATAGTAAGCATCAACCTGTGCTTTTTGGCCACCCTCATAAACAGTTGGTGTTGTGTCAGCAATTTCGACAGCATCGGGAATTTCTACACGTGATAATAATTCGTCTTTTTTGTTATAAATGGTTTTGTATTTTGTAGTTTTCGTTCCAGTTGTTCCGTCTTGAGTTTTGGCATAGATCCATTCTGCACCTCCGTCAACAACGTAACTTGCTTCACGTTCTTCAATTCCTGGTTCTTCTAAAGGTTCCGTTACAGTTTCGATCTCAAACCTATAGGGTTCCTCATCAGTATCAGTTAGTTCATTTAGTTTTGGATAGGTTATTTGTGGTGTTGCATCCGCATTAACGGCGCATCCGCTAATGATTGTTACCATGACTAATAAAACCACAGTCATTATGTATTTCTTCATTAAAATTGTCTCCTTTCGAAAAAGACCACGAAAATATAGCAAATCTCACTCGTGCGGTCAAATAAAAGTTACTTTTTCATGAAGTCATCAAAATGCATGTATTAAAAAACCCACTGTTTCAGTGGGTTTAGTCATAATTACCTTAATTGTGGGAAATTATGTGATTAATTGAAATATTGTTGCAAGGCCTTATTATTACGGATGTTTGTTTTAAATAACATTCCTGGAATAAAGACTGCAATGATTTCTCCTGCGAATACGGTTGCAAGATTGAATAAAAAGGGTACTCCACCAAATAATATTGTGAGTTCAGCACCAACGATGACGCCATTAATAATGGCCGGCCATAACAATTTCAAAACATCGTTTTCTGTTTTTGCCATTAAGAAACATGTTAATGCTGTGGCTAATGTACCAAAGATTACATCCGCCATTCCAAGCGGACTGAACAGATTCGTAATGAAACATCCGAGAATAATTCCTGTCGCATGTTTATTGTTGATCAGTAGTAGTAAGAGTGTTAGCTCGGCAAACCGAACTTGAACGGCTCCAAATGATAATGGTTGAAACGCCAAGGATACTGCTACATATACTGTAGCGATCATGGCTTGTATTGCTAAATCTTTTGTTTTCATAGTTTACTCCCTAAGTGGTTCTATTTTACACCACCCCTTAGTTTAGAGCAAACGGTTATTTTTACGACGAACGCGTTTTGTTGAAGTCGGTGCAAAGTTGAGTAAGTGATTGATGAGCCCCCAACTTGACCACAATGATAATCCGATTCCAATTGCGATATTGATAATAAAATTGGTTGCGACGGATCCGTTAAAAATCTGTGCGACCACAATTTTAAACGACATGAAGAATGGCACGCCATTCATGAACAAAGGCCATGCATACGTGAGTATTTGCGCAAAGACAATCATAACGACGGATAGACCAATCAAGATCTTGGCAACGCGTTTCGTAACGCTTCCACCCATTTTCTCATAACCATTCAATCCAAATTTCAAGATGAAATACCCTGCAAGCCCTGTGACGATTCGAATCATTGAGAAAAGAATCCATACCCCTACACCCAGCAACATACCCCCAAGGGCTCCAAGAAACGGAACGATTGGTGCTGGCTCTTTGTGATTGTATTGTGCTTCGTTGGTATGAACTTGGGCACGATATGCCGCTTCACTGAGGATAAACATTTTAGTTCCGATTCGGAAGATTCCGATATCCTCTGTGCTTCCAGAAATTGAGCATTGGTTTTGTGAATTATGATTGCGCATCACTTTCGTGATTGCTTCCACAATATCGACAAGATCTTGCGAGTCATTCATGTTAACCATGTTTAGCTCTACAATTAGCTCTGGACCATCTGTATAAACCCCGCCATGAGGCATACTCTCATATTGTGTTCGTAGTGCTTCAACTTCAGGCAAGATTGCATTCACGTCCGTTACTGAGAATGTCAATGCGATCATATTTTTTTGATCGAGTTGAATCGCAGTAAAATAGTATCCCCCATGTTTACCATATAATCCTTCAATATCTGACAGGTAGTTATAGTGGCGATTAAATTCTTTGATATGTTGAATCATAGTGACCATCCTTTTGTATTTATTGTCGCATACTTTCACGTAGATTCGATTGAGTATCTTGTGAAAGAACTAAAATTGGTGTGATGTATCAACATCACGGTAAACTTCGTAATAGATTGTTGGGTTTTCAACAGACTTGATTTCTTCTTTTATGAGTGACCATGTTGATAGTAGTGACAACAATATTCCAAACGAAATATCAAAGAGCATGATGCGAATGATTTCTGGATCTTGAATGAGTGTCGGCATTATATCGAAGAGTATATATTGAAAAGGAATCAGTCCATCGATTGCTTGATAATATGAAATACTTATCGAAATGTATTCTGCTAAAATAATTCCAAGAACGGACATTATTGCAATGATGATAATGGACTGTTTTGATTTCTTACCACCAAACATTTGATATCCTTTGATTCCGGCCAAGATCATAACTGCACCAATAATTCCTACGATAAAGCCAATCAGACCCACGATTACCCAAAGCGCCATCCCCAGTAATACACCCCCAAGAGCTCCAATGTACGCAAGAGGCGAGCGTTCAGAACCACTGTTTCGATTTTCTTCGAAATCACGGACTCGTTGGTTGTAGACTTCGGCATTTAGAATTTCAACATTGTTATCAAGACGGTAGATTGCAAGATTATCTGTACGCCCACTCACACCGCAACGTTGAATATAACGGCGTGTTGCGAGTTCCAAGGTGATTGCTTCAAGAATTTGGTCGAGCTCGTTTTCCTGGTCAATCTGACTAAAATCTAGTGGGATATAGAGGCGACTGATATTTCCTTGAAATTCAATGCGCGAGCCAATTCCTGGATGAAAATCGCGATATCCGGCCAGAAAATCCAAGAATGCGCCATTTTCTTCATCTCCAACATTAATTTGTAACGTATTTAGTCGTTTTTTGGCATCATACTGGATAATAAAGTAGATGTCATTTTTGGATCCAACAATAACCCCAAGATCCTGAATAAATTCTGTTTTGTTCATAATTTCTCTCCTTAAAAGAACTTTCTAATATATTTATGATACCACTTTGTATACGGTGGCATCATCATGGTTAAGGGAAAGCTCCCTGACTTCATAATCGCTTTTTGATGGGTAAATGTCTCGAAACTATATTTTCCGTGGTAGTTTCCAATCCCTGATGTGCGTACACCCCCAAAAGGTAATGCTTCGTTCGTAATGTGGAGCAGTGTATCGTTTATCATTCCGCCCCCAAAGCTTAGTTCATCAATAATTGCTTGATGTGTCTTCGTGAAAACATAGACGGCTAACGGATTAGGATGCATATTAACGGTCGCAATAACTTCTGTCTTTGTTTGAAAACTTTTGATTGGAAGTATCGGACCAAATATTTCGTCGTCATAGATCTCGTTGTCGATCAATGTTGGTTCTATATAGCGACCATCATACATTCCGCCATGCAAAATATTGTTTTTTTCTGTGTTAATCATTTGCTGTAAACGATGGGCATGAGATTCTGATACGATCCGTCCGTAATCAGGATTTTCACGCGGATTTGGACCATACAATTTCAAAATCTCTTCCTTAATATATAGGACGAATTTTTCTTTGGTATTTTCATGGACTAAAACATAATCCGGAGCGATACAAGTTTGACCTGTATTTACGAATTTTCCGTAGGCAATTCGCTGTGCTGCAAGCCGAAGATTTGCATCTTCAAAAACGATTGCGGGACTTTTTCCGCCAAGTTCTAATACAACAGGTGTCAGATGCTTAGAAGCGCATTCCATTACAATTTTTCCAACACGGGGACTTCCCGTAAAGAAGATTAAATCATAAGACGCTTTCAAAAGTTCTTGATTGACATGAACATCACCTTCAATGACACAGACAAACGCCGGATCATAAATAGATGTAATCATATCTTTAAGTACTGATGAAACATGGGGTGTCAGTTCAGATGTTTTAATGATTGCTGTGTTGCCACCCGCTATTGCTCCTACTAAAGGCATCATTGCAAGCTGGAATGGATAGTTGAAGGGACTAATTATAAGGACATTGCCCCGGGGATGGTGATAAATTTTACTATTTCGACCAACTAGTATCCATGGTGTCCTAACACGTTTAGGACGCTGATATTTATGGAGATACTTAAGCATATGATCTATCTCACGATACACGATTGCAATCTCGGTGAGATAGACTTCCTGCGCATGTTTTCCGAGATCTTTTTCAAACGCAATATATAAGGAAGGCTCGTAGTCTTTTATAGCATCTTTCAAACGACGTAATTGTTCTTTTCGCCACGTTGGATTAAGCGTGTGCCCTTCCTTATAATAGTGACGCTGTCTTTCGATAATATCCATTGAATTCCCCTTCCCCAGAAATGTGACCATACGTTTGATGACGGTCACTGATTAATACTCTTATTATACATCAATGTGCCTTCTTCGCATATCTTTGAACCACTCATACATATTAATCCAAAAACTACCGCTTACAATTTGACAATTTCTATGCGATGCATGATAATTACATCAAAGCAACGAAGAGTTGAGTATGTATCAAGTGTTTCTAAGAGAGTCTGACAAGGTGCGAACAGATAAATAACGGATACGGAAAATGGACTTGGAGCTATATGGTCAAGGGAAACCAAAATCATATCGGATCACCCGTTATCGTGTAAGTATTTCGTATACTTGTTAAGGCTTTATTCGTGAGGATAAGGCGCATTAAGGTGGTAACATGAGCGCGCTCATCCTTATGGATGGGCGCTTTTTATTATTAGAAAGGACTTCCTATGATTGAATTTAAAAATGTAACAAAAGAATTTAAAACCAATCACAGTGTTTTATATGCCGTTAAAGACGCATCATTCAAAATCAATGCGGGTGAAATATTTGGCATTATCGGATACAGTGGTGCTGGAAAAAGTACACTCGTACGCTGTATTAATCTATTAGAAAGACCAACCCAAGGCGATGTCATCGTCAATGGATCCATCATGACCGATCTAAGTCAAAAAGAAATCCTAGAGCACCGTCGTGATATTGGGATGATTTTCCAACAATTTAATCTTATGACATCACGCACTGTCAAAGAAAATATTTTGCTTGCAATGCATAATACTAAAATGAGTAAAGCTGAGAAAAACGCAAAAGCGGAGTCCTTACTCGAACTTGTAGGAATTCCCGAGAAACAAGACGTCTATCCTTCTCAACTATCTGGTGGTCAAAAGCAGCGTGTCGCGATAGCGCGTGCCCTCGCCAATGACCCTAAAATTTTACTATGTGATGAAGCAACAAGTGCATTGGACCCACAAACGACAAAAACTATTCTCACACTGCTTAAATCGCTGAATCAAAAGCTCGGTATTACAATCGTTGTAATTACCCACGAGATGGATGTCATTAAAGAGATTTGTGACCGTGTCGCAGTTATGGAAAGTGGATTAGTAAAAGAAATTAGTGACGTTGTCTCCATTTTCTCCAAACCGCAGGCACAGATTTCCAAGGACTTTGTTGCAAATACAACAAACATTAACCAACTGCATCAAATTTTCCAAGATAACCCCGAAATCATCAATCTTGCAGACGACCAGGAATTGATTCGCATCGATTTCTACGGTGAAAGCACAAAAGACTCCACTATTTCATATATTAGTCGTGTTTTTGATGTTGATACCTCGATTGTCTTCGCGAATATTGAAGTTATCAAGCATGACATTATTGGTTCCATGGTTGTGATTCTATCTGGTGAACGCCGTCATGAAGCACTTGATTATCTGCAAACCATCGATGCGAAAGTTGAGGTCTACAAATAATGGAAGTTATTACATCACTTGCTCCCAACGTCGCAGCAAACTGGGACGAGTTTATCATTAGTATTATCGAAACCGTTTATATGCTTGCTGTGTCAGGATTCTTTTCCATCATTCTTGGTCTTATTTTCGGAGTTATCCTCGTTACTACCGGCCCAGGAAAAATTTATGAGAATAAAATCGTTCATCAGACTCTAAGTGCTTTCACGAATGTGTTCCGATCGATTCCCTTTGTTATCTTAATTGCGGTCTTAACCGGACTAACACGTGTTATTTCCGGAACGATTATTGGTGCCGAAGGTGTTATCTTCCCATTAATTGTCGCATGTACGCCCTTCTTCATTCGTCAAGTAGACCTCTCACTTTCGGAAGTCGACAGCGGTTTAATTGAAGCTGCGCAATCTATGGGTTTATCAAGACTCCAAATCATTTGGAAAGTCTATTTACGTGAAAGTATTCCCTCCATCTTCAGATCTATCTCAATCACGCTTATTAGTCTTCTAGGCTTATCTGCATCTGGTGCCGTCGTAGGTGGTGGTGGACTTGCATCGTTTGTAATTCGATATGGACATGGACGTTCAATGTCTGATGTCACATGGGTTGGCGTTATTGTTATCCTTGTGATTGTCTTCATTATCCAAATTGTCTGTGATATTATCATTAAAAAGACAACACACTAGCGAAACTCCACAAAAGTGGAGTTTTCTTTTGTCCCCAATTTTAATCTGAGCGTTGACATGGTATGATGGGTGCAGTTAATAGAAACCTTGAGGAACCTTATGAAATATATCATTACATGTAACGAAAATGCACAATCACATTTAATCTATGAAATTAAGCATCATCCTGGAATGGGTACGCTCACTTGGTTGACGGAGACCGAAGCTATATTAGACAGCAAACTTCCAATTGATAAACTTAACGAAGTTATCCGTACAACGCCAATTGTCTTCATCCGTCATTTATTTGAAATCATCGACCAAGAACCATTTGAAACCGCTGGTGATTTAATCGAACGTGCTCATATCGACAAAAACCATTCATTTGCCATCCAGATCCGTTCAGAGAAAGCCTTCCGTGAAGAGGCAGTTGCATTCCGTAATGATTGGGCTGACCAATTAGTAGCACAAGGCTATACGCTTGATGTTAAAAATCCTGAACGTGTCATTTCGCTATACTTCCACGAATGGACCATCTACTACGGTTATAACACGCCACAACTCCAACTTTCAAAATGGTCGGGCGGAATGATTCACTTTTCCCGTGATATTGCGCTCATCTCACGTGCCGAATTTAAACTTCGCGAAGTATTTGATGTCTTCAACATTCCAGTGGACCCTAATGGACTTGCTGTTGACCTTGGTGCAGCTCCTGGTGGTTGGACTTGGGTCTTACAAGAACGTGGATACCATGTCATTGCAGTTGACCCTGCAAAACTTGACCCACGTGTCGCAAAACTCAAAGGTGTTACCCACTACAAAGATACTGCACAGCATTTCTTAGATTCAGTGCATGATAGCAAATATGCAATGGTCGTCAATGATATGAAAATGTCATCCAAGCTAAGTGTTGAACTTTTTGCGAATGTTGCTTCACACCTTGAAGATCATGGATGGGGTATTATCACAATTAAAATGGGCAAGAATTTCCAATATACCCATGTCTTACTCGCACTTGCACAATTGCGTAAATCAGTTCGTATTGAAGCAGCACGTCAACTCTTCCACAACCGAAGTGAGTTTACGGTCATTGTTCGCAAACGATAATCAAAACAGGAGGATCCTATGTATTATTTAGGAATTGATGGTGGTGGCACCAAAACAGCGTTTATTCTTACAAATCAGTATGGAAAAAGCATCTACCGTAACACATATCCAACAATCCACTATATGCAGGTTGGCCTCAATGGTATTACTCATATTATTAGAGAAGGTCTTAACGACCTTCTTTCAGTAACTGGGCTTCATGAAACGCTCATTGATTATGCATATATTGGCTGTCCCGGATTTGGCGATATTAAAGATGACGAAGCTTCGATACGAGATGCTATTGCGCTCGCTATGGGTCCCATTAAGCACCGAGTCGGTAATGATATTGAAAATGCACATGCTGGGGCGCTACAAGGACATGATGGTGTATGTATCATCGCCGGAACGGGCTCAATTGGCATGGGCGTACTTGGTGAGAAACGCATTATCAGTGGTGGTTGGCATCACGCATTCGGTGGCGATGAAGGTAGTGCTTATTGGATTGCCTCACACTACATCACACTCCTTCATAAACAAATGGATAGACGCCAACCCCAATCAAACATGTTTCAATTCGCAGTACAGGCATTAACACACCATTTCAATACTGAAGCACTTACTCCAAATACCATCCTACTTCACAATCAACGCACCCATACCGCAGCATTTTCTAAAGTTGTATACACACTCGCCGAAGCTGGCGATCTGTATGCACTTGAGATATTTCAACGAGCAGCCTCTGAACTTATTCAAATAATTAGAGCTTGTTGTCTCGAATCAGATGAGTCTGTCCGAGTTTCTTATGCCGGAGGCGTATTTGAAAGTGGTAACCTCATCCTCGACCCCATCAAATCTGTTTTCCCAAATACACAAGCCCCTGTGTTTACGCCGGATATCGGAAGTGTCATTCTCGCGTTCAAATATGCCGACATTCCACTATCATCGCGTATCTTAAACAACTTGAGAACTATCAACTGATAGTTTTTTTGTTATATCTTGAATTATACTTGTGGTATCTTGAGGTTCTACAGGTAAAACATACGCTTTTTGCTATAGGTATGACATAATGAATTCAATAAAGAAAGCGAGCTTACGGTCTATGTATATTCTTGGAATAGATGGTGGTGGTACCAAAACGAAATTTACATTAGCACAAACTGATGGCACAATAATTCACGAATTAATCACCCCTACAATTCATTACCTTCAAGTCGGATTAGAAGGGCTTTATGATACACTTAAAACTGGATTAGAAAACCTAGTACATGATACCGGTATTTCTTTAAATGAAATCACGGGTTGTTTTGTCGGTTGCCCCGGATACGGTAATATTGCTGAAGATATGCAACTGATTGAAGCAAGTATTGCGCGTGCTTTGTCTGATATTCCGCATGCTGTTGGTAACGATACCGATAACGCACTTGCAGGATCACTAGCAGACGATCACGGAATTTGTGTCATTGCTGGTACCGGTTCAATTGGTCTAGGCATTGATGATAACGGCAATCGCTATACAAGTGGCGGTTGGTATTATACCTTTGGCGGTGATGAGGGTAGTGCTGCATGGATTGCGCAACATTACATGCAATTATTTACCAAACAGAGCGATGGCCGCCTTCCACGGACCGAACTGTATGAATACATGAAACAGAAGCATAGCTTTAAAGAAGATTCTGACTTAATTCAGAAATTTGTGATTGAGCATGGTGATAATCGAACCGTTATTGCACAACTGGCAACGGATGTTGGAGTTCTTGCAAGGATCGGCGAACCCTATGCTATAGCGCTATTTGAAGAAGCAGGAATAGAACTTGCTAGCCTGGTTCGTAGTATTTATAACAATCTTAGTTTCAAAGATACTGTCCGTGTTTCTTATGCCGGCGGTGTCTTCAACAGTGGCGTCTTTATACTTGATCCTTTCAAAGAAGCATTAAGCGACTTGAATGTCGAAATTGTTGCGCCTGTTTTCGAACCTTCCCTTGGTAGTGTTATATTAGGGTTCAAAACCGCCTCCATCTCCGTAACACCGCAGATTATCTATAATTTGAAACAAAGCATTGCCAATTGACCTTCCTTTTTCTCAATCTTTTGGCAGTAACAACAACCATTGTTCCTAACACGATGGTTGTCATCGTACACATCAAATCTATGATATAAGCTTATAAATCAAAAAGACTCCCTATGGAGTCTTTTATCGTGTCTTTGTATAGAGACGTTTATAGTTTTCTTGAAGTTGTTCGCGCATATCTTTTCCAAAGTGATTGTTCATATGTTTTCCAACATAGGATACAAACCCTGGTTCATTTTGCTTACCACGCATTGGAACTGGTGCTAAGTACGGTGAATCAGTTTCTGTTAGGATTCGGTTTATCGGCGTAACTTCTAATGCATCGCGAACATTTTGGCCATTTTTAAAGGTAACAACACCACCAAATCCGAGATAAAATCCCATATCTAAGAGTGTTTTCGCATTCTCAACCGAATCGGTATAACAATGAATGACACCATGATGATTTACAGGATGTTCTTTAAAAATACGAATCACATCATCAATTGCACCACTTCCATCTTTTTCATTACGAACATGAATGGCAACAGGAAGTTCATACTTATTCGCTAACTCGATTTGGCGAATCAACATTGCTTCTTGGTGGACCTTATACGAATCATCCCAATAGTAATCAATACCGATTTCACCAACACAGACTACTTGAGGATGCGTATAGTACGCTTCCATTGCCTTCAGTTCCGATTCTTGCAACGTATTCAGTTCCATAGGGTGAGCACCAACCGATAAATCAAACAACGGATTCCCTTCGACTTTTGAAAGTGCACGTTCTATTTCAGCTAATGTTCCACAAATAATATTAATTTTGGTAATTCCCATCTCTTGTGCGCGAACCACAATGTCATCAAATGATTCGAACAAAGGGTCGCTGGCGATGTGGGCGTGTGAGTCAATCCATCCTAATTTCATATTACTCCTACTTTCCAAGGCAAAATCTAGCAAAGATTTCATCTAAGACATTGATGTCCTCTTTCGCCATTACAACGGAAGCTAATTCCACATACGATTCATTAAGATCAATCGTAACAAGATCAAGTTCCATTCCAAATTCCAAGGCTTCAATCGCACGTTTCATTGCCAAATAACTGCGTTGAACTGCTGCGATATGGCGGTGATTGGAGAGTGTTGGTTTGCTTAAAGCTTGAGTATGTTCAACATAACGAACGTTTATAGCCTCCTTCAAGGCCTCCACATCCCCATCTAACGCACTCACGTAGACACCCTCTTCATCATGACTTTGAATGAGGTCTTGCTTATTGTAGACGATAATTCGTTCTTTATTTTTTGTTGCTTCAAGTAATTCTAGGTCTTCTTGGTCCCGTTCTTTAGAGGCATCAAACACAAGAATTGCTAACTCTGCGGATTCGAGAGCCTTGCGACTCTTCTCAATTCCAATACGCTCGATCACATCTCCAGTTTCTCGAAGTCCAGCTGTGTCCACAAGATGAAGGGCAACGTTTTCGAGACGAATCCACCCTTCCACAAGATCTCGGGTTGTTCCAGCTATATCCGTCACAATAGCTTTTTCTTCATCTAACAGTACATTAAGAATGCTTGATTTTCCAACATTTGGTTTCCCAAGGATAACCGTCTTAACGCCTTCTTTCATGATACGACCACTCTTTGATTCTTTTAAAATACGGTCTAGATCCGATAAGAATTCTTTTGACAACGGTAAAATTACATCTTCGGTTAGCACTTGAACATCATCATATTCAGGGTAATCAATATTAACTTCAATATTTGCAATTATTTGAATCAACCGCTCGAGCAAGGGATCAATCAGCTTTTTAACACTTCCTTGAACTCCGGAAATTGCCATCTCTTGAGCAAATTCATTGGGAGCTTGAATTAATTCCATAACCGATTCCGCTTGTGATAAGTCAATCCTTCCATTTAAAAAGGCGCGTTGGGTAAATTCTCCTGGCTCAGCCATTCGAGCACCTACCGATAAGCATAGTTCTAATACTTTCTTTGTTACTAATACACCACCATGACAGCTTATCTCTACGACGTCTTCTCGTGTGTATGTTTTAGGCGCTTTAAAAACACTCACTAAAACCTCGTCCACGACATTGTTTGTGACAGGATCAACGATGTGTCCGTATTGCACAGTATGCGATTCTGCCTTTGTTAAATCACGAGAAAAAAGTTGATTGGCATAGGCGATTGCCTCAACACCACTCAACCGAATTACGGATATAGCACTTTCTTGAAGTGCCGTAATGATTGAAACTATTGTATCTGTTATCATAGGTTAATTATAAGGATATTTCTTTGTTTAATCAAACTGAATGCTATGTCATACGATTTTGTTGTGTCGTTTTTTGTTCAGTTTCACATACAAGGCTTCATTCTCATTTTATACTATATTTAATGGAGGAACTTATGATCCACAATAAAAATCGTTATATTCTTATCTTGATCATTGTTTTTAACTGTATCGTTACTGCTGCATGTTATGTCATGCTTACATCACTTATTGGTTTCAATCTAAACATGAACTATCCAACGCTATACGATCAAATCGGATTTACCTTACTTTTTTCAGTCGCTGGCATTAATCGCAGTTATCGTCAATATTTTGGGTTTTATCTATATCGCAATAAAGACATTCGGAAGATCGTATTAATCTGACGAATGTCTTTATTGTAATGGTATTGGATTGAGCCATTGCTCTGCAGAAACAATGATAGATTCCCAGTAGGTTCCTGCAACCGCTTGATAGGCTTTATCATATGACATCCATGCATATGTTTCAATTTTTGGATGCTTTATAACTTCTTGCTCGGTGTCAATAGACCCCAAATATAGAATGATTTTCTTATGATACTGATCACGGTAGTCGTACTCTAGCACAAAATGCGTTGTCTCGACACTGTCAACCGATAATCCCACTTCTTCGTAAAGTTCACGATTTGCGGTATCCCATGATAACTCATCACGTTTGATACGTCCTTTAGGTAATGACCAGTTCTCTTGGTCTTGGAGGCGAATCAACAAGTACTCACGTTCCAGTTGTTCGCGATATACTAAAAACCCAGCCGATACTTTATAGAGTGCATCAATCGTAATATTGAAGTACTGTTCTTGAAAGTTTACTTGACGCAAAATGTCGTCATGATAGAAAATAGCTCCCTCTTGAGCCACTACCCATTTCGTAATTGGACTATTTTCACGATGAATAACAGCGATAACTTGTCCCGTAAATTCTGACACCGGCCCTTCAACACCAACTAAGTAAGCGTCTTGGAGTTCGTTATTATGTGTATATACACCCTCTACCTCACCATAATTAAGTTCGTAAAGTAACGAACTATAAACAGGATGCATACTTCCCATTGGGCGATGTACCTTAACATTTACTGTGCGACCTAATATCGTTGTTTCCATACATCCTCCTTTAGGGATTGTATATCCCCATCAAGCATTTCGTGATAGAAAATCTCGTACTTTTGAAGTTGCGTCATCTTGAATTTCTATGATGCTTGCGCCATTCATATAGGCAATTTCGCGTATCTGAACAGCAATTTGTGTATACCGCGATGCACCAACTACCAAAAGAATATCTCCAGATTTTAATTTCGAAACTTTCTGAATTGCTTTGGCATAATTGGGTGCTGGATCGCCATAAAGAACGGGCTTATGAAAGAGTTCATGGGCATACTCAATTTCATCTTCAGAAGGGAGTACTCCATGAACTTCAAGAACTTGGGTACTTCCAGCACGTTCATGCAACCCATCAATATTCATCGTGATGATTGGAATTTTGTATTCAGCAAGGGCACGATGTGCGTCATTAGGTTTCGCCTTTTTGACTGCATTCACAAGGTCACGAATCGTTTCTTGATACGCTTGAGGATGTGCCGTCGCAAATGTACGGTACAAACGATCACGTACTTCTGGCATCTCCATGAATGTGTTAATGCCTGAGTCTTTACTAATTCCTGCTCCTGTAAATGCTAATATCATACTTGTATACCCGCCTTTATAAGATTCTCAAGAACAATTCGAGTATTCACAACCGCATTCTGTTGAATTTCAATAACATGGGCGCCATTTTCTGCTGCAATGCGGCGAATGTCATTGGATATAACGGTATACTCCGATGCTCCTATTACTAAAAGTATATCATCTTTTCCTAGCTTTTTAATAGCCTCAATGCCTTTGGGATAGTTTGGAGCTGCTTCACCATATAGTACGGGACGATTTTCTAGGTCCAAATCATTATCGATTTGAAACTGTGTCGGAATTGTACCGTGTAAGTTAATCGGCTTGCTTCCCGCCTTTTCATGCAATCCATCCACATTCATCGTCAATATTTGAACACCATATTCAGCTAATGCGAGATGTGCATCATTGGGCTCAGCAACCATGAACAAATCATGCATGTTGTATACGGAATTACGGAATGCATCGGGATTTTTTTCTAAGAATTCTTTATTCAACATTTGGCGTACCCCTGGCATCTCATCAAATGTTTTAAGTCCTGAAGCTTTACTAATTCCCGCTCCGGTTAATGCTATAATCATATAATTTCTACGTCTCCTCATCTTAATATTCATTATACGCAAGTTCCAAGGATAGTCAGTTCAAATGCACAAGCACAAAAAAAGGATACAAAGTATCCTTTTTAATTAACGTAAGTCTTCCATTGCGACATGGTCCATGTCGTCATACGTAATATTTTCCCCACACATTGACCAGATGAATGAGTAGTTTGATGTCGCAACACCCGTATGAATTGACCAACTTGGTGAGATACATGCTTGTTCATTTGATACGAGTAAATGACGTGTTTCTTGAGGTTGACCCATAAAATGGAACACACGGTTTCCTTCAGGAATATCAAAGTAAAGATACGTTTCCATACGACGTTCGTGAGTATGACTTGGCATGGTATTCCATGATGAACCTTCCTTTAGAATCGTATATCCCATTTGAAGTTGGCAGCTTTCGCATACATTTGGATGAATATACTGGAAGATTTCGCGATCGTTCATGCTCTTCGCTTCACCAGCAAGGCGTGGTGTAATTTGATCGATGCTAATTTTAACATTTGGATATTTTTTATGTGCCGGTACCGAGACGACATAGAATTTTGCTGGGTTACTTGCATCGTTTGACATGAATTGAATGTCTTTCGTTTCTTTTCCAATGTAGAAGCCATCTTGTTTTTCCATGGCAAACGTTTCACCGTCAATCGTGATGGATCCACTACCACCAATGTTGATGACACCTAATTCACGACGTTCCAAAAAGTATTCCACACCGAGTTCTGTGCTTAAGACGATTTCTAATGGCGTCGTAGTTGGTGTTACCCCACCAAAAATCATACGGTCATTGTGCGTATATGTTAACAAGATGTCTCCAGGAATAAAGATTGATTCAACCAAATATTGTTCGCGTAATTCGGTTGTATTTAATCGTTCCATTTCACGTGGACTTGCTGCATAGCGTGTTTCTAATTTCATAATAAAGGCTCCTTATCTTATTTGTTAGTTCCAAAAACTTCAAGTTGGGTGAGGGCTGGGAATGGTCCTGGCTCTCCTTTAATCAGTGAATGCATTGTTAGTGATGTAATGGTTTTAGCTTCGAATTTGAAGACTTGACGGGCATCCGTTTTAACGGTCTCAAAGACTGCTTCAGATCCATCATCGAACGACATCGATACTTGATTCCACCACGTATCATGAGGAAAGTCACAACGCAAAGTAATACTAATCATATCGGTCACAATCTCACGTCCGAAATCAATCGTTAACGCTGCATCATCTTGTTGGTTAATACCCCAAGATTGATATGGATAAGCTCCATGATCATCATTTGCCCAAACACCATCAATTGCATTACGAGCAAAGAAAGTTGGGTCATTTCGCGTTTCCACGTTTGCTGAGGCATGGGGGTATACCCCTTTGTTGAGATATTCTGCATGGCGGTTTAATGCCAAGTTGCGATACTGACTAATTTCAAAATCATAGGCATAACGCGCATAAATATAATGACCATTTCCGGTGAATGATGTATCTTTCAAAGCACTTCGTTCTAATTGTTCAAATGGAATTTGATAATCCCATGTTATTGCATCTTTAATGTAGACAAGGCTTGGTTCGAATGTGTCATCGAACTTGACCCAAATGTATTGATTGGGTTGATCAACTTCAAGGCGAATAAAATCTCCTTCTTGAAGTGCAATTTTACGACTCCCAATGTGAACCGCATCTTCCGATTCGCCATACAGTAAACGATCTGGCAATTCATATTTAGGATCAAATTTTTCACGTACGATCTGATTGTCTTTATTGTAAATACCTAATTTAATCATAGATTCTCCTTTTACCAATAGGGTTAATTGTGATGGCATATGCTTCATGTTTCGTTTTACTCAACGCAACGACACATGCAACAACATTTCTATCATACCATATACTTTTTGTAGAACTGCCGGGTTCAGGCAATAGATTGCGAATAACGTGCTGTATCGCAATTATTTAGTAAACAGTGCTAGTAAACCGGTTATATAAATGTGTGTTTTTGTTACCAGTACGGCTTCCATGATGGATTGTTGAGGCGCATCAGAGCTTCGACATAAAAGTAATCTCCCCAAATATTTCCTTCTTCTATGCCAAATTGGTCATGCCACGAATATACACCTTCATTAAGAAGCGCATGACCTTTGACTGGTTGTGTATTGGAATAATTTTTGATGAGGCTAAGCATAATTGCATCAACTGCCGTTTCAATTTTTTTCTTATAGTCACCATCTGGGATCGTTTCATAATCAGGTACATTATTACCAACATAGAAATTATGGCGGTACTGCCATTTATCTTTCTTTGTATAGGTACCAGTACCATAATTTACAAAAATATTATTAAAAATTTCTGCATGATTATTACCACCTTGGGCAACCAGATGATTCGTATTCATCGTCTCATCAAGATAGAAGACATTGTTATGAACCTGAATGTTTTGAGCGGTATCACCGACACCAATTGTAAATGTTTGATATAAGTCGTTATAACTTAAGTTATAACGAAAGATACAGTCGACAATACCATTACCCTCATTTTCAGGACAAATAAGAAGTGTTCCCCCTTCATTTCCATAAGAGTAATTGTATTGGTAGATAGTTCCTCTGTTAGCTTGATCGAAGTCCCACGCCATTCCATCACGAATGGATATCCCACCCGTTGCTTCGTTGTACTGGAATAACGCTTTATCACTATTCCAGACCCACATCCCTGCATTAAAGCCTTCAGATGTTGTATTATACCCGTCAATAAAGTTATATTCGATAACTGCCGATTCGGTCATATGCGGCGCAATCCCGTCACCACCAATATTGAATAACTTGTTACGTGCAATATAAGTATTTAGGATAGGCGTCCATGGTGTTTTAGTTTTATCACCATACAAGAAGTCAGCATGGCGTAATAAATCACGACTCTTCCAATCAGTCCAAAAGATTATCCCTGAACGATCAATGTTTCTTAATTCGTTATTTTCAATTCGAATTCCATCAAAAGTACTACGTTGATTGACTGAATATTCCGCTGGAATCCCCTCCGAAATATTAGGAATTAATACACTAAACTGTATTCCCGCACTTCCATTAGCATCTTTTTTACCTTCACCTTGAATGTCGTGAATGTACATATCATGAATGTAAAAATCATGAAGCTTGGTTATCGTATCGAGGTTCGTAACCCGATTAGTATCGTTTCCATAGTTAACGTTTTGAATATCTATACCCCGGCGGGGGCCTGGTACAACACCTTCTGGATTTTTATTTGTTATTTCTAAATGAGATATTTCCCAGTATTCTTGATTGACGAGTAAAATTACAGATTCAACACCCAAGCCATGAATTGCCGGTCGTGACCCTGTGCCATATGAACCAATTTTAATGCGCTTATCAACGGTTCCAGAACCGTGTGGATGCAAGTGTCCGAACCATTCACAATCCGTTTTAAACAGGATTGAATCTCCTGGTTGAAATACTATCGTATTAACGTTCTCGAGCGTCTGCCATGCTTCATGAGAATTGGTTCCGTTATTGGTATCATGACCTAATTGTGCATCTACATAATAAATTTGTGCCATACTATCGTCTCTATAGAATTCACTAATGTGCATTCTATCTTTCTATCTTATAGATTACGAGAAATTATACCGTATTGCTATGAAAACATTGAGGATTTCATGTGTTATCTTGCTTTTTATGGTCTATCGCAACTATATGCGTTTTTATGTTGCTCTCAAAAAAAACTCTGGGTATTTCATACCCAGAGTTTCAGTTATTGCTTCTTGATAAATTTTCGGTATAGTATCGTAACTAACAACACAACACACAAAACAAGTGTTATTGAGAAGAGCTGAACTAGTAGAAAATCATTTATAAATCGAATAATAAAGATGTCGGAATTAATAGCAAACAATGGCATTGGTTCCATACTACTAAACACGGCAACATATATTCCTATCCCACCCAGAATAAAGATATCGATGTATTTTTTTCGATACATCCATATTGCGAGTGGTATCGCACTTAAGGCACCAATCATCGCAATTACTTGAAAGAATAATGGCATATGTCCTCCTTACCGGATCATTACTATTCCATAACTCCTAAAATTTCTAAGATTCTGTTTAAGTCATCATCATCTGAGAAATGAATTGTTACTTTTTTATTATCTACATTGATACGTGTCTGAAGTTTCTTCTCAAACAGCGATTTCACATAGCTGTACTCAGGATGCTCGGAAGCTTTCTTTTCGCTAGGTTCATCGGTTTGCCCTTGTTTATTGACAAGTGCCTCAGCCTCACGAACTGATAATTTACGATCGTAGATTTCTTGAGCGATCCGAGTGATTTCTTTATCGTCTTCTAGTGTAACAAGTGGGCGAACATGACCCATCGTTAACTTATTCTCACTTACCATCTCTTGGACTGCTTTGGGCAATCGTAAAAGTCTGAGCAAATTGGTAATATGACTGCGTGATTTGCTGACACGTGACGCAACTTCTTCTTGAGTTAACCCAAGACGTTCAATGAGGGATTGATATCCCATAGCTTCTTCAATGACATTTAAATCTTCACGTTGAACGTTCTCAATAATCGCAATTTCCATCATTTGTGAATCATCAAATTCTACAACGATAGCTGCAATTTCTTTGAGACCTGCAAGTTTTGATGCACGTAAACGGCGCTCCCCTGCAACAAGTTCATATCCTTTTTTAGTTTCACGAACTAAAATCGGAGTAAATAAACCGTGTGTTTTAATTGATTCGGCCAACTCTGCGATTTTTTGTTCATCAAAGTGGCGGCGTGGTTGATACGGGTTCGTACGAATGTCTTTAATGTTGATGACGTTTTTAACGCCTCCAAATGCATCGTTTTTCCCCTGTTGAATATCTTCTAAGACATTACTTACATCGTCTCCAAAGATGGCTCCAAGTCCACGTCCAAGGCGATTGCTATCGACCATGTATATCAACTCTCTTTCTTATTCTGCGATAAAACTTCTTTTGCTAATGAAGCATAAGCTTTTGCACCTTCGGATTTGAGGTCATATTCAAAAATCGTATTGCCTCGAGATGGTGCTTCAGATAATTTAACATTTCGCGGTATATTACTTTTGTAGACGCGTTCTTTGAAATACTTACGAACCTCTTGTTGAACTTCAACACTTAAGCGTGTACGAACATCAAACATGGTAAGGAGTACGCCTTCAATTTTTAATTCTGGATTAAACAGTTTTTGTACAAGACGAATCGTTGAAAGCAATTGTGTTAATCCTTCCAAAGCATAGTATTCACATTGTACTGGAATTATTACGGAATCTGCTGCAGTTAATGCATTTGTATTCAGTAATCCTAATGATGGTGGACAATCGATAATAATGAAATCGTATGTGTCTTTAACTGATTCTAATTTATTTTTAAGTAAACGTTCACGCCCTACTTTAAATTCAACCATCTCAAGATCAGCACCCGCTAAATCGATGGTAGCAGGAATTAAATCCATTGGTGGTGTCGTTAGCGAAATCGCTACGTCTTCTACTTCTTTATCTGTAAGGATTAAGTCATAGGTGCTGTCTTTAATCGACATACGGCTTGCGCCAACACCTTGCGATGCGTTTCCTTGCGGATCCAGATCAATTAGTAGAACTTTTTGACCTAAGTAAGCTAATCCTGCAGATAAGTTGATACTGGTCGTTGTTTTTCCTACGCCACCTTTTTGATTTGCTACGGCTATAATTTTCCCCATTGACTCACATCCTTTATTTCTATGGTTTTATTTTGGGAAGCGAATTGTCATGACAACTTCGTCTTCTAGGTCTTCCATTTCTGCTTTTACAGCAATTCCTGTTTTTTCAATCATTTGTACCGATTGGTTTATCGTATTGATACCAATTTTAATATGTTGGGAAATTCCACGCGTAACAGGTTTGCGTTTTTTCGGTTTATTTACCATAGTTTCTGTTTGTTTAACATTCAACTTTTTGGCAAGTATCGCCTCTAGGAATTCTTCTTGTTTTTCACGATCAACACCCAATAGTGCTCGTGCATGACGCTCCGTTATTTCTCTTTTTCCGAGTGATTCAAGAATCGGTTCAGGCAATTCCAACAAACGAATTTTATTGGCAATTGCTGATTGTGATTTTCCGACACGTGATGCAAGCTCTTTTTGCGTAATTCCTTGAAGTCTTAGTAAGTCACGGTATGAGCGTGCTTCCTCAAGGACACTTAAATTTTCTCTTTGGATATTTTCGATAAGTGCTAATGTTGCACTTTTTTCATCATCGATATTGCTAATAATACTTGGTACCGTTAAAAATCCGGACATGAGCATGGCGCGATAACGTCTTTCGCCTGCAATAATCTCATAATGATCATCAACTTCACGAACAACTATTGGTTGAATTAAGCCATTCTCACGAATAGATTGGGCCAATTCCAATAAGCTTTCTTCATCAAATACAGTACGTGGTTGGTAACGATTGGGCTGTACTAGTTCAATCGGTATATCTTTGCGATCAATCATGATTCCTCCCCGACAACGGTGTCTTCTTTATTTTAGCATAAATACGTGGATATTTCTTTGGCGTGTTCTTAATTTTAACGATTTCAAGGTTATATCGCTCACCCATAATTTCATCATCAAAAAAGTGACTTTCTTTGAAAGACCCGCCAAGGGTTGCGATGGCTTTTTTTGATATTTCCAATTCTTCCATTGCGCGTTGACCCTTCATCGCCAGAAAGGTTCCGCCCATTTTGACGAATGGAAGGCATAACTCACTGAGAATATCGAGATATGCTACAGCCCGTGCCGTCGCATAGTCAAACGATTCTCTCAAATCAACGATTGCGTCTTCAGCTCGTTGGTTCAAGACCGTAACATTTTTGAGCTCACATTCTGCAACAACACGATTCAGAAAATTCGTACGCTTTGTTGTTGGCTCAATACATGTCACATGAACATCCGGTCTTGCAATAGCAATCACGATCCCTGGAAAGCCAGCCCCACTACCGATATCAGCTAGGGTAGTGTCTGCTTTAATCAATGGAGATATCAGTAGTGAATCATAAAAATGCTTATGGAAAATCCCTGCATCATCGTCAATGGCAGTAAGATTCAACACTTGATTCACTTCTTGAATAAGTGATTTATACGTTAAAAATTGTTGCTCCATCGTATCTGAAACAACAATTCCTAATGTATTTATCTGTTCTATAAATACGTTGAAATTCATACATACTCCTTTATTAAAATTCAAATTTTAGATTGATTGCATTGCGTGCTTTTTCGGCAACTTCGACAACAGCAAGGCTGTGTTCAAGTAATGCGTCACGACGGGCAAAATCTTGTGTATCATAAATATTTTTGAATACATCTACTTGATAGTAAAGACGTGGTTTATCTTGAATATTATAATCGATTTTTGCGTCTTTTGTAATCGTTTCGACACTTTTAATACTGTTTACACCTTCAGGAATGTAGAGATAGCCGTTTTCGCCTTGTATTTGTCCGAAATTCTTGGAAAAACTATCTTTCGCACCAACACATTCAACAACTATACCAGGATACGTAAGTGTTACAACACCTGAAGTATCTATACCATTCTCATGCGTATTTGCGATGTAAGTAACATGCTCAGGTTTCCCAAATAACCCCACAACAAAATGAAGGTTGTAAATGTTAATATCTGCTAGCGCTCCGCCCGAAAATTCTGGATCAAAAACATTTGTGACTTCACCATTTTTTAATTGTGTGTAACGGCTTGAGTACTGGCTAAAATTACATTGAATTGCCTTAATTGGAGCAATTCGGTCGAATTGTTGGCTTACATACTTGAAGTGTGGCATATGTATGTTGCAAATCGCTTCAAACAACATTAAATTTTTCGCTTTTGCCAAGGCAATCATTTCTTGTGCTCGGGCCACATTTCCGGCAAAGGGTTTTTCCACAATGACATTTTTTCCAGCATGGAGTGATTGCATTGTATAGGTATAATGTAAACTATTTGGTGATGCAATATAAATAAAATCTAATGCTGGGTCAGCTAGCATTGCGTCAAGATCATCATAAGCTTTAGGTATGTCATTTTTTTGTGCAAAGAGTGCTGCACGGTCCATGGTTCTGGAATATGCGGCATCAAAACTGACACCTTCAACGATCCGTGCAGCTTGTATAAATTCTTCAACAATAACACCACTTCCGATTGTCCCTATTTTCATAACAGGTCCTCCTTTGGGGTCGATTACTTGTATTATATCATTTTTTTGGTGTATTCATGCTGTTGTATCTCGAAGTCATTCTAAAAGTGCGTAGTTTTCATTTTTTATACATTATTGGGTGGTAAACTGCAAAGAAAAACACCCAATAATGGGTGTTAAGCTTGTTTATTTCTTTGTTTGAGAACCATTGCTAGGATTGCGACATCGGCAGGATTAACACCCGATATTCGTGAAGCTTGTCCCATTGTGACAGGACGCACCAACCCAAGTTTTTGTTTTCCCTCAATTGATAAGTTATCAATGGCATCATAATTAATGTCTTCTGGAAGTTTTATATTCTCCATCGAACGTAGTTTTTCCGCATCCTTCATGGCTTTACGGATATAACCTTCATACTTGATCTCTACTTGTATCTGGAAAGCAAGATCTTGACGAACATCCATATTGAACAATTCAAGCATCTCCAGTAATTCGATACCCGGACGTTTAACCGCATCATACAGCGTTAAGTCATGACTTTCAAACGGAGAATCCTTTGACGCAAAGTATGCCGTAAAGTTTTCGTCATGAGGTACTTTGATTGTTTTCGCTTCTTCAATAAATGTATCAATAATCGCAATATCATCTTGAATAGATTGCGCCTTATCATCGTGTAATAAGCCAATGCGTTGTCCAAAATGGGTTAGACGTCTATACGCATTATCGTGACGTAATAACAGACGGTATTCTGCACGTGATGTAAGCAAACGGTACGGCTCTAACGTTCCTTTTGTTACCAAATCGTCAATCATAACACCAATATAAGCTTCATCACGTTTTAAAATAAGCGGTTCTTCCCCACGTACTTTTAATGCTGCATTGATACCGGCCATAAGTCCTTGACCCGCGGCCTCTTCGTACCCTGAAGTACCATTAATTTGGCCCGCTGTAAATAGACCATCAACAGACATTATTTCTAGGGTTGGTTTCAATTGAATTGGATCAATTGCATCATATTCAATGGCATATCCATATTTCTGAACACGTACATTTTCCAATCCAGGAATCGTACGTAACATTGCATCTTGTACATCTTCAGGTAAAGATGAACTTAATCCTTGAACATATGTTGTATCAAGCGATGCTGCTTCAGGTTCCAAGAAAATTTGATGACGTTCTTTATCTGCAAAACGTACAATCTTATCTTCAATAGATGGGCAGTAACGCGCACCAACACCTTCTACAACACCTGAATACATACTTGATTTTCCTAAGTTGGCTTGGATAATTTTATGAGTTTCTTCATTTGTATAGGTTAGGTAACAAGCATATTGTTCTTGAATAACATCTTCTTTGCGTGTTGTATTTGAAAAATAATACGGTTTGTCATCACCTGGTTGGATTGTTGTCTTAGTGAAGTCAATACTGTCTGTATAGACACGTGCAGGGGTTCCAGTCTTTAAACGGAATGTTTTTAGACCAAGAGCACGTATTGAATTGGACAGTTTGTTTGACGTTGGATCTCCTTCAGGACCCGAATGGGTAACACGATCTGAGACCAAAATTTTTGAGCTCATATAGGTTCCGGAAGTAATAATAACCGTCTTTGTTGCAATGAATTCATCGTTAGCACATTGAATACCAACAATTTTTCCATCCTCAACAACAAGTCCTTCCACCATTTTTTGGACAATTTCAATACCTGGTTCATTTAATACAGCATCACGCATGGCTTTACTGTATTCGATTTTATCAGATTGGACTCGTAAGCTTTGTACGCCCGGTCCTTTACTTGAATTTAATACACGGAATTGTAGTGCTGTTTGGTCTGCAATTTTTCCCATTACACCACCCAATGCCTCAATTTCGCGAACAACAATACCTTTTGCAGGACCTCCAATTGAGGGGTTGCAAGGCATGGCTGCGATTCGATCAATATTTAACGTAAAGAGTGCAGTTTTTTGTCCCATGCGAGCTGCAGCTACTGCTGCTTCAACACCGGCATGACCGCCTCCTACTACTATAACATCATACATATCTAAAGCCTCCGTCTTAGATTTTAACACATTATCCATAAAATCCGCTATTTTATGCCTAAACTATTGACACCTGATACCGCTTTGTATTACTGTATTACTATAAGTGGTACAGATAGAGGTGACATTATGTTCAGTATTAATTCAAGAAGTTCCTTGCCAATCTTTGAACAGATCGTGCAACAAGTCGCTAAGTATATCGCTATTGGGGTATTGAAGCCACACGATCAACTTCCAACAGTACGGATTCTTGCTAAAGAATTAGGAATCAATCCGAATACGGTTTCGAAGGCTTATCACGAATGCGAAATGGCTGGTTTAATCTATTCCGTAGCAGGAAAAGGTTCGTTTGTCAGCGATACAACCGAAGGCCTAGACTCAGTCTTAGAAGATGCCTATTCATCGTTAGCAAGTGCATATCAACAACTTATTGAACTGGGCGAAGACCCAGAGACTGTTCAAAATTTTCTAAAGAGGGCACACTCATGATCCAATTTATTAATGTTAACAAACGCTACGAGCACCGCGAAGTCCTCGAAGACATCAACATCCGTATTGAAGATGGTACGATTTTAGGACTTATCGGCCGAAACGGTGCTGGAAAATCCACCTTTTTACGACTCATTGCTGGTGTCGTTGAAGCTGATGCAGGAATTGTTGCATTTAACCAACAACAAGTTTTCGATAATCCAAATGTCCAAAAAGAGGTTTTCTTTGTCAGCGATGACGCCTATTTTATGACTAAAGCAACCATCAAAGAGATGCGCGATTTTTATAAAGTCTTCTATAAAAATTTTGACGATGGTCGTTTCTACGAATTACTCTATCTTTTTGATTTAGATGAAGATCAATCTTTAAACTCCTTCTCGAAAGGGATGAAACGCCAAGTCTCACTCCTTCTTGGAATCGCAGCACGCACCAAAGTTCTGCTTTTGGACGAAGCATTTGATGGTCTTGATCCCTTAATGCGCTTCAAAATTCGTCAGATGATTAGCGATGAAGTCGCAACAAATAAAACAATTGTGATCATCTCATCACATAACCTTCAAGAGTTGTCAGATATTTGCGATTCAGTAGTCATCTTAGATAAGAATACAATTCAGATGAACTACTCTCAAGAAGAGTTCTTAAATTCCTATCATAAATACCAGATTGCATTTGCGAACGATATTGATCCTAAAGTATTCGCAAACATTGAGACACTACGTATCAGTGGTAAATCGCGAATCTTTACACTTCTGGTTAAAGGAAATCGGTCAGAAATAGAATCCTTCCTTGAAACACTAAACCCTATTCTTTACGAACATGATGATACATCACTCGATGAAATTTTTATGGCGGAGGTCAACATATGAAACTCTTATTCACATCACGGATAAACTTTGATCTCATCGGCTTCCACGCGAAACGACTCAAGGCCTTTATGACGGTTTTCACTATATTGTTACTAACAACTTTTCCACTACCAATCTTTATCAATTGGCTCAATAGTTCAGCAACATCGACATTGAATCCATTTCCACAATTCTTGGTTAGCTTACTCGCGACTGTCACTGTTTTCATCAGTGCCATTTCACCCTTCTTATTCTTTAACTATTTATTCTCGAGTAAGTCGGTGAACATTTATCACTCGTTGCCAGTACGACGTCGTGATCTATATATTACCTATTTGTTTGCATCGTTAATGATGGTTGTAATTCCATTTACGATTACATATGGTTTGGGTTATATTCTTTCTTATATCTTGAATATTATTCCAATGTCCATAGAACATCTCTTTATATATGCACGTTTAGTTATTATTTTCGCAGCAATTATGAGTATGACAATTTTTGTCATCATGAATACCGGAACATTGTCCGATGCAATTATCTATACTGTAATTCTATCTATCGCACCTTATATTGCATATACCGCTGTCCAATTCTTTGCCGGACGCTTCATTCTTGGTTTTGCATCAGGATCTGGAGAAATGCTTGCACTCTTCTCGCCCCATATCGCAACATTCCATGTTACCAATAGTTTAGGGGTCGAATATAGTCCTACGATTATCTCATCGTACTGGCTTATTCTCGGAATTATTATTAATGCTGTTTCCATCTATCTATACCAAATTCGAAAATCTGAAAAGACAGAACAACCGTTTACGAATCGGGTCTTCTTCAGCCTCATTACATCTTTATTCACAGCATTGTTACTGGTTGGTTTGATCGCATTCTGGGCAATTCTCACTAATGTGAACCACTTCCTATCACCATTCGTCATTATTCTCCCTATTTTACTTTGCTATGTCATTTACGTTTTATTAAATATTATCAAAAACCGATCGACGCGAAATATCCGAGAAATAACACGAAACTACGGGATTGTTGTTCTTGTTACAATTGTAACCTGTGCATTTATTTTTATTTCAAATGGCTATGGTTTCACAACACGCGTGCCACATGTCGAAAATGTTGAACGTATTAAGATTTCAGGAAGTACCGTTGCTCAATTACCGTTTGGTGAAGGTTCAACCAAAGATATCTTTATCACATCTGATCAGGGTATTAACAATTTCGTTGCATTCCACCAATCAATTGTGAATGATTTTGAAAAAGATGCATCAGTATTATCCTACAGTGATATCTTTACAGAACCAGGACAGTCACCTTATGCGTTACTCAAATTTTCCTATAACTTGGATAATGGCAGTCAAATGAACCGGGAGTTCTTTGTTCGTAAAGATAAGTTGGATCCACTCTTTTCAATGATGCATACATCAGAAACACTGATTCAAATTAATCCATTATCACGACCACGTTTTAATCCTACTGCTATGCAAATTTTTAATAACACACTGACAGCTGAGCATGAGTTTACTGGAAACTTTGCCGAACTTGGGACCATCTATACTAATGATTTGAGAAATATTGATTCAATACAAGATTACACTCAGGATGGTGGCAAACTTGAATACATTGTTATGTATCAAAAGAATGCTGAAATCTATCAATTAAACGTTGACCAACGATTCCCAGGAACGCTTGCCTACCTCAATGCAAACACAGGTAAGAAAACCGATGTTAATCTAAACTATTTCCTTGCCAAGCCAAAAACAGATATTGTAATTCCGCGATTCTTTAATCCCGAATACGGGTTTATGAGTACCAACGCATTGTCTTTTTTGAACTATGACACCGTAACTTTATCTAATTTATCTCGAGCTGAGGCACTCACTTATGAAACGGCAGTAACTGCTGCTGATTACACCAATGAGCTTCATAACATCTTATATGTTGAGTCAATCGGTCAAGATACACTAATTCCATTTTCAATCGCAATTCCATTGAAATAATCAAACAAAAAACTGTCTATCTAGACAGTTTTTATTTTATCTTCTCGATTGGATCATAATAGTTCAGTGTGATGTAGTTATTTAAAGCATCAAAATCAACATCGAGAATATAACCCAAGCCATTTGGCGTATCGATTCGACGATAATTATCAAAAGATACAGGTTTGAGGAACATCAAGATGGTCTTAATGACTCCTGAATGACAGACGATTGTTACACTATCTTCGCCTGCTTTTTGCATTTCTCCAAGTACTGCCGTCAGTTTTCCAAACAAACGCAAACTAACTTGAGAAATGGTTTCACCATTCACATGGGGTTTGTTTTGGATATAAACTTCATTGTAAGGAATGTTGTTGATCTGATCCCAACGAACATCTTCATAATCACCAAAGTTAATCTCACGGAAGGCAAATGTTGATTCCGTAATTGGTGTTTCTTCACCATAAATAAGTTTAAATGTATCAATTGTACGTGTTAAATCAGATGTATAATAACGATCTGTTTTTGGGTAATTATACGTTTCACGATATTCTTTGAGTTCTCGAATTCCTTTATCCGACAACATTGTGTCGCTCCACCCTGTATAAGTACCTAAATCATTTCCAACTGTAAATCCATGTCTTACTAATACAACTTTCATGCTATCACCTCTGGTTGTATTGTACCAAGATTCACCCTTGAAAGCGACCTTTACTCCCAGACTTTATGGTAAGAGTTAAGGCGGATATGATTATGCATTGCATCAAATTCTAAATCCATGACATATCCCAGTCCATTGGGTGTTTCAATATTCATGCGCTCTTCAAACGACAATGGCGCAAGAAATGTAAGAACCATCATAATAACACCTGCATGACAAACAATTGTAACACTATCTTCATTCGATGCATCCATTTCGGAAAGTATTTTAGTTAGCTTTCCAAAGACACGTAAACTCATTTGCGAAACAGTCTCACCATTTAGAACTGGCTTGTTGTTGCCAAAGAGTTCGTCGAACGGATTAAAATCCATGGCATCCCATGCAACATTTTCGTAATCACCCACTGACATTTCACGAAATGCTGATGTTTTCTCTGCAAGTGGTGTTTCTTCACCATAAAGAATTTTAAATGTATCGTAAGCTCGGCTCAGATCAGAGCTGTAATAACGATCGGTTTTGGGATAGGTATACGTTTCTCGATGCTGATGTAACTCTTCAATTCCTTTTTCACATAACGGTGTATCGTACCAACCTGCACAAACACCCGTATCATTGGCCATGGAACGACCATGACGGATAAAAACAACTTTCATAAATTCCTCCTAAAAAATAAATCCCTCCTTGCGGAGGGACTGGTTAACTAATTTGTGTTCCGTTTACGACAGTTCCACCTGAAACAAGATCCATTCCCTCAGCATCTTTTGCTGCCAGAATCATTCCGTTTGATTGGACACCGCGTAAACTGACAGGTTTTAAGTTCGTTACAACAACAACTTGTTTCCCCATTAGTTCGTCCTTCGTAAAGTGTTCCACAAGACCACTTACGACTTGGACAGTTTTAGATCCTAAGTCAACTTGAACTACATAGAGTTTGTCGGCTTTTGGATGTTTCTCGACATCAACTATTGTTCCTGTTTTTAGGACCATTTTCTTGAACTCGTCTATCGTGATTTCTTCGACGACTTCTTCAACCACTGCTGGTTCTTCTTCAACAGTAAGTTTTGCTAAAGTTTCTTCTTTATCTAAACGTGAGAAAATAATTTCTGTTTTATCGATAACTTTGTGACCCGGTGGTGTAAGACCATATTGACGAGCACTTTCGAATGAACGATCTTCAACATTAATTTGGTCAAGAATTTTTTGAGATGTCGATGGAATGAACGCTTCTAAAGCAATACCACCAACACGAATCAATTCTACAAGATTATAAAGTACAGTTTGTAGGCGATCACTTGACGCTTCGTCTTTTGCCAGTACCCATGGTTGTGTATCATCAATATATTTATTTCCTTTACGGAAAAGACTTACAATTTCACTGATTGCATCTGCAACATGTAACGTTTCCATTTTTATTTCGACATTTGGTATTAAGTTTTGAATTGCATCAACAAGTTCTGTATCTAGTGGGTCTGTCACAGTGTTCACCGTTAAGACGCCCCCGTAGTATTTATTGATCATCGCAACTGTACGATTAACTAAGTTCCCTATAATATTCGCAAGGTCTGTGTTAATACGTTCAATCATCAGTTCATTTGTGATATGCCCATCACGTTCATATGGCATTTCATGAAGCATAATATAACGAACAGGATCAACACCAAACACTGCAGCCAAGTCGTCAACATAAACCATGTTTCCTTTTGACTTACTCATCTTATCATCCCCGGCAAGTAACCATGGATGACCAAAAATTTGTTCGGGTAATTCAACATCTAATGCCATGAGAATAATTGGCCAGTAAATTGTGTGGAATCGTAAAATATCTTTACCAATTAAATGAACATCTGCCGGCCACCATTCAGCAAATTCTGCGCTATGGTTTCCATCAGCATCATATCCAATACCTGTAATATAGTTGATTAATGCATCAATCCATACGTAAACAACATGTTCTGGATCAAAATCAACAGGAATTCCCCATTTGAAACTTGTACGAGAAACCGCTAAATCGTGAAGTGGTTCTGTTAAAAAGTTTTTGACCATTTCATTTTTACGTGACTCTGGTTGAATGAAATTTGGATTATCTTGAATATGTTTTACCAAACGTTCTTGGTATTTACTCATTTTAAAGAAGTATGTTTCTTCTTTTTGACGTTCTAATTTTGCACCACAATCTGGGCATAAGCCATCTTTAACTTGAATGTCTGAGTAAAATGCTTCATCAGCTTTACAGTACCAACCTTCGTAAACACCTTTATAGATATCCCCTTGGTCATGTAATTTTTTGAATACTTTTTTGACTTGTGTTTTATGATCTTCATCTGTTGTTCGAATGAAGTAATCATACTTTACGTCCATGAGATCAAAAAGATCACGAATAATTGTAGAAATGTTATCGACATGTTCTTTTGGTGTAATGCCCGCTGCAATCGCATAATCCTCGATTTTTTGTCCATGCTCGTCTGTTCCAGTTTGGAAGCGAACATTAAAGCCTTGTGCACGTTTAAATCTCGCAATAGCATCAGCTAATACGATTTCATAAATGTTCCCAACATGAGGCTTTGCTGAGGTATAAGCAATGGCGGATGTAATGTAATAATTTTTTTTATCTTTCATATAGGCCTCCGCATATTTCTTTGTAATTATAGCTTATTTAGTCGCTTCTCACAACTTAGAAAAGAAAATCTCAATGGGATTGAATCCCACTGAGATTATTGTTCTGTTACGTAAATTGTTTGAAGTATTTCAATATCGTCTGCAGTAAGTTCTAGGACTTCCGCAACGTAGGTATCAAAATCACCATAATCTTCATCGATTGCATCAAATGCCGCTTGAATATAAGATTCCGCAACCATTGTATATCCTCGATAATTTTCAATTTGTTCTGGTGTCGCATCAGGATGTTGTTCCAACATGAGAGCAACCATGCGCTTTTGATTATTTTTGTTGAGGATATTTGTCATCAAATAATCTTCTAAAATTGATTCCCGGGATGCACCCAGAATTTTCAATATTTGAGCAGCTGCGAATCCGGTCCGATCTTTTCCTGCTGAACAATGGAAGTAAGTAGCACCTTCACGATTGTTTAAAAGTTCCTTGAAGAATTGGCGGTACTCATTACGAGCGTCTTCATCACGAATAAATGTATCATTTAGTGATTGCATATGCTCAACCGAATTTACGTCTTCGACCATCTTTAGCATTTCCATTGGGTCTGCTGTTGTGCGTTCACGTTTACCGAGTATATCTAAATGCGTATAACGGACACCCGCGATAATTTCGTTAGGTTGACGATCTTGTTCATCAAGTGTTCGCAAGTCGATAACATGCGTTAACTCAAATTCATTAACAAGACGTGCTCGCGTTTGGTCGTCTAAATTTTCAAGAGGACCACCTCGCAACAATTTATGTGGTTTCACAACACCATTAGTAACAGGTATTCCAGCTAAATCACGGAAATTTAATATTTTTGTATGCATGTACTATCCCTTTCGTATCTATTGAAAAATCCCGTAATTACGGGATTTAGCTTTTTTTGGTTCGTTTTTTTAAACATTCGCTGCAGATCCCCTCAAATGACATATCGTGATCAATCACGAGACATCCAAGTTCTTGTTCTACAAGCGCATGTAAATCATCACGATACTCAATCTCTACATCTTGTATTCGATTGCATTCGCGACATCTAAAATGATAATGATCATGTAGATTCTTATCATAGATAAATCCTAGCTCAGGATGGCGCACACGGTTAATCAACTTTTCTGCATACAAAACGTTAAGATTACGATAAATAGTCGCAATTCCCACCGATACTCCATGCTCTTTTAATGTTGAATGTATTTCGTCTGCGGTCATATGTCCGTCAGATGCTTGAATAACATCGAGGATTTCTTGTCTTTGTTTTGTAAGTTTTAAACTCATAGCATCACCCTGTGTAAATTATATCATATTTTAACGGTCGCCGTTAAATATAGAATTCTTAACAATTACGTAATCTACTTTGCGGATTGACTCAAGGTCTCTTCCACCCGCATAGGAAATTGAAGATTGTAAGTCTTGCTTCATTTCTAACAATGTATCGGCAAGGTTTCCCTTGTATGGTACCAAGATTTTCTTACCTTCGACATTTTTGTGTTCACCTTTTTGGAATTGTGACGCACTACCGAAGTATTCTTTGAATGTAACACCATCTTTTTCAACAGTTTCACCTGGAGATTCTTCGTGCCCTGCAAAGAGTGAACCAATCATACACATTGTTGCTCCAAAACGAATTGATTTTGCAATATCACCATGGTCGCGAATACCACCATCAGCAATAATTGGCTTACGTGCAGCTTTAGCACACCATGCCAGCGCTGATAGTTGCCATCCACCAGTTCCAAAACCTGTTTTTAATTTTGTGATGCATACTTTTCCAGGTCCAACGCCAACTTTCGTAGCATCCGCTCCCGCATTTTCAAGTTCACGAACAGCTTCAGGTGTTGCGACATTACCTGCAATTACGAATGTTTGAGGAATGAATTTTTTAATATGTTTAATCATTGAGATAACGGACTCTGAGTGACCATGAGCAATATCAATTGTAATATAATCAGGGATCACATTGTCATTAGCGAGTTGTTCGATAAAACCATACTCATCACCTTTGACACCAACACTAATCGATGAAAATAAATTACGTTCTGCCATTTCCTTTATGAAGTCATAACGACGTGCTTCATCGAAGCGGTGCATAACATAAAAATAGTTATTTTCTGCTAACCAGATTGCGAGGGGTTCATCAATAACGGTTTGCATGTTTGCAGGAACAATTGGCATTTCAAAACGGCGGTTTCCTAATTCAATGCTTGTATCACACTCTGAACGACTGTTCACAATACATTTATTGGGAATCAATTGAATATCTTCATAATCAAAAATTTTCATTTTATCTCTCCTATTTTGATTCGTGGTACTGCGCATAAAGATCATTTTTAGATACATTATTACGCTTCGCTACCAATGAGATTGATCGTGATACTGAATTTCCTTCTGAAATTGCGTCATCAATTTGCGAAATGAGCGTTTCAAACGTCACAATTTCTTCAACTGAATTTTTCTCAATGACAAGAACAAATTCACCTTTAATCACATCGACTGCATCGATAACTTCGGTAACACTGCCACGTATGAATTCTTCATGCATTTTGGTGAGTTCACGAACAAGGCATATTTGGCGATTACCTAATACATCATACACGATTTCTAAGGTCTTTGCTAACTTGTGTACCGATAAATAATAGACAGTTGTCATCGGCAAATCTTTATCCTTTTCGAGCTGTTTTTTTAGTTGATTCTCTTTATGTTCCAAGAATCCCATAAACGCAAATGGCTGGGCAACAAGACCTGATGCGACTAATGCATTTAGAAATGCACTCGCACCTGAAATTGGTACAACATTATATCCTGCAGCAATAACATCTCGAACCAAAGTTTGCCCGGGATCTGAAATTAGGGGGTATCCTGCATCACTAATTAATGCAACGCTCGAATGGTTATGCAACAGTTCGATAATCCCTTGTGAACTCTCATGTTCGTTGTGAGCATGATGACTGATTAACTTCGTTTCAATATCAAAATGCGAAAATAATTTACGCGCATTACGTGTATCCTCTGCAGCAACAATGTCTACCGTTTTGAGAATCTCAATGGCACGTGGTGTCATTTCTTGTAAGTTTCCAATCGGTGTTGCGACAAGATACAGTGTTGGTAGTTCATTTTTAAAACTTTGTTGCTTAATCATAGCGGGACCTCCTAGAGCGTAAATGTTTTATGCTGATTTACAATTTCATAAGCAAGTTGATCAATGAGTAAGTTTGTATTTACCCCAGGGCGAATTCTATCTTTAATCATCAATATACGCTTCTTATATCCAAGTTTTGTATTATCATTCATTTTATCGACATATTGATTGAATTTTGGAAATGTTTCAAAATCCAAGCTCACTAAGAGTACGTCTAAAAATAAATCGATCGTTGCTTTGTCTAAGACTTTTTGTTTAATGCCACGGTGCTGCATAAGAACGACACCTTCGTGAATGCGTTTATCATTTAACATCCCTAAAACTTCTAACGCCAGATCTACGGTCGCTTGATAACCTTCGCTTTGACTTACAGAAAGCATTGCCTCAACGGTATTTTCAACCCTTGATAATAAATAAGCATCTTGCTCATCAAGTCCTTCCTCAATACCGGCTTCGAAGAGCACCTTTTGATCGTTATCCTTTAATTGAATAAGTAGGCATCGTGATTTAATCGTTTCTAAGACACGATTGGGTTGCGATGTCGTGAGAATTGCAGTCACATCGCTATCCGGTTCTTCAAGAAACTTCAAAATACTATTCATTGCAGCGATACTAGCATTTTCTACATCTTCAATAATATAAACTTTACGAGAATTGGCTTCCATATTGGTTTGAACAAATTGCTCTTTCAACGTTACAATCTCTTGTTTTTTGATACTTTCGTCTTTACTACTTAAAACGCTGTAGTCACCATGTGTTCGCTCTTTAATTCGAAGACACACACTACATGTTCCACACGCACCAATTTCTTGTTGCATACACATTAAACTCTGCGCCATATACTCTGCAAAAGAAAAAGCATCACTTTTCCCTACAATTAGGTATGCATGTGACACACGATTTTTTTCTTGTTGTTTATGAAATAAATTTAATGCTTCAGTTTGAACGTTCATTAATAACCTCTTCAATAATTGCTATTGCTTGTGCAGCAACCGCTTCGACAGTTCCAGTTCCATCAATCACACGAATACGGTCTGGAAAACGACGAATGACTTCTTGATAACCTTCATAAACTCGTTTATGAAACTCAAACCCTTCCATCTCCAAACGATCTTTTGCACCCCGCTTACCAGTACGCTCCAAACCAATTTCCGGATCACAATCAATAAAAATCGTAACATCTGGAAGATGACTATCAATTGCAAACTTATTAATCTCCCAAACTTCATCAATGCCAATTCCACGGGCATATCCTTGATACGCTAGTGATGAATCAACAAAACGATCACAAAAAACGATACGACCTGCTTCAACGGCAGGTACAATTTTCTCCACTAAGTGTTGACGACGACTTGCTGCATACAATAATGCTTCCGTTCGATCATCCATCTCTGTGTGGACTGGATCAAGGATCAGGTTTCGAATCTTTTCTGAAATTCCAATTCCCCCAGGTTCACGCGTTAGCAAGATATCTTCACCTTTGTCCATAAAATACTCTGTCAAATATTTTGTGATGGTTGTCTTACCGCTTCCGTCTGGTCCTTCAAATGATACAAATAATCCCATAATCACACCTCTTTTTTTATCATTATATCATGCATCATTCTTTATTGTTGTTTGAAAAAATGATTTCAGTTAGAATGAAAAGTGATGAAAGAAGGATAACGTTGATGAAACCACTTAAACAGGCATTTCACAATGCTGCTGATGACAAAACTTATAATGGATTGATTGCTATAATTTTTATTTTGATGATTGTTTATATGTTTTGGACACAACCTTTTATTCCCGTTATCACAGGAATCTTGTTGATTGTTTGCTTTGGTTATCTTATTAAACACTATGTTGGTGCGCGAAAGGATTATAAAAACAATGGTAAAAACTTATAAAAAACTCGATGAACGAAAAAAATTTGATGGCTTTCTTATAGACGCCTTTGAGACTGATTTTGAGACCGATGCAGGTATTTTCACAGCTGAAGTCTTAAAACACCCTGGTGGGGCTGTAATCGCAGCGACACACGATGATGAATACTTTTATGTCGTTGACCAATTCCGTTTTGGTACAGAAATGATCATGACTGAATTTCCAGCTGGGAAAACAGATCCGGGTGAAATTCCCCTCAATGTTGCGAAACGTGAACTTCAAGAAGAAATTGGATATAGCGCCCAAACTATTGTGCCACTTGGCATTATGCATCCAACACCTGCCTATCTTACAGAAACATTAGCCTTATTCTACGCTACTGATTTAGAATTTGTTGGACAAAATCTTGATGAGGGTGAAGAACTTCACGTTCACCAACTCAATCTTTCAGAGATTGAAGCAAAAATCATGAGTAATGAAATTACGGATGCAAAGACAATTGCACTTGCAATGAAGCTGCGTCTTTACTTACAAAATAAAAAGGTATGACATTATGTCATACCTTTTCTATTATTCACCCTTAGGTAAAATAAATACTTGTTCCCCTGACTTCGATAAGAGGTGGGTACCACGTGCATAGTTTTGAACGTAGGTCGGATCTTCTAAACGAGCCTTTTCTTCATTGAGCGTTGTTTGTTCATCTTTCAATGTATCCAATTGGGATTGAACTGTATTTAGTTCTTGTTTAAGTTGTGCTGTTGTAACTAATTCGTTTACGGATTTTGTTAACATGTATCCCGAAAATGCAAGAACGGCAACACCAAGACATGTTGAAATAATTCTAACAAGTGGTGATGTTTTTTTAATTTTTTTCTTAGCAATTTGAGCCATAGTGTCTCATCTTCCTTTTCTTTACACACCTAATTATACCGACAAATTATTACGTTTCAAGAGTTGTCACTTCACTTTCACAATCCTCATATTGTAATAATATTTCAAGGATATCTTCACATATTTTAAATTTTCGCACTATGTAGTGACGTTTTTGTCACAATTCAGGTCTTTTTTTTTAATATATAAAGACAGTGAATGTGAATTAAAATAAACTAATTCACATATTCGAAGATACTTATTCACTCTTTTCAATGCGTTTATCATCCAATAATTCATACATTGGAGGATTTGAACGCAGAATTTTATCACTTAGAAAGGTTACTTCCACCTTAATATGGCGGTGTTCAAAGCGAATTTCGATGACGTTTCCAACCGCGACTTCAGTCGATGGTTTTGCTAATTTCCCATTCACAAACACACGATTATCATCAGCCAAATCTTTCGCAATTGTACGTCGTTTGATAATTCGCGATACTTTTAAATACTTATCAAGCCTCATGATTTTGCTCCTTTACATGTTCTAAAACATAAATTAAATCTTCAGCCCATCCTTTATAGACAGGTAATTCGATTGATATCATTCGATTCGTATACTTAATTTTAATCTCACTTGAGCGTTCCGAAATCAATTCAAAGAGACTGATACCATCGACATTTGAACTGTATGCTTCTGTGAATCTTAATTCAACTTTATTCACACGTTCCTTAAATGATTCAATACGTTCATCTCGCAAGAAGATTTCCAATCGTGTTTTTTCCAATAACATTGTTACCGACTCTGGAAGCTCTCCATATCGATCCCGCATTTCATCATAGAATCGTTTTAGATCTGAAATTGTTTCTAAGTCATTAATACGTTGATACAATTCCAGTTTTTCACCGTCATCACTTGTAAAATCGTCAGGTAAATAACCATCAACGCTTAGATTGTATCGTGATTCTGTTTCTGGTGTTTCAATTCCTTTGCCTTGACGCTCGGAAATAGCTTCTTTAAGAAGTTGAACGTATAAATCAATACCCACTGTGTCAATGAATCCGGATTGATTTCCGCCTAACAATTCTCCCGCACCACGAATGGTAAGATCACGCATTGCAATCTTGTAGCCACTTCCTAATTGCGTGAATTCCTTAATTGCTTGCAGACGTTTTTGTGCGACTTCTGTAATATTTTGCTTACTTGGTATCATAAAATATGCATAGGCTAGACGATCTGATCGACCAACACGACCTTTAATCTGATACAGCTGAGACAGTCCAAATCGATGAGCATTATCTACAATAATTGTATTCGCATTTGGAATATCAATGCCTGTTTCGATAATTGTGGTACATACCAAGACGTTAATTTCTTTCTCAATAAACTGGATCATAACATCTTCAATATCGCTCCGATCCATCTGTCCATGTATTACCGCAACACGCGCTTGTGGAACCGACATTGCAATATTATTTGCAACACTATAAATTTGCTCCACATTGTTATAGAGATAGAATGCCTGCCCATCACGATTTAGTTCTTTTGCAAGAATTTCTTTAATTGTTTTTTGGTTTTTCTCGATTACATAGGTCATAACTGGAAGTCGATTAGACGGTGGAGTATTAAGTTGTGACAATGAACGAAGACCAATTAATGACATTTGTAACGTTCTCGGAATCGGCGTTGCACTCAACGATAGTACATCAACCGATACTTTGAATTCTTTAATCCGTTCCTTATGTTCGACACCAAAACGTTGCTCTTCATCAATAATTAATAACCCGAGATCATGGTGCTTGATATCTCGTGATAAAACACGATGCGTTCCAACTAAAATATCAACTTTTCCATCTTTAAAACGCTGAATGATATCTTTTTGTTCTTTATCAGATACGAAACGATTCAATACTTCAACAACAATTGGATAATTTGCAAAGCGTTCTTTAAACGTTCTAGCATGTTGGGCGCTAAGAATCGTAGTTGGACACAAGAATATAACTTGTTTACTATCTACAAATGCTTTAAATGCTGCCCGGATTGCGACTTCTGTTTTTCCGAATCCGACATCACCGATGAGAAGTCGGTCCATCGGAAGCGGTCTTTCCATATCTTCCTTGATCTCTTTGATTGCTTGTTTTTGATCTGGAGTCAACTCGTACTCGAACTCTGATTCAAATTGTTTTTGAAATTCGGTATCAGGTTGGTATGCGTAACCAACACTTTCCATTCGCTGTGAGTAGAGATTAACAAGTTTATCCGCAACTAATGCAACATCTTGTTTAACTCTATCTTTATTCTTTTGCCATGCACTACTTCCAAGTTTACTAAGCTTAACCGCAGTTGCTTCAGAAGACATGTATTTACGAACTAAACTAAATTGTTCGAGAGGGACAAACAATTCATCACCATCACGATACATGATTCTCATAAAGTCTTTATGGACTCCTTCAATTTCTTTGGTCGTAATTCCCATGTAACGACCAATTCCATATTGACGATGCACAACATAATCAGAAGTGTCTAAATCTTGAAGTTGGTTCAAAGACTCTGCTTTTGAGAATTTATTGTCATAGCGGTATTTCTTTTTACGATATTGGTATAGCTCTTTTTCAGTGAAAACAAGAATTCTCTCATCTTCTAGATAAAATCCACTTTGGATATCTGAGTAATCAATATAAATCCCCGGTTTGCTTGGGTAGTCCGTTAATACTGTATAAGACATATCTGCATTAATGAGTGCACGGATAAACTCTTCCATGTTGTGTTCATTTAAAGCAATGATAACACGTTGGGTTATTGCTTCTTTACGAATCCATTGGAGTGTCTCTACGATATTATCCGATATTATGTTTGCACTATGCCAAGGAACGAAGACTTCATTTTCAATCTGATACTCATGAATTTTCATTTTTGAAGCATCACTAAGGTAAGAGGTATATTCTGCATACATATTATTGATATAGATTAACTCGTGCATGTCATACAATTCTTCGGAATACTCTGCTAAATCTATCGTATTTTGTTTTAATGTGCGTTCCACACCCTCAACCGAACTTAAAATTTGCTGTGCATCTTTCACGAAATCATAGATGGTTGCATAGTTTTCCCAGTATCCAAGAAGGGGATAGAGTGTCGTATCATACGATCCTTGGCTTATCTGCTCCCGTTTGACTTCAACGTTATTGATAAGCTCTTCATTTTTTTCTAATGCCAATGCTTGATCAACTTTTGATACAATCACCGCTCTATCGGAATCTGTTAATAGCACATCATTCGCAAAGACGATTGTTGCAGATTCAAGTTTCTCTTCTGATCTTTGATCATCAATATTGAAGGATCGAATACTTTCAACCTCAACATCAAAGAATTCAATGCGAATTGGCTTTTCCATTTGAACTGAAAAGATATCACAAACACCACCACGCATTGCAAACGTAAACGGCTGATCAACGTATTTAACGCGCGAGTAACCCATATTATGCAAGCGACGCGCAAGTTCAATTGGCTCAAACTGGTCACCAATTTTTATGGTTGTAATTGCCTCTTGTAATGTATTGGGTGACGAAAGCTTACGAATCGAAGCAATTGCATGCGTGATACATATGTCATAGTCATTTTCTAATATGCGATAGAGTGCCTCGATTCGATTGGCACGCATAATTTCAGATTGTACGATAGCTTCAACTCTTAGAGATTCTTCATGATTATAATATATAACTCTTGATTCGGGACTAATTCGCCGAATTTGATCGAACAGTTCTTGAGCTTGCTGCTCATTTTCTTTAACAATAAATACTCTTTTCTTATTTTTTAATGTGGATCCTACAGCTAACATTGCTTCTTGCATCACGCTCAAATGGGCAAAGTTATCTTTGCCCTGGGTGTATTGTTCAACAATAGGATTCGATTGTAAGTAATCTTTAAGCCAATTCATGAATTATTTGCTCCATTATAACGGTTCATAATTTCAAGAATTTCTATTCCTTCAGCAAAATCAATCGCCGCATCTGCAGCACGATCGATAGCTGTTTCCTCATCAATTTTTCCCATGACGTAATCTGCAGTATTCATATGGGGATTTTTTCCTATCCCCACTTTAATCCGTGCAATTTCAGATGTACCAATATGTTCGATGATACTCTTGATTCCATTTTGTCCACCAGAACTGCCTTTCGGACGGATTCTGATTTTTCCCAAATCAAGGTCTTTATCGTCACTTATGATAATAATATCCTCTGGATATGCATCATAATATGCCACAACTTCACGGACAGCTTCGCCTGATAAGTTCATATATGTTTGTGGTTTAACGAGAATAACCTTTTGACCCTTTACGAATGTCTCCGCAATCAATGCTTTAAATTTCTTCGTAGAAATTGTTACTCCCAATTTAGAAGCAACTTTGTCTATTGTAATAAAACCAGCATTATGGCGTGTACGTTCGTATTGTTTTCCAGGATTTCCTAGACCTACAACTATTTTCATACATACCTCTTTAGAAAGAAAAGAATAAGGGCTTCCCCTTACTCTTTGTTTGGATCATAAATGATCTTTAGATGACGGTTACGGCCAGAACCTTCACTTAACGTTTTGACATTAGGGAAGTTCGTTAATTCTTTATGAATAACGCGGCGCTCATCATTTGGCATCGGATCTAACGATGCATCAACTTTAGATCGTTGAACTTGTTTAGCAATACGTTTTGCCATTGCTTTAAGTTTTTGGTAACGGTCATTTTTATAGTTATTAATATCAAGGGTAACAAAGAATCTACGCTTGAACTTAGCGTTAACGGCGTGACGAACCAATTGTCCTAGTCCATCTAGCGATTTACCACCACGGCCAATCAAGATTGCATTATTCTCTGCATTAATATTAATGCGAATATTATTATTGTTTTGATCAATTTCTATTTCAACGTTCTGTCCTAAACCACTAAAGAATGTAGTTAGGTAATCTTTAATGAACTCAGACACGTCTTGGAGGGCATATACTTCAGCAGTAACACTGGACCCAATTCCTAAGAATCCTGTCTTTTCTTCAGTTACGTAATATACTAAATCTTCGGGTTGAACATTTTTTTCTTTGGCTGCTTTACTTAGTAATTCATCCAAAGTCTTTGCGGTATATTGCTTCATGACTTCCTCCTATGAACTATTTTTGATCTGCGTATTTATTGTTAATATAAAGTGTTTGGAATAGTTGTCCCATAGCTGAAATCATCCAGTATAGACTCATTCCGATATTCCATGTTAAAGCAAAGAAAACGATCATTGCTAATGATACATACATCATTGAGCTTGCTGGGTTTGCTGGTTGCTTTTGATTTGGATATTTCTTCAATTTTTGTTTTGCTAAGTATTGTGGTAAGAACATTGATAATGCTTGGAAGATAACCATTAATGCGAATATTGTAATATACACAACATTCATTTCTTGGAATCCTTGCATTGGTGTTTTTTCTAATGTTTCTCCAAATACTGTTCCGCTAATAATTAAGTCTGCACGTGTAACCGCATAGTACATTGCAATCATGATTGGTAATTGTAGTAATTGACCTCCGATTGCTGACATCGGTTTGATATCGTGTTTTTGATATAGCTTTTGCATTTCGGTTGCTTTAGCCATTTTGGATTGTTGGTCAGTTCTATTTCGGTATTTCTCTTCAATTTTTGCTTGTTCAGGTCCTAACAATTGCATTTTTTGTTGTTGAATCGTTGATTTGATTGATCCACGAATTGTTAATAAACGAATTAACAATGTAACGATAACAATTGATAATAACGCTCCAACATATTGAGCAAAGAAGTTAAGTAATTGTGCAATAGGCCATACAAAGATAGCGCCGAACCAGCTCTCTTTACCCCATGTCCATGCATCTCCTAATCGAATAATTGATTCTGGATACACTTGTTTCGTTACAGGATCAACATAGCTCATACATCCTGTTAGTACTACAAGTAGTAATCCTAGGAGTGCAATTTTTTTATATTTTCTCATCTAAATCTCCTAACATACGTACTGTTATATTTTAACTGTTTTTAGGAGTTTTTCCAAGTCTTTTCGGTTTTCCTCAAAACTTGTTTCGAAATAGCTTTTACGTACCATAATAATATAGTCATAATCACTTTCAAAAACTCCAATATCTTGAACCATTGAGCGTACTTGGCGCTTGGTTTTATTTCTTAATACGGCTCCACCTAGTTTTTTAGGAACTGATATTCCAAATCGTGGGCTCATCTCTTTTTTTGTATCTATATATACTGAAAAAGACTTCGAATTTTTGAAACGACGTCGTTGTATAATTCGCTGAAAATCTCTTGGATTTTTTACTCTAAGTTCTCTTTTCATAATTCACTTCCATCTTTACAAAAAAGCCACCCGCATGGGTGACTTTTTATGCAGATAACACTTTTCTTCCTTTTGATCTACGACGTGAAAGCACTCGACGTCCGCCAACTGTTTTCATACGGGCTCTGAAGCCATGGACCTTTTGGTGTTTCCTTTTGCTCGGTTGATAAGTTCTCTTCATTGAAAACCACCTCCAGTTCTTTTTTACGATAAAGAGCAAATGCTTTAAAATTATATATAATCTGTATCCAAATGTCAACGAAACCCACAAGTGAGTACGCTTTTTTTTATTGATTCAGAAAACATGCCTTTGAATTTTAACAAATTCAACAACATTTATCCACATTATTTTAATAATTTAAGGAATGGTGATAACCCTGTTTACAAATCAGTGGATTAAATATCTGATTTTTTTATCCACTTTGACTCTTAACACCTTTTACCACTACTTTATAACATTGTTTATCAACACTTTGTTGATATGTGGAAAAGTGAATTATATCCAGTTTACAAGCTATATAATGATGTTGTTAATACGTTCGAAGCTCAAATAATATTCCTGATTTATTCATTTATCAACAGTTGTTGACTATCTTTTCAACTTCCCTCAATTAATCCCCATTGTTAATTTTGTGGATAAGTGTGGATAACTCTAAACTATCCACTGTTTACTGTACGGTTGACACTTACGATTGTGGATAACTTGTTACCAAAAAAATACCTACTTTTTTTCTTATTTTAATTTGGTATTATAGTAAATGAACAAGGAGAAATGCCATGACAACGATGAAATTCTATTTAGAGGATGTTTGGGGAAAAGTTAAATCATATATTCAGAAAAACAGTCCTTTAGATGATATGATTTTTAAAACATATATTGAATCTGATACTCGTCTTGGTGCACTCGATGATGCAACAGCAACGATTGTTGTTTCAACTTATTTACAAAAAGTCATTCTACATGATCAGCTTGAATACTTGAATAAAGCCATAAATTCTGTTTTAGAACGAGAAAACATGGTCTGTGAAGTTCTTGAAGAAGGCGAGTTTACACAGAAGAAGCCAATTACTGCTAATCCTGTTCCTGAAGTAAAGCGTGTTGTTAAATCTGATGGAATTGCTATTGACCAGACTTTTGAAAATTTCGTAGTTGGACCTAGTAATAAGGAAAGTCATTCGGCTGCATTAGGTTGCGCGTATCGGCCTGGACAGTTTTATACACCGCTATTTATATATGGAAATTCCGGTTTAGGTAAAACCCACTTACTAAATGCAATTGGTAACTATATCAAAGGAAAGAATCCTAATGCGAAGGTCTTTTATACATCAAGTTCTGATTTTGTCAGACAGGTTGCCAACTCTATTCAGAATAGAGAAATTGAAGACTTCAAAGATCAAATGTACGATCTCGATGTTTTACTCATTGATGATATCCAGTTTTTAGCGGGTAAAGAAAAATCCCACGAGATTTTCTTCCATATTTTCAATGAATTAATTTATAACCGTAAACAAATTGTTATTACTAGTGACCGACTTCCAACCGAAATTAAAGGACTCGAAGACCGCTTAATTAGCCGCTTTTCCTCAGGTTTATCTGTTGGTGTTGATTCGCCAGAGTTTGAAACTTCGCTTGCAATTCTAAAAATGAAAATAATGAGTCGAAGTGTTGATCCAGGAATTTTTGATGAGGATGTCCTCGCTTATGTTGCTGCAAATTTCTCTAAAGATGTGAGAACTTTAGAAGGTGCACTTAACCGCTTATTGTTTTACTCTATTCAATTCTCTAATAATGACCATATAAATTTAGATATAGCCATGTCTGCATTTAAGGTAACAAATGGACAACCCATAAAAACAAATGAATTGGATACAAAAACTATTAAGCGCATTGTAGCTGACTACTATGGACTTACACAAGCTCAGCTTGTTTCTAAGGCACGAACGAAAGCAATTGCGAATGCACGCCATATTGCAATTTATCTATCGAGAAAACATCTCGATTTACCGTACAATAAAATCGGTGAAGAATTTGGAAAACGTGATCATTCAACCATAATAAGTGCATGTGACAAAATTGAAAAAAAACTTAAAACAGATCAGCTTCTTGCACGAGCAATTTTTGAAATTGAATCTGAATTTAAAGCCAGCTAAATTTATCAGCTGGTTTTTCTTTTAGAGAAGTTATCAACAGTTATCCACATATTGATAACACCCTAAAATAGCCTTATTTAGCGTATTATAGGCTTAAATAATATGTTATCCACTTTTCCACAGCCCTTAATAGTATTAAATTACTTAATATACTTATAAATAACAAAAAATCGTTCTTTACGAATTCTTTTTTCGCTAATAATATTTTGCATAATTATGCTATAATAAATGTAATTGTATTCAATATACTTTGGAGGAATCTATGAAGTTTAATATCAAAAAACAATCGTTTTATAAATCATTATCTTCAGTTGGTCGTGCTTCATCAACACACTCACCGCTACCTATACTTTCAGGAATCAAATTTGAATTACGTAACAACACGTTAACGTTGATAGCTAGTGATTCAAATATTTCTATTCGTGAAGTCATTTATGCTAACGATGAAAATAATTTAGTTATCCATGAAGAAGGTGATGTCGTTTTAGAAGCGCGTTATGTTCTTGAAGCAGTTCGAAAATTAGATGCTGACATCATTAATATGGAAATTATTGACGGTGCTCTAACACGTATCAGTGGAAATCAAGCAGAATATAACATTAATGGAACAAAGGGCGATCAGTACCCAATTATCGACTTTACAAAACCAGAAAAACAATTCGAGATTTCTGGAAGTAAATTATCTGAGATTATTTCTCAGACAGCTTTTGTTTGCTCAACAAGTGAAGATCGTCCAATTTTTACAGGCGTAAACTTTAAAGCTAATGGAACGACTTTAAATAGTGTCGCAACTGACAGTTACCGTCTTGCAAAGAAAGTTGTAGAACTTCCTGTAGAGATGGACTTCAATATCTCAGTCCCAGCCTCTAACTTATACGAGGTACAAAAGACAATTACCGGTGATGAAATCATTACTATTGCAGTATCGGATAAATTAGTTCAATTCTATATTGGCGAAACATTGATTCAATCTCGACTTATTGATGGTCTTTTCCCAGATGTAAATCGTTTGATTCCGAACGAGTATGGATTTGAACTCGTAGTTAAGAAAACCGATTTAATCAATGCTGTTGATAGATCTTCATTCTTAAAGAGTGAAGGGTATTGGACTGTAAAACTTGAAGCTACTCCAGATGAAATTATTATTAGTTCAAAATCTCAAGAAATTGGATCATCAGAAGAAATTCTCCATCCAATAAATTATGTGGGAGGCAATCTAAAAATTTCATTCAGTGGAAAATACTTGATTGAAGCTTTAAAATCCTTCAAGTCAGAAACAGTTAAAATTATGTTCGTGGGTGAAATGCAAGCATTTGTAATTCGTCATCCAGAAGATGATTCAATTGTTCAGTTAATCCTACCACTTAGAACATTTGACTAGTCATGTTAAAGAATCAAAGACATCTCGCAATTATTGAATACGTAAGTGAACATCAATTTGCGAAAGTAGAAGAATTATCGCAACTTCTGAATGTTTCCGAAATTACGATTCGAAGAGATATTAATGAACTTCATGAAGAAAATGTCATTAAAAAAGTTCATGGAGGCGCGAGCTCTCTCAAGCAAAATCATATTGCTATGGATATTGAGCTCGAGTTGCGTCGAACTACTAATGCTGACGAAAAACTAAAAATTGCTAAAATCGCTGCAGATTATATTCCCGACGATTCATCAATTTATTTAGATGCAGGAACATCAACATCACTTGTCATTCCATATCTCGAAAACAAGAATGTAACGGTGTTTACTCATGGCTTACATCATATTGAAATGCTAAACAAATACAATATTGATACGTATATTATCGGTGGTCATCTAAAAACTAAGACACTTGCAACGGTTGGATCACTAAGCATCAAGTATCTTGAACGTATGAATTTTGATATAGCATTTATAGGATTTAATGCTCTTGATCCAGAGTTTGGTTATTCAACTCCTGATGAAATGGAAGCAATGATCAAGGCAACAATTATCAAGCAATCTAATGTAGTGTATTTCCTAGGTGATGATAGTAAATTTGGACGAAAGTCAGGAATGTCCTTTGCTCAAATTAGTGATGGCTACCTAGTTTCAAATAAACATCCAGGAGATAAATACCTAAATATAAAAGTAATAAAGTAGGCGTGTCCTACTTTTTTTATTATCGATTTGAATATAAATGATAATAAATGATAAATAGTGGTTGAAAACGATTACATTTATGATAAAATACAAATAGAGGTGATTTCATGATACATATTATTGCACTAAATCCATCAATTGATTATTTAATGTCTGCAAGTTCTATGGAACTTGGCAAGACGAATCGGTCAAACTTCGAAAAAATAAGAATTGGAGGTAAAGGAATTAATGTTGCAATCGTACTCAATAATTTAGGAATTGATACGACGCTTCATGGATTTTTAGGAGGTTTTACTGGCGAACATATTCGTGAAAATTTGAAAGAGTACCCACACATAAAGGATAGATTTATCGATTCAAATGTATTAACGAGGATCAACGTAAAGATTAAAACCGATACCGAAACTGAGTTGAACGGTTCTGGAGAAATCATTGATTCGAAATACATTGAACAACTCGAACGAGAAATCAAGACATTTACCGAAAACGATATTGTTGTTATGAGTGGCAGTATTTCCCGGGGAATGAACTACAGTTGGTATACAAAGATAGCGCAATATTTGCATTCGAAGAATATTGATTTTATCGTTGACATTGGAAGTCATGAGCTCATAAATATTTTAAAATATCATCCCCTCTTAATTAAACCAAATATCGATGAATTCCTTCAAATTACCAATGTCTCGAATGATTACGAATCGATCCTTATTGCAGGTAAAGAAATGATTAAATTAGGTGTCAAAAATATTATTATCTCTTGTGGTAAAGATGGATCTATATATATTTCCAATCAAGACCTATTTAAGGCGACGGTACCAGAAGGGAAGCTTATTGATTCAGTTGGAGCTGGAGACTCTATGGTTGCCGGATTTATTGCAGGAATCGTAAAAGGAGAATCCGAAAAAGAAACATACTTATTATCATCAGCTTCAGGAACGGCAACTGCGTTTTCTGAAGCTCTTGCAACAGCAGATGAAATATCAAATTTAATGAATAAAATCAAAATAGAGAGGATCTAATTATGGAATTAAAAATTAGTGATGTGCTTAAAAGTAATAGTATTATTTTTGATTTGAAAGAAAATGATAAGAAATCAGTGCTTTTAGAAATGTCCGAATACCTAAAGGCACAAGGATTTGTTAGTGATGCAAACCAGTTCTTAGATGTACTTCTTGAAAGAGAAGCTATAAGTACGACTGGTGTTGGAGATGGAATTGCAATCCCTCATGGTAGGAGCAATTTAGTTACAGAAACAGTTGTTCTTTTTGGAAGAAGTGCTGCTGGAGTAAATTTCGAAAGTATGGATGGCAAGCCTGTACATTTATTCTTTATGATTGCTGCTCCGGAAAATTCAGGAAATGAGCATCTTAAAATTCTTGCGGAATTATCGGGTAAGCTCATGCATGCTGATGTTGTGTTAAAACTAAAAAATGCCTCAACGTATTCAGAAATAATTGAAGCATTCTCAATTGAGGATACTTCTAATAATATCGAAACGAAAGATTTACATAATCATAAAAAAGTTGTAGCAGTAACAGCATGTGCAACAGGAATCGCACACACATATATGGCAGCAGAGAAACTTCAAGAAATTGCAAAGAAGTTGAACATTGATGTAAAAGTTGAAACTAACGGAACTTCTGGTGTTGGCAATCAACTTTCGAAGGCTGATATTGAGAATGCTGATGCTGTGATTGTTGCTGCTGACATCAAGGTTGAAACATCACGATTTGATGGTAAAAAGATGCTTGCAGTCCCAGTAGCTAAAGCAATTAAAGAACCACAAAAATTATTTGAAGAAGCACTTTCTGATAATACTCCTATTCATAGTGAGAAGGCTCAAGAATCACCACGAGATGAGAAAAAAGGAATCTATAAACATCTAATGAGTGGTGTGTCTTATATGCTCCCATTTGTTATTGGTGGTGGAATTGTTATTGCACTTTCCTTTTTGGTCGATCAGTTAATAGGTGTGCCACAAGATAGTTTAGGTAAATTAGGTAGTTATAATGAACTAGCATCATCTCTGAATAAAATTGGTGGCGCAGCATTTGGATTCATGCTTCCCGTATTAGCGGGTTACATTGCCTACAGTATTTCAGATCGTCCGGGTCTCGTATCGGGATTTGTGGCAGGTGGAATTGCTAGCACTGGTGGCGCAGGTTTCCTTGGCGCCCTAATTGGTGGATTTGTGGCAGGATATGTAGTTAATTTTGTGAAAAAAATGCTCAATGGACTGCCACATTCACTGAATGGATTAAAAAACATCATGTTATATCCTCTATTAGGTGTCCTCATTACTGGTGCAATAATGCTTATTGTTAATGTACCAATGAAAACGATTAATGATATGATGAACAACTTTCTACTGAACCTGTCAGGCACGAATGCTGTAATCCTAGGATTGCTTTTAGGTGCAATGATGGCAATTGACTTAGGGGGTCCAGTTAATAAGGCGGCCTATGTTTTTGGTACAGGAACGCTTGCTACAGCATCAGTAGGAGGAAGTAGTGTCATGGCAGCCGTTATGGCGGCCGGTATGGTACCACCGCTTGCAGTATTTGTTGCAACACTATTTTTCAAAGATAAATTTACAGTCGAAGAGAAACAAGCGGGATTTACTAATGCAGTTTTAGGAGCATCTTTTATTACTGAAGGAGCAATTCCTTTTGCATCAAAAGATCCGTTACGAATCATTCCAAGTTTTGTAGTTGGATCCGCTGTTACCGGTGCACTTGTCCTTGCATCAAATATTATGGTAAGTGCACCTCACGGTGGTATCTTCGTGATCTTCCTTGTTTCGCAACCAGTCCTATACATTGCTTACATTGCAATTGGATCAATAATTAGCGGATTCATTATGGGTATTTTATCCAAATAATTAGCATATAAAACATAATAACAACCGAATACACTCATCTAAAAAAAAACAATTTTTGAAGGTGCAAAATCGGTTGTTTTTTTTTTATGCAAAAAAATGTCATCAAACCCACTAATATAGGACTTTTATGATTATTCATATACGTGCATTTTGTCGTAAAATATGATAAAATAGAGGAGTTAAAAAAAGGATGGATAATATGAAAAAAGAAGGAGACTACATAACACTTGGACAGTTTCTAAAAGTTATGGACTATGTGCAATCGGGTGGAGAAGCTAAACACCTTATTCATACATTCTCAATTCAAGTAAACGGCGAGAATGAAAATCGTCGTGGAAAGAAACTTTACCCTGGTGATCAAGTTGTGATTAACGGGAAAATGCATGAAATTTCTGAAGAAGATGCAGATTAAGCAACTTGAACTTAAACAATTTCGAAATGTTGAGGACGTACGTCTCGATTTTCCGGAAAATATTACAGTGTTTGTTGGAAACAATGGTCAAGGTAAGACAAATATCATCGAATCGATAGTTTTTTTAGGTTCAGGCAGATCATTTCGAGTTAATGATGATAAAATTCTGATCCAAAATGGAAAAGAATTTGCTAAAGCCGAAGCAGTTATGGATTCGGGACACCTTTTGAAAATAGTTGTTAGCGAGCAAGGAAAATATTTACAGGTTAATCATTCACCATTGAAAAAGTTAAGTGATTTTATCGGGTATTGCAATGTAATATTATTCAATCCTGATGATTTAAATTTTTTTACGGATGCACCAAAAATTCGACGTAAAAGCGTTGATTTTGAATTAGGAAAACTTTCTAAGGATTATATTGGCATTTTATCTAGATACACACAGGTCTTAACGCAACGTAATGCATTATTGAAATCACGAAATATTGACTTTAGTTTATTGGAAATACTGGATAGTCAACTAATTGAGTATCAAATTCCGATTATCAAGCAACGAAATGCATTTATAGCTCGTTTAGAGCCAATTGTAGAAAGATTTTACCAAGCAATGAGTCAAACATCGACTCGTGTTAATTTCGAGTATAGGAGCCCTGTAAGTGTTGATAGTTCGATTCTTACTAATCTTACGAAACGTATGCAAGAAATGTACCAAAGAGATTTGGATTTACGTGCAACGCAAGTGGGAATTCATCGAGATGACTACGTATTTAAGATGGATGGGGTTCCTGTTATCAATACTGCGTCTCAAGGACAGAAACGAATGCTCATGATTGCGTTTAAACTTGCGCTTGTCTCGTTGGTTTACGAGTTGCAAGGGGCTTATCCAATATTATGCTTGGATGATCTATTTTCGGAGTTAGATGAGTCACGTCGTAAAATGGTTCTGAAAATGATTCCAAACGCCGTACAAGTATTTATTACAACGACTGATATGCAATTTATACAAACAGAGAGAAACTTAAATGTGTTTCACGTTAATAAAGGAATTATTCATAAGGAGGTAATTTAATGGCATCAAACAAAGTAGAACATTCTTATACTTCAGAAGATATTCAGGTATTAGAGGGATTAGAAGCTGTTCGTAAACGTCCTGGGATGTACATAGGGAGTACATCTGCTCGTGGTTTGCACCATTTGGTATGGGAAATTGTTGATAATGGTATTGATGAGGCTCTAGCTGGTTTTGCAAGTGAAATTACAGTTACTGTCGATAAAGATAACATTGTCACTGTTTCTGATAATGGTCGTGGTATTCCAGTTGGAATTCACGAAAAAACTGGTGTTTCTACTGCAGAAACAATTTATACAGTGCTTCATGCCGGAGGTAAATTCGGTGGTGGCGCCTATAAAGTTTCTGGTGGACTTCATGGGGTTGGGGCATCCGTTGTTAATGCCTTGTCTACTTTCTTAGAAGTATCTATTTTTAAAGAAGGAATTGAGTATTATCTTCGTTTCGAAAACGGTGGCCACACTGCTATTCCATTAGAAGAACGTGGAACAACCGATCGCCAAGGAACAGAGGTTAGATTTAAAGCTGATCCAGAAATATTTAAAGAAACAACAGAGTATTCATTTGATGTATTACGTGATCGTTTACGTCAAATGGCTTTCTTGAATAAAGGAATTAAGATTACATTTATTGATGAGAGAGAGCCTGAAGAGTCACGCGTCAACGAGTTCCATTATGAAAATGGAATTCTTGAATATGTTCATTTTATGAATAGAAATCGCCAAGTAATTCATGAAGAGATTGTTTATGTTGAAGGCGAAGAAGATCAAATCCAAGTTGAAGTTGCAATGCAGTATAATGATGGATTTGTTCCAAATATCTATTCATTTACAAATAATATTAATACCCAAGAGGGAGGAACTCATGAAGATGGTTTCCGTCTTGCTTTAACACGTGTTATTAATAATTATGCTAAAGAAAATAATCTATTGAAAAAAGACGAAGATGGCTTCTTAGGTGATGATGTTCGTGAAGGACTCACTGCTATAATCTCCGTTAAACATCCAGATCCTCAATATGAGGGGCAAACAAAAACAAAACTTGGAAATAGTGAAGTACGCAAGATTGTTTCTAACATCTTTGGTAATCAATTTGAACGTTTCTTAATGGAGCATCCTGATGATGCAAAAATTATCATTGATAAAGCTCTCGTTGCATCAAAAGCACGTGTTGCTGCTCGTAAAGCGCGGGAATTGACACGTCGTAAAGGTGCTCTTGAAGTATCATCATTACCTGGAAAACTTGCAGACTGTTCAAATCGTAACCCGGCCGAAAGTGAAATCTACCTCGTCGAGGGTGATTCCGCTGGTGGAAGTGCAAAACAAGGTCGAGATAGTAAATTCCAAGCAATTCTTCCACTACGTGGTAAGGTTATCAACGTCGAGAAGGCTCGTTTACACCGAATCTTTGACAATAATGAAATTCGTATGATGCTTACAGCATTCGGTACAGGAATTGGTGAAGAAATGAATCTTGAGAAGTTGAGATATCATAAAATCGTTATCATGACCGATGCTGACGTAGACGGTGCGCACATTAGAACGTTACTTTTAACTTTCTTTTACCGCTTCTTACGTCCAGTCATTGAAGGAGGCTTTGTGTATATTGCGCAGCCACCTTTGTATAAAATTTCTCGTGGAAATAAAATGGCTTATGCCTATAGCGACGAAGAATTAGAAGAGCTTAAACCTGAGTTCGGTGATCGTTTCAATGTTCAGCGATACAAGGGTCTTGGTGAAATGAATCCAGAGCAACTATGGGAAACAACTATGGATCCTCAAACACGTACGCTTATTCGTGTTGATATTGAAGATGCAATGGAAGCCGATATGATTTTTGAAACGTTAATGGGTGATGAAGTTGCACCCCGTCGCCAGTTTATTCAAGAAAATGCAGAATATGCAGATTTAGATATCTAGGGAGGGAAAAATGGAAGAGAATAAAGAATTTGATCGCGTAAAATCGCGTAGTATTTCTGATGAAATGAAGAAATCTTTTGTTTCATATGCAATGTCTGTTATTGTCTCACGTGCCCTTCCAGATGTACGTGATGGATTGAAACCTGTTCACCGTCGTATTCTATATGCGATGAATGATTTGGGTATGACGAGTGATAAACCGTATAAGAAATCTGCACGTATTGTTGGGGACGTAATTGGTAAGTATCACCCTCACGGTGATAGTGCTGTTTATGAATCAATGGTTCGTATGTCACAAGACTTCTCTTACCGATACATGCTAGTTGATGGCCATGGTAACTTTGGTTCAATTGACGGCGATGGCGCTGCTGCGATGCGTTATACTGAAGCTCGTATGTCCAAAATTTCGATGGAAATGATGCGCGATATTAATAAAGAGACTGTTGATTTTCAACCTAACTATGATGGAGAAGAGAAAGAACCTTCGGTTCTACCTTCACGTTTTCCGAATGTTTTAGTTAATGGTGGAACGGGGATTGCTGTCGGGATGGCAACGAATATCCCTCCTCATAACTTAGGAGAAGTCGTTGATGCTACAATTGCGTTAATTGATAATCCGGAAATAACAATTAAGGAATTGATGGATGAGTATATTTTTGGTCCGGATTTCCCAACAGGAGCTTATTTACTCGGACGCTCAGGTATCAAGTCTGCATTTGAAACTGGTCGTGGATCTGTAGTTATGCGTGCTAAAGTTGATATCACTGAGTTACCTAATGGGAAGCCGGTTCTTACAATTTCTGAAATACCTTACCAAGTAAATAAAGCGAATCTTGTTGAGAAAATCGCTAGTCTGGTTCGTGATAAAGAAATTGAAGGAATTACCGACTTAAGAGATGAGTCAAACCGAGTCGGTATCAAAATAGTTATTGAATTACGGCGTGAAATACAACCGGAAGTTGTATTAAATCAACTATACCGCTTAACTGCAATGCAATCGACATTTGGTGTAAATATGTTAGCGTTGGTCGATAATAGACCAAAATTGCTCAACCTTCTTGAAATACTAGGATATTACCGAGATCACCAAATCGAAATTATTACACGAAGAACACGATTTGAACTTCGAAAAGCTGAGGAACGTGCTCATATTCTCGAAGGAATGATCATTGCTCTCGATAATATTGATGAAGTAATGACAATTATCAGAAGTTCAAATGATGATGCTGAGGCAAGTAGTCGTCTTAATGAACGATTTGGCCTTACAGCAATTCAATCTAAAGCAATCTTAGATATGCAGTTCAGACGTTTGACTGGATTGCAACGTGAAAAACTCGATGCAGAATACGCAGAGTTAACACTAACAATAGAAGATTTAAAAGATATTCTCGCAAATCACAGTCGTGTTTTAGATATTATTAAGACAGATTTAGAAGAAATTAAGACTAAATTTGGAGATCCAAGACGCTCTGAGGTAATAGAAGCAGATATCGATATGCTTGATGAAGATTTGATACCTGAAGAAGATATCGTAATTTCGATGACCATGAATGGTTATATTAAGCGTACAACTATAGACTCATTTAATGTTCAAAATAGAGGTGGTAAGGGTGTTAAAGGTATGGCGACATACGATGAAGATGAAATTGATCAGTTCTTAGCTCTTTCAACTCATGATTACTTACTAGTCTTTACTAATAAAGGTAAAGTGTATAGAATGCGTGGATTTAATGTTCCAGCAGCAAGTAGAACTGCTAAAGGAATTCCAGTCGTCAACTTACTATCTCTGGATGAAGGAGAAGAAGTTCGTACACTGGTGAAAGTACCTAGAGATGATGAAGACTCTAAGTATGCATTCTTCGTAACTCGTCAAGGTATCGTAAAACGTGTTGCAGTGAGCGAGTTTGAGTCAATTCGACAAAATGGTAAAATTGCAATTACGCTACGCGAAGACGATGAACTCGTCGCTGTCAAAATGACTGATGGTTCAAATGAAATTATCATCGGTGGAGACAACGGTAAAGCAGTTCGCTTTGACGAGAATGAAGTTAGACCAATGGGACGTACCGCATCTGGTGTTCGAGGATTCGATGTTGATGGTGGCATCGTTGTAGGGGTCGCAACTGACCGTGAAGGTAAGTATATTTTAGCCATTACTGAAAAAGGTTATGGCAAACGTACTGAATTAGATGAGTACCGCTTAACAAAACGTGGTGCTAAAGGTGTTAAAACAGTTAATATTACTGAGAAGAACGGAAATCTCGTATCACTTCGAGCTGTCGAAGGTGATGAAGAGCTTCTTGTTATTTCAAGTGATGGAACTGTTATTCGAACAGAAGTTGCAAATATAGGAATATATGGTCGTTCAACGATTGGTGTTCGAATTATCAATGTTGGAGAAAATGACGCTGTAGCTTCAGTGGCGGTGTTGAAAGTTAGGGAAGAAATTGCTGACTCTGACGCTGATATCGATGATAAGTCACACGATGATGCAGATATTGAAATCGAAACTGTAGATTCAGAATAATATAGTATAAAAGCATACGATTAGTCGTATGCTTTCCTAAATTCAAGTCTCAACCGCACCACCAAGGTGCGGTTGTTTTTGTATAATAAAAGGAGCCCACCCGACTAAAAGGAGCTCCCATATGAAGTATAAGCAATTAAATAAAAAAATAAAAGACCA
>NZ_WTTA01000006.1:0-76342 GCF_009828825.1 Erysipelothrix aquatica | reverse complement strand
ACCACTTTCAATGGAATTTGGAAAATCGAACTGTGCTACCAATTAGTCTGAGACCCAATTATATAGAGGCCCGAGATGAAATCGGTCATCTTGAAATTGACTCAATAATCGGTAAGAAAAATGAAAGTGCGGCAATAATATCAATCGTCGATCGATGTTCCAGAATGAATTGGCTGATCAAGGCTGAGTATCGATTAGACTACTATACATCCTCATTAATTAGAAAATTTATAGAAGAAAACAAAATAGTAACGAAATCAATAACTGTTGATAATGGATTAGAATTTAATACAATGGGAATTACTGCGAAACGACTCGGTGTAAAACTCTATAAGTGTGATCCTTACTGTTCTTTTCAGCGTGGTTCCAATGAACGAGCCAATGCAATAGTCAGAAGATTTATTCCTAAAGGAAAGTCACTTTACAACATTGGACAACAATATCTTGATGACATTGCCTTTAAAATCAACTCAATGCCTCGTAAAATATTTGACTTTAAAACTGCTTATGAGATAGAATTTTTAAAAATGAATAGTGGTGCGGTTGAGATTTGATAAAAGAAAAACAAGCCTTCGGGCTTGTTTTTACGTATTGATGATTTTTGAATTCAATCCAGGGGTTTACATAAATTGTTTATTACTATAAAAAAAGCTCCGCAAGGAGCTTCTAATTTTTCTCGGGTGCAGGATATGTTACACCTTTAGTATCGACAGTAATTGATGCAATAACATTATCACTGTCTGTTGTTGGACGATCACTTCGATCACGATCCAATGCAGCAATTTTATCGACAGCTTCTAAACCACTAGTGACCATACCAAATGCAGCATAGTCTTTGTCTAGGTGCGGTGAGTCTTTATGCATGATGAAGAATTGTGAACCTGCAGAGTTTGGATCTTGCGCACGTGCCATTGAAAGTACGCCACGATCGTGTTTTAAATCATTCGGGAAACCATTGTTTGCGAATTCCCCTTTGATACCATAACCCGGTCCGCCCATTCCAGTCCCATCAGGGTCTCCCCCTTGAATCATAAATCCAGGAATTACGCGGTGGAAAATAACGCCATCATAAAAGCCACTATTTGCCAACGTGATAAAGTTGTTGACGGTATTGGGAGCAACTTCAGGATACAATTCAGCGGTAATAACATCGCCATTAGTCATTGTAATGGTAGCAACTGGATTGGTCTCTTTACTATAATCAGTTTTTGTTTCTGGTGGTGAAACAGGTTCTTCTTTGGGTTTGGATGAACAGCCCACCAACAAAATGCCGAGAATCAGCAGTACACTCAATTTTTTCATACATGTCTCCTCTTTGTATATCTTAGTCATTATAGCATTCTCAATGTGATAAAGCGGTTAAAAATTTGTGGATGAGGACGTGAATCCCTCGGAAGTTAGCGTAAAACAGGTATCAAAAATGGCTTCCATCAATCCACGATCGTGTGTAATGCAAAAAATTGCTCCAGGAAATGCTTCAAGCATTTCGGTGACTTCCTTTTGCGTGTCTGGGCTGAGGTTGCGCGTTGGTTCGTCAAGAATTAAGAGTTGGGGTGATTGATTCATAGCATGGAGCAAGGCAACCTTTGTGCGTTGGCCTCCCGATAGTTTATGCAAGGGAAGTGTCATTTCTTCACGCGAAAAACGCAAGTGTGAGAGTGCATTACGTGTTGATTCAAGGGCATCACGCATGCCGCTGGGTGCGCAATGATCTAAAGGACTTAACGATAAATCCAAGTTTTTCCAAATATCTTGATACACGACTTGATATGCAATTGAGGATGTTGCGAGCGGTTCGGTCCATAAATTAATGAATGTAGATTTTCCAATTCCATTCGAACCTGTGCAAGCAATTTTACTGGTGCTCGTCATCGAAAAATGAATGGGCATAGCTATCATCGGGTGAGACACATCCACATCGATAAGATGACGCTGTGAAATCGGTGCGAGAGTGTCGAGTACGAAAGTACTTGGCGACTCAACAGTACGATGTTCGGTATGTGGCTGTTTATCATAACGTGCTTTTTGGGCCTTAAGATTCTTCATTTTCTTTTGCAGTCCAGGGTCTGCCCGATTGACGTTTTGCAATTGATGTCCTACTTTTTGATATTGTTGCCGCCACGTATCAAGTTGTCTTTTGTGTTCACGTTCTTGACTTGCGACAATTTGGTTATGATGGGCAATTTTTCGTTGGCGAATATCCAAGTAATCTGCGTAGGAACCTTCAAAGAGTGTGATTTGTTGCTTGGTCTTTTTGTTGAGTAACTCAAAGTGGATAATCCGATTTGCAGTATGAGTGATGAGTGCAACGTCATGTGATACAAAGAGAATCGGCACATCTTGCTCTAGCATCCAAGCTTCGAGCCATTGCAAGGTATCAACATCGAGATTATTGGTAGGTTCATCAAGAACGTAAACATCGACATCTTCGAGCATGAGTTTGACCAACTGTAACTTGACACGCTCACCACCACTTAAGGTGGTAAGTGTACGGTCAAAATCTTCTTCCGTAAGATTGGGTAAAAGTTTATGAAATAGTTTGAGAAATACGGCGTAACGATCCCACTGATTATTTAATGCGAATTCGAGTACACTGAGATCAAGATCGCCCAGTGATACATCTTGGGATACGTAGCCAAAAACAAGATTTGGTTGTGATATTGACCGTTGAATATCAAGATCCATTACATCAGGGTGATGGATAAGTGTTTTTAAAAAGACACTCTTTCCATTGCCTTCTTCGCCAATGAGAGCGATGCGGTCATGTTGATTTACAGACATAGAAAAAGACGTGACAAGTTCACGTCCTTCTTTTGTCTTAGTGTTGAGACTAAAAGTAAACATTAGAAAACTCCTCCTTATTTAATATTTAGATTTAAATAAAAAGAAATTGTCCCAATTGCTTCACCAGTTTAGCGATGTGCTACCTCTCTAGTCAAAATAAGTGTACAAGTGGATAACGAAAAAGTCAAATCTCATACTTTTTGTTTCAGCTTACGCAAATTGTTCGTACGCTTAATCTTCTTAAGTGCAGTACGATTGGCACTGTATGTTTTCTCGGCAGAGTTTTCATTTCCAGGGATATAGAACTCTGTATCTTTAAGTTCATCCGGCAAGTACTGGATTTTATTCCATAAATCGGCACGATCATAATCGTACATATCAATCGGATCGACCCCGACCGCATTCAAGCGTAAATATTTAGGAACTTGGTACGCGGTATTACGAACTGTATCTAAGGCACGATCAATGCCATGTTCGGCACTCTTCGATTTTGGTGATAAGGCGCACTCAATAACGACGACACTTAACGGAATCCGTGCTTCTGGAAAGCCGATTCGGCGTGCAGCAGCTACTGCTTCAGCGACACGTGCACATAATGCAGGATTAGCAAGACCGATATCTTCGTAGGCAATCGTAATCAAGCGGCGTTCGATGGAATCAAAATCCCCGACTTGGATTAACTTAGCGAGATAATATAAGGCACCATCAACATCGCTTCCGCGAATCGATTTTTGGAAGGCGCTCAAAGTATCGTAGTAGTTATCAGAGTCTTTATCCATTGAAATATTCATGGATAAAGAAAGGGCGTTAAGATGCTGTGCTGTGAGGTGTGTATCTAATGTTGATTTGGTAAGAATCTCCAAGGCATTCAAAGCATAGCGAGCATCACCGTTTGCGCTTTTAGCGATAGTTGCAATGACATCATCATCAATCGATTTATCCGGATAGTTCTTGAAAGCCCGTTTAAGAACAGCTTCTAAATGCGTAGTATCAATCGGATTAAACTCGAATAAGTGAACGCGTGAACGGATTGCTGGGTTAATCGAGAAATAAGGATTGGCAGTTGTTGCTCCAATCATCGTAATGAGCCCACTTTCAATATGAGGTAAAAGAACATCTTGTTTGTCTTTGTTGAGGCGGTGGACTTCGTCGATAATCACAACAAGTCCTTGACTCATCTCAGCCTCAACAAATAACTGATCTAATTTTTTCTTGTTATCAGTGACCGCATTGAAAAGTCGAAACGGACGTCCTAAAGTGTTTGCGATCGCCATCGCTGTGGTGGTTTTTCCAGTGCCAGGAGGACCGAAAAAAATCATGGATGGAATTTCTTTGTTAGTGACAAGATTGCGTAAAATTTGACCTTCCCCGAGTAAGTGGTCTTGGCCGGCAATTTCATCAATAGTTTGTGGTCTCACAGTATGTGCTAAAGGTTTATTCATACAAATCTCCTTGTATATATTGTATCATGATTCATGTAAAATAAGGCATAGAGGTGACACCATGAAAATAGTAATTCAGAAAGTTAAAGAAGCAAAAGTTATTGTTGATTCGGAAAGTGTTGGAGCGATTCAAGAGGGCTTTATGCTACTGGTAGGAATTGAAGTCGATGATGGCGAACGCGATATCCAAAAAGCAGCGGATAAAATTGCGCAAATTCGCCTTTTTGAAGATGCCGACGGTAAGATGAACCGGAGCATTCAAGAGGTCGGTGGAAAAATTCTATCAATCTCACAGTTTACACTTGCAGCCGATGCCCGCAAAGGAAATCGTCCCAGTTTTATTGGTGCAATGCGTCCAGAGTTGGCAAATGAATATTTTGAACAGTTTAATGCGAAACTTAGAGCGCACGGTATTGAGGTTCAAACAGGCAAGTTTCAACACCATATGAACGTCATATTAGACAATGATGGACCGGTTACCGTGATTCTAACGATCAAAGATGGTAAGGTCATTTAAGGTGTGATATTATTATGGGTGGAAATCGCTAAGGAGGGATAAGTATGAGTACACGTCTTGATGGTTTGCATGTTTCGAAAGAAATTCGAAAACAAATTGCACAAGAAGTTTCTGAGATTACGATGCAAGGAAACCGCGCCCCATCACTTACAGTTATCTTGGTAGGAAACGATCCAGCTTCTGAAACCTATGTAAATTCGAAAATGAAGCAAGCGAGAGCTGTTGGAATGACTTCCAATACCATTCGCCTAGAAGAAAATACGTCTGAAGATGATGTATTACGTCATATCCATGCCTTAAACGATGATGCAGATGTAGATGGAATTCTCGTCCAGCTGCCATTACCAAAACATATCAATGAAGACATAATTGTGGATGCCATCAGCCCACGTAAAGATGTTGACGGACTTCATCCAATTAATGTTGGCCTATTGGAAATTAAACGCCCTCAGTTCATTTCGTGTACACCTAAAGGAATTATGCGCTTATTGAACTGGTATCATATTGATGTAACAGGCAAACGAGCGCTTGTCATTGGGCGAAGTCGTCTTGTGGGAAAACCCATCGCGACACTCCTAACCCATGCGGATGCAACAGTTACCCTAGCACATTCTCGGACTCAAAATCTTGATGCTTTGATCCAAGAAAGTGACATTGTCGTTGTGGCGATTGGGAAACCCAACTTTATTAAGGCATCTCAAGTTCAATCACATCAAGTATTGGTAGATGTTGGAATTCATCGTATTGATGGCAAGATTGTGGGAGATGTTGATCCAGAAGCATATGAAAAAGTTGCTTATGCGACACCAGTACCGAAAGGTGTTGGTCCGATGACTATCGCAAGTTTGTTGGAAAACACACTGCAAGCATACCGTGCGCACCACGCGCAATAATAAGGAGACCCTATGATTAAAAAAGAATATGGCCTTGGTGATATCGTTCAGATGAAAAAAGACCATCCCTGTAAAAAATCACAATACTTCAAAATTACACGTATGGGTGCGGATATTAAAATAAAATGTGAAGGCTGTGGTGCTGTCATCATGATGGAACGCCACGAATTTGAAAAGAAACTCAAAAAAATAATTGAAAGAAATGAGGCATAAATATGGCATTAACAGCAGGAATTGTTGGTTTACCAAACGTTGGAAAATCAACACTATTTAACGCAATCACAAAATCACAAGTTGAAGCAGCGAACTATCCGTTTGCGACTATTGAACCCAACGTGGGTGTTGTTAAAGTAAACGACAAACGCTTGGAAGATATTCGAAGTAAAATTGAATCTGAAAAAATTATTCCAACAACATTTGAATTTACCGATATTGCTGGACTTGTAAAGGGTGCATCAAAAGGGGAAGGTTTAGGAAACCAGTTCCTTTCAAACATTCGTGAAGTGGATGCAATCGCACACGTCGTTCGTTGTTTTGCAAATCCAGACATCGTGCATGAACACGGGGTTGTTGGAGATCCAATCTCTGATATCGAAATTATAGAAATTGAATTGATGCTTGCTGATTTACAATCAGTTGAAAATCGCTTAAATCGTGTCGGACGTAAAGCCAAATCAAACGATAAAGATGCACAGAACGAACTTAAAGTGCTAGATAAGTGTAAAGCAGTGCTTGAAGACAACCGTCCGCTTTCTGATTTGTCACTAACTGATGATGAAATGAAGTTAATTCGTACATTCCACTTCCTAACAATCAAACCTGTAATCTATGTTGCGAACGTCGATGAAGACAGTATCGCAAATGTTGAAGAAAATGAGATGTATCAAAAAGTTAAAGCATATGCTGAGGCACGGGATAGTCGTGTTGTTACTGTATGTGCAAAAGTAGAAGAAGACTTGTCTAGTCTTGCAGATGAAGAACGTGATGAGTTCTTAAGTGAACTTGGTGTCGAAGAGAGTGGCCTCGACGTTTTAGTTCGAAACGCCTACGATATTCTAAGCTTGCGCACATTCTTTACAGCAGGTCCGAAAGAAATTCGTGCATGGACATTTACTGAAGGCATGAAGGCACCACAATGTGCTGGGGTAATCCATACTGATTTTGAAAAAGGATTTATTCGTGCGGAAGTCTACCATGTTAATGATCTTGTGGAACTCGGTTCCGAACAAGTCGTTAAAGAAGCTGGGAAACTTCGTTCGGAAGGTAAAGAATATGTCATGAAAGATGGCGATATTGTCCATTTCCGCTTTAATAACTAAACTTAACAAAAAATTCACCAAATATCGCAAGTCATTGACTTGTGATATTTTTCTTTGTGGTATAATAAACATAATAAGAGGGGAGAATACTTATGAAATTAGTACTCGCAATTGTATCAAACGATGATAGTTCATCTGTTTCAACAGCGCTAAACAAAGAGAATTTCCAAGTAACACGTCTTGCAACGACAGGAGGATTCCTACGAGCAGGTAACACAACGCTAATTATTGGTTGTGATGATGATCGTGTTGATTCTTGTTTAGAGATTATCGGTCGCGAAGGTAAAAAACGCACCGAAGTGGTTCCTTCCACAGCATCTTATGACATCGGACGCTATGCCTCATTCCCAGTAGAAGTCCAAGTGGGTGGTGCAACAGTATTTGTTGTAGATGTCGAAGCATTCCACAAACTATAATCAAGTACCGCTGAGGCGGTACTTTTATTTAAGGAGACGTTATGAAAGCATTATTATTAAAAATGATTGAGGACCGGATGGATGAAATGATTGCAATCCGTCGGCATCTCCATCAATTTCCAGAATTATCATTCGCAGAAGTTGAGACAGCAGCATACATAAAGAACTTCTATGCGGGAAAACCTGTACAAATAGACACGATTTCAGAGCGTCACGGCTTCGTAGTTACGATTAACCCAGGGAAATCAGAACGCGTCCTCGCATTGCGGGCGGACTTTGACGCCTTGCCAATGCAAGAGTTAGTCGAGAGTTCGTTTAAGTCTCAACATGATGGTATTATGCATGCGTGTGGTCATGATTTACATACAGCGGCTCTTATGATCGCTGCTGATAGTCTTATCACACTTCGTGACCAATTACCGATTACTATTAAAATTATTCATCAGCATGCTGAAGAAACACCTCCAGGAGGTGCTATAGATTTCATGAACTCCGGACTTCTTGATGACGTAACCCGTATTTACGGAGCGCATGTAATGCCTGATGAAAAGCTCGGAACCATCCGTTATGCGAAGACATCAATGATGGCTGGTAATGCCGCAATCACAGTTGATATTACTGGATTAGGCGGTCATGGGGCATCGCCACATCTAGCGAATGATGCCATTGTTGCTGCAAGTCAATTTGTTGTAGCAAGCCAAAGCATTGTGTCTCGCCGTATTGATCCTCAAAAACCAGCCGTAATTACCATCGGATCGTTTGAAGGAAAAGGCGCCGATAACGTCATCCAAGAACATGTTCATCTTGCTTTAAGCACGCGTTATTTCGAGGAAAGTGTTGAAAAGCGTCTTGAATCAGAACTTGAAGCGCTGTGTCATGGTATTGCTGCTATGTACAAGGTAGAGGTCCAAATGAATCATTTAGGAGGATACCCAGCACTTGTAAATCATCCTGAAGTGGTATCGAAGATTATTCCAGTTCTTAAAAAAACAGCCTTTCTTGATACAGTTGAAGCAATTGAGCCTGTACCATTCTCAGAAGATTTCGCAACGTATTTAAAAACAATTCCAGGTGCGTTTCTATTTGTAGGGTCATCGGCATCGCCATCTCCATATTTTTTACATAATCCTAAATTTGAAGCTGATGAACGGGTATTGGTAATGCTTGCGCAAACGATGATTGAACTAACCATTGCTTATATTGATGAGCCATAACACATGAAACTTTGTGTATTTAGAAGATAAAATCACAACATAACGCATAAAAAACAAACAAAAAAGGAGCGAAAGCTCCTTTTATTTATTATAAATACGTTTGTGGTGTTTGACTTCTTTAAGATAGAATGGTGATGTTTCGTGGGTTGTATCCAAGATTTGGTGCGAACCATCTTTAATTAACGATACATTATACATCGCTTCATAGGCATGAATCGATAGGCGTTTACGGGCATCAATCATGGTTTGATGGTCTGAAACAAGATGGTCTTTGTAACCGTCCTCAAGAACACCACTGAAGAATTCTCCAACAGCCCCTGAACCGTAACTAAACAATCCAATTCGAGAATCTGCGGCTAACGATCCTTTTTCCAGTAATGAAATAAGACTCAAATAGAGCGAACCTGTATAAATATTTCCAACCGATCGGTTGTAGTAAGTAGCGTGATTAAAATTCTCAAACAAATCAGGGCGGGTATCTATATCTGCAACCATACGTAATGATTTAAGGCCGAGTTTGGTATACGGAATATGGAATGTCAATGCGCTGAAATCATCAAGTGTGCGACCTGTATTCTCCATATAACGATTAAATGTTGCTTCAAAGAATCGTTGGTATTGTTCGTTCGAATACTGTCCATCGACAAATGCATAGTCGCTGTAGTTTGGACGCCAGAAATCCAAAATATCATCGGTAAAGTATGCAGCATCATTATCCAAACTCATAATGCGTGGATTTGCAGCAATTAAAATCGCAACAGCACCGGCCCCTTGTGTCGGTTCACCACCTGAATTTAAGCCGTATTTGGAAATATCTGACGCGATAATCAGAGCCTTCTTGGTAGGGTTTAGTGCAATATGACCTTTCGCGAGTTGAATTCCTGCAGTCGCAGCATAACAAGCTTGTTTCATTTCGATTGCACGAGCATAGGGGTTAATACCCAATAAATGGTGGATTGCAGTTGCACCTGCTTTTGACTGGTCGGTGCCGCTTTCGGTACCCAGAATAACCAAGTCGATTGCTTCTAAATCTTCTTTAGATAAGATGCCAATTGCGGCATTCGCTGCCATAGTTATGGTATCTTGTGTGATAGGGGGCATTGCCATTCTATCTTGTCCAAGACCAATGGTATACTTGTTCACGTCAGCGTTACGCGCTGTAGCTAAATCGGCCATATCCAGAAAATATGCTGGAGAATAGAATCCGATTTTATCAATACCTATTTTCATAAAGTACTCCTTTTAATAGTAAAACTATTATACGGAGATTTGCCCAAATAGGCAAAGAATACGAAAAGTTTTGTTTTTGGATTAAACAAAAGGTATAATAAACAAGCTAACACTATAAAACAAAAAGGAGTGATCTATTTGCGCGACGTAGTAATTGTAGGCGCGGCCCGTACTGCTATTGGGAAATTTGGGGGAAGCCTCATTGGAACAACAGCCGTAGAAATTGGGACTGCCGTAATAAAAGAAGCGATGAATCGTGCACGAATCAAGCCGGAAGACGTCGATTATGTTGTTATGGGAAACGTGATTCAGTCGGGGTTGGGCCAAAACCCAGCGCGACAAGCATCCGTTCATGCGGGAATTCCATACAGCACACCAGCGATGACAATCAATGAAATGTGCGGTTCTGGGATGAAATCAATTCATCTTGGAATGCAGTCGATTATGCTGGGAGAAAGTGATGTTGCGGTTGTGGGTGGTTTTGAGAACTTATCTCAAGCACCACATATTGTAAAAAACGGTCGATTCGGTTCGAAAATGCGTAATCTTGAAACACAGGATACGATAACAGTTGATGGATTTACGGATGCCTTTACACAAGAATTAATGGGAATGACAGCAGAGCATGTTGCGGATCAATTCAATGTGAGCCGCGAAGACCAAGATGCATTTGCATTGGAATCCCAACTTCGTGCAAGTAAAGCACAACGCGAAGGTATTTTTAAAGCAGAAATTGTTCCAGTAGAAACAAAAAAAGGTGTTTTTGAGGAAGATGAATACATTCGTCATAACTCAACACTGGAAGGACTTCAAAAGTTGAAACCAAGTTTTCGTGAGGGTGGTTCTGTAACTGCAGGAAATGCATCTGGAGTTAATGATGGAGCAGCTGCTTTGGTTATTATGAGCCGAGAAAAAGCAGAAGCCATGAATCTTGAGATTCTCGCAACTATTAATGGGTTTGCGGAAATTGGTATGGATCCATCAATTATGGGCTATGCACCTTATCTTGCGGTTTCAAAACTCGTTGAAAAAACAAAAATTGATTTAAACAGTGTTGATCGCTTTGAATTGAACGAAGCATTTGCCGCGCAGTCATTAGCGGTTATTCGAGATTTAAACATTGATGCAAATAAAGTTAATGTGAACGGTGGTGCGATCTCATTGGGGCATCCAATTGGAGCTTCTGGAGCACGTATTATGGTTACACTTATCTATGAAATGCTTCGATCCGACTCAAAACGCGGTGTTGCGTCACTATGTATTGGTGGTGGAATGGGCGTTGCGATGCTTTTAGATCGTTAAAATAATCAATAAGAAAAGGTTGGTACAATGTATCAATCTTTTTGTTTTCGTTAAAATATACAAACATATCGCGTGAAAATACAAGGTAAACCATGTAAAAGCACATACTTAAATTGTAGGGAAAACACAGAACGTGATATAATAAATGCAATGTTTTTGAAAAGAGGTAAAAATATGGAAAGAGTTCGAGTTAGATATGCGCCAAGCCCAACTGGGTTTTTACATATCGGAAACGCGCGTACAGCGTTGTTTGACTATTTAATTGCAAAACACTACGGGGGAGATTTCGTATTACGTATCGAAGATACAGATGTGGAACGTAATGTTGAAGGTGGCGAAGCGTCACAAACATATTTCTTAAATTGGTTAGGGATTGAAGCAGATGAATCACCTGATAAACCCAATGCGAAATATGCGCCATACCGTCAAATGGAACGTTTAGATATCTATCGAGAATACACAGAAAAACTTCTTGAAAGTGGTCATGCATATAAATGCTACTGTACTTCAGAGGAACTCGAAGAAGACTATAATCGCCAAAAAGAAGCTGGCCATGCATCGACACGATACAATCAAAAGTGTTTACATCTCGATGATGCGACGAAAGCTTCATATGAGGCAGAAGGGCGCCAACATTCAATTCGTCTCCATGTTCCAGAAGATCAAACATACACGTTTGACGACATGGTACGTGGTGAAATCACTTTTGAATCTAAAGATATTGGTGACTGGGTAATCGTTAAATCAAATGGGATTCCAACGTATAACTTTGCCGTTGTAATTGATGATCACTTGATGGAAATATCACATGTATTCCGTGGCGAAGAGCACATTTCGAATACACCAAAACAAATGATGATTTTTGATATGTTCAATTGGGAAATTCCACGATATGGTCATATGACACTAATCGTTAACGAGAACGGTAAAAAACTCTCAAAACGTGATAACTCTGTAATGCAGTTTATCAGTCAATATAAAGATCAAGGATACCTTCCAGAAGCAATGTTTAACTTTATGGCACTTCTTGGATGGTCACCAAAAGGTGAGAAGGAACTCTTCACCAAAGAAGAATTAATTGCTGAATTTGATGAATCCCGTTTATCAAAAGCACCGTCTATGTTTGATGTTACCAAATTAACATGGATGAACCATCAATACCTAAAAGAAAAATCAGATGCAGAATGGCTTGAATTTGTGAGACCTTATGCTGCTGCAAGTCACGATCTTGCAGCAAAAGATGAAGCATGGGTCGAGAAACTCTTGTTACTCTATAAAGACCAAACACAATATGGTTCAGAAATTGGAAGTCTGATTGAGAGTTTCTTCAATGAGCCAGTTATTACAGAAGCTGAAGAAGAAGTGCTTTCATGGGAAACAACTAAAACAGTGGCTGCATCATTCTTGAAAAATCTACCAGAAGCGTGGTCAGTTGAAGCACTAAAAGAAGCATTTAACGCAACTAAAAAAGAAACTGAACTTAAAGGAAAACCATTATTTATGGGCCTTCGTGTCAGTGCTACCCATCAATCACACGGACCTGATCTTATGAGTGCGTTATACTTAACAGGTTATGATGTGGTTAAAAAACGTTTAGAAACTTATGTCAACGCTTAATAAACGCTGTGTTGAGCAGAAAGTGATGCGTGACACGGTTCACGGGTATATCCATGTAAATTACCAAGTAATCTGGGATCTGATTAACGCACCAGAATTCCAACGACTCCGTCGAATCCACCAATTGGGCGGTACCTACATGGTTTATCATACTGCGGAACACTCACGGTTTTCTCACTCATTAGGAGTCTATGAAGTCGTACGTCAAATGATTGAAAAAGTTAGTGGTCTGAAAGAAAGTCTGTCCGAAGAAGAGCAAATTGCCCTTCTTTGTGCAGGACTATTGCATGATGTTGGACATGGTCCTTTTTCGCATGCGTTTGAATCCGTAACCTCGGTTCACCATGAAACATTCACAGATCGAATTATCCGCGAGCCGTCTGAAATTAATCGGATTTTAAAACAGGCGAGTCCTGATCTACCGAAAATTGTGAGTGATATTATTGCGCATCGCCATGAACGAACATTATTAACACAGATTATTTCAAGTCAACTTGATGCCGACCGTATGGATTATCTATTGCGTGATTCATACTTCACAGGCGTTAGTTATGGAGAATTTGACCTACAACGAATTCTTCGAACTATGAAGTTGGAAAACGATCGTATCGTCATGAAAGAAAGTGGCATTCACGCTGTTGAAGATTACATCATGGCGCGATACCAAATGTACTGGCAAGTTTACCTTCACCCTGCGTCACGAAGTTTTGAAGGAATTTTACTTTCAATCTTCTCAAGAATGCGTGATTTGATGACAACCAATCCAGAATTGTTGGATTGCGTTGCATTCTTCAAACCATTTTTGAATAATACAGAAATATCACTTGAAGACCATTTCAAACTTGATGAGCCAGCGGTTACACATGGTTTCACTGTGCTTACAGACAGTGATGATCCAATTTTAAAAGACTTAGCGTTACGTCTTTTAAATCGAGTTCTCTTTCAATATGAAGATTTAACGGGAACAAACCAACTTGAAAAAATTCGTCGGGCAACGATACAGAATGGTTATGATGCGAGTTACTATGTTGTTGAGGATTTCACAACACAGACCTTGTATCAAAAGCCATATCGCAAAGAAGACACAAATTCAGGAATTTATGTATCGATTAAAGGTGACCTTGTTGAGTTATCTGAAGCATCATCGATTGTAAGGGGATTTGTGCAAGGGGAAGATAAAGAAGATCGAAAGGTTTTCTATCCAAAGGAGATTGTATATGAATAGTCAAACATACATCACAATTCGTGAAAATATTATGAACGCATTACCCAAAAACACTGTAACGTTCTTATTTAGTGGTAAAGGTGTACGCAAATCAGCAGATGCACAGTATCCATTTCAAGCAAACCGTAATTTCTACTATGCAACAGGGATTGAAGAACCAGAGGCTGTAGTTGTATTTGATAAGACTACCCAAGCTGTGACGTTGTTCCTTCGCGAAATTGATCCAAATATGGAAAAATGGGTTGGTCACTACATGACGGAAGAAGAGGCACAACTCATTTCTGGAATTGAAGATATTCGATACTTCGATGAATTTGATGCTTTTGTAAATTCGGTCATGGAACGAGACGTACAAATCGGTCTGGATTTTGATCACGATACAATAACAGAAGAATTCCACGGTTCCGGTTTAGCATTTGTGGATTTTGTGGGTGAAGATCGCGTTGTTAATATCTTTGAAGAACTTGTTAGATTACGAATGGTCAAACTTCCAGAAGAAGTTGAAGCGATTAAGCATGCACTTGTTGTTACAAATGATGCCATCATGGGTGCTCTTGAAGAAGTGAAACCAGGGAATAATGAAAATGATGTTGCCGCACGTTTCTACTATGAAGGTATGAAGCAACACGGTGACTTGATGTTTGATACGATTTTAGCCGGAGGAAAAAATGCAACAGTACTCCACTACATTGAAAATAATCAAGAACTATTAGATGGAGACCTTGTCTTATTTGATTTAGGAATTCGTGTTAATGGTTATGGTGGCGATATTTCTCGAACATTCCCAATCAATGGTAAATTTACAGATCGTCAACGTGATGTTTATCAAGTTGTCTTGGATACGTTCCATGCTGTTAATGAAGCAATTCGTCCTGGCATTAGCATTAAAACATTGAATGATCTTGCAAAAGAGTATCTTGCTGAGGGCTGTATCCAATTGGGGCTCATAGAAGACCCTCAAGACGTCTCACGTTACTACTATCACGGTATTGGACACTCATTAGGGTTGGATACTCACGATGTCTGGATTGACCGTGAGGAGCCGCTCCAAGCAGGTAATGTTATTACCAATGAACCTGGACTTTACATCGCTGAAGAAGGCATCGGAATCCGTATTGAAACAGATGTCTTGGTAACTGAAGAAAGTAACGAAGATCTTGCCCCACAAATCATCCGTGAGGTTTCAGATATCGAAGCTTACTTCGAAAGCAAACAATAAGAAATGTGAATTCTGTATGAAAGTGCAACGATATCCGTGCACTTTCATTTTTTTTTGTTAAAATGTATTGACATTATACCGTATTTTCATATAATGCAATGGTAAATAAGTAAGGGGGCAATCTATCCGTTTTGAAAATTACAGTTATACAAAAATCACGAGAAGCGAATGCAAAGACAGTTGATGAAAACGCAACGTTACAAGATTTAGGTGTGTACAAGCGTATTAGTTATGTCGAAAAAAGTGGCGCAGTTGTGATACTCGACATTACGGACCATGAAATTTCGCTCAAACGCCAAGACAGTTGGCTAACACAAGGTCTATTTCGTCGAGATGAATCGACAGAAATGCTCGTTAAAAACGAACATGGAACAATTGTATTTGATGTAAGTGTAGATGAAATGAAGATTGACAACAATGTATTTTATATTAGGTATCATTTAGACCAAGAAGGTCAACGTGTTGACACACTTGAGTTTGAATGTTGGTGGGAACCGGAGGTATAACATTATGGCATCTAAATCGTTAAGCGATATTGCATTTGATAAATTACAAAAGAAAAAGAAAGAAACTACTTTCCAAAAATTATGGGCTGAAGTTTCAGAAGAAGTTAAGCTACCCGAAGAAGCAGCTAAAAGAAAAGTTGCATCGTTTTACAATGCGTTAATGATGGACTCACGTTTCATCTCGTTAGAGGGAAACAAATGGGACCTTCGTGAACGTCATACCCTTGAAAGTTTACAAATTGACCCGGATCTTCTTGATGGTTATGATGACTATGAAGAAGAGTTTGAAGATTACCCAATTGAACTCAGCGTTACAGACGACGAGTAATTAATACAATAACCCAAACCTGCATTTTAGCGAATGCAGGTTTTTAAACCCTAAATGTAAATTTTCCGCTATACATGTGGCTTTTTGTAGTGTCTCGATTTTTATGGTTGAATACCCATAACGAGTTTGATAGAATAATAAAGGGCAGTAGGCTTCCAGCGATGGGAGCTTTTTTATTTTTTAGAAGGAGATAATATGACAACAAAATATATTTTTGTCACTGGTGGTGTTGTATCAGGTATCGGTAAAGGTATCATTGCAGCATCGGTAGGACGTTTACTTAAAAACCGTGGTATGAAAGTGTTTATGCAAAAATTTGATCCGTACATTAACGTTGATCCAGGAACCATGTCACCATACCAACATGGCGAGGTTTTTGTAACCCGTGATGGTGCCGAAACAGACTTGGACCTTGGGCACTATGAACGATTTATCGATGAGGAATTAACACGTAATGCAAGCATTACAACTGGACGTGTATACCAAAACGTTATTAATAAAGAACGTCGTGGTGATTATAATGGTGCGACTGTACAAGTTATTCCACATATTACAGATGAAATTAAAAATAAAATTTATGCAGCGGCTGAAGAGTCTGGTGCAGATGTTGTAATCACCGAAATTGGAGGAACTGTAGGAGATATTGAATCACTCCCATTCCTTGAAGCGGTTCGTCAAGTTCATGCCGAAAATGCTACTGAAGATGTTGTCTTTATCCACACAACTTTAATCCCAAAAGTACCTGCGAGTTCAGAGTACAAAACGAAGCCTACTCAACACAGTTTTAAAGAGCTAATGTCACACGGAATCAAAGCAAACATTATTGTTACACGTTGTGACGAGCCACTTACAAGCGATATGAAAAACAAAATTGCACTTTTCTGTGATGTTCGCGAAAATGCCATTATCGAATCACGTAATGTTGAAAATTTATACGAATTACCATTAATGTTCCAAAAACAAGGACTTGATGAGTATATTGTTCATAAGTTTGGCATTACCGATTTACCGCAAGCCGATATGACAGAATGGAATGAAATGATTGATCGCGCATCACATCTTCAAGACGATATTAAAATTGCGTTGGTTGGTAAATATGTTGAATTAAAAGATGCATATCTTTCAGTTGCGGAATCATTAATGCATGCAGGATACGAAGTAAGCAGTCGTGTTCATATTGACTGGATTGATTCAACAACAATCACTGAGGAAAATAAAGACGATATGCTCGCGAAGTATGATGGTATTTTAGTTCCGGGTGGATTTGGTGAACGTGGTGTTGAAGGTAAAATTACAGCTGCTCGTTTTGCTCGTGAGAACAATGTACCGTACTTCGGAATTTGTTTAGGAATGCAAATTGCGATGATCGAATTTGGCCGTAATGTTTTAGGTATGGAGGGTGCCCATACTACGGAAATTAATCCAGATACAAAATTCCCGATTATCGATATTATGGAAGATCAAATTCATAAAACAAACCTTGGAGGAACGTTGCGTTTGGGTGATTATCCTTGTGAATTGCAAGATGGTACCAAAGCACGTGAACTTTATGGAGCAGATGTTATTTTTGAACGTCATCGCCACCGTTATGAATTTAATAACAAATACCGCGAGCAATTTGAAAAAGCAGGTGTCGTATTTAGTGGCTTGAGTCCTGATGGGCAATTAGTTGAAGTTGTTGAGTTGAAAGACCATATTCACTTTGTTGCTTCACAATATCACCCTGAATTTAAGTCAAGACCGAACCGTTCGCATCCTTTATTCAAAGGATTTGTGGCAGCCTCTTTGCAAAATTCTAAAAAGAGAGTAAAATAGAAGAGAAATTAGGAGGAAGCATAACTATGGCATTAGTTTCAGCAAAAGAAATTCTGGAAAACGCACGTGATGGACATTACGCGGTTCCAGCAATCAATATCAACAACTTAGAGTGGACAAAAGCAGTTCTCTCAACAGCACAAGAAATGAACTCACCAATCTTGGTTGCAGTTTCAGAAGGTGCTGGAAAATATATGACAGGTTACAAAACTGTTGTAGGTATGGTTAAAGGTATGATGGAAGAAATGAACATTACTGTTCCTGTTGCATTACACTTAGACCACGGTAGCTTTGAAGGTGCTAAAGAAGCGCTTGCTGCTGGATTTACATCTGTAATGTTCGATGGATCACACTTACCAATCGATGAAAACTTGGAAAAAACTCGTGAAATCGTTGCAATCGCTCATGCACAAGGTGCATCAGTTGAAGCAGAAGTTGGATCAATTGGTGGAGAAGAAGATGGAATCATCGGTACAGGTGAATTAGCTGATCCTCAAGAATGTAAAACAATGGCTGACACAGGCATTGACTTCTTAGCAGCTGGTATCGGAAATATCCACGGTAAATATCCAGAAAACTGGGTAGGATTAAGCTTCGAAACATTAGATGCAATTAAACAAGCTACAGGAAGCATTCCTTTAGTATTACATGGTGGTTCAGGAATCCCTGAAGACCAAATCAAAAAAGCTATCGATTTAGGTGTTTCAAAAATCAACGTTAACACAGAATTACAATTAGTTAACGCGGCAGCACTTCGTGACTTCATCGTTGCTGGTAAAGACCTTGAAGGTAAAAACTACGATCCTCGTAAACTTTTAGCTCCAGGATTTGAAGCAATGAAAGAAGCTGTTAAAGAAAAAATCGAAATCTTCGGTTCAGCTAACAAAGCTTAATTGAACTTCTAAAGAAATCGCTTCGGCGGTTTCTTTTTTTATGTGTAAGTGGAGATATATTCACGTAACAGACGTAAAAAAACGAAAAAAGAATGTAAGATACTTCAAAAAGACAGTCTTGTGATGAAAACATCTTGATTAAAGTGTGTTGCATGGATAAGATATCAAAGGAAAGTTTTTTGGAGGAGAATATGTATTCAATGGAAGAAACAGTTCAAAAAGTAACTGAACTGGGCCGTAAAAAAGTTGATAAACCATTTATGGCGAAAATAATCTTAGGTTTTTTGGCAGGGGCATTGGTTGCATTCGCATACTTAACCTACATTATCGTGACAGCACGTATCCCAGGATTAGTTGGGGTATTAATAGGTGCTTCAATTTTCCCGGTTGGAATTATTGTGATTCTAGTAGCTGGAGGAGAATTGATTACATCAAATATGACAATCGTTTCTACTGCACTCTTTAACAAAGAAGTGTCAATCAAAGAACTCTTAGGAAACTGGGCAGTTGTAACGCTTGGTAACTTCTTGGGTTCACTGTTTGTTGTTTTAGTTGGCGTACAAATTCTAGGTATGCTTAACCCGTATGTGGATCAGCTGCATACGATTGCGGAAGGGAAAATGCATTATACGGCATTTCAAATCTTTGTCTCAGGCGTGATGTGTAACTGGTTTGTTGGGTTTGCATCGTGGATGAGTGTTGGGGTTAAAGATATGAGTGCTAAAATCTTCTGTATTTGGTTCCCGGTTATGTTGTTTGCATTACTTGGATTCCAACATAGTGTTGCGAATATTTTCTTGCTCCTTGCAAGCAATGTAATGGGTGGTGTATCAATTGGAGGATTTATCTTCAACTTTACATTCGCATATCTTGGTAATATTATCGGTGGTGGTGTCTTAGTGGGTCTCGCTTACACACTTGCGGCCCGCCATAAGCCAGTAAAATAGGAGTCTTCACAAAAGACTCTTTTTATATGCGGTGCTTAGACTATAATTGTTTGACCATTTGGGGTATAATTACTATGACTAAAGGAGTTGTACAAATGGTAGAAATTATTAAAATTGAAGGTGGAAAACGTCTAAACGGAAAAGTAACAATTGGTGGGGCAAAGAATGCAACGGTCGCTTTAATACCTGCAGCAATCTTAGCGGATAACAGTGATGTCAATATCTATGGGGTTCCAAACATTTCAGATGTTGAATCATTGACTGAAATTCTTGAATCATTGGGAGTATCAGTTGAATCTCCGGAGTCTGGCCATTATAAAATTAACACTTCTAATATGAAAAATGTCGACTTGGACATTGATGCAGTCACACGTTTACGTGCATCGTATTACTTTATGGGGGCATTGCTTGGTAAGTTTAAATCAGTGCGTATGATTATGCCAGGGGGATGCTATTTAGGTCCGCGTCCATTTGACTTACATTTAAAAGGATTTGAGGCTTTGGGAGCAACGGTTGAGTATTCTCAAGGATACTACACGATTAAAGCGGACCATCTTGTTGGTGCTAAAATCTATCTTGATTTTGCATCAGTGGGAGCAACAATTAATATTATGCTTGCGGCTGTATTAGCGGAAGGTCGAACCGTGATTGAAAATGCTGCGAAAGAACCAGAAATTATTGACCTCGCAAACTTCTTGACTAAAATGGGCGCGAACATTCGTGGTGCTGGAACAAATGAGATCACAATTGAAGGTGTTACATCATTGAGTGGAAAACCTCATGATATTATCCCTGATCGTATTGAAGCTGGGACTTACATTATTATGGCAGCTGCAATGGCTGATGATGTGACCATTGAAAACATTATCCCATTACATGTCGAAGCGTTGACGTCTAAATTAATTGAGATGGGAGTCAATATGGAAATTGGTGTTGATTCGATTCGCATCTTGAAATCAGAAGCGTTGAAGGCTGTAGATTTTACGACGCAAACGTATCCCGGCTTTGCTACAGATCTTCAACAACCAATGACAACGCTGCTGACGCGTGCGGAAGGGGCTTCAACCGTTAAAGAAACAATCTATGCGGAACGTTTCAAACATACGGCAGAACTCCAACGTATGGGTGCTACAATTAGCGTAGGGACTGCACAGGCAACCATTACAGGTGTTACACCATTATTTGGTAACAAAGTAACGGCGACTGACTTACGTGCTGGAGCATCATTGGTAATTGCCGGTCTGATGGCAGATGGTATTACTGAAATTCATGATATTTATCACATTGACCGTGGTTACGATGAAATTGATAGTAAACTCAAAGCATTGGGCGCTAAATTCTGGCGAGAAACAATCTAAAACTAATTTTAAACCCTACATTCAAGGATGAATGTGGGGTTTTTTTATGCTTGAATGGAAAGAACAATACCGATAAGGCGTGTAGTACGACCACTAAACCGTAGAAGATTGAAGACTAAAAAAACTATGCAAGGATGGTGATGTCATAATTCGGCTAGGAGGTAAAATAATGAAACGTTCTCCAAATAAGTTGTTGTTGTTTTTAATCTTACTGATACTCTGCACAAGTTCTATATGTGCGGCATGGAGTCCACTGATATGGGTTAGTGTACCACGTTTTGGGAAATGGTCGAAGACATCCCGCAGCGTACAAAAAGATAATTATGCGCGTACTGCGTGGATTCAAAAAAATACCCAATCAATTGCCATGAATATTTATGCAGACCTAGTTAGTCCTGTAACGGGAACGCGTTCGGTAACAGACTACATATTGTTAGATGGAACTAGACAAACTCTGCACTATAAAGAATCATTTGGAGGGTTGGGAAGTTACCATATGGGAAGAATATCGTCGGAAAATTGGGAGCCACTTCCAAACCAAGTTAGTTATTGCTTCTACCCTTAGATTACAAGGAGTATATAAATGAAAATGGAGATTAAGCCAATGAGATTCAAACTCATCAAGATTGGATGTATCCTTGTTCTTATAAATGCTGTTAGTTTTAATGTAAGTTTTTGGACGTCTTCGCTGAGTCCGCAACCAGGAAATGGTCCATTTCAATACGTTGTGCTGCAGGAAAGTGCGACAACTGTTTTGTACCCCTTAATTATGTGGGTCACGATTGGTATTGCTCTGTATCCTATCTATGGAATATTTCATTCTCAAGCGGTATCGAGTATGGCAATACGAATGGGGTGGGAGCATCTGTATCGACGTAGTATCGTAAAGATATTTATGAGTGCATGTATCATTCGTTTTTTAACCGAACTTCTAAACATCGCGGCAGTACATTGTTGGAACCCATTTACAGTGGAACCGTTTCAGATTGAATCCCTATGGACGATGTCAGAATTGATTAATCATGCAAATTTAGGTATTGTTTTGGCACACTGGATACTTGCGTCGGTAGGGACTGGGATTTACGCTGTATTTGTATTCCTAATGGCAGATTACATTCGCAATGCGTATATGTATATATTTGTACCAATAATCCAGAAATTCTTGAGTATATTTATATACATTGCAGCTGTTACATCTATGACTACGATTATCCCTAATATCGGTGAGAAAACACCGACGAAAGCAATATTATCGAGCATTATGCCATCTTCAATCTTATCACCAGGGACACACTATGGGTATGTGCTTCAAAGTTTCCTTTCAGCTGCGGTACTCTATGGTGTTTTGTCGTACATTCTCTATCACTTTACATTGAAACGGAGAAGCTTCTATGGGTAAATCATGGATTAAAATAAAAAAATCACGATACCTTGTTATCTACATGTGTGCAGTGTCCTATTCGATGTATACCCTCTACCCCCACATTAGTGCAATTGCGAAAGTGGAAGAAAAACTAAAAGTAGAAAGCTTTATTATGAGTTCCAATATTATTCCTATGTTAGTGACAACAACGTTTTTCATTTATCTCACCCACAACGCACGTCTGATTAAACGAATGCGAGATTCAATTCAAATTCGAATCGGTGAGGACGCGCTAAATCGGTCGTTACGGGTACAAGCAGGTGTAGATACGATGGTATATTGCGTCGTTGGATTTGGTCCACTTATCATAATTGGTTGGGATGGAATATATGAGAAAAGGCTTGTATTTATATTCTTAGGCTGGATTGCGATCAGTATGTTTTTATGGTGCCTTATCATTAACGTTTCTATATTTTTCAAAGGGATTGTATCAGGGATAGTGATTGCAATTCCTATTGTGATGAGTCTAATGCTTCATTATTCGAATATTAATGTAAAAGTTGTTGAGTTTTTGTCCGGAATAAGGTTGACATAAGGAAGGATATTCAATGAAAAAAGCGTGGCAGTTAGGTCTTTGAGAAAATCATTTAAAGGAATGATCGTATTAGATGGGTTAAGTTTAGAAGTAAAAAAAGGAGCACTGATTCATATTCGAGGTGGTAATGGGTCCGGAAAATCCACCCTTTTGAAGCTCATTGCCAAACTCAATGAGCCCGATTCAGGAAGTGTTTATGTAGATGAGACGCAAAAATTGGTGGTTTGATTGAAAATCCAATGTTCATTGAACATGAGACTGCTTTATTCAACTTACAGTTTTTGGCTGAATTAACGGGGACGTTTGATTGGGAAAAAACTAGGGATCTTATGCAACAATTCGATCTCGAAATAACAAACAAAAAACCCGTCAAGACTTACAGTTTGGGAATGCGTCAAAAACTTGGAATCATACAAGCAATCATGGAAAATCAAGACTTGATACTGTTGGATGAGCCTACTCGCGGTTTGGATCGAAAAAGCGTAGCGGTGTTTAATGAAATCATTGAGTCGCTACGAGATGCGAAAAAGACTTGTATAATTTGTGCCCATGATGGCGTATCAAATATTCATTTTGATGCCGTGTATGAGTTAGAATATGGGGAAATTCGTGAGATATAAGTTTGGTAAATATAAATCATATTTGCTCGTTCTTTCAATTAGTCTCTATACGCTATTCACGTCTGAAGTTGCACGCCAATTTCAGTTGCTTAATTTTGGTATTTCCGAATTACCAATTGACACATTTGTGATACTTTGTGCAATTTTGTTCGTAGGATTATGCTATGCGGATACGGTGTATCAGTATGTCCAAATGGAACTATCCCTAAAGATTAGATTGAATGAAGAGGCGTATTTAGCGCTAATCTTTCGAAGAAGTATAAAAACCATGGCCGTCTTAATCGTTCTCCAACTAATCTTAAATGAATTGGTGATGACAACATTAATGTTAGTGAGGACTGTTTTAATGCATACTTTGTACTACGCAACTTTCATGATATTAATACGCATGCGTAAGTATTTGGCGAATTCAATAAGTGTTATCCTGATGGTTTTTACATGCATTGTGTACATTTTTCGAATTGTAATCGTGATGATTGGATAAATGAAAAGGCACTCATTGAGTGCCTTTGTGCTTACTGGTCTTTAGCCTTAACGTTTTGTAGGTAACGATAGACTGTGGGCTCAGATATTTTAAGTATGCGTGCAATTTCTGGAACCGCACCTTTTAACAAGAAGAAGCCACTATCGTAAAGAACCTCAATAGTTTCAAATTTATCATCTTGTTTAAATTTATCAACGGGAATACCTTTTGCTACTGATAACTCAAGAACTGTGTTCTCGGCCATTTCTTCAATTGAGCGGGAGAATGATTCGGGGATTGCGGATTGTTCTTCCGGTTGGTGTTGCTTGTATGTACGAAGCAGTAACTCAATAGCGTCCATACTCTGATTTAATTGTTTGAACACAGCTTCATCAGTATTTACACATATCATACCAAACAACTCACCATCTTTACGCAAGTAATAAGATGCAGACCGTAATTGTTTGTGTTCACGGTTGCTGACTTCACGATAGTGGATCGTGTAGTCGACAGTATCATTAATACCTGCCTTCAGGGCACGCAACACATAATCTGTTGCTGGAGCACCAATTTCGCGTTTTGTAATGTAATTATTGCGAATAGCAACAACCGATGAGTCGAGGTTGGTAAGATCGTGTAATACGATTTCTGAATTTTTTCCTAATAACTCAGCTAAAAAATCGATCATTGGAATAAAAGTTTCTAAATATTTTCGGGCGTCAACAGACATCGACACTACCTCCATTCATGTGCTCTTATTATATAAGAAAACGCTATCTGTGACAACACAACCCAATATGCAGAAGTTTGTGATTTAGATATACAAGTGAATTGCATATAGGAGACAATATCCAGTTTTAAAGCGGTATTAGCGCCATTCAAAGTAAAGATTGTGAAAATATAAACCTTATTATCAAATGTGTGTAAATCGAACATAGATTTGATGTCTGATTATCAAAAATACGGAAATGATAAAAAATAATCATCAACATATAAAAAAACCATTATTCCTTTGGTAAGATAGGGGTAGAAACAGAGGAGATGTTACTATGACAAAAGCATGGAACGGATTTAAGCCAGGTTCATGGCAAGAGGAAATTAATGTTAGAGACTTCATTCAACAAAACGTTACACCGTATGAAGGCGATGACAAATTCTTAGCACCAATTAGCGATAATACAGATCGTTTATGGAATAAGAGTTTAGAACTGTTAAAAGAAGAGGTTAAAGTTCGCGTACTTGACATCGAAATGAACGAAATGTCAGGAATCGACAACTTTGGTCCTGGTTACATCATCAAAGAAGACGAAGAAATTGTCGGACTTCAAACAGATGCTCCTTTAAAACGTATTATCAACCCTTATGGTGGAATCCGTTTGGTGGACAATATCCTAGATATCTATGGCCGAAAACTTGATGATCAAACAAGCCATTTCTGGCATAATTATACCAAAACACATAATGCGGGTGTATTTGATGCATATACTCCTGAAATTCGTAAATACCGTACTACAGGATTACTTACAGGTCTTCCTGATGCATACGGACGTGGTCGTATCATTGGTGACTACCGCCGTGTAGCACTTTATGGTATTGACTTCTTAATTGCTGAGAAGAAAAAAGACTTAGCTAAGATTCGTAAAATTAATGCAGAAGGCATTCAATTACGTGAGGAAGTAAACGAACAAATTCGTGCATTAGCAGAAATCAAATCAATGGCTTCAAAATATGGTTTCGATATTAGCCAACCAGCTGTCAACGCAAAAGAAGCGATTCAATGGACTTACTTTGCATACTTAGCAGCAATCAAAGAAAACAATGGTGCTGCGATGTCACTTGGCCGTACTTCTTCATTCTTAGATATCTATATCGAACGTGATATCGCTGCAGGCGAAATTACAGAAAAGGAAGCACAAGCTTACATTGACCAGTTTATTATGAAACTACGTTTGGCTCGACACTTACGTACACCAGAATATGATGATTTATTTGCGGGTGATCCAACATGGGTTACTGAATCAATTGGTGGTATGGGTCAAGATGGGCGCACACTTGTAACTAAAAACTCATTCCGCTACTTACACACACTTACAAACTTAGGACCAGCACCTGAGCCAAATATGACTGTGCTTTGGTCAGAAGACTTACCAATCGGATTCAAACGTTACTGTGCAAAAATGTCAATCGAAACTGGAGCAATCCAATATGAAAATGATGACATTATGCGTCCAAACTTTGGCGATGATTACGGAATTGCATGCTGTGTTTCAGCAATGAAAATTGGAAAACAAATGCAATACTTTGGGGCACGAACAAACTTAGCAAAAGCTTTACTCTACTCAATGAACGGTGGACGTGACGAAGTTAAGGGCATTAAAGTTATTGATGATGTTCCTGAAATGAATGATGAAATCTTAGATTATGACAAAGTGATGGCAGTTTATGATGATGTCTTAAAAGAAGTAGCTGCTGTATATGTTGATACAATGAATATTATTCACTACATGCATGATAAATATGCATATGAAAAAGGTCAAATGGCACTTCACGATACAAACGTTGAACGCCTCATGGCATTTGGTATTGCAGGACTTTCAGTTGCAGTTGACTCACTTTCAGCAATCAAGTATGCAAGTGTTAAGCCAATCCGTAACGAAGAAGGAATTGCGGTAGACTTTGAAGTTGAGGGTGATTATCCAAAATACGGAAATGATGACGATGCAGTTGACGCAATTGCAGTCGACCTCGTTGAGCGTTTCTCAGGATACCTCAAAGAACATGCGTTAATTCGCAATGCAAAACATACACTATCAATTCTTACAATTACATCAAATGTTGTTTATGGTAAGAAAACAGGATCAACACCTGACGGACGTCAAGCTGGAGAACCATTTGCACCAGGTGCAAACCCAATGCATGGACGTGATAGTTCAGGAGCACTTGCTTCATTGAACTCTGTTGCGAAAATTCCGTATGCAGATGTTTGTGAAGATGGTGTTTCAAACACATTCTCAATCGTTCCTCAAGTATTAGGTAAGAGTGAAGACGAACGTGTAAATAACCTTGTTGGTGTTATGAACGGTTACTTTAACCAAAAAGCACACCACTTAAATGTAAACGTATTGAATCGTGAGTTATTGGAAGACGCAATGCAAAATCCAGAAAAATACCCACAATTAACAATCCGTGTCTCAGGATACGCAGTCAACTTCAACCGTCTATCGACAGAACAACAACGTGAAGTTATCAGCCGTACCTTCCATGAAACAATCTAGTCGCACAGGCTACATTCGTAAATTTGAAACAATGGGGATGGTGGATGGCCCTGGAATAAGAACGATTGCGTTCTTATCCGGCTGTCCCCTTCGTTGTCTGTTCTGCCACAACCCAGATATGTGGAAGACAGATCCGAAAGATGCAATCACAGTCGATGAGTTAGTCGATAAGCTCAAGCGTTATAAACCTTACTACGGAGAAGAAGGGGGCGTAACATTCTGTGGTGGAGAACCTCTCAATCAACCGGAGTTTCTATACGAAGCCATGAAAGCATGCAAAGCTGAAGGTATTAGCACATGCTTAGATACATCAGGATTTGGAAGACCAGATACATTTGATGATATCTTAAGTGTTACCGATACTATTCTCTATGACATAAAGGGTTTGGAAGAAAAAAAATATCGAGAAATGACGGGTGCGCCACTTCGGGTAACCCAACAATTTTTGGAAAAAGCACAGGCACACAATGTTCCTATTTGGATTCGGGTTGTGATTGTGCCAGGTTTCCATGATACCTATAAATACATGGACGAACTTGCTGATTACATTGCACCGTTGAATAATATTGAGCGTATTGAATTATTGCCATATCATACAATGGGTGTTAATAAATATGAATTGATTGATAAAGAGTACCCGCTTGATGGTGTACCTGCAATGAACAAAGATACTGCAATGGAGTTACAAGAATACTTAATTCAGAAAGTAGCGACAATTCGTAGTAATGCATAAGAAATCGAAGAACTTACAACATATGGGCTCGTCCAATGCTGTAAGTTTTTTTATTTTTGTTTCAAAGCTGTATATAGCGTGTATTGACAGTGTGTATATACTGTGTATATAATGTATATACAAGGAGGGCATCATGCAAATATATATTAAGAATAATGATAGCAGACCAATATATGAGCAAATTGTGATTCAAATTCGTGACCAGATTGCGAACGGATCGTTGACTCCAGGAACGCTGATGCCTTCAATACGGCATTTAGCGAAAGAGTTAAAAGTAAGTGTGATTACGACAAAGCGCGTATATGAAGAGTTAGAACGCGAAGGGCTAATCCGAACAGTTCCTGGAAAAGGAAGCTATGTTGCTGAACAAAACAAGGATTTTATCCAAGAAAAGTACCTATCAGAAATTCAACAAAAGTTAGAGGAAGCATTAATTCTTGCGAAGACGGCAGCGATAGATTATAAGGAAGTTTATGAAATGTTGCGGATTTTAGAGGAAGAGATAGGAGAATAGCTATGGTAGGAGAACTCAGTATTCAAATAAGAGAACGATGGGGAACAATCCTCATTCGTATCACCCTTTCAATTTTTATCTTTCTACGTACAATGAGCGGAAATAATGATGCGAGTTATTTTCCATTCTATATTGCATTCTCTGGGCTAACAACGCGTCTGTTTAGAAAAGAAGGACAACTATCCTATTTTGCACTTCCAATAACGGCACGTGATCGGACGCTGGTAACCTTGGGAATAGCGCTTGTAGAAGGCTTGTTTGTATTTTTAATACTATCCTTTACAGGAAATAGCTCAACAAGCACATTCTTTATGACCGGAATAATCTTTGCCTGGTCCTTAGTTGAAAGTTCATACATTAGTATCAAAGGTGTTAAGAAAAAGAGTAGTGAAAATGAAGTGGCATTTGGATTCGTTGCATTCTTCGTGCTTGCCTTTCTAGGAATGATTTTCAACAGTATTGAAATCTTTGGGGCAGGACTTATTATCACTGTGATACTATACGGATTCTATTACATCTATAAAAGAAATAATTTTACGAAGTTTATGCAATAGAGAGGAGACGATAATGAGCGGGCAAATACAGTATTTACTTCAAAGTAAGCATAAGTGGCGAAAAATAGTTATCATTGTGTTAGTAATCAATGTATTGCACCTAGTGCCCTTGTTCTTTAAGCAGGAAAAATCATTAATAGACTATTATACAAGTGCAGGAGAATGGTTGATCTTGTATGGAATATATATGACTCCACCGAGTGACGATTTTTATGCAGTCATGCCACTTTCACTTTGTGATCGCTTCCTAGGCACGGTTGTTTTTTCAGCGGTAATTGCATTCATAATGACATCTCTAATTGCACTACCGTGGATTTACTTCGGATTTACTTACTACTTCAATTTTTTCAATCAATTATTCATTTTCTTTGGCTATTTCTTCTTATCGATGTGTTTATATCGAACACCCGTTAAAAAGAATGATACATTAGGAAAAATATTAGAGGGAACATTTGCAATCGTAGCTATTATTGTGATTACTATGTATCTCTTCAATATGAAGACCATGAATCTCCAGATGACACGTAATTATGTAATTGGGACTTTGGCACTAATTGCTGGAGTTTATATGCAATGGAAAGAAAATCGATATCAGGTTTGGAACAAAGGGGGAACCAAATATGAATAAAGGGCTTGTAGTTCACGACATAAAAAAAGAATACCAATTTAGTCAAATTGGACCGGTATCTTTTACATTACCGCAAGGAATCCTTGGTCTCTTTGGTGGTAACGGATCTGGAAAAACTACAATCATCAAGATGCTTATGGGCAATCGAGATAATAAACAAGGTAGTGTGACGTTTGAAAGGGTCGTAGACTTTAGAGAGACCTTATCCTATATACCAGATTCGTTTCCATTTAACGATAGCTTGACGGGTAATGCAGTTCTAAAAATTATGAAATCTGTTTATAAAAATACGTGGAACGAAACAGCTTTTGAGTTTTACTCGCAGAAATATGAATTGCGATTGGACAAGAAAATTAAAACGTTGTCATATGGATTACAACAACGTTTCTTGATGGCACTTGCACTATCTCACAATGCGAAATTACTCGTATTCGATGAACCCACGACCGGGATTGATCCCGCTACACGGTTAGAAATCTTGGAGGATCTCTATGATTACGTATTCGAACATAATGCCACCGCAATTATTTCAACACACCTAGTTCGGGAATTGAGTTCAATGATTGATTTTGTTTCATATGTAGAACAAGGTCAAATGCTTATGTTTACTGATATTGAGTCATTTCAAGACCAAGCAAAAAATATCTTGGGACTAAGAAAGGTGACGTACGACAAGATAACTGTAGAAGGTTTTGTTGAACTTATGCAAGGAGGAATTCAACGTGATCAAGCTGAATGAACTAATTAAAGAAAGAGATGCCATTACAATTGGCCCACTTAACCTTGAGATACATCAGGGTGAACTTGTGTTACTTGCAGGAAAAAATGGTAAAGGAAAGTCTACGACACTGAAAGTCATGGCAGGGATACTTGAGCCAAATGGTGGAAGCATTACATATGAAGGTCTCGCTTATTCAGAATATATAAGAAATCACACCGTGGCATATATGCCGGATAAAACACCATTTCCAAGTGAATCAAATTCCTATACAATTCACGATATGTTAAGCGTGATCTATCGAACATACGATAAAAAAACTTGGTATGAGAAGTTAGCTAACTATAAGATACCAATCAGCATCAAAGTAAACGATTTATCAAAAGGTCAGTCTCGCATGCTAATGTTTGCGACTGTTCAAGCAGTCAATGCAGATGTTTGGCTTTTAGACGAACCAACGCTTGGGTTGGACACTACGTCCTTAAATGACACTATTACCGGAATTCAGGATTACCTCATTGATGAATCAAAAACAGTGGTGGTTGCTACCAATAATGTTGAAGATTTTGAGCGGATTGCAGATCGTATCATCTACTTCAAAGAAGGCCAGATTCAATTTGATGCAGCTCCAATCGAAATTATGGAGCGATTCAAGCTTTGGCAAGGAGATGCTGATGACGTACCTTCGGAAGGTGTTATTAATGTATGGCGCCAAGAATTTGGAACTCAAGCCTTAATCGATACACATATAAATAATTCTCTTGAGAACCTTGAACTTTTATCTCTAGAGAAAATAATGTACTATCTAGAACGGAAACCAACACGTCGATTTACGACGCAGTGACAGGGGTGATTTTCTATGTACTCTTATATCCGAAATCGTCATCCCTATAGTGTCTTGATCATCATCCCATTTACAGTTGTGGTTGCGATGATGACACAACTTTTGCTTTTGACAAGTATACCTTCAAGTTATGCGGGAGAACATGGCGTTTATTTTGAAATGTTTGGACAAGTTTTGGTCGCACCGTTTATTGTTTATGCGATGTGCGAAAATATACGTAAACGATCACTGACGCTAGATATGCAGAATTACATAGTAGGGGCAGGACTTTCAAAAAAAGAAATTGTAGATGAGTTTCGCAAATACATGTACGTGCTTGCAATGATATCGAGTGGATTTAACAGTATGCTCCTTTTATTCTCCTATGGCGGACCGGTGAATTTTGTGCGAATCATGCTTGCGGTGACAATGTTAATTGTGCAAGGTGCGTTTCATCTATTATTGGCGAATACAGTAATAGGTAATCTTATCAGTGCACCAAGCGATGACCAACAGAATCAGCGATATTCAGTCGTTACACTTCTAATGCTGGGTTTGATTGCAATAATTTTCCGCTATGCAAACATAGGATACCAAGACACGCTGATGATTATTTGGTTTGTAGCGATGGTATATCTCATTTACTGCATATTAAAAGGCATCAGAAGAGGAATGAGTGCAGAGCAGAACTATCTAGATACCGATATTGGTTAAGGGAAGGAGAGTACAATATGAAGAAATATTTGAGTATAATGCATCCATTCTTACTCTTTGGAAGTAGTATCGGAATAGTGGTAATAATGATGGTTTTAAGATTAGGTTCGAGTATGCCTCGTGATGGAAATTCGTTCGTAATGTTGTACATGGCGATTGTAATACCAGCGATTATTCTTATGATAACAAATGCACATGTTCTAACAAAAAGTCTAACACTAGATTTACAGGCTTATCTTATCAGTGCGGGACACTCTAAAGATGATATTTTTTCTGCACATCAGTGGCAAATGGGCCGATTAATGGGGATATCAATTGTGACTGTGGGAGTGTGTTTTGGATTACTCTATGATGTAGAACCACTGCTCAGAGTTATGGGGACGATTATTGTTGTTATCCTTTCATCACTATTGGGGTTTGCGTATCGATATTACGGCAGCAATGACTTATCTAATGGAAAGATAGCTAAAGATACAATTTCTGGTCAAGACCGATGGTCTGTGGTCGTCGCATATATTGTAACTATGTTGGTAATCTATGGCATAACATTTCTGATTGAAACATATAACCTTGATCGAAATGTGTTGGCAATTTCCATGATAATCATCATGTTGGTAGTCCTACTTGGAACAATTATTAAAAGAATGAAACGAAGTTTAAACCCGAAAGAATTATATCTTAAGTGCGATATTTCTTAACAGAAAGGAAGATTGATATGAAACAATATTTAAAGAAATACCACATTGTTTTGTTTGGTTTCACAGTAATCATGTCTGTGGTGATGTCCTTCCTATTGGGATTGGTATCATCGTTTAAAGACTATGAAATTGTCGGAAATCAAGTGGTTGAAGTCAAAGGGAACAATTTAATCATGTTTCTATCAATTGGAATTCCATTTCTATTAGTGCAAAGAGCAGCGGGTATGATTTTCTCTTCAAGTCTTCAACCCAAAATGCAAGCATACCTGTTAAGTGTTGGGATGAAAAAAGAAGATATGTACCACGCAGCCGAGGTATATTTAAAAAAACTTGCTTTAGCACTAATTCCGGCAACTTGTTTGGGTTTTCTACTATTTTACAATGTACCGATTCAACAACGGCTATTTTCAGGGGTGGTAGTCATTGTTTTATCAACGCTTTTAGTGTTTATGTCCATTCCTTACTTTATGTTTGGAATAAAAGATGGGACTAAATCTGAAGATGACAAATCACCCTTTGAAAAAATACTGCAAGCAGGGGCGGTAGTAATCCTATTCTTTGGATATGAGGTTTTGAACAATCTTGGCAAGTTTCTAAAACTGACGGATGTTCAACGACACATCATGATACCTTTAATTTATGGGGCTATTATTCTCACAATTACCGTGAAGTTAGCAATTCGAGGAAAAGTGTCGAAGGATGCGTTTGTTAGAATGGATGTAGATTAGGAGGAGATTATGGGAAAGGAATTAAGGCTATCTCATTACTTTAACACTGGAAGAATTGGTCGTACATCACTTGTTATGGGCATCATGTTTATACTTTCGTTAGTGTTTGTTGCTTCCTTTCAAGTTATAGCTCTGAATGTACCTGCGTTTCCGTCTCTGAGTATCGCGATAATTTGTGTCTTTGCGGTGGGATATAGTGTTGTTTCGTCTTCTGTTGTGAATTTTGGTAAAATACGACTGACTGAGGGCATGCAAGAGTTGCTCATCAATCAGGGGTTCACAAAAACTGAAATTTACAGACAACTAAAATTAACGATATATTGGCTTGAATGGGCGCAATTGCTCTCTTTTATCATAACTACGTTGTTATTCTATCCCGGAATAGTCACAATCATCGACATTAAAATGATTGTGATTACAGTAGGCGGCATTCTATTACTACGGTTACTGGTGTTGCGTTGGATTCTCTTGTCGGTGTTAGTGGAGGAGAAACTCATCCGTATATCCCCATTACATGTGTTGATAGTTATTTCAGGAGTACAATATATCTTAAAGTTCATAATGGTGCGACAACAAATTCTGATAGTCATGTTCTTAATTATGTTTGCATATCTTCTTTATATAATTTCAAAATTACGACTTCAATACGATATTGAAGCAAACTATATCTCTGAAAATAATTAGCTAATAAGGAGAGTGTATTGCGTCTATGGAGAAACATTTTAATCGGTACATAAAAATACATCCAGTTCGTTTTGGAGTAGGGTTCTTACTGCTCCCAGCAGTGTTCACCTCAATCTTGATCTGGCCATTTCAAATTTTTTATGATGATTTTGCACGGTTTCAGTATTCTGTGCCATATTTAGTGCTGATTGTGGTAATGATTATGTACTTTATGTTAGTGCGGGTAATGAAGAATCTCGTCGGTCCAAGGTTATCCCGCGAAATGCAGGCACTGTGGTTAAATCAGGGACTATCGAAGAAATCAATGCTCTCATTGACGATGCGCTACGTGACGCAGATAGAAACGACAGTTGCCATAAGCATCGCTGGAATAGTATGGTTTGTATTTCCTAAGAGTTTTAACCAAATCACGATTTCGTCGGTGATTGTAAGTTTGATGCTTCTGATAATTGTGAGAGGGTTCTTTCGAGGACAAATACAAATAAGATTATTTTCAGATAAGCATGCTGTCTCAGTTATCCCATTGTATTTTATATTAATTGCTGCAACAAATGTTCTAAGAGTAGAAAATGCAACAATTCGCAATAGTGTGATTGCAATGATAGGTGTTGCGTCTGTGATGTATGCAATATATATAGTGAATAACATAGAAAGCCCACAAAAAACTAAAACAAATTATTTAAATCGAGACCAACACTAAAAAAGAACGCCATATTCAAGGCGTTCTTTATTTTTAACGTACAACGACAGATTGGTTGAGTCCATCGAGTTCAAGCGTTAACAAGTTATTCGAAGTGTTTTTAATAATTGGTTGTCCTGAACTGAAGAATCGATCACGTTCTATTCTTGCTTGCTTATCTGAGAAAGAAGTCGCTAAACTCTCGAACGAGACATGATAGCCCAATTCACCGGTTGGATCAGCGATTGTTACCGTAGAGTTCATTCCATTCACGTCCATAAAGAGTGGTCGTTGAAGTTCCCTAATTTGGTTTTTGCTGTTGATACTATTTACTTCGGTACGACCAGAAACATTAGATAAAGAAACATCTAGGTTCATGGCGTTTAATTCAGTTTTAACATCAATATTTTGAAGTTCGACACGCGTGTTGAGTGTATTTATATCAAGACTTCTTAATGTCGTTAATGATTGTGAGTGGACAGACACATTCTGTGCAAGACCATTTACAGTAATTGAACCAGAATATGATTCTGGAAGATTTAATGTAATCTGATCAAAATTGGATTTGAAACATCCGGAGACAGTAATTGCGCAAATATCACGCGCGGTTTGAATCGTTGTCGTATTTGAAGATTCTGCAACCTTAAATTCGCTCAAATCACCAATCGCTTCACCACCATATGGTTTCGAATCATCGAATGTTACTCGGACATTATTGATATTATTAGTTTTTATAATAAAGTTTGAGTCTAGTGAACTAAGTTGAAATGTTTCAGTTTGGAAATTGGTATCTACAATTTCGGGTTTGAACGTAGTGTTCACGACACCAGTAATTAGTGATGTCATCCCGATTCCTGTAAATATCAGTCCAACAATAACCATGACCACAGGAATCCAAAGACGTTTCGCAGAACGTTTCATCTATAACGCCTCCAAACTAAGAGAGAGACTTGCGTATCCTTTTCGGATTAGGGCCGTAAAGCCACGGAAGGCAAACACCGAAAGCCAAGCGGTTCCGATTCCTAATAATGAGAATCCTAAAACTAGTAAAACCACATTAGCAAAAGATAATGGCATTGAGACAAATGCAGGTGCAAGAGGTGCCAAGAGAGGTGCAAGTAAGAGTAAGACTGAGGCTATAATTAAGCAAATCCCCACGAGAATAAAAGATAAAATCAAGAGATAGATGCTTAAGACCAGTGGTGCAAGAAATAAAACTGCGAAAACAGTTATTAATGTCTTCAACCAAACTGGAATCGAACTTTTTGATGGTTGGGTATAAGTGTCAGATTGTTGTTTCGGAGTTACCCCAATGAATTGGCGCGCCATATCAACCGGATCACCTAGTTGCTTTGCGACTTCCTCTTCACGCTTTCCTTCCTCCACCCCAAAGTCAAAATGACTGGCGACATCATTAATAATGTCATCAATTTCATCAATTGGGAGTGATTGTAGATTCTTTCTTAATATATATAAGTATTCATTTCGTGTCATACAATGTCTCCTTCTAATATTTCGTTAACGTGGCCCGTAAATGAAAGCCATTCGTTGATCATTGTTTCCGTATATGCTTGACCTTGCAATGTTAGTGTGTAGTATTTTCGAGAAGGTCCTTGTGTTGATTCAACAAGACGTGTCGTTACGTAACCATCATTACGTAAGCGACGCAACAAAGGATAGATTGTACCTTCTGAAACTTCAATTGTTTCCGAAACGCGACTTACGATTTCATAACCGTAATGTTCCTTTTTCGATAATAAAGCAAGGACGCATAATTCAAGAACACCCTTTTTGAACTGTGTGTTCATATCATCACCGCCTTAACAACAATGTATCACACAGTACTGTGTAACGCAAGGTAGTTATTTAAAAATAATCAAAAAGTGTTAGAATAGCGGTAAGAAGAGGTGGATAGGATGAACGCAAATGAAGAAAAAATGCTACTAGATACATGTGTCCTTGCTGGTAAGATTCTCATGGAGAATGGCGCCGAAATGCACCGTGTTGAAGATACAATGAATCGCATTCTATCTGTAGAGTATGGTACAAATGAAGCGATGAGTTTTGTAATTCCAACCGGTATTTTTGTGACGACACATAAAGGTGAAAGCACAAAAATGAAACGAATTAGTAGTCGAAAACAAGACGTCGAGAAAATTGCCCAAGTCAACGAAGCCTCCCGCCAATTCAGTAGCGGTATTTATGATGTGCCTCAGTTCTATAATCGGATGCAAGAAATAAGTACTTCTGTTACCGATTTTCCGTTGTGGCTACGGGTAATCGTTTCTGGTGTAATAAGCGCGTGCATGATGATTATTTTCCAAGGATCTGCGAAAGATTTCGGATTAACATTTCTGATTGGTGCTATTGGCTACGCTTTTTACTACGTGGCAAACCGTTACCTCAAAGTACGATTCTTACAAGAGTTTTTAGCAGCATTTTTGGTTGCAACCGTTGCGAATGTATGTGCGAAGATAGGAATAATTCATAATGTAGACACAGTAATAATTGGAAGTATCATCATTTTTGTACCGGGAATCCAAATTATGAACTCGATTCGTGACTTCCTTGTTGGAAACACAATTTCTGGAACAATTTTCTTGGTTGAAGCGATGATGATCGCTGCGATGATTGGTGCGGGTGTTATGAGTGGGGTGGTGTTCTAATGGCTTTCCTAATTCAAGTAGTAACAAGTTTCGTAAGTTCGTTGGGTTTTGGAATAATTGTAAATGCACCACGTCGTGTCCTTATCCACTGTGGGGTTACAGGAATGGTAGGGTGGATGGTGAACTGGTATTTGCTCCTTATAGGCTATAATACCTATATTTCCGTATTTGCAGGCTCTGTTGCGGTTTCAATTTGTGCGATTATGTTCGCAAGAAAATTGAGAATGCCAACAACCGTGTTTAATCTGCCAGGTATTTTTCCATTAGTTCCAGGTATTTCAGCTTACCAAGCAATCCAAAGCTTTGTAAGTGCTGAGTACATCCGCGGCGTTGAATTGCTGATGAAGACCTTCACAATCTCAATGACCATGGCCTTTGCGATCGTTATGATTGAGGTGTTCTACCGTCTTGTGATGAGAATTCTCAATGGCGAACTCAATAAGAAAGCGTCATAAATCATGATAAATCAATCGATTGACTACTTAACCAACGAAGCATTAATTCCAGGAATTAGCAATATCGAACTAGAAGCTCAAAATGCAGATTATGAAGGTTTTTGTTTCGAGGCAGATGGAGTTAGCTACCGGAGTCGTTTCGCGAAAAAGACGCCCAAAAAGAACGGTTACTTTGTAGTGTTCTGGGAGAAAAATGAATCAAACACCAATCAGGCATATGCCTATGAAACGAGTCCAGCGTTTCTTATTATAATCGTTAAAGACAAGCATCAATGTGGATACTTCAAAATCCCTAAAGATGTGTTGTTTAAACAAGGCATTCTCCGTAGTCAAGAGAAAGCCGGTAAAATGGGAATTCGTATTTACCCGGCATGGGAAAAAGAACTGAATTCTAGCGCACAGAAGACACAAAAATGGCAGGCGCCATACTTTAAACAAACATCAATATAAAGACAAGCACCAATGCTTGCGTATTTACATGCTTTATGATATTATTACTACGCACTTATCTAAGATGAGCCAATCGTCTTAGGCGGAAGGAGACAAACCAAATGAAAAAAGGAATTCATCCAGAATACCATCAAACTAAAATTGTCTGTACTTCTTGTAATACAGAAATCGAAGTCGGTTCAACAGTAGCAGATCTACGTGTAGATACATGCTCAAACTGCCATCCTTTCTATACAGGAAAACAACGTTTTGCTAACGCAGCTGGACGTATTGACAAGTTCAACAAAAAATATGGTATGAAATAAGGGGCTCTCCCCTTATTTTTTTTGGGAAAATGCGATAGAATTAGAAGCAAGAGGTGACGGAATATGATGTATCATCAATATCAAGAGGGGTATATAGAAGTAATCGTAGGATGCATGTTTGCAGGGAAAACTGAAGAACTCATTCGACGTATTAACACGTTAAAATTTGCAAATAAGAATATCGCAGTATTTAAACCGGAAATAGATAATCGCTATAGTGATAATGAAGTAGTTTCCCACGCAGGAACACGCGTTCATTCTTATGTAATTAAAGATGCACGAGAAATTTTGGACATTGTGACACCAGAGATTGATGTCGTAGCAATTGATGAAGTTCAATTCTTTGATGATGAAATACTCAAAGTGTGTGAATATCTTGCACTCAGTGGGAAGCGAGTCATGGCAGCAGGTTTAGATATGGACTTCCGAGGTGAAGCATTCGGAGTTATTCCCAAACTTATGACTACAGCAGAGTTTGTAACAAAACTAACAGCGGTCTGTACTGTATGTGGTGGTCCGGCGACACGTTCACAAAGACTTGTTAATGGAGAACCTGCGTCGTATGATGACCCAATTGTAATGGTCGGAGCAAGTGAAGCCTATGAGGCTCGTTGCCGCCACGACCATATCGTCTACAATAAACCAGGGATTAATGGATATAGTAAAGGTGGTAAATAATGATTGATAGCGCGATGCGTGAAAGGCTTGAACGGATTAAAGCCCGAGACGCTGAAATAACAGAACTTATGATGTCTCCTGAAGTATTAGGGGATCATAAATTGATGGCTAAGTATGGAAAAGAACAATCTGGACTACAACAAACAGTTCAAGCGTTTGCACAATACGAAGCTGCAGAACGTTTCTATGCAGAAGCAAAAGAAATGTATGAAACAGAATCCGAATCTGAATTAAAAGAAATGGCCGAAATGGAAATGGCCGAAAACAGTGAAAAAATTGAAAAACTAACGGAAGACCTCCGTGTACTTCTAATTCCACGCGATCCATCAGATGATTTCGATGCTATTATTGAAATTCGTGGTGCCGCAGGTGGTGACGAAGGAAATATTTTCGCAGGAGACCTCTACCGTATGTATACACGATATGCAGAAAGTCTTGGTTACAAATGTGAAGTTGTGGAAGCATCTCAATCTGAAAATGGTGGTTATACTTTGATTTCATTTATCGTTAAAGGACAAGAGCCATTCCGTCACTTTAAATTTGAATCTGGGGCACACCGTGTTCAACGGGTACCAAAAACAGAAACGCAAGGCCGTATTCATACATCAACAGCAACAGTACTTGTCCTAGCGGATGTTGAAGAAGAAGAAATTGATATTGATCCAAACGATCTTGAAATCGATACAATGCGTTCATCTGGAGCCGGTGGACAACACGTTAATAAGACGGACTCTGCTGTTCGTATTGTTCACAAGCCAACAGGAATTGCCGTTAAGGTCCAAGATGGTCGTTCTCAACATGCGAACCGTGATCAAGCGATGCGTATTATCCGTGCGCGAGTATTCGAGCACCATCAGCAACAACTTCAAGCAGAACGAAACGAAAACCGTCAATCAAAAATTGGTCGAGGCGATCGTTCAGAAAAAATTAGAACGTATAACTATCCACAAAACCGTGTGAGTGATCACCGCATTGGATTAACTTTACAAAAACTAGATATTATTATGGAAGGTAAAATGGATGAAATTATCGCTGCACTTCTCGCAGAAGAGCAACGTGAAATCCTTGAACAAGGCGTATAATTAAATGACGTATAGAGACTTAGTCAATGAAGGTATTGATATATTAGAAAAAGCAGACATTTACGCGGGATTTTCTCGCGTTTTAATGCTTGAACTCCTACGTGAACAAGATATAGATATGTACGCAGAATATGAACATGAAGCTCGAGAAGCTGTTGCTACTGACTTCAAACAAAAAATTCAAGAACTTGCAAAAGATATACCGTTAGGCTATGTTCTGGGTTATGAATGGTTCTATGGTTATAAGATTATCGTAAATGAGGGAGTACTAATTCCTCGTGGCGAAACAGAAGAATTAGTTGGCAATGTCTTAGCAGATATCGACAGTTATTTTGAAAATCCTGTGATTGCAGATGTAGCGTGTGGAAGTGGAGCAATTGGACTCGCACTCTCTAAAGATTTAGGTACGCATGTCTACGCAACCGATATAAGTGAAGAAGCATTGGTTGTTGCACGTGAAAATGCACAACAAAACGATGCCGATATGACAATCATGCAGGGCGATATGCTCCAACCGCTTATTGACCAAAATATTAAACTTGATGTTCTGGTATGTAATCCTCCATACATCAAAAATACTGAACATATTCAAACTGCGGTTCTCAATAATGAACCTCATGTTGCATTGTTTGGTGGTGAAGATGGGCTTTTCTTTTACCGTAGCGTATTGGCCAATGCGCATAAGGTATTAAATGAAAAAGCATTGATCGCATTTGAAATTGGTTTTGATATTGGGGATGCAGTTGTGGCATTAGCACAGTCTTTTTTCAGCGACGCTACTGTTATCTTACGTCAGGACATGAATGGATTAGATCGTATGGTCTTTGTGTATAAAGGTATTAATCTTATTGAAGATTAGTATCTTTTTTTATGATAAAATAGTAAAAATCGAGGTGTTAAAATGATGAAAACAAACATATATGAACTAGAAGATTTAGAGGTGGTTGCGAATACGGTTCGAGAAGGCGGCTTCGTTGCCATAAAAACGGATACCGTTTATGGTCTGGCTGCTAGCAGTCACGATGATGAACTGTACGAAAAACTCCAAAAGGTTAAAGAACGTCCTGCTGATAAACCATTTCCATTAATGGTTTCCAGTTTGGAACAAATTGAATCGGTGGCTGATGTAACAGAGTTGCAACGACACTTGATGCATACATTTATGCCGGGAGCCGTCACATTCATTTTTAAACGCAAACCAGACGTTTTCCAATTCTTAAAGGACCAAGATACCCTTGGAATTCGAATGGCAGATGACCCATGGGTACAGGCTATGATTGCGAAAGTAGGGAACCCAATTTGGCTTCCTTCAGCGAATCGATCAGGATTCCCTACAGCAACATCATCACATATGGTTTTAGAGCAACTTGATGGAAAAATTGACGGTGTCATTAATGGCGAAATAAGTGGTGGAATATCGTCAAGTGTGTTTGACCTAACAGGTGATAAAATAGTATGCTTAAGAGAAGGAATCGTCACACTTGAAGCGGTTCAAAAGGAGGCAGAGCAATGGAAAAAATAGCATTAGCAAGTGATCAAGGTGGATTTGAACAAAAAGAAGCATTGAAACCTGTAATTGAAGCATTGGGATATGAGGTGGTGGACTTCGGTGTACCATCAACTGATAGTGTGGATTATCCAGATGTTATTTATCCAGCTGCGAAAGCTGTCGCAAATGGTGAATTCAAACGTGGAATTATCCTCTGTGGAACAGGAATAGGGGCGTCAATCGTTGCGAATAAAGTTCGTGGAATCCGTGCAGCTCTCGTTACAAGTCCAGAAGTCGCAACATTAACTCGTGAACATAATGATTCAAACATCTTGGCAATGGCGGGACGCACAACACCATTCGAAACAAATAAAGACATTGTGGAAGCGTGGTTAGGAACACCATTTAGTGAAGACGATCGTCATTCACGTCGCATTAATAAAATTAAAGATATTGAAACCATGGAGGGACGCTAATGAGAGATACTTTAGTATTTGAAGCAATTCAAAACGAGCAACAACGTCAATTGGAAAATATTGAGTTAATTGCATCAGAAAACTTTGTTTCTGAAGATATACTTGCTGCACAAGGCAGCATTATGACCAATAAATATGCAGAAGGGTATCCCGGTAAACGCTATTACGGTGGATGTGAATATGTTGATGTCGTAGAAAACTTAGCGATTGAGCGATTGAAAGAACTTTACGGGGCTGAACATGCGAACGTACAACCGCACAGTGGCTCTCAAGCCAATATGGCAGTTTATATGACAATCCTAGAACATGGCGATGTTGTTTTAGGGATGGATCTTAATGCTGGTGGACACTTAACACATGGTCATCAACTAAACTTTTCAGGTGTCAATTATACATTCTTTGGTTATGGCGTCGATCGTCATACAGAAATGATTGACTACGAAACTGTTCTGCAAATTGCGAAAGAAGTCAAACCAAAGTTAATTGTTGCAGGTGCGAGTGCATACTCACGTACCATTGATTTTAAAAAATTCCGTGAAATAGCGGATGAAGTGGGCGCATATCTTATGGTAGATATGGCACACATTGCAGGACCGATTGCTGCTGGCCTTCACCCAAGCCCAGTTCCATATGCAGACTTTGTAACATCCACAACCCATAAGACATTACGTGGACCTCGTGGTGGTATTATTCTATGTAAGCAAAAATATGCGAAAGCGATTGACCGTTCGGTGTTCCCAGGAACACAAGGCGGACCACTTATGCATGTGATTGCCGCGAAAGCAATTTGTTTCCATGAAGCGCTTCAACCAGAATTCAAAGTCTATCAGGAACAAGTGCTTAAAAACGTCAAAGCAATCGCGGAAGAATTTGAAACAATGGGTTATCGTGTTGTAAGTGGTGGAACTGATAACCATTTAATCATGGTTGATGTGAAACGCAGCAAAGATTTAACGGGTGCCCATGTTGAAAAAATTCTTGAAAAAGTAAGCATTACACTTAATAAGAATGCGATTCCATTTGATAAAGAACGTCCTGCGGTTACAAGCGGTATTCGTATCGGTGCACCTGCAATGACAACACGTGGCTTCAAAGAAGAAGAATTCCGTAAAGTTGCACATTTCATAGATGATGCAATTACGAACCGTGATGATGATGCAGCGCTTGCACGTATCAATGAGACCGTTAAAGCATTCACACGTAACTTTCCAATGAGAGGGGAAAAACAATAATGATTACAGTACTTAACCACCCAATGATTACGCATAAACTCACACAAATGCGTAACATTAATACCGGAACTAAAGACTTCCGCCAAAACCTTGATGAGATTGCAGGTTTGATGGCTTACGAAATTACACGTGACATCAAACTGGAACAAGTAACCATCGAAACACATAGTGGACCATATGAGACATTTGAACTTCAAAAAGAAGTGATTCTTGTTCCAATCATCCGTGCAGGACTTGGAATGGTTGAAGGCATCTTGAATCTTATTCCAACAGCAAAAGTTGGTCATGTTGGGGTCTATCGTGATGAAGAAACGCTTTTACCTCACGAATATTTTGCGAAATTTCCTGAGCATTTAGAAGATGCAGAAATTCTTGTTCTTGATCCAATGCTCGCAACTGGTGGTAGTGCTGACGCCGCAATTGAAATTGTAAAACGTCGAGGTGCTAAAAATATCAAACTTGTATGCCTTGTTGGGGCACCAGAAGGGGTTGAATTTATTAAAAAAAATCATCCCGATGTAGATATTTTCTTAGCAGCACTTGATGAAAAATTAAATGATAACGGATATATTGAACCAGGTCTTGGAGATGCTGGAGATCGTATTTACGGTACAAAATAAAAAAACTCGCCAAGGCGAGTTTTTTTATAGTAGTTTTAGATTTGTAAGGTATTTGCGAAGGATGTCGGGGCTTCCGGTATAATGGAAACCATGCATGCCAAGTTTAGACGCTGCCTGAACATTCGCCATAGAATCATCTACAAAAATACAATCAAGCGGGCTGAGATTGTTTTCCTTTAGTACGTGCTCATAAATGCCTGGTTGTGGTTTTGAAATGTTAATATTTGCTGATATCGTGATGCTGTCAAATAATTCAAGGGCTTTAATTTTATGTTTGTAGTCGTAGAAAGTATTTGCTGCATTTGAACAAAGATGTAATGAATAACCTTGTTCTTTGAGATTTTCGATAAGACCAATCATCGCTTCGCGGCTAGGGGTATAGTCAGACCATGAATGTACGATTTCGTGAAGTGTTTCATGATAAAGCTCCGGTGCACGTGCTGCAATTTCATAGTAAGCATCATCAATAGAGATATCACCGTTATCAAGTCTTAACCAAGTATCGCCACCAAATACGTATGATTTTAGCTTTCCGAGCTCGTGAATGTCTGTTGTAAAATGGGATAAAATATAATCAGGGTTGAAATCAATCAAAACGTTGCCCATGTCAAAAATAAAATGTCTAATCATAAGAACTCCTTCTCTATATAACTTAATTATACCGAATAAAAGAAACAATATGATGTGGAATTAAGTGTTTCCATGAAACATTCATAGAACGAAGTACAAAAAATGTACTGGTGGATTGTGACCGATTCTTGAAAAGCGAAAGAAACGCAATTATCAAACTGGAGAAAGTGATAAGATTAGTGTATAGAACGGAGCGGTAATATGACACTTAAAGAAAAAGCACTGAAGATTCATAAAGATTTGCAAGGTAAAGTTGAAATTTTGAATAAGATGCCAATTGACTCTCGTGAAATATTTGGATTGTTGTATTCTCCTGGAGCAGCGGAACCAACGCGTGAAATCCAAAAGAACCCGGAGACAGTGTACGACTATACATGGAAACAAAATACGATTGCTATGGTAAGTAATGGTACTGCAGTTCTCGGTTTAGGAGATGTTGGTCCAAATGCTGCCCTTCCGGTTATCGAGGGGAAATCCATGCTTTTTAGGGCGTTCTCGAATGTTGGGTCGGTTCCACTTGTGCTGGATACTAAGGATCCAGATGAACTGATTCGAACCGTTGAAATTATTGCACCAACTTTTGGTGGAATAAATTTGGAGGACATTAAGGCACCAGAATGCGTGTATATTGAACAAGAACTCCAACGACGTTTGAATATTCCTGTCTTTCATGATGATCAGCACGGAACCGCAATTGTCGTTTTAGCGGCATTAATGAATGCATTTAAACTTATTGATAAAGACTTGAAAACGGCTAAAGTTGTTGTTTCAGGAACAGGAGCTGCCGGAAGTTCGGTTATTCGAATGCTCCATCGTTATGGTTTAAGTAATATTTATGCCTATAATATTGATGGTCCGGTGGATAATCGACGTGTAAAATTCTACGATCCTGTTGTTCAGGAAATATGCAATTATATTGAGCCCATCACTGATGAAACGACTTTGCATGACTTGATGCAAGATGCTGACATTTTCATTGGGGTATCTGCTGCGGGCGTTCTGACTCAAGAAGATGTCCGCGTGATGGCATCTGATGCTGTTGTTTTTGCAATGGCCAATCCGGTACCGGAAATTTCTTATGATGATGCGATTGCAGCAGGAGCCCGTATCGCTGGAACAGGACGTTCTGATTATCCCAATCAAGTGAATAATGTATTGGCTTTCCCAGGTATCTTCCAAGGTGCCCTTCAAGCTAAGGCAACAGAAATTAACGAAGAGATGAAAATTGCAGCTGCCTATGGCATTGCGTCGATGATCCCAAATAATGAGCTAACAGATACAAATATACTTCCGTATATCCTAGATGCAGATGTTGCGGATGTGGTTGCTAGAGCGGTAGCTGAGAAAGCTGTTGCAATGGGTGTTGTAAGAAAATAAGAAAGTTTACGGAATAGTGAGGAATTCACGATGGAAATAATAGAACTAGAAGCTACTCTGGATAGTCTGACTTCTGAGTTAGTTAAAACAGTAGAAATAATTCAGACCATTAAAAGTGAAAATCTATCAGTATCTTCAAAAGAATCCGCGTCCCAAGCAACGCTTGCCTATATTTTGGATAAAGCTGCAGAACTTGGTTTTAAAATCAAAAATATGACCCAAGGGGTAGGGTATATTCAATATGGCGAAGGTGCTGAATCGGGTGATTACATTGGAATATTTGGGAATGTTGGCACGAATGCTGAAACTGAAAATCATGTAACGAGCTCATTGCCATCGTTTACCGATAATACAAGTGCCATGATCACAAATCTCTTTGCGCTCTATGCACTCAAGCAACTTAAAATAACGTTTGATGTGCCTGTACGGATTGTTGTCACGATGGATAAAGATGGCGAATTTGAGCATATTAAAGACTATCTCAGACTTGAGGTTGTACCGCTATTTGGATGGACACCGACATCAACATGGAGTGTTACATATCCAACGTACCAACAAGCCAAGATAAGGATTCAAAGCAAATACTCGAAAGAATTTACGAATTACCTAGATAATGAATCTATAAGAGAAATCTTAGAGTTAAATATGCGAAATCATAAGAATTTGGAAAAGAATATGCCGATTTATGGCATTAATATTACGAAAATTTATGAGGCGAAAGACCACATGAATGTCGAAATTTCGTATCCGGAAACAATCAATAGCAGTGATCTTAAATCATTCATTGAGACAAACTTGTTAGAAAATCAAGTAGATACATTTCGTCCAATGCCACAGCACGTTGTGGCGTCCATGCATAGCCATTACATTGAACCACTAACACAGAGTTATGCTCAGGTTACTGGCGAACGTATTGAGCCGAGAAAAGCCGACATGTTAACCTACGCATCATTGATTCAGAATACTGTGGGTTTTGGACCAAGATTAATTCAATGTAGCGAACATATTGATACAAAAGATACACGAAAGTTGCTACGCCGTAATATGGAGATTTATACTCGTTCGCTGTTGATGCTTAGCGGTATAGTAGAAAGTACATAGAGGGATTTAAAATGAAGATTAAAGTTGAAGTGTGTGCAGGTTCGGTACAAGACTGTATCACCGCTCAAGCGCAAGGTGCCGATCGTATCGAGTTAAACAATGCACTGTTTCTTGGGGGGTTGACCCCAAGTGTAGCGACACTAACCGAAGCGAAAAAGCATGTCGCAATTCCAATTATCACAATGGTTCGCGCCCGTGCTGGTGGTTTTCATTACACTGATGTTGAAATGAAAACGATGTTTGAAGATGCGAAAATACTTATTGAGTATGGCACAGATGGGATTGTATTTGGTTTTTTAAATGCAGACAATACAATAGATGAGATTTGGACTAAAGTATTTGTCGATCTTGCGCATGAACATGGTATCGAAGCAATCTATCATCGTGCGTTTGATCGAACCTCTGATGCACAAGCGGCAATTGAAGCATTAATTCGGTGCGGCGTTGATCGGGTGCTGACAAGTGGATTAGAAACCACAGCGGATAAAGGGATTCCAACATTGAAAATGCTACAAAAAAACTACGGTACGCAAATTGAAATTTGTGTTGGTGCGGGAGTGAATGAAGAGAATATCAATGAAATTCTTGATGAAACAAAAGCGACCCAAGTTCATTCATCATTCAAAGGATGGTTTAGTGACCCAACAACATCGAGTTCAAAAGTATCGTACCGATACGATCAATCCGGAGATTACGAAGGTGTTGATGCGAAGAAACTTCAAACATTTATGGAAGTTCTCATGAAACGTGAGGGGTAAAGATATGATGAAGAAAAGTGTAAGTATTCATGACTATCAAAACTACCTTAAACAAAAGTATGAAGATGCCATCCATACCCAAGCACTCTTTATGAAGTTGGTCGAAGAAATAGGCGAAGTTGCAGAAGCAATAAATAAAAAAGTGGGAAGAAAACATGATGATGGCGAAAGTTCACTTGCAGAAGAACTTGTAGATGTTGTTCATTATGCGATAGCAATCGCAGCTGTAAACGATATCGATTTTGAAAAGACACTCCTTGAAAAGGATAAACAAGCTTCCCAAAAATATAAGCAAACTCCGGACTTACAATCATATATCAAATCTGCTATTTGAACTTGCACAGCATGAGATAACTTGATAAAATGAATGAAATGGCGATGGAGTTCGCCCAAACCGCAAGAAATTGCTGATGACTCCTACAAGTCTTTTTGACTTGTAGGAGTTTTTTTATGGAGGAACTATAAATGGCTTACATACTTGCAATTGGAATTGGTCTATTACTTAGAAAGATAGCAATGAAACTCGAAATTCCACAGTTATTATTCTATATGCTTGTCGGATTTGTTTTCTCATACTTTACGACATTACCGTATGGTGATTATATACGTCATGTTGCTTTGGTGCTAGTTCTGCTGCGATCAGGATTAGGGATTAATTTAAGCACATTGAAGCAAGTTGGGAAAGAAACGGCACTCTTAAGTTTTGTTCCGGCATTATTTGAAGGGTTGGCTGTGCTGGTAATGGCGTTATTGCTAACACAAATGAGTGTAGCAGAAGCGGGAATGATGGGATTTATGCTAGGAGCCGTGTCGCCTGCTGTTGTAATTCCGATGATGATTTGGCTCCAACAACGAAATTTTGGAACCAAGAAACACATTCCGACCATGATCATGAGTGCGGCATCGCTTGATGATATTGCGGCAATAACCATCTTTTCGATATTCTCTGGTATGGCAGCACAATCGAATGAAATTCTCCAAACACTAATCATGATTCCAATCGAGATTATCTTGGGCGGTCTACTTGGTATCGTAGTTGCGAAAATCGTACGACCAAGACAGACGATTTTGATTACATTAATTGCGTTGTTACTTGGCTATAGCGATTTGTTGTTGCCGGTATCGGCACTTATCAGTGTTATGACATTTGGAATAACATTGAGTAAACAACAAGATACATTACAGGTTCAAAAAGACGCTGGGACTTTGTGGATTATCGCCGAAATATTACTATTTTCAGTTGTGGGTTCGATGATTTCAATTGAGACATTTGCTGCAGAAAATTTATGGATAATCCTTGTGATTTTATCAATAGGTATTATGTCACGTATTGTTGGAATTAGGGTGTCGATTAAAGATGGTGGTTTTAATGCAAACGAAAAAAGATACATCTCTATCGCTTATTTACCCAAAGCTACAGTTCAAGCAGCATTGGCATCGGTTCCCCTTGCGATGGGGATGCCATACGGAAACTTAATTTTTGTAACTGGCGTAACAGCAATCATTTTATCCACACCACTAACAACATTATATATGCGAAAAAGAACCGTAGATTTAATGGATTAAGGGTATGTGTGTGAAGTTCATGATAATAAAAGGAAATATTGGAAATTAATCATGACATTTGGTATAGTAATATAGGTGAAGAAAATGAGTGATTATCCAAGAATAATACTATATTTAATGTCTTTCTTTATATCAGCGTACGCATTATACGGTGTGGATTTTCGTAAGTTTACCCGTAAGGGAAAAGAAATGCATATGCAAGTGCTCTATATTCTATTGGCATTGGCATTAGGATATGCCGTAGCACAGTTTTTACTCGGATTATCAACTAACTATCTCATATAAAAAAATACCGGAGGAATACTTATGTTTTCAAAAGCAGTTGGAATTGACTTGGGTACTGCAAACATCCTCATCTATGTTAAAGGTGAGGGCGTAGTTCTTGACGAACCATCAGTAGTATCTATTGACGCAAATACAAAAAAATGCCTAGCAGTTGGCCAGTCGGCTAAAGATATGTTAGGTCGTACACCGGGACGTGTTCTTGCAATTCGTCCATTAAAAGATGGTGTTATCGCTGACTTTGAAGTGACGGAAATGATGCTTCAATATTTTGTACGTAAATTAAAACTAAAAGGCGTATTTTCACGTCCTACAATCCTTATTTGCTGCCCATCAAATATTACATCAGTAGAGCGTAAAGCGATTAGTGATGCTGCATACCGTGCAGGGGCAAAGCGTGTTTATATCGAAGAAGAACCTAAAGTTGCAGCTATTGGCGCAAACTTGGACATTTCGAAGCCTACGGGTTCAATGGTTCTTGACATAGGTGGAGGAACAACAGACGTTGCAATTCTATCATTAGGTGAAATCGTTACAAGCACTTCATTAAAAGTTGCGGGTGACCGTTTGGATCACGATATCATCAAGTATGTTAAAGATACATATAAACTCTTGATTGGTGATCGTACTGCTGAGGAAATTAAAACTCATATTGGAGCAGCGAGTGTTGAAGCTGTTGACACAATGGAAACAAAAACGTTTGCAGTGAGTGGTCGTGACTTAGTCACAGGACTTCCAAATACAATTACGCTACGTGCAGATGAAACAGCAAATGCAATGCATGAAAGTCTTCAGGACATTGTACGTGCATGCCGTACAGTGCTCGAGCAAACGCCTCCTGAATTATCAGCTGATATCGTGACACGCGGTATTGTGTTGACAGGTGGTGGAGCATTACTTCATGGATTGGATTCACTAATCTCACATGAATTAAGTATTCCGGTATATGTTGCAGAAAATGCGTTAACTTGTGTTGCTGAGGGAACAGGTATTATGCTTGAAAACCTTGAAGCAATGGGTCTTTAATTAAAAGAATATCAAATACAAACGGGCTTTATTGTGACTCACAATAAAGCCCGTTTTTTTTTCGTGTTTTATGTATAAGCGGTAAAAAAACGACGAAAATCAGCTTTTTTTACGAAAAGTGTTAGGATTATTAAGAAAAATATCGTAATTTACAGGTAGGAGGTTGAAAAACACTATGAAATACAAAGAGTCGCTAACGAAACATCTTGAATGTCGGGAGGCACCTACCAATGAATTAATTCAAGAGTATCTCAAGGAATATGAAGCGTTTATATTAAGTATGCCATTGTCACAGCAGAATCGAGAATGCGTCAGCGGATACAATCGGTTTAAACGCATGAAATTTTGGTCATCCACATCTCTAGGTATCGATGTTAATGTCGGTGATATTTGTTATATCGATTATGGACAAGCATATATCAATGAAGCAGGTTATCAGCATTTTGGACTTGTGATTGCTACATACAATCATAAATTACTGGTAGTTCCAATGACATCCAACACTAATACAATCAGTCAATCCGTTAACAAACACGATCCTACCAAAGGTCACCTGTATTATATTGGTAAGGTTGAAGGCCTAAATAAACCTTCGGTGTTATTTTTGAACGATTGTAAGTTTATTAATTCAGGCAGGATAATATCTATTAATGGCCATATTTGTCCAAAAGGTCCTACTTTTGATAAAATACGTACATGTGTAAAGGAAATAATCTTTGGACCACATATGATAGAATAATACGTGGGTGAGTAGCATGGATAAAAAGAAACAATGGATAGTGGCTGTTTCAGGTGGCCCAGACTCAATGGTTTTATTAGATACACTGAGAACTAAAAAATATAAATTAGTGGTTGCACATGTCAACTACAAGAAACGATTAACAAGCGATCGTGACGAAGAAATTGTGGCGGAATACTGTGAGACATACGGTATTCCCTTTGAAACAATCAACTATAGTGATGATTCGAATGATAATAATAATTTCCAACATAATGCACGAGTCTTTCGTTACGCATTCTTTAAAATGCTTGTAAGTAAGTATAATGCGAACGGAGTTGTGGTCGGTCATCATCTTGACGATGATGTCGAGACATATGTTATGCAGAAATCCCGAAACATGAAAAGTGCTTTTGTCGGGCTTGCTCCAAATGCTGTTGTTTTGGGAGTCTACGTGTGGCGACCACTTTTATCGTGGCGTAAAAAGGACATTCTAGCATATGCATCACAAAACTCAATAAAGTATGGAATTGATGAAAGTAATTTCGAGGATACATATACTCGAAATCGTGTTCGAAAAAATTTACAACATAGTGATGCGACACAGTGGAACCGATTAATTGAAGAACTCAATTATGAGCGCTCTTTAAATAATGATAAACAAGAAAAAATTAAGGAAACAGTTATGGCGTTGGGAAGTACGGTTGATACAACCCAAATTTTGGAACATCAGTATCCCAAAGATGTATTGCGCTATTGGCTAAATGCTCAAGGTGTTGATGTCCACGCGATGAGTAAGAAACATGTTGGTGCCATATTGCAAGGTATAGAAAAAGGAACCTATGAAGCAACTTTTGATAACTTAGAATTGTCAGTGAGTCATGGATATATGAACGTGAGTCCCCATGAAGAATTCAAAATGCAAATCGATAAGCTTGAGTTTAAAACCTATGATAAATTTAAGATATCAAAGTCCGGAGAACGAGTTGAAGCAGTTTGCTTGAAAGATGATGATTTTCCCATAACAGTGCGTTATGCACTGCCTGAAGATGAAATAATGATGAAATATGGCACCAAAAAACTCAACCGATTCTTCATAGATCGTAAAATTCCGCGATTTCAGCGAAAAAAATGGCTTGTAGTTGAAAATTCTGCGAAACATATTGTATTTGTCGTGGGATTGGGTTGTGATGTTCATCATTACGCTAACAATAACAATATTTTTGTGATAGAATTATAGTTATCGCAGGAGGATAGTTTTTAGGATGCATAAGGACGTAAAAGAAATATTAATTAGTGAAGAACAAATCAATGAAAAATGTGTGGAAATGGGCCAAATAGTCACTGACCACTACAAAGATGCACAAGAACCAATTGTACTTGTTGCACTACTAAAAGGATCAGTACCTTTCTTGGCAAGACTCATTAACCATGTGGATTTAGACATGGAATATGATTTCATGGATGTGTCAAGTTATGCAGGAACTGAATCATCACGCGATATTAAGATTTTAAAAGATTTAGATCGCTCAATTAAGGGCGTGAATATTCTTTTAGTCGAAGACATAGTCGATACAGGACATACAATTAAAGCGATTATTCAATTACTTAAAAACAAAGGGGCTAATGACGTCAAAGTAATTTCATTACTAGACAAGCCTTCACGTCGTGAGGTAGATGTTTACGCGGACTTCATCGGATTTGAAATCCCTAATGAATTTGTAATCGGTTTTGGCTTAGACTTTAACGAAAAATATAGACAATTACCTTACATTGGAATCCTTAAGGATGAAGTCTATCAGTAAGAGGAGTGGACAGATTGAAAAAAAATAATAAAAATAATATTATTCTGACATTAATTACATTGTTTATGGCAATTATGCTTATAAGATTTTTCACATTTCAAGGATCTGCACCGATTTCAAATGCTGAATTCTACGATGTAATCGAAAAAAATACCGTAACAGATTCATCAATGACAGTTCGTCAGTTTGTTATCGATATTAATGGTAAGTATAAAGATGAGAATGGACGTACGAAGACGTTTGAAACACGCTTCCCACGAACAGAACAAAATGTTAATGAATTACAAAAAATTATCGAAGCAGAAGATCCAAAGGTTACATATCCAGACATTACGGAATCAAACCTCTTTAGTGACCTTCTAGTTGTAGTTTTACCTTATGTACTGCTAATTGGTGGTATGGTCTTTATCTTCTCTAAAATGGGAGGCGGTGGAAATAACAAAGCCTTCGAGTTTAGTAAATCACGTGCAAAAATCCAATCAAACGTAAAAGTTCGATTTAAGGATGTTGCGGGTGCTGACGAAGAAAAAGAAGAAATGAAAGAGTTAATTGACTACTTGAAAAACCCTAAAAAATACGAAGAAATGGGTGCCCGAATTCCTAAAGGTATGTTATTAGTTGGTCCTCCGGGAACAGGGAAAACATTACTTGCTAAGGCAGCGGCTGGTGAAGCTGATGTGCCATTCTTTGCAATCTCAGGTTCTGACTTTGTTGAGATGTTTGTCGGGGTCGGTGCAAGCCGTGTTCGTGATATGTTTAAAGAAGCTAAGAAAAATGCACCAAGTGTCATCTTCATTGATGAAATTGATGCTGTTGGTCGCCAACGTGGTGCCGGTCTTGGTGGTGGTCATGATGAACGCGAACAGACATTGAACCAAATGCTTGTTGAGATGGATGGAATTGAAGAAAATTCAGGTGTTGTTATTCTAGCGGCTACGAACCGTTCTGATGTTCTTGACCCTGCTTTGCTACGACCAGGCCGTTTTGACCGAACAATAACTGTTGGGTTACCAGACGTTAAAGGCCGTACAGCTATTCTTGGTGTTCACGCTCGTAATAAGCAACTTGCACAAGATGTCGAGCTTGAAAATATTGCGCGTCGTACACCTGGATTCTCAGGTGCTGACTTAGAAAACGTTCTAAACGAAGCAGCAATTCTCGCGGTTCGAGAGAAACAACCTAAAATTACAATGGAACTACTTGATGAGGCGATTGACCGAGTCATGATGGGTCCAGCTAAAAAATCACGTAAGTATGGTGAAAAAGAACGTCATATGGTCGCAGTCCATGAAACAGGACATGCAATTATTGGATTGAAACTTGCTGCAGCTGATAAAGTTCAAAAAGTTACAATTATCCCTCGTGGCGAAGCTGGTGGATATAACTTAATGACACCTGAAGAAGAAACATTTACACAAAGTGCAACAGATCTTAAAGCTAAGATTACTGGATTGCTTGGTGGACGTGTTGCGGAAGAAGTATTCTTTGATGAAATTTCAACGGGTGCATATAGTGATATTCAACGTGCTACACGTATAGCTCGTGCAATGGTTACAACATATGGAATGAGTAATTTAGGACCTATTCAATATGATGATGGCCAAGGTGACAACGTCTTCTTAGGTCGTGATTATTCATCACGTTCAAGCTACTCTGGCGAAATTGCCTTTGAGATTGATAAAGAAGTACGTCGCATTATTGACGAAGCTAAAGAAGAAGCAAGAGTTATTATTGAGGCACAACGCCCATTAATGGAACGCATTGTTGCTGCTCTTCTTGAATTTGAAACAATTACTGCAGAACAAATCAACAATATTGTTGAAGGACGCGATGCAAATGATGCGGGGAATGAACCCGTAGAAGTAGAAATAGTAGAAGCATAATCAATGCCCCATTTCGATGGGGCATTTTAAACCAAATAGGAGATAAATATGACAGATCAAATCGTACGAGGGCTCGCACGTGGTGGCCGTGTTCGGTTCTTTGTGACTAAAACAACAAACTCAGTAGAAAAGGCAAGAGTAATTCATGATACCTATCCAGCAGCATCCGCTGCATTAGGTCGGGTTATGAGTGTTGCTGTGATTATGGGATCAACCTTAAAAAGTGATAACGAAAAAATTGTTACGGAAATCAAAAGTAATGGTGTTCTTAACCATATTCTCGTAAATGCAGATAATGCAGGAAATGTACGTGGATTGGTTTCAAACCCTCACGCACATCAGGTAAATGAAGCAACGGGCAAACTTGATGTCGGAGGCATTGTAGGTCAAGGGTCACTTCATGTCACTTATAAGTCTGGAAACTCAGCAACATTTAGTTCCCAAGTAGAGCTTCGCACTGGTGAAATTGGCGAAGACTTTGCATATTACTATGCTCAAAGTGAACAGATTCCATCAGCTTTATCCGTTGGGGTGTTAGTAAATGAAGACCTCAGCATTATGTCTGCGGGAGGAATTTTAATCCAGGTTCTACCAGAGGCGACAGAAGAAGATATTGTGGCAATCGAAACTGTGTTTTTACAGTTGCCGCCAGTTTCCAATATTATGATTGATAAAGAGGCAATAGATGTTGCAACATCCCTTTTTGATGATAGTGTTATCTTAGGGAGCCAAGATGTTCAATATTACTGTGGATGCAATCGTGAGCAAATGCTTGATGTGCTGCGCACATTGTCGAGTGATGATTTAACTGAAATTATCGAAGAAGATAAAGGCGCAACGTTGAAGTGTCATTATTGCAATGAAGAATATCATTTCGAAGAAAACGAACTTCAATCAATTATCAATGAGCGAAGTTAAATGAGTGAGCGCGCTGCGTTCGCTCTTTGCATATTCAGTAAAAAATATCTAAGAAACGATATAAGATGAATTAAATCAAAGAATTTGATAGAATAGTAAGTGATAAATTAATGACAAGGAAGAAGAGTGAAATTATGTCGCATGAATTAACAGAACAAGAACTTGTTCGTCGAGAAAAAATGGAAGCCTTACGCGAAAAGGGAATTGATCCTTACGCAAGTGGTTTCAAGCCGAAGGAACGCTCAAAAGAAATCTTGGATGCATACGACCTGAAATCAAAAGAAGAACTCGCAGAATTAGCTGTAATTACATCCGTCGCTGGGCGCGTCATGACCAAACGACTTATGGGAAAAGCTGGATTCATCCATCTTCAAGACCGTGATGGACAAATCCAAGTATATATCCGTAAAGATACAGTAGGTGATGAACAATTTGAATATTTCCAAGATTTAGATCTAGGCGATATCATTGGCGTCGAAGGTATTATTTTCCGTACAAACCATGGGGAATTATCCGTAAAGGCAACAAATGTAGTCCACTTAACAAAAGCACTACGTCCATTACCAGATAAATTCCATGGCTTGCAAGATATTGAAGAACGTTACCGTCGTCGTTATCTAGACCTCATTATGAATGAAGAGTCACGAAACACAGCATTTATGCGTCCTAAAATTATGCGAGCAATCCGTAATTTCTTTGATGATCGTGGATTAGCGGAAGTTGAAACACCTGTGCTAACACCGATACTTTCAGGAGCAGCTGCACGTCCTTTCGTAACACATCACAATACGCTAGATATGGATTTCTATCTACGAATCGCTACGGAGTTACCATTGAAACGATTAATCGTTGGTGGAATGGAAGGGGTCTACGAAATTGGCCGTCTATTCCGTAACGAAGGAATGAGTCCAAAACATAATCCGGAGTTCACAACTGTAGAGGCATATGTAGCATATGCAGATATGAATGATATGATGGATTTGACAGAAGACTTAATGCTATATCTAGCTGACAACGTCTTGGGTACAACAGAGATTAATTATCAAGGAAAAGATATCTCCTTGAAGGGACCTTACCGACGCGTTCATATGGTAGAACTAATTAACGAAGTTAAAGGTGTTAATTTCTTCGATGTAAAATCAGATGCTGAAGCACTTGAGATCGCAAAAGCACATGGACTTCATATTGCTAAACACCAACAAACATTCGGTCATATTGTGAATGAATTCTTTGAAACATTCTGTGAAGAAACAATTGTTCAACCGACATTTGTTTATGGTCACCCTGTTGAGGTTTCTCCACTCGCGAAGAAAAATGCAGCGGACCCTCGTTTTACCGACCGTTTTGAATTCTTCGTTGACGCGCGTGAATATGCAAATGCATTTAGCGAACTTAATGATCCTATTGATCAACGCGAGCGTTTTGAAAATCAACTTAAAGAAAAAGACCTTGGGAATGATGAAGCAACAGACATGGATACTGATTTTGTTGAGGCACTTGAATATGGGATGCCGCCAACAGGTGGAATTGGAATTGGTTTAGATCGACTTATTATGCTACTCACAGATAGTGCAAGCATTCGCGATGTACTCTTATTCCCACACATGAAAAATAGATAAAATGTATTTTACTTAATCCATAACAATCACTTGTTATGGATTTTTTGTCGTTACACAGCAAAAGAGGTTAAAGTTTTGATTCTTGAAAGTGCAGTCAAGTAATTCACGAGTTGAGGATTCGCGACAACTCGAGTACAAGATATTATTGATCCACTAGATGGCTTAACTAAAAGTGCGTTTTACCATCACTTCAAGTCTAAACAAGAAATCGCTGATAAAGTTGTTGAATGAATGCTGCCTGACCGTAATGTGTTTGATTCAATACTCAAGGATCCTTCTTTGAATGGATTGAGAAAAATACAAGAATTGTTTCTTGTAGATATGTTCGATAAATCAACATATCAATATGTAAGTACTTCTTATGAATTGTTGAATAGCCTAAGATTCTTTCTTAAGTACATTGAGTATGTAAATGAACTCTTAGTTCCATATCTCGAGCGTTGTCTAGAAGAGGGTGAAATTGACGGTTCGCTTAGTGTTACTCATATCATGTAGTCGACCGAAATCGTGAAACAAATACATGCGTTTAAGGGTGAGGTAAGTGGCGATAACTAACCAAGAACGAAGCTTTCATGATTGTGACTCACTCACTTAAATCGTAGTATTAGTTTCTAATCATGTGCTTGATTTAGTGAGTCTTCATGCTCTTATTTGAGATAATGAACAATAGGTTATAATCCTATATAAAGCGTCACAAGAACCAAAACCCGAGTATTCGGGTTTTTCTACGAAATTACCCGATAAACTTTATCTCGCAAATACAATATGTTAGAATAACTCAAAGGGAAATAAGAGGTGTATTATGAATTATTCAGTACTGTTAGTTGCGGCAGGTAAGGGTGCTGCAGAGGGTGAAAGCTATGAAAAGGCAATTGCATCATTTGATGACTCCAAAAGTGTTCTCGGAAAAACCATATCAATTTTTCAACGCGATGAAAATTGCCGCCAAATTGTAATCGTTACAAGTGCAGCAGATATGCAAAAATTTGTGCAAACTACAGGTAGTGGTAAGATCGTCTACGTAAAAGGTGGAAAAACACGTACCGATAGTGTGAAAATTGGGTTGATGGCGATATCGGAAGATGTTGTCTTGATTCATGATGGTGTTCGTCCGTGGTTAACCCAAAGTCTCATTGATAAACTTATTCATCGAATGGGATCCGAAAAGGCATGTGTTCTTGCGATTGAACCACGTGCTGCAGTACATAGAGTTGTGAATGGATACATTGTGGAAACGGTAGATACATCAACACTCATGGTGTCTCAGACACCACAAGCATTCAATACATCATTTATCATTAACTGCTATAATAAAGCGCGAAATATTGATCATGAATTTACAGATGATGCGTCCGTTGTACGTGCTGTAAGTGAAGTGAAAATTGCGGTAGAACACGGAGATGTTCGTAACGCACGCTTTATTTTAAAAAACAATCATTAATAATTATGAAAAGAATGAATCCTTGCGTATTTAACATTGATGGAATGTATTTACACGCAAGGATTCATTTGCTATAATGAATAAACGGATAAACGCAATTATCCTTGCTCATTATGAGCCATAGACCAAAAGGAGGTGTACACATGCGTAAATATGAATTAATGTACATCGTAAAACCTTCATTAGACGAAGAAGCACGTACTGCAGTGATTGAAAAGTCACATGCAATCTTAACAGATAACGGAGCAACTCTTGATAACGTCAATGAGTGGGGATTACGTGAGCTAGCATACGAAATCGAAGACTTTAAAAAAGGTTACTATGTTGTTACTACATTTACATCAGAAGACACAGCAATAAACGAATTCAATCGTTTAACACGTATCAATAAAGATGTATTACGTCATATGATTGTTCGTTTAGAAGACTAATCTAAAGGAGTGATTTAACTATGATTAACCGCGCAATATTAGTGGGTCGTTTGACTCGAGACCCAGAACTTCGTAAAACACAAACAGGTAAATCTGTTGTTTCATTCACTGTCGCAGTAAACCGTCGCTTTTCTCAACAAGAGCAAGCTGACTTTATTAACTGTGTCGCGTGGAATCAAACAGCTGACTTTATCTCAAACTACCTTACAAAAGGTGCTTTGATTAGTGTCGAAGGTTCAATTCAATCGAGATCGTATGAAGATGCTACTGGTAAACGTGTATATGTACAAGAAATTAATGCTGAAAGTGTTAATTCATTGGAATCACGTACACAACGTCAAGAGCGTGAGCAACAAACTCAACCGTATCAGTCATCAGGTGCACAGTCTACACCTGCATATCAAGCTGATCCGGAACCATCATTCTCAATGGATGATGAACCAGTTCTAGATATTACTAGTGACGATCTTCCATTCTAACCAGAAAGGAGCTAGACTATGTCATTCAAAAAATTCCGTGGACCACGTCGTAAAGTTTGCTACTTTACAAAAAATAACATCGATACAATCGATTACAAAGATGTGGAACTCTTAAAACGCTTTATCTCAGCAAACGGTAAAATTATTCCAAGACGTGTAACAGGAACAAAAGCTAAATTCCAACGTCCATTAGCAACAGCTATCAAACGTGCACGCCAAATGGCTTTATTACCATACGTATCAGACAACTAAGATACATATGAATCCTCTCACGCAAGTGAGAGGTTTTTTATATAAAGGGGTATACTTATGAAAACTACTAAACATCTAACATCCGGTGCAATGACCGTAGCACTTACAACGCTTATAATGCTTTTTGATCGCGCAACTGTTGGCGTATTTATGTCTTTTTTACCCGTTCCACTCATTGTGTATGGGTTCTATTTTGGGCTTAAATCTAGTTTTCCGGTGTATATTGCATGTGTTGTATCAGCACTCATTTTCACTGGATATCTACCTACAGTTCTCCTTATGACAGGTTATGGTCTTATCGGGCTTGTTTGTATTTTTGCGAACTCCAAGAGGTTGAAAACGAGGCAAACTTATGCACTCTTGGTGGTATCCGCAATACCCGTTTACGTGTTGATGATTACACAATTTGGGGCGTTTTTTGGATTTGAGTATTCCCTTGCGTATTCGGCAACACAAAATATGATGCCGTACATTGCGAATCCTGCGATTTACCATATAATAATTATTATAGGAATCTTAATATTGATTCTCATGGAAACCTTCATTATCAAAACAAGCTCGACGGTCCTTATTAATGTTATGCAGCGACGCTATAAAAAATGAGTCAATAGTCAGAAAGTCCTATTTGTGATAAAATTATAGACGAAACCTTAGGGGGAATTTTATGATAAAAAAATTCGAGACGCTTAAAACGCAGCTCTTGATTATTGCGTTTGTGGAAGTCGCACTAATCGTTGTCTTTCAATTGGCATTTCCAGATAATCTCTATATCTTGCAATATATCATTATTCTCGTAAATCTTATCATCATTGGTGTAATGTTTTACACGACTGTAAGCAGCACTCAAAGTCGTGTTCTTAAAGTATCCGACTTATTAGGATATGAGGCACAAGATGCGTTTGAGTACGGGAAAATTTCTGTCGTCACCATTACAGATGATGGAACCATAACATGGGTGAGTGAAAATTTTGAAGAATCGGATATTGGAAAAAACATTCGAACTGCATACCCTGAAGTTATGAAATTGATAAATGGCAAAGAAGAATTTGTGAGATTAACAATAAAGAATAAAGAATATGAGGCGACCATTAGAAATAATGACAATATCATATTTTTTAAAGATGTTTCACGACTTACTGAGTTGGAACGGAATAACCGTAACAATTCCGTTGTTTTAGGAATTGCGTATTTAGATAACTATGAAGAAACGACACAGTATGAAGAGGAACAAGTTATCGCGTTAATTGATATGAATATTCGGCAAGCAGTTGTACGTTGGGCGGATCGTCATAAAATGTATATCCGACGTATTCGATCAGACCGTTATCTGATGGTGCTAAATGAAGAAATTTTACAAGAAATTACCCAAGAACGATTTACAATTCTCCATGAAATTCGCAAAGAAGCGGCAAAAATGGATGCAAGTATTACATTATCATTGGCGTTTGCCCGCCAAGCAGAGAGTTTTAGAGAGTTAGAAGACATGTCGAACCGTGCTCTTGAACTTGCTCAAGGTCGTGGTGGAGATCAAGTCGTTATTAACACTAAAGATGGGGAAATGACATACTTCGGTGGGTCAACCGAAGCGGTTGAAAAACGAAGTAAGGTTCGTGTTCGTGTCATGGCCCAAAATCTCGGAGATGTCATCAATAATTCGACAGAAGTCATCATTGTTGGACATAGAATGATGGATTTCGATTGCTTTGGGAGTGCACTAGGGGTAGCGGCAATTGCAGAAGTTTATGGCAAACGTGCTTCAATAGTCCTGAATCCAGATGATATCGAAGCAAATTTGTCCGATGCAATACGAAAAAATCGTGAAGAATTTGAAAAAAATCATAATTTCATAAGTCATTCACAAGCACTCAGTATAATTACAGACAAGACATTAGTGATCATGGTTGACCACCACAGTCTTGAACAGACACAATTCTTAGATATTATCGGAATGGCAAAACGGATTGCTGTAATCGATCATCATCGCCGAACTGGAGAATTTAAATTTAAACCGCTCCTTACCTATATTGAGTCATCGGCGTCATCAGCGAGTGAATTAATAATCGAACTCTTCCCGTACCATCGTAAGAACGTTGTGATTAGTAAGTTAGTTGCAACATATATGTATACAGGAATGATTATTGACACTAACAGATTTAGACACCGCAGTGGAAGCCGAACATTCCAGGCGGCAGCGGAATTGCGCAAATATGGTGCGGATTTAGCTGAAGTTGAAAATATGCTTCGTGATGATTATGGTGACTTTGAAACGAAAACTAAAATTCTTGCGACAAGTAAACTCTATGATGATTACGTTATCGCAGCATATAAACATGGAATATTACAACGAACAATGCTTTCGCAAGCAGCAGATGAAATTCTATCTGTAAGGGAAGTGGAGGCGTCCTTTGTGATTGCGCCAGTCGATGAAGAATCAATTGCAATCTCAGCGCGCTCTAAAGGGGAACTCAATGTTCAGGTTGTGATGGAAAAATTAGGTGGTGGTGGACACTTTACAGGTGCCGCTACCGTAATTCGAAATCAATCAATGAATGAAATCGTTGAAGCTTTACAAGAAGCGATTAAAACAGTAAGAGAGGAACGTGACTAATATGAAAGTAATACTATTAAAAGATGTAAAAAAATTAGGAAAAAAAGACGAAATTGTAGAGGTTGCAGATGGCTATGCACGTAACTTTTTATTTCCTGGGAAATTAGCGGTTATCGCAAGTGGTGGAAGTCGTGAAGTTCTCAAAGATCAAAAAGATGCTCGCGCCGAAGAACATGCAATTGAAGTTGAAAAAGCAAAAGAAATAGCAAAACGTTTAGAAGATATTACATTAGAATTTACAGTTAAAGTTGGAAAAGGTGGTCGTACATTTGGTTCGGTATCGACAAAACATGTGGAAGAAGCATTGCGTAAAGACTACGATATCCGTGTGGATAAACGTAAATTCAAACCTAATGGTCCCGTATCCCATTTAGGTATGAACCGTATTACGGCAACAATCTTCGATCATGTAACAGGTGAAATCAAAGTTCGACTAATAGGGGAAGAATAATCCATGCGTCAATTACCGTATAGTCATGATGCGGAGGTTGCGATTCTTGGTACGTTACTGGTCTATCCAGATTCAGTCAATCGTATTAATGAACATAACCTTGTAGTAGATGACTTCTACAACACTGAACATCAAAAAATATTCCGTCATATGTTAGACATAATTGAAGCTGGGAATTTTTTAGATGCAACGACATTAATTTCAAGACTTAGAGATCATCATGAACTTGATAGTATTGGTGGTGTTGACTTTCTATTCTATTTAACAGCGAATGCTGCAGCCCCTGCTACATTGAAGCATTATGTTGATGTCGTTCAAGAAAAGGCACAAATTAGACGTCTCATTAGTGTTGCGCAATTAATTGTGGACCAAGGATTTGATTCAACAACAGAAGTTAAAAATCTTCTCGATTTTGCGGAAAAGGGTGTATTAGAAGTTACGCAAGATCGTCAGGTTTCAGATATGCTGTCAAGCCAGGAAGTTGTTGCGGAATTCTTGGCGAATCTGGCAAAAATTCAAGAAAATAGAGATCGTATCACCGGTTTAAAGACAGGATTTGAAAGTTTAAACCGCGTTACAAATGGACTTCAACGTGGAGATTTAATTATTCTGGCTGCCCGCCCGTCGGTTGGTAAAACAGCGTTTGCACTGAATCTTGCACTTAATGTGGCAAGACATAACGATAACGGTAAAGGAAGTGTTGCAGTTTTCTCTTTAGAGATGCCAGCCACACATTTAATGAGTCGTATGTTAGCTGCGCAATCTTCGATTAAAAGTGAATTTTTAAGATCGGGGAATTTGACGGATGAAATGTCCAATGATTTAAGTATGGCGGCAAGCGTGCTGTCAAACACGAATATTTATATCGATGATAGTTCGACAGTAACGATGGCGGAAATTTTCTCGAAATGTCGAAAACTAAAAGCAGAAGTTGGTTTGGATATGGTTGTTATTGACTATATTCAGTTGATTACAGGACGTGGAAATTCCGATAGTCGCCAACAAGAAGTTTCTGAAATATCCCGTGGTCTGAAACAATTAGCTAGGGAAATGGAAGTTCCGGTTATTGCGCTCTCACAATTATCGCGTAACGTGGAAAAGCGTGAAGTCAAAATCCCGCAATTGAGTGATCTCCGTGAGTCGGGGTCGATTGAGCAAGACGCGGATATCGTAATGTTCCTTTATCGTGAAGAATACTATACACAGCACGAAGAAAATGATGATGTACCGAAAGGGCCAAAACCCGATTTGCAAGAAGTTTTGGTCAAAATTAGTAAACACCGTAACGGTGCTCTTGCAGATATAACGATGCAATTCAATGCGTCAATAACTAAATTTTACGATGTAGCAACAGGAAGGTAGGTGATGATCGATGAAGAAAAATTTTATTGTGATAGGAGTTGCGCTGGGACTGAGTGTAATTCTTGGATTGCTCGGTAAATATCAATCAGACCAACAAAGCATTGAAGCAGCTATGCAAGTCATTGATACATCGAAAGCAAACTTCCCTCAAGAGGTTGTAGCGGTAAATGATCGACCAGTTGAGATTACAAAACTTTATCATTCAGGAAAACTTGTCGGAATCATTCGCGATACATCGCGATTGGATACCATGTTCAATGACGTTTATGCTAATGAATATGCAGAAGAGTTTCCAGATTCAAAACTGAGTTTCATCGATGATATTTACCAAACCAAAGAATTGAGTTATAACATTTACGAAGATCGTGATGTAGAAATCTTTGGCTATATTCACGAGAAGAATTTATTTGCGATTGAAAGTAACAAAGTAACGTTCTCAAACGGTGCAGTTATCTATGTTAAAAACAGAGAAGACTTTAACACTGCGCGGGAAATGTTTATAAAAAACTTTGTGACAGAAGCAGGTTACGAGGCATTTGTTAATCAAAAGAAACCGACAACTCCCGATAGTTCAGGAATGCTTGAAAAATCTCTGGAAATTAACGAAACAGTAAAAATCGAAAAAGGACTTGCAAGTAAAGAAGATATTCTCATGAATGAAGACCAGGTATTAACGTTCTTAAACTACGGCTATGAACCTAAACTTGAGAATTATACAGTCCAAAAATACGATACCGTTGCTGGGGTGGGGTCACAAAATGGGATGTCCGCATCACAAATTGTATCCATCAATAGCGACAAGATTTCGTCAGAACAACAAATTTTACAAGAAGGTATGGAATTGAATGTCAGTAAATTTGACTCACCATTTACCGTTCTTGTAACAAAAGAAATGAAAACTACCGAACCAATCTATCCAGAAGATATCGAATACATTGAAGATCCAACAGTCGATGAGGGAACAGAGATTGTAGATGTGGTGGCACAAGAAGGAATTGCGGATGTTTCCTATAACATTTTATTTGTGAACGGGGAACAACAACGGTCTGATGAAACATCTCGAAAAACAACCACTGAAGCGGTTCGCGGGAAAGTGCGAATTGGAACCAAAGAAGAACCAAAAGTATCAAATATTGGTGTTGCTGGAACTGGACGATGGCCGCTGGCGGATGGACGTGTTATTTGTGAGTTTGGATGTTACGGTGGACACCGTGGGGTTGATATGCAACCGTGGGGTGTCTATGGATCAATCTTCTCAATTGACCGCGGGGTTGTAAATGGTAAAGGATATGATCAATCTGGATGGGGTCATTGGGTGCGGATCAACCATGGTAATGGTTACCAATCACTTTATGCCCATATGCCAGGACCTGCAGCAGTATCGCAAGGTGAAACGGTTGCAGCTGGACAGTATCTCGGTCAAGTTGGGGATACAGGTTTTGCGACTACACCTCACTTACATTTAGAAATTTGGGATTCTGGGGGGAATCGACTTAATGCATGCAACGGCTTTGTTACATGTAGATAGAAAGGATGTTTGATTTGAAAAAGCAGCTACCCATTATTTTAGGAGCAGCTCTACTAAGCGTTATTTTGGGATATTTGCTCAATCAGAGTGACTCCAAAATGATAAATAGTGAGACTTATCAAATTACAGATGTTGCCTCAGCAATTATTCCGCAAAATGTTGTTGCAACCAGTGATAAACCCCATGAGGTCGTTAAAATATACCAAAAAGATACCTTGATCGGAATCTTAAACAATACAGAATTGTTTGAAAGCAACTTTGATCGCGTTTATGAGGCAGAGTACAAAGACAAATTTAAAAATTCAAAACTTGGACCATCGGAAGATGTCTATACAACAAAGGCACTTAGCTATAACTCATATGAGAACAAAGACACAGAAATTTTTAATTACCTTTACGACCAAGGATTATTAGCTATTGAAGCACATAAAATTGAGTTTTCGAACGGTGCGATTATTTACGTGAAAAACATTGAAGATTTCGAACGAGCACGTGAAGGATTTATTAAAAACTTTGTATCATCAGATGATGTTTACAATGTACTAAAAAAAGGTGACAAATTACCGCCGATGACTGGTTATGGTGAACGAGAGATTGCGCTGAGTGTTAAAGAGACAATTCAAGTTACACCAGGCTTTGCGCCGGTTGAAAAAATTATGCAAGACGAAGCAACTGTACTTAAGTTTCTAAGTTATGGATACGATCCAAGTATTGAAACTTATGAAGTCGAACGCTTTGATACCGTTGATGGTATTGGTTGGAAGCATGGGATGACAGGATCTCAAATTCTTTCGCTGAACCGAGATAAAATTGTTAGTAGAGAACAACTCTTACAGCCAGGAATAGTCCTGAATGTTAGCAAGTTTAACTCGCCACTGACAGTTGAAGTCGTTCGAGAACGACGTATTGAGGAGATAGTTTATCCTGAAGACATTGAATATGTGGAAGATCCAGAACTAAAAGAAGGTGTCGAAATAATTGATGTCGTCGAACGTAATGGGTTGCGTGATGTTACATATAACGATACAACGGTCAACATGCAGTCAGTTTCTTCCAAGAGAGTATCGGAGCATACTACAGTCGAACCAATACGCGGAAAAGTACGTGTTGGTACAAAAATTGAACCTCGCATTGGGAGTGGGAAGTTCCGTTGGCCTGTTACCAATGGGTTCATTACCTGTGCTTATGGAAATAGTTGTTATCAAGGACATAATGGAACTGATTTTGTTTACTTTGGAAATGGTGGTTTGGGTGAAATTTATGCCTCTGACCGTGGTGTCGTAATTGAAGCGACATACAAAGACGACTGGGGTAATTATGTATTAATAGACCATGGAAACGGATATCAAACACGTTACGCTCATATGCGTAATCCGGGATCATACGTCCAAGTTGGAGAGGTTGTTACTGCAGGCCAGGCGATTGGGTATATTGGTAATACGGGTCGAAGTTTTGGAGCCCATGTTCACTTTGAAGTTTACCAATCCGGAACACGGATTGATCCATGTTCTGTGTTAGGTTGTTAGTAGGAGGTGGTGTAAAGAAATGAATTATGCAATACTGGCAAGTGGTTCGAAAGGAAATGCATGTATTATAGAAACAAACGGTACACGCATCCTTATTGACTGTGGTACAACCAAAAGATACCTTAGTCAAAGTTTTGAATCTCTTGGCTTGGGATTTGATGATATCGATCATGTTTTGATAACCCATGACCACTCAGACCACACAAGCCAATTAAAGCATTTCAAGAACAAATCAGTATTTACATCGTCTCCTGATATGGAAGACTTTACAACAGTCATTCCATATGAACCCTTTGAGATTGACGGGATTCACATCATGCCGATTAAAACATCGCACGATGATGCATATTCTGTAGGCTATGTTCTTGATGACGGAAAACGCAAACTGGTTTATATGACCGATACAGGCTATGTTAAGGAAACAGATCTCGTCTATTTACGAAATGCAGATTACTATATTTTAGAAAGTAATCATGATCCGGAAATGTTGATGAAAACGATGAGGCCATACTATATCAAACAGCGCATACTGTCAGATGTTGGACATTTGTCAAATTCTGATGCCGGATTAGTGTTATCAAAAGTTGTTACAGAGAATACGAAACAAATAGTACTCGCTCACTTGAGCGCCGAAGCAAATACCGAAGCACTGGCAATTGAAACCGTGTCGGATATTGTTTCAAACCCTAGGATAGAAATAAGCGTCGCAAAACAATATGAGATTGTAATGGGAGGCATAAACAATGAAAAACAATGATGGATTTAAACGAACTTTTTTAGGAATACTTGTAATTTTACTTGCTTGGAATGGTTTTTTAACATACCAGCTCTATGAGGTAAATAACAAGCCGACAACAACACAAACTGAGTCAGGAAAACCATCTCAGGAAGTTGTTACGAATTTTGATATTGATACAACACGCGTTGTTGAAAAAGTTGAGGACAAAGTAGTAAGTGTCGTTAATTACCAAGGCGATCGTGCCATGGGGAGTGGTTCAGGTGTTATCTACAAGAATACTGGTGATACGCTTCAAATAATTACGAACGAACATGTCGTCAATGGTGGAAACAAATTCAGCGTACGTTTGTCAAACGGTGAAGATAAAGAAGCGACATTAATTGGCTCTGATCCACTGTCAGACCTTGCTCTGCTTGAGGTTAAAGAAAAAACAGATATTGAACCCATTGTATTAGGAGATTCATCGGGATTGAAAGTTGGTGAATTTGTATTAGCAATCGGAAGTCCGATCGATCTTGAATTCGCAAACTCAGTTACATTCGGAGTTGTTTCTGGAAAAGACCGAAAAATTCCTGTTGACATAAATGGAGACGGCCAACCGGATTGGGATAGAGTTGCAATCCAAACAGATGCAGCAATTAACCCTGGGAACAGTGGTGGTGCACTTGTCAACTTAAATGGTGAACTCATCGGAATTAACTCGATGAAATTGAACCCACAACAAGTTGAAGGAATGGGATTTGCGATTCCAGCAAATGAAGTTCAACGCGTCATCGACGAAATCGCGGCAACTGGAAAAGTACAATATCCTGTACTCGGAGTATCATCAACATCGGTAGATGCGTTAAATCCATTCCAAAGAAGTTACTACAACATTCCGGATGATTTAAAAGGCGGTGTCTTTGTAGTTGAAGTTGTCGAAAAGAGTCCAGCAGCATTAGGTGGTATAGAGAAAAATGATGTCATTACAAGTTTTGACGGTAAAGAGATTACAGATTACAAGACTTTTAGAAATCAACTTTACACCAAAAAGTCAGGCGACACGGTATCGATGCAAGTACTCCGTGCTGGGAAAACGATTGATTTGGAAGTAACTCTCAAGTGATAAAAATAATCGCAATTGGAAAAATTAAAGAAAAAGAGATGCAAGCACTCATTGCAGAATTTCAAAAACGCCTTAAACCAATTCATATGATAGAGATGATTGAATTACCAAATAGTAATAAAAAAGAAAATGATATTAATGGCATTATTCAAGATGAGTCGCAACGCGTTCTTGACAAAATAGATCCACGGGACCATGTTGTTCTCTTGGATTTGCAAGGAAAAGATTTTACCTCTCCACAAATGTCCGAGAAGCTGGTAGATTTGATAGATCATGGAAAAACGGTGATATTCATTATCGGAGGTTCACATGGAGTGAGTGATGAAATACGACAGCGAGCAAATATACGTTGGCGAATCTCGAACCTAACATTCCCCCATCAACTTGTCCGATTAATGCTTTATGAACAAGTGTACCGAATGTTTATGATAGCTAAGAATCACCCATACCATAAGTAGTTTGAAATGGTTTGCATTAAAAAGTGCATTAGATTGTATTATTCTTACGAATAGTATAAAATTAAAGGGAAAAAACTAGGAGGAAAAAATAATGAAAGAAATCACAGTAACAGTTATCGATCCAGTTGGATTACACGCACGTCCAGCAACAGTAGCAGTTAACGCAGCAAGTAAATTTAAAAGCGAAATTAAAATTAGCTACAAAGGTAAAGCTGTAAACATGAAATCAATCATGGGTGTTATGTCATTGGGAATCCCAACTCAGTCAGAAATCGTAATTTCAGCTGAAGGCGAAGATCAAGACGAAGCAATTGCAACTATTGAAGAAGTATTAAAAGCTCAAAAAGTCATTGCTTAATATCATAATTGCATTAAAATAGAAGGTGTAAATCTTCTATTTTTTTTATTTCATCGTGGAGGGACAAAATGACAATTAAAAAATGGTCAGCATTGCAAGAAAAATACGACTGGGTAAAATCTGGGTTTGATAATTTATCAGATAGTGATCAACAAGATGCATTTTACAAATCGCTCGAGTTTGGGACTGCAGGAATGCGCGGACTTATTGGAGTAGGTCCCAATCGAATGAATGAGCTCACAGTTGCGAAAGCAAATGAGGGTTTTGGTAAGTATTTAGTTGAAACATTTCCTAATCAACCTCTGAAGGTTGCGATTGCTTATGATAATCGCCACAAATCTAGAGAGTTTTCTGAAGTCAGTGCACGGATTCTTTCGAGATATGGTATTGAGAGCTATATTTTTGAGGCGTTAAGACCAACACCGGAGCTTTCATTTGCGGTACGCGAATTGGGGTGTATTGGTGGAATTGTTGTGACCGCGAGTCATAATCCTAAAGAATATAATGGCTATAAGGTTTATGACGAGACAGGATGTCAGCTTGTTGACGATAAAATCGCACGAGTTATTGCGCTAATTAATGAAGTTAAGGATGAAACTGATATTGATTTGGAAACCTTTGACTCAACAAAGATACACGCAATCGATGACACCTTCGATAATCTCTATCTCGATGCAATTAAAACGATACAACTTCGACGCGAAGAACCAAAGAATATTAAAATTGTGTTTACTTCGCAACATGGAACCTCTTATCCAATGGTCCCCACCTTGTTATCATCGCTTGGATATGATGTAACGGTTGTTAAGGAGCAAAGCACCTTTGATCCTGATTTTAGTAATACAAAAACACCAAATCCAGAAGATCGTGAAAGTTACGAACTTGCAGTTGAATATGGAAAACGACTGGACGCAGATTTAATCCTTAGCTGTGATCCAGATGCCGATCGCATGGGAATTGTAGTTAAGCATAAAGGCATGTATCAATACCTTACAGGAAATCAAGGGGGTTCAATTCTGCAAGAGTACATCTACTCAAGCAAAATTGAACTAGACACAATGCCAACCAATCCAATTATGTTCAATACCGTAGTTACGTCAGATTTAGGGGAAAAGATAGCTTCTAAATATGGTGTAACCGTAGAAAAGACCTTAACCGGTTTTAAATATATTGGAAACAAGATTCAACAACATAATGAAGCGAATGATTACGATTTTGTCTTTGGGTATGAAGAAAGTTACGGATACTTAATTGCAGATTTCGTACGAGATAAAGATGCGATTCAGGCATGTTTAATGGTTGCTGAAGCTACAAACTACTACTTGAATCAGAATAAGACGCTCGTTGATGTTCTAGATGCGCTTTACGATGAACATGGTGCACATGTTGAGGCTCAAGTAGCAATTACTAGAGCTGGTGCAACTGGTTTAGAAGAAATTCAAGAAATCTTAAATACGTTTAGAACTGGTGTGTTTAAATCCCTTGCGAATATTGGGGTAAAGTACTTTGACGATTTCCAAACATCAATGCGCTCAAATGGCGAACAACTTGATTTTCCAAAATCGAACGTCTTAAAGTTTTATCTTGAAGATGGCTCTTGGATTGCGATAAGACCATCAGGGACTGAACCGAAATGTAAGTTCTATTATTGCATTGTTGATGAAACCATCGAGAAGGCGCAAGCTAAATTCGAACTATTAAAAGCAAGCATTAATTCAATTGCAAAAATTTAGACGGGAAACCGTCTTTTTTAGTTAATAATGACTTGGAATAGGTATTGTAAAATAGAACCTTTCGTGCTTCTTACGACCTAGCTTTTTAGTGTAATACATTGAAACAAAAGGTAAAATGAGGTACTCTAATACCAAAGGAGCGAAATTATGAAACAGATTGATAACTTAGCAGTAAATGCGCTTCGTGTACTTTCAGTAGACGCGGTACAAAAAGCAAACTCAGGACACCCAGGGATGCCGTTAGGGGCAGCCCCAATGGCATATACAGTGTGGGCTAACCACATGAATTTTGATCCTAAAGATAGTAAGTGGATAAATAGAGATAGATTTGTCCTTTCAGCAGGACACGGTTCTGCGTTGTTATATTCAATATTACATATGTTTGGATATGATGTGACACTTGAAGATCTTAAGTCATTCAGACAACTCAACTCAAAGACACCAGGACACCCAGAATATGGACATACAGATGGTGTTGAAGCAACGACTGGACCACTTGGAGCAGGACTTTCGACTGCTGTAGGGATGGCGATGGCTCAAGAGCACCTTGCTGCAAAATACAATAAACCAGGTTATGATTTAATTGATAACTACACATTTGTCGTGGCTGGTGATGGATGTATGATGGAAGGAATTACCAGTGAAGCATCTTCCTTAGCTGGAACACTTGAACTAGGCCGGCTCATCGTTCTTTATGATTCAAATGAGATTACTATCGAAGGACGCACCGATTTAGCATTCAAAGAAAATGTCCGCGCGCGTTATGAAGCATACGGATTCGAAACTTTCCTTGTCGAAGACGGAAATGATCTCGAATCAATTGATGCAGCAATTGCAAAAGCAAAAGAAAATACAAAACAACCTTCGCTCATCGAAATTCGCACCAAAATTGGTTATGGTAGTGACAAGGAAGACTCTTCAGCGTCACACGGATCTCCACTAGGAGATGCATCAATAGAAGCACTAAAAACATTCTTAGAATATCCTAGCCTTGAACCGTTCTATGTTCCGGAAGAAGTTTATGCACACTACAAAGAAATCGCAGACGAAGGAACTAAAGTTCATGACATGTGGATAGCTCTATTTGAGGATTATGAAAAAGAATATCCTGAATTAGCACAACAATGGAACAAAGACTTTTCGGAAATTTCATTAGAGTCTCTCTTGGAAAATAAAGCATTGTTTGAGTTTGAAGACAAACCACAAGCAACTCGCAATGTTTCAGGAGAAATGATTAACCGTCTTAAAGATACATATTCAAATATGTTTGGTGGTGCAGCTGACCTTGCGTCATCAAACATGACTGCAATGAAAGGTGAAACCTCATTTAGTTCGGAGAACTATCTCGGAAGAAACATACATTTTGGAGTCAGGGAACATGCTATGGCTGCGGCGGGTAATGGTATATCATTGTACGGTGGCTTGAAGCCATATGTAGCAACGTTCTTTGGTTTTACGGATTTCTTAAAACCAATGGCTCGCCTAAGTTCTCTTATGAATGTGCCGTTAACATACGTACTAACGCACGATAGTATCGGTTTGGGTGAGGATGGGCCAACACATGAGCCAGTAGAACAATTGTCGATTTTACGATCACAACCTAACTTCATCACCTTTAGACCGGCGGATGCACGCGAAACAGCATATGGATGGGCTTTAGCGTTGTCATCAAAAACTACTCCAGTTGGACTTGTGCTTTCTCGTCAAAATCTTCCGCAACTCGAAATGTCTGGAGAGAATGCGTTGAAAGGTGGATATATTGTATATGAGCCCAAGACAGTAGATGCAATTGCAATTGCGACAGGTTCGGAAGTAGCAATTACACTAGAAGCAGCGAAGAAACTTTCCGAAACTGGCGTCGGTGTTCGAGTTGTAAGTATGCCGTCAACAGAGCTTTTCGAAATGCAAGATGAAGCATACAGAGAGTCTATTATTCCTTCAACAATTCGATCCCGAGTTGCTGTTGAAGCTGGAACTTCGTTACCATGGGGTAAATATGTTGGACTTGATGGTGCAACAGTTTCCCTTGATACATTTGGCGCTTCGGCTCCAGGAAATGTTCTGTTTGAACACTTTGGATTTACAGTCGATAATATTGTCGAAGTTATCAAGTCAACGCTGAAATAATAATCGTTATATAGAAACAACCACTCCACGTGGTTGTTTTTTGGCTCGTTATAATCCAGTGTTGGTGAGATAGTCCGACACATTTAGAGTCAGTACCATCGTCATAGAAATACGATGATGTTTTTTTAATTTCTAAGTGTATCATTGTGTTTGATATTAGTAAAATTCTTGATCTAAAGTTATAGAAATCTCGGTATCCAAAAGCGATTCGTTTTATAACTCTGAAAAGGTTATTTGTTCTTTCTAGTTTCCTGTTTGAGTATGGATATGTTAATGCATTTATAATAGGGTTCTTTTGTTTTTTAAAGGTCTTTAAGACATCTTTCATTGATTCGGCGACATGAGAATTTGGTGGGTTCATCAAATCTGATAATAGCCTCGTGTTCTTATGCTAATGGCTTGTTTTAAATGTTGGCAAAGCCAGTAGGTGCTTTCAAACTCCTGCGAAAGTCTTAATAAATCGTCAATAACCTGTGATTCTGTCATGAGGTACTTATAACCCGTAAATTTTCGATAGTGATGATTATCCAAACTCGAAGCGTCTTTGAGAATGAGTTTCCATTATCGTTTAAGGCGAGCATAGTATTTCGGATTGTGTTTCATGACGTGCATTCGAGTGGAATTTAAAGTGCTATTAATATGCTGTACGATATGGAAACGATCTGTAATGATTTTTGCGTTGGGAAAACAGGACCGAATGAGTTGGATGTAGGGTTCGTATATATCGATGCAAACTGTTTCCACCTGCCCTCTAACGTCGAGTGAGAATCGAAAGAAGTAACTCTTGAGCAAGCTTAAGTGTCTGTCTTGAAGGATATCAAGTACTTTTCCGTTGGCGACATTCATATAAATGAAGGACATTTTATGATGAACGAACTTAACGGATGAAAAATCATCAAAAGAAAGATGTTTCGGTAAAGTCTTATGATTCACCTTGAAGTGTTGGTTCAATTAAAAAGTGTTGAGGATTTCTCGCCTACACTAGAATATGTAGAACCTTTTTTCTTTGTAAGCACTTGTGCAGCTTCTGTTTATAAAATTATTTTCAAATTATTCAGTGAGGTTTTCAACTCGACTAGTATTCTATAGCGAGCGTCTAACACAAAGTGATTGTGATACAATGATATAGAGAGGTGAATTATGATTAGATACATGAAAATCAGTGAAATAGACAAAGTTATTGATATATGGGAAACGGTCAATGTTGAAGCACACGACTATATATCGGAACAATACTGGCGTGAAAATAAAGAAGTGGTTAAGGAAGCGATGGAAAATAGCAATATGTATGTTTATATTGACAACAATGAGATTCTTGGTTTTTCCGGTATAACTGGAGGAAGCTATCTTGCAGGGATTTTTATATTGTCGTCACATCGTGGTAAAGGAATTGGTAAACAAATGATGGATTTCTTGAAAGATAAATATGATGATATTCAACTCAGTGTTTATGAAAAAAATAAAGGTGCGATTTCGTTCTATCTAAGGGAAGGTTTTAAAATTGACGAAAGTTCCATCGATGAGGAAACCGGAGAGATGGAATCCTTGATGAGTTGGTCAAAATAGAGTTAATAAGTGCACAAAACCACCCATACTCACATTGGGAAAAATGTATATTTAAAAAGATTAAATTAGTCTCTAAAATGCGTTGACACAAGTGATATAGGGTGGTATTATGTACAAGCGTTCAAGGGAACTTGGGTGCAAAATGGTCTTTGAAAACTAAACAGGAAACGTCAATTTCAAAAGAAATACAAGAAATAAACAAAACTCGTCAGAGTATAAAAATGAGAA
>NZ_WTTA01000005.1:0-123096 GCF_009828825.1 Erysipelothrix aquatica | reverse complement strand
TCCTGAGCCAGGATCAAACTCTCCATTTGATTCTTTCTCATTTTTATACTCTGACGAGTTTTGTTTATTTCTTGTATTTCTTTTGAAATTGACGTTTCCTGTTTAGTTTTCAAAGACCATTTTGCACTAAAGTTCTCTTGAGTGCCTACATATAATACTACTTCAGGGGCCAGTTGTCAAACATAAAACTCATTTATTGCAAAAAAAATCCACGAGGTTACTTAAACTCGTGGATTGATAAATATTTGTCGAAATAACGATGAATAGTATCGTCTTTGAATGGATATTCTTTATGTTTAGCCAGTTCAACGAGGCGATTTTTCTCATCTTCAACAATTCTTATGATGGATTCACTATAGTGCATCTTTTTTTGATGCAATTCAAATTCATCTTCATCCAAAATGATATACTTACCATCCGGAAATACTTTCACATCCAAATCATAATCTATATTCTTCAATGACTCGCCGTCGTACACACTTGGCGAAGCAAGATTGCAGTAATAATAAACTCCTTTAGCACGGATCATAGCAATGACATTATACCAACGATTTAAATAGTAGAAGCAAATTGCGGGTTCTCTAGTAAACCACCGACGTCCATCAGATTCGACGACCCACGTTTTATATGTAATGAGAACAATTTTCTCGTCATCGGCTGATAATACCGTTCCACTTGACCATGTTCTATGAAGCGATCCGTCATGCTTATAACTTTGTACGTAGATTACTTCTCCAACTTTCGGTTTCATAATGTTCCCTCCCAATCAATATTCAATAATAGCTAATTTAAAATATAATTTTCTTATTTCAATTTTGGTCTTATTAATAGAACTAAAAATGCACTTATTATCATCGTCGGCACCATATAGGACGCATTGTAAAGCATCACTCCGCCAAGGACGTTCCCTTCGTAATACGAAGCAAAGAAAAGCCATCCTGCAATATTATGCCACATAAATCGCAGAGCATTCGACATAATTGCGCCAGTGGGGAATGTCTTGTCTTCAAACCTTAGATCTTTAAAGAGCACCGCTGTAGAGTATGACATGTAAGAAAATACATAATCTGCCATGAATTGTCCTACAGTGAGAAAGTACGGAGGTGTGATTAACAGCATAATGATGATGGAAATTGTAGACACTAGCAAAGATTTTTTAAATCCCAAGTGATAACTCGCTATAATCAATGCTACTGCACTAATGGAAATACTTCCACCCTGGGGCATTTTCAATAATCCAAATGTAACACTTATATACTCCAATACTGTAAATAAGGTGGCATACATGGCAATTAGAACTAAATCTTTTGTTTTCATAAAAAAAACCTCCACACAAGGCGCAGGGTAAAAACAGAACTCCCTCCGCTAGTCTTAACTAGATCAGGTTTTGAGGGTTATTTTCTCAACCATTTGGTTCCCCTGTTCACTTTTAATTATAACATTTATGTTTGTTTTTTCAATGTCACTTTGTAATGAAGTCAACGAGCATTCTGTAGGATATCCCATAGATTTTTACATTTTCAATTTCTTCAAACAACAGGATATTCGAATTAACAATTTTCGATAATAACGGTGTTTCGTCAATATCTATATCTAAAAATGAAATTATTTCTCCATCTTTAATTGCTGTATTCCTTTTAATTGACTTCGTTATGTCGTGGGCATATGCAAGTTTAGCTTCTGGAACATGTGCGGGTTCTCCAAGAAAGAGTATTGTTGCATTTAACTCGTACATATCTTGAAATATCGATTTATCACCGTATGGGTAATCGACTTTAACATGTCTGGCAAAGAACTTTGCGTACTTACCTATATGTCCAATCATTAAAGACGGATGGTGGGCAAATGTTGTCTCATCTTTTAAGAGCATTAATTGAAGCATTCTTCCCGATGAGAGAATAATTCGTTCTTGGGTTGTAACAAGTGGTTTTAGTACCTTTTGGGATACGTTATTATTAAACGTATTATCACCAATTATCGAAACAGTTCGGTCTTCTATATTTTTTAACAGCATATCAAGCACATATTTTGATACAAGTGCAGGAACATTGCTATTTTCATGTATTATTAATACACCGTCTGAAGGGACATCAAGTCGCTTAAGGAGTGATTGAATTTGATCTTGATTCACTTTCTGTTCCATATGTTCCCTTTCCAGCCTTTATTTACTATGTGAATGTGCAAGCTTGCTCGCAGCTGCAGCTGCAATTGCGCCGACTATATCATCGATAAAGGTATTGCATTGCCCTGCATCATGATCATTGAGTTTTCCGATAATTCCAGGTTTTACTTTATCAATATAACCATAATTTGTGAGTGCAATAGAACCATAAAGGTTACATATTCCATATGCCATAACTTCATCAATACCATATAATCCTTCATCAACTCTTATGATATTTTGAATTGTTTCATTACCAAATGCACCCTTGTCAACTTGAATATCAATATTAATAGCGGTCATCAATGCATTTTGTACTTCTCTTTTTCGGATTACGCTTTTAACGATATCTTCAATATCGATTTCGTGAATGTTCGCGATGTAGTCTTTTTGTAGATAAACCACACAATCAACTATATCTTTAAGGGTTACACCGCGTTCTTCTAATAACGCAATGCAGTCATCATACATTTCATTCATTATTGAGTCCTCCAGTACTTTGTCACCTAATTATACATCATCTTTTCTGTAAAACATAGTATCCCTTTGGGATTGAATGAAGTACAATAATTTCAGGAGGTATATTATGAACTTTTCAGAATTAAACAATAAATTGAATGCTTATTCTTTAGCATTAACAACGATGTCGTTTGATGCGCAGACGATAGCACCTAAAATGGGAGATGCATATCGAAATAGCGTAATGTCTTTTTTATCTGGTGAGTACTTTTCATTGTTCACCAGTCATGAAGCCTATGTAGCCTTAACTGACGCTTTATTAAATGAGGATCCAATTATCGCTAAAAGTGCGGCGCAAATGTTAGAGAGCTTAAATAAAATCAAAGATATCCCTTACGATGAGTACGTAGCGTTTGAAAATCTAAAACTTGCGTCTCATAATGTATGGGCTGATAGCCGTAAAAATAAGGACTATAGTACTTTTGTTGAGAACCTGAATGAATTAATCACATCTCATCGAAACGTTATTTCATATCGACCAAATGGTGCATCCATTTATGACGCATCTTTAGATGATTATGAAAAAGGATTAACAATTAACATTGTCGATAATTTCTTTACAACGATCAATGACAAAATTGTACCATTCATCGATAAGGTAATTGAAAACCAAGCACCGCGTCCTGCATTTATGAGTGCTTTTGTTTCAATTTCAAAACAACGTGAAATTTCTGAGTTAGTAATGACACATCTTGGTTATAGTATTGATTTTGGTCTTCTTGGCGAAGCTGAGCATCCTTTCAGTAGTACATTTTCAATCAACGATACTCGTATTACAACTACATATCACGAAAATGACTTTACACAAAGTATCTTCTCGATAATTCATGAAATTGGTCACTCCATGTATAACCATCAAGTTAACCCAGAATTTGAGGGTTACGCTATCGCTGATTCGATGAGCATGAGCTTGCATGAATCGCAGAGTCGTTTTTTAGAAAACATGATTGGTCGTTCTGCTGCATTTTGGACACCGCTTTATCCAAAATTACAAGCAATTATACCTGATGTTCTTGGAAGCGTTTCACTTGATGAATTTATTCGCGGTATCAACTTTGTTGAACGTGGCGCAATTCGTATTGAAGCTGATGAATTGACATACCCACTGCACATTCTTGTTCGTTACAATATCGAAAAATTGATGTTTGTTGAGGCGCACGACGCACATGGGCTTGATCAAAAGTTTGCCGACGAAATGGCTCGTATCTTAAAATTAACACCTGCATCAGTAAGCGAAGGGATTTTACAAGACATTCATTGGTCCGATGCATCATTTGGTTATTTCCCAACATATGCACTTGGTACAGCATATGCTGCACAGTTTATGGCGGCGATGGAGAAAAATCTTGATGTGGAACAAACATTACGTGACGGAAATTTATCATTAATATTTGATTGGCTACGTCAAAACATTCACCAATTTGGCGGGTCAATCGAAACACAGGACCTTATTTTGAAAGTCTGCGGAGAGGCTTTTAATCCAAATTATTATGTGAATTATTTAATTTCAAAATATAGTACATTAGTAGGCATACCTTTTGAATGACCCGACCCCATGTGCTATGATGTAGCCATTAGGAGGAAGTACTATTATGACATACAAACTACCAGAATTGGCTTATGCTTATGATGCTTTAGAGCCACAAATTGATGCGCGTACAATGGAAATCCATCATACAAAACATCACCAAACATATATTACAAATTTAAATGCGGCTTTAGATAAACATGAAGCTTTGAAGGATAAATCTTTAGAAGATTTAATCCGCAATATAAATGATGTTCCTGAGGACATTCGTGTTGCTGTTCGCAATAACGGTGGTGGTCATTTAAACCACTTAATGTTTTGGGAAATCATGGCTCCTGCAACAGGACAACAACCTGAAGGTGCATTGTTAGAAACTATAAATAGCACATTCGGTTCAGTTGATGCATTTAAAGAAAAATTTGATGCAGCAGCTAAAACTCGTTTCGGGTCAGGTTGGGCTTGGTTAGTCGTAAATGCTGACAAACAATTGGAAGTAATTTCAACACCTAATCAAGATAATCCACTTATGGATGGACTTGTTCCTGTTCTTGGCCTAGATGTTTGGGAACATGCATACTACCTCAATTATCAAAACCGACGTCCAGACTACATCCAAAGCTGGTTCGATGTTGTTAATTGGAGTAAAGTTGCTGAATTATTTGAAGCTGCAGTCTAGTTAACCTCAAGGAAATCTGAAAACAGTATACAAACTAAAACGGTACATTTGGTACCGTTTTTTTGTTATCTTTTTCTAATCAATGTTCTTTATTTTCTTTTTAGTATCGAAACAGAATACAATGACTCCTATAATGATTAGCATTGCACCAAGACTTATCCCAAAGCCACTCACTCCCGTTGGCGGTAAGGGATCCGATTTTGAATCACTTGATTTATCATTTTCTACAATTTCGTTAACCTCTATGCCTGGCTCTGGTGTCGTTTCTCCTCCTGGTTTTGGGGTTGTTTCTCCTCCTGGTTTTGGCATCACTTTCTCTTTTTTGTTGAGTGTAATCGTTGTTGTAACACCATTTAAATTTCTCGTGTCAACAACAAATACATTATTTCCAATTTGAGATACATTATTAGGTAAAATTACTTCTGAAAATTCAACATCCGTTGAGATCATGATTGAATCTTGTGCTTGAGTTGGATCTGCAACGTTAATATCAAATGACTTTGCATGTTCATCAATTAGAACCGATGTTGGTGAATGTATTGTATAGTCCATCACCTTATGAGGTCCTTGGCTCCACACATTAATCCCCAACGTATTGTGTTTTTTATCAAGAACAGCTTGAACGTCTTTGTTGTTCTCAATAATCTCAAAGAAATCCTCCACAGTACTTAAGGAACTGATTTCTACGGCAGGTGCCATCATGTACGCATACGTTGCTTCTTGCACGTTAGCACCGTGATTCACAATAATCTTCTTATATGTATCAGTATATTCATTGCCACTTAATTCAGTCTCTGAGTGTTGCAAATATGTATCTGTATTTGTTTCCGTTTGAATGGTGACGGATTGATCTTGAAGCATCATGTATGCGAGATTGTTCGAAGATTCATACGCTCCAAGAATCATCCATTCTCCTTTTTTCACATTGTATTTTCCGTCGGTAATTGCTTTTTCATCTTTATCTATCAACGTATAACCTGTATCACTATCAAGGATGCGATTTTCAACGACTGTTTCGATTGTTGTTGGGGTTGTTCCATTTATATCCGTCCCAAGTGCAATGATATTTCCATCCATCACAAACCATGATTTTTTAGCGGTTAAATCCATACCCATGTTTTTACCATTATTTTTCATGCCATTTTTATCAAGTTGCATTCCAATAACAGCGTTAGTATCATTACTTGTTCCACCAACCCATTTTTGTGGCGAAAGGTATGAAACCCATGCTTCAGTTGTATCTTCTAGAGGTCGCGTGTCTACCGTTATTCCAGGTAGACGATACATATCGACAGTCGCCCAGTATGATTTTCCGAATTGCTTGTCCTCGTTTTGGAGGTAAACCATTCCATCTGCCATATGCCACCCTTTTAAGTTCTCTTTATTGCCTGTGGCATATGCTGATACTCGGTTGGAATACATTGAGAGCCCTAAGTGGTAGTCTTGAGCACTGTATACGTATCGGTCCATATTTGAAAACATCTTACTTCCTCTAAGTGGGACAAAATCTGCTGGCAGCGTATCTCGATTGATAAAATCGTTCATTGTTACTAAGTCTGCGATACTAGAGCTTATTTTGAGGTAGTATTCTGGATCTTGTTGAATCCAGTATTGCATTGAGTTTTGTAGTTGAATGCCTTGATTGTTATTAAGTAAGTCTCCTGCTTGCGCGAGTACTTTTACGCTATCAGATCCTGATGCATCTCTATTATGAACATATTCGCGTGCAATTGATCGTCCTTTAACAAAAGGTAGAAATGTTCCTTTGAACATAACTGGGACCGTTGCATTATAGGTCATTGCAACGAATCGATCTTTTGTTGTTGCTGGAAGATCGTATGCTGTCTCGTTCACAATTGTCAGTATTTTTGTGACGGCTTTTATTAATTCGATTCCATATGAACCTACATACGGCTTATTTTCGTGAAAAATAAAACTTCCATCATCATAAAACCCTTCACCTTGCGTAACGTAGTCAAATTCGCCCTTAATACTTTCGATACTTTCAGCGATAATTTCTGGATTTTGGTCAAGTATTCCGATACCAAGACGAGTATAGGCAAAATCTGTCCGGTTAGCTCCTGAAGTTTGTGGTCCTGTATAGACAAAAGGAACAAATACTTCACTGCTTCCTTGACCAAAAAGTTATTTATAGGGATCTGGTACATATAATTTTAAGATTCCGATATATTCGTTTAGCTCTTCATGCGTCAAAGTATCTTGTATCATGAAAAGGATATTTATCAATTCATGCGGAATTCCGATTTGCCAGTTCCACCAGTTTCCATAGTATCCTTGTCCATTGTATTGTTCGATTTCTACAATGTGTCGTAATGCGTCTTTAATCGTTTGTAACATAGTACTATCTTGATAGTAGGCAGTACCGTATGTTGCGTAATCTTTGGTCAAAATTCCGATATTTTTGACATTTCGTGAGAGATAGTCGTGTTTGAGTTCTTTATCATTACGCGCCCATAAAGAAGTCCGATTCGTATCTTTATTGAGTATCTGGTTAACTTGCGTACCATCATTTGAAATTTTTTGAACATAATCTCTAACATATACATTTGATTGTAGGCCCGTATCTACGCCTAAATCTCCAGTTAGCGATTGGTTCCATCGTTGGGTCATTACTTCTATATCGTGTGCTTCGTCACCATAGATTGGCATAAATGGTACAGATCCAATTCCTAGTACCATAATAAAGAGTAGTATTGTTCCTAGTTTATATAATCGTTTCATTATTCCTCCTGTGAAAACGCTTCGATTATTAAAATAGCACACCGCATCTCGATGTCAATTGAGCAACTGTATTTAACTTATTATATTTGCGTGCAATCAATGTCTATCAAAACCACTTCTTAATGGCTTTCTAAGCATTACCTTGAGTAACTAACGATTTTAGCCTCGAAATACAAACACCAAAATTGCGTATGTTTTACACAAGATTGTTTATGCTCATTTCGGTCTCTTCAGTTTCGTGCAACGACTTATTTTTAGAATGTGGACGCATAAATGTCTTTCGTCATTTTACCAGTATCTACGGAATCAAAGAATTAAAAAAAACGCTACATAATGTAACGTTTTAGTTTATTGCCTGAATGTATAACAAATAATTGCAGTCGCAATCGCAACATTTAATGATTCAAAATTACTGGTTTCTATTTTTGTGGTGCCATCGCATCGTTTGAGAACTACATCACTGACACCTTGTCCCTCTGATCCAACCACAAAAGCAATTGCATTATCGGTAACTGCTGACAATGGCACTGTATTATCTCCCAAGTATGTTGCATAGACCGATACAGATTCACCTTTCAAACGGGTGATTGCGGCTTCGAGTGACATTCGTATAACTGGCATATGGAAAATCGACCCTTGGGTTGATCGGACAACCTTATCATTGAATTCATCCACACTATCGTTCGAAACGATGACTGCATCAAATCCAAAACTGTGTGCGGTGCGTATTATCGTGCCGAGGTTCCCTGGATCTTGGACCCCATCACAAAGTATGAATCGTTTCCCATTTTGTGGCCATCCATGCTGTGGTTTATCAACTTCAGTAAACAGTGTTGATCCTGATTGAGTCGTCGATAGTTTGTGTGCAATGACATCGGTAATTTCCACATCAAATCCTGATCCGATACCATAAGTTGTGTGTTTAAGTCCAGATGCCTTTACTTCTTGAAGTAGGTGTTCTCCTTCGACAAGAAGTTTACCATTAGCATCACGATACTTTTTCTTTGATAATTTTAAGAGTGACTTGATGGTTTCGTTATTGACGGATGTAATTTTCATAATTAACTATGAAGGACGTAATCACAACGCTCACACAATCCTGCATCGTTAATTGAGCTCACAACATTCCAGCATCGTTGGCAAGTTTGACCATCGTATTTCGTAACCGTTACGTCAATTGCTTCGCTTTCGACGGCTTCAAGAGTTACATGTGACACAATAAACCATTGTGATAGATGTTTTCCAAGAATAGACTCGACACGTGCTAATGTCGCACTATTCATTGAAATTGCAACCGCTGCTTCCAGTGATTTCCCAATTTCTTTATCCGCACGTTTGACTTCGAGTGCTTTAAATACTGTTTCGCGAACCTTAAAGAGATCTTGCATGTCCGCTTTTTCTTGTTCAGTAATGATTTCATCTCGAATGTCAGCAAATTTTGTGAGATGAATGCTTCCCTGCTCTGGTTTAAAGATTTGATACATTTCTTCTGTTGTATGTGGCAAGATTGGTGCAAGGAGTTTTAAGTATGTATCGAGTGTATGATAAATGACAGTTTGAATTTCACGTCGTGCACGGTCATCTTCTTTCTCAATGTAAAGAATATCCTTTGTATAGTCTAAATAATATGACGACATCGTATTAATTAGTGAATTGAGTACTGCTGTTGTTACTTTTTGATAATCGTAACCTTCATACGCTTTACGCCCTTCGTTATTTACACGAATCGCTTCGTTCAAGACATACCGGTTCATTAACGATAAATCTTCAATTGCAATACCGTCAGTATCAATGTTGAAGTTGTTCAAATTACCGTGCATGAATCGGAATGTGTTTCGAATCTTACGGTATGACTCGCTCACTTGTTTTAGAAGGTCTTTTGACATTGTAATGTCTGAGTGGTAATCAACACTTCCCACCCAGAGGCGTAAAATGTCTGCACCCATTTCGGATGTGATTTCATTTGGACTGAGCCCATTAGATTTTGATTTACTCATTTTTTCACCAGAATCCAGTTTGATGAAACCATGCGTAATTACTGCTTTGTAAGGTGCAATGCCGTACAACGCTACTGAAATAATGAGTGATGAGTTAAACCATCCACGGAATTGGTCAGCTCCTTCAGCATATGCATCAACCGGAAGTGGTGTTTCGTTGTGATTTAATGCAGCTGTATGCGATGATCCTGAGTCAAACCACACATCCATGATATCTTTTTCTTTTGTAAAGATTCCATTTGGAGAATTCGGATGTGTATAACCAACAGGCAACAGTTCAGCAGCCTCTTTCTCAAACCAAATATTTGAACCATGTTCTTCAAAGAGTGTCGCAACATGTTCGAAGACTTCTGCATCTATGATTGGTGACTCGTCTTCTGCATAGAAGATTGGAATTGGAACACCCCACGCACGTTGACGTGAAATTGTCCAGTCACCACGATCTGCAATCATATTATGCATGCGTTTTTCACCCCATTTTGGATACCACTCAACACTAGCAATTTCGTCAAGAATTTGTTGACGGATTCCATCAATCGATGCAAACCATTGCGTTGTAGCACGGTAAATAATTGGAAGCTTCGTTCTCCAGTCGTGTGCATAACTGTGAGTAATCCAACCCATTTTTAAGAGTGCACCCTCTTCTTCTAAACGTAGTGTAACGGCTTTGTTCGCTTTTTCAAAGAACATGCCTGCAAACTCACCTGTTTTTTCATTGAGGTGACCCTGTGCATCAACAGGTCCAAACGGTTTAATGTCATATTTTGCAGCAACATCAAAGTCTTCTACCCCGTGGTCAGGAGCTGTATGAACGCAACCTGTACCAGCTTCATCAGTTACGTGATCACCATTTAATACAGGTGAAATGCGTTCGTAAAGCGGATGTTTGTATGTAACATATTCAATATCTGACCCCATAAATGTTGTCAAAATCTCATAGTTTTCAATTTCTAATTCTTTCATTACGGATTCAATGCGAGATTGCATCATCACAAGAACCCCTTTATCAGTTTTTACACGTGCATAAGTCATCACTGGGTTAACTGAAATTGCAAGGTTTGCCGGAATAGTCCATGGTGTTGTCGTCCAAATGACCAGTTTATCATTTTCTTCTACGACACCTTTTCCATCAACAACATCAAACGCAATATAAATCGCTGGATCACGTCGATCTTGATACTCAATTTCAGCCTCTGCGAGTGCTGTCTCACTGGATGGTGACCAATAAACAGGTTTTAATCCTTTATAAATCATACCTTTGAGTGCCATTTGCGCAAAGACGCGAATTTGTTGCGCTTCGTAGTCTTTATTGAGTGTAATGTAAGGATTTTTGTAATCACCAATTTTACCAAGTGATTTGAAATCTTTCATTTGGATTGCAACTTGTTCACGTGCATATTTCTCACAAAGCGCTCTAAATTCATGTAACGGCATTGATTTACGATCTACACCTAACTTTTGAATTGCATTTTCAATCGGTAGTCCATGTGTATCCCAACCTGGTCTAAAGGGTGTTTTAAATCCTGCCATGAATTTTGTGCGGACAATAAAGTCTTTTTGAATGCTGTTTAATGCATGACCAATATGTATGTTTCCGTTAGCATATGGAGGACCATCATGTAATACAAAGAGTGGCGCACCTTCTGCTTCTCTGGTTGTTTGCATTGCTTCATAGAGATTTTCTTCATCCCATTTTGCTTGGATGAGTGGTTCTTTTTTACTGAGATTCCCTCTCATTTCAAATTCTGTTTTCGGTAACAGTAGTGTATCTTTGTATTCCATAATTTCCTCCTATATACAAAAAAAGACGTCCTTAGATAAGGACGTCTTCGACGCGGTACCACCTTAATTCACAATTAGAAATTGTGCACTCAAATGCGGTAACGCCGCCGACGTGTTTCTTACTTTATTCATAGAGTGTTCAGAAACAAGCTCACAAGTGATAAACCCATAAGGCCCTCTTCGTTCTCACCAACCACGAAGTCTCTGCAAGGGATGCTTATTGATTATTGTCTTGGTCATCGCCAATTATTAATGAATAAGGCGCTTCGGGAAGTTCAAGTCCTTCAATCGCTTCTTCTAGATTTTTAATTTTATCTTTCAATTCATCACGAAGCAAGTTCGATTCATTTGAAATTCGTGCAATCTCAACAAGCACTTGACGCGATGTTGACATTGCTTCACGAACAATCATATCTGCATTTGAATAAGCATTTTCAATAATGTCGTTTGCTTCACGAAGGGCAAGGCGTGACATTTCTTCTGACGCTCGTTCACGAACAGTGATTTCGCCAACAAGTTGTTGATACCTCTTTTTAATGAGGTCACGTTGTTCTTGGAGTGTATCAATCTGTTTCTTATAGATTTGTGTTTGTTTTTGCAACAAAACGCGTTCACGTTCTAGTTCCGAGATTGTCTGATCTACTTCAAAGCGATCGTATCCCTGTTTCATAATGCGAAATGCATGATTGTTTGACATAGTGTCTAAGAATCAAATTCTTCAAGGTTCATACTGATTTCACCTTGTACACCAATTGTTTTAGGAGTACATAGAATTACATTATGACCTATTTTTTGAATTGATCCATCAAGTGCAAAGACGACACCTGTTAAAAAGTCAATCGTACGCTGTGCGTAATCACGTTGTAAACGGTGTAAGTTTACAACAGCAGCGCGTTTTTCTTTTAAATAACGTGCTACTTCCTCAGACTCCTCAAAGGATCTTGGTTCGAATAGAACCATCTTTGTATCACTTGGTAATTTTGTTCCATCGCTTGCGCGTGGTGTTTCATAATCGCTCAATGTTTCTACCTCATCATCTGAAAATTCTAGGTATTCGTCATCTTCTACCGGCGTTAGAATGTTTTTAAGTTTGTCTTTAAAGCTCATATCCAAACCTCCATTTGTGTAATTATAGCATTTTTTCTACTGAACTTAAAATAAATTTTGTTATTCTACCTCAAGCAGACCATAGTCACCATCTAAACGCTTGTAAACAACAGCTACTTCATTGGTTTCATCATCAGTATAAATGAAGAATGTATGACCAAGCATTTCCATGTTTAAGATTGCATCGCTTAGGTCCATTTTTTCTGCAGCAATTGTTTTGGTTCTTACTAATTCTGCTTCTTCGTTTTGTTTTGTTTCTGCCTCTTGATCTTCGATCATTGAAATGAATGCTTGTGATAAGCCTTCGCGGTTTTTCTTAGAAATACGTGTCTTATGACGACGAATTTGATCTTCTAATTTATGGACCACTTTATCAAGTGCAGCATAGAAATCTTCGGTCATTACTTCTGCACGTAATGGTCCGATTTTTGAAGTAATAGTTACTTCAACTTTAACGCCTGTTGGGTATGTATTAACAACAACGTTTGCACGCCATGTATCGTCAATTTCGAAATACTTGTGTAAGAATTCCAATTTTTCCTCTACTGCTGCGTACATCGCCTCTGTAATGTCGACGTTTTTTCCATGAATACTGATTAACATAATAAAACCCTCCCTATTATAGTGTTATAGATTTAATAAATACTATTGTAATACTTCATTTCTTTACCAACAGGTCGCCCTGTATCATATTGGCAATCTCTGAGTATGTCATCAAATGTCACACTAGGATCTGCAAGTGCTTCATTGAGACGATCAACAAGGATTACACCTAGTTTAATTGAGTAATCGTACAAGTCGACGAAGCTTAGTCGCGATGTATCGTTTATATCCGTTGGATTTGACCAAACATCGTGTTTTAAATTAAGCACATCATGTTCTGAATCCAGTTTTCCATTCACCACATGACTCGTGAGTGCCCAGGGTTCCAAGAACTTGTTTTCATATGCCCGGATGACAGGCGTCTTGATGTTACTTGGATCATATAAGAATCCAAGTGCCGTCTTGAAAGTCACAATTGATTCTTCTATGACTTGTGGGCTCGTTTGAATATCAAACACATTTGCCAATAACATTTGGTAAAATGATGCGATAACACGACGCTCCGTCGCATCAACATCCACAAATCGTGTCGCTTTCAATTTTTTCATGTCTCTTCGTTTTACGTAAGATACCATGAGGGCGTCAATCATTGACTCGTAACGGAAATGCCAGTATTTCGTTTCATTTGCAATTTCGCCACCGCGATAGAACACAAATGGATGTGCTAACATATCTAGTGACCAATGCATAAAATGTCCCGAAAGAAATGCAATGAGAATTGCACGTCGTTCTGGATCTTGAACTTGACGAACAAATGATACAGCTTCACGATAGAAGTCATTAATGTGTTCGACATGAACTAAGTTTCCATACCCACCGACTTTTTTATTCAAAGCTTGATCTTGCCAAGGCAAGGCTTTGTAGTAAAAAAGAAGGTCAGGTCCGTTACTCCCAAGCAAGTAAGCTTTAGGATGTTTTGCGATTGCCTCTTGGACTTCTGACACCTCTAGTTTGTTGTAAACGTCGAGCGCCATCAATCCGTGTGTTATTACATTAGGTATGACGGCCACCTCCTTTAATCTATTGTACCAAAAATGCTTAAAGAGTTCATCCTTTTAACGTATTTTTCATGTTGATATATTCAAAATTTTGGGAACGGGCGACTGCAGCATTTGTAATGTGACCATCATAGGCATTAAGACCATTAAATAGACCTTCATTACTTTGGATTGCTTCCAAAGCGCCACGATTGGCAATTTCTAGACCATATCGAATTGTCGCATTCCCCAACGCATGAGTGGATGTTTGTGGGACAGCACCCGGCATGTTCGTAACACAGCAGTGCACAATGCCTGAGTCAATAAAAATTGGATTTTGGTGTGTTGTCGGTTTGCTAGTTTCAAAACATCCCCCTTGATCGATTGCAACATCCACAAGAACTGTTCCTTTTTCCATCAGTTCTAGATGTTCACGACGTACAAGTTTTGGTGCCTTGTCGCCTGGAATCAATACACTACCAATCACAATGTCAGCACGTTTCAACTCTTCTTGAATATTATGCTCATCGCTGAAGATTGTATTGACACGACCATTAAAGACATCCTCGATGTATGCTAGACGATCAAGATTTGTATCCAAGATACTTACAGATGCTCCAGTTCCAAGTGCTGTTTTACATGCACTCATACCGACAACGCCAGCACCAATAATTACCACATGACCGCCATGAACTCCCGGAACACCCGATAGAAGAATTCCTTTACCACCGTAGTGACCTTCAAGGTATTTTGCTCCTTGTTGAATTGAAAGTCGTCCTGCAACTTCTGACATAGGACGTAATAACGGTAAACGACCTTGCGGATCGGTAACTGTTTCATAAGCAAATGCCGTCACTTTTCGGTCTACAAGTGCCTGTGTCAGTGGCGCATTATCTGCCAAATGAAGGTATGTGAACAATATTTGTCCAGCACGCATCAATGGATATTCACTTTCAAGCGGTTCTTTAACTTTTATCATCATGTCTACTTGTGCCCATACCGCTTCAGCGCTATCGACAATCGTAGCTCCAGCTTCGCTGTATAGTTCATCAGGAAAACCGCTTGCCTCACCCAATCCGGATTCCACAATCACAGTATGCCCTGCATTCACATACTCAAATGCATGGGTCGGCATTAATCCCACTCGGTTCTCGGATTCTTTTATTTCTCGTACACAACCTACAATCATATTAAATCCTCCTTAATTTTTATGAGTAGTTCTTCTCGGTTTCCACGCCACGTCACATAATCATCATGGACGTCCGGCTGACGGTTAATTAAGTCATCCGTAATCAACCATGTTTCCATACCTAGTTTTGCAGCCATCATATCTTCTTGTACATCATTTCCAATCATGACGCAGTTTTTGGGTTCTAAGTCACAAACACTCATAATTTCTTGATAATACATTGGATTAGGCTTGCAGAAATGATTCGATTCGAATCGTGTAATATAGTCAAAGTCTTCAGGTTTAAATCCTGCCCATTCGATACGTTTATCAGTAGCTATCTTAGGGAACAAAGGATTTGTCGCTAAAATAACGGTATATCCTTTTTGTTTGGCATAATGGATTGCTTCAATCATCGCCTGACTTGGTTTTGTTGCTTTTTGAATTTCTGAAAACGGACCGTTGTAGTACTGATCCATTGTTTCCTTAATATATGCGGTTGCTGATGCGCCAATCAATGCTTCAAATGCTTTCCAAAAAGTTGTTTCATTGGTTCGATTTGGATCAGTATTTTGAATCATCGCTGCGGTTGCTGCCCACAGGCTTTTCGCTAATTTTTCAGGTTCGATAGTATCCTTCGCAAAGGTTGTTAGCGTTCCAATATAGAGACGTTCAAAATCTTTGTTATCCAAAGGTAATACAGTTCCATCTAAATCAAATAATAGTGTCTTTTTCATTATGCACCCCCTAGTACTCTAAAAGTATATCATATTGTGTTATTTTTCTGTGAAGACTGTGTTCACAATCCGTCGTTTTATTGCTAATAATCCTTAATTTTGTTATAGTTTACATGAAAGTGAGGTGGCAACATGGAAGGTCAAAGTTGTAGTTCTAGTATATGTAGCACTTGTTCTTTAGACGATGATCCCTTGGGGCCTCCCTCGGGTTATTATCTATTTTAGTGCGCTTTTTCTGATGAAGGAGGGCTTATTGAATGACATCAAAAAATAAAAATATTCTAGACTTGCTCCAAAGTTCCCAAGAGGAACTCTATGATAATTTGGGAGCGTCGCCAACAGGGTATACTCTCGACCAAGCAGAGCAAAAACTTGAAGAGCTTGGTCCAAACGCGATTTCACAGGGGACGAAAAAGCATCCAATTATTGGTTTTGTAAACGTATTGATTAATCCATTTAACTTAGTGTTAATGGTCGTTATTGCAATTACACTAATTACTGATGTAATTGTTCCGGTATTTTTCTTGACTGGGGAAACACCCGATTATCTCACCATCACAATCTTGACTGTCATTGTCATGATTTCAACACTGATTTCATTTGTTCAAGAAGAACGTTCCAGTGCTGCTAGTGAGAAATTACTCAACATGGTTTCGAATACCACCGCAGCACTTCGTGATGGCGTCTTTACTGAAATCCCAATTGATGATTTAGTGTTGGGTGATATTGTCCGACTATCAGCAGGTGATATTATCCCTGCAGATATGCGCGTCTTATCTGCAAAAGATTTATTTATTTCTCAAGCGACCTTAACCGGGGAATCACAGCCTATCGAAAAATTTGTTAAGTTCGACGAAGATCAAATGATCACAGAGTCTGATTATTCTAACTTGTGCCTCATGGGAACCAACGTGGTCTCAGGTAGTGCCCGTGCAATGGTCATTCGGACTGGTGATGATACATATCTTGGCCGAATGAATACAAGTCTCAAAGAAACAAAGCAAATCAACAGTTTTGAAAGTAGTATTTCAACAATTAGTTCGCTTTTAATGCGATTAATGTTAATTATGCTACCCATCATTTTTATCATTAATGGCGTTTTGAAGCATGATATTGTTGAGGCCTTCTTGTTTGCGCTAACAGTTGCAGTTGGTCTTACACCAGAAATGCTTCCCGTTGTATTAACCACAAGTCTTGCACGTGGTTCTATCAACATGGCAAAGCATCAAACAATTGTTAAATCCCAAAGTTCTATTTCTTCCTTTGGAGAAATGGATATACTTTGTACAGATAAAACCGGAACTCTAACACAAGATAATATTGTTCTTGAACGTTATATGGACGTTAATGGTGAAGATGACATGCGTGTCCTTCGCCATGCATTCTTAAACTCATACTTCCAAAGTGGCCTTAAAAACCTAATTGATCTCGCGATCATCAATCGTGCTGAATCATATAACATGGATGACCTTGTCAACTACTATTCAGTCGTAGATGAAATCCCATTTGATTTCTCTCGCCGTCGAATGAGTGTCATCTTGGAAGATGGTAATGACAAACGCCAACTTATTACTAAAGGTGCCGTTGAAGAAATCGTTAAATTATGCCGATACATTGATCGTAATGGCGAAGTATTTGAACTCAACGACGAAATTCGTAAAGAAGCTATGGAAGTCTACTCACAACACAATCATGATGGATTACGCATGATCGCTGTCGCTCAGAAGAACAATGTTCCTACAGAGCACGAATTCGGTGTCGAAGATGAAAGTGATCTCGTATTAATTGGATTTATTGGTTTCCTTGATCCACCTAAAGAAAGTGCGAAACCTACAATCGAAAGCCTGAACCGACATGGTGTCAAAGTTGTTGTTATTACAGGTGATAGTTTAGGTGTTGCTAAAAAAGTAAGCAGTAAAGTTGGAATCGATACTGAGATTACTTATATGGGTGATGAAGTAGAAGCGATGAGCGATGAGGAATTACGTGATGCAGTTGATCACTGTCACCTCTTTGCTAAGATTTCTCCAGATCAAAAACAACGAATCGTTAAGGCATTCCAAGATAAAGGCCATACCGTTGGTTTCTTGGGTGATGGTATCAACGATGCCCTCGCATTGAAGCAAGCAAACGTCGGTATTTCGGTTGACAGTGCCGTTGATATCGCAAAAGAATCTGCGGATATTATTCTATTAAAGAAAGATTTAACCGTTCTTGAAGAAGGAATCCTTGAAGGTCGTAAAACAATTGTAAACATGATCAAGTATTTGGAAATGGCAGTCAGTGGTAACGTGGGAAATATGATTTCCGTCTTGGTTGCAAGTCTCTTTGTACCATTCCTACCACTATTACCAGTTCATATTCTTGTTCAAAACCTCTTAAGTGATTTAGCACAAACAGGTATTCCATTTGATAATGTAACTGAAAAGGAGCTCGAGAAGCCGCGTAAACTTGAGTCAAAATCGCTCGTGAAGTTCATGAAACTCTTTGGACCACTCAGTTCAATCTTCGATATCGCATGTTTTGTTGTATTGTATGCAGTCTTTGATGTTCGAACACCTGAACATGCAACCTTATTCCAAACATTCTGGTTTGCGTTTGGTATTATCTCGCAATCCTTGATTATTTTTGTAATTCGTACAAAACGTCCTTTCTCGCTTGGAAATCTCCCTTCAGGCGTACTAGTATTTGTATCATTCCTAGCAATCGCAATCACGTTGCTGTTTGTTACAACACCATTAGCATCAACAATTGAACTCCAAGTACTCTCCTCAGCACACCTCATGTGGGTTGGCGGAATTGTACTTATGTATATCATCGCGACTTCAGTTATGAAACGCATTTGGTTTAAAGATATTATCTAATTTAAAGGAGTGCGTATGCACTCCTTTTATATAAAAAGAACCGCGTAACTGCGGTTCTTTTCTTAATTTATTAATGATCCAATAACTCCTACATACAGTAGGATAATAAAGATAAGAATAATGATAAGGCTCTTTTTACGAGCACTACGCGGATCTTTTTCGACATCAAAGCGAAAGATTGTAGAAATACCTTTTACTAGAGTGTTAATGATTGCTTCCATTAGTTTATCTGTCCTAAAACAACATCTAATTGACGTCGATATTCGTCAAGCTTCGCTTGTTCGGCTTCAACTTTTGCAGCAGGTGCTTTAGCGATAAAGTTCTGGTTCGCAAGCATTTTTTCACCACGTGAAATCTCCGCTTCAAGTCGTTGTTTCTCAGCATTTAGTTTTACTAACAATGCTTCCTGATCTACTAATTCATCTTGTAATAAAATAATTGATCCACCTTGAATTGGTTGTTTAACGGGATTCTCGGTAATCGTTCCGATGGTAACCCGTGCCATACTCTCAAGCATCGCTTTTAAAATAGCATCAAATTCGTAATCATTATCTTTGTTGTTCAATAGTTGTGCCGTGAGTGGTTTTGAAGGCTTAACATCGTATTGAACACGGAGTTCACGAATTGCAGAGATTGCATCAATCATGAATGTGACTTGTTCTAATCCATCTGTGTCAATTTCCATCATTAAAGGCCATGTCTCGAGATTGATTGATTCCAAGCTGCCAGGCATCGATTGGTAAATCTCTTCCGTTACAAACGGCATGAATGGATGAAGGACTTTCACGATATTCTTCAACATATGAGCAAGTGTTGCTTTCGTTGCATAGACAACTGTTTCGTCCTCACTTTGAAGTCCTGATTTGCTGAGTTCGATATACCAACTACAGAAATCATCCCATACAAAACGTTGTAAGGTATTTCCTACGAGAGCATACTCGTATTTGTCCATATTACGATTTACTTCATCGAGTGTACGGTTAAATTGATGAATAATGTGACGATCAACCATTGAAAGTGTTGCTTTCTCTATATCATATACTTGATCACTGGTATGCATGTTGACGAAGCGTGAGGCATTCCAAATTTTGTTGATGAAATTCCATGAAGCTTCTACTTTCTCTGGCACATAACGCATGTCTTGCCCCGGTGTCGAGTTTGTCGTTAAGAAGTAACGTAGCGCATCAACACCAAATTCTTGGATGACATCCATTGGATCAACACCGTTTCCTAATGACTTACTCATTTTATGACCGTGTTCATCTCGGATTAATCCATGCATTAGGACGTCTTTAAATGGCTTGGATCCTGTAAAGTAACGACCTTGGAATGCCATTCTCGCAACCCAGAAGAAGATGATATCATAACCTGTTACTAATAAGTCCGTTGGATAGTATCGTTCAAGATCTGGTGTTTGTTCTGGCCATCCAAGTGTTGAGAAAGGCCATAGTGCTGATGAAAACCAGGTATCTAAAACATCAGGATCTTGTGTCCAATTTTCGATATCCTCAGGGGCTGTTTCTCCTACGTAGACTTCTTGCGTTTCGTTATGAAACCATGCGGGAATACGATGTCCCCACCATAACTGACGTGAAATTGTCCAGTCTTCAATATTTTCAAGCCATTGGTTAAAGGTATGGTTAAAGCGTTCTGGGTAAAATTTAATTGGATCTGTTTCTTGGAACTTTAAAACTTCTTGAGCAAGTGGCTGCATTTTAACAAACCATTGATCGGATAAATACGGCTCTACAATAACACCAGTACGTTCCGAGTGTCCGACCGAATGTATATGTTTTTCAATACTGATTAACTTTCCGTTTTCCTTAATGTAAGCTACTAGCTGTTTTCGTGCTTCAAAACGGTCTAATCCTGCAAATTGATGTGCAAGTTCATTCATGGTGCCATCTGGATTCATACAAATTGGCATTTCTAAATGATGGCGTTTTCCAATTTCATAATCGTTTGGATCGTGTGCCGGAGTACATTTCATAACACCTGTACCAAACTCAATATCGATATAGTCATCCGCAATAATGGGTAAGACTTCACCATTTGCAGGATTTATCGCATGTTTCCCAATTAGATGCTGATAGCGGGCATCATCTGGATGTACAACGATACAAACATCACCGAACATCGTTTCAGGGCGTGTTGTTGAAACGGCAAGTTTTTCGCCCGTCTCTTCAACCGTATATTCAAAAGTAAAGAAATTTCCTTCAATTTCTTTGTGCTCTACTTCAATATTTGATAGCGCCGTTTGGGCTTGAACGTCCCAGTTTATGATGCGATATCCGCGATAAATCAAACCATCGTTGTAAAGATCAACAAAGACTTTATTAACCGCTTTGTTCAGGCCTTCATCTAGGGTGAAACGCTCCCGCGAATAATCAACCGAAATTCCAAGTTTCTCCCATTGAGCACGAATGTGTGAAGCATATTCTTCTTTCCATTCCCATGATTTATTGAGAAACCCTTCGCGACCTAAATCATATCGCGAAATTCCTTGCTCACGGAGACGTTCGTCAACTTTTGCTTGAGTTGCGATTCCCGCATGATCCATCCCCGGAAGGTACAACGCATCTTTACCTAAGAGTCGTTGGTAACGAATTGCAATGTCTTGCAAGGTATTATCCCATGCATGACCTAAGTGTAGTTTCCCAGTAACGTTTGGAGGTGGAATGACAAGGGAATATGGCTTTTTACTGATATCTCCAGCTGTAAAATAACCTTTGTCTACCCATTCTTGGTATTTATCTTTTTCAATATCTAAGTGATTGTATTTTTGTGCAAGCTCTTTACGCATCTTACATCCTCTTCTTTCTTTTCTGTTTTATTTGAACTCTTCATCAAGCATCGCATAGTAGATGATATCACTGTAGTGATCATCAATCTTAACCAATCGTCTACGGACGCCTTCATATGTAAATCCTTGTTTTTTGATAATATTTCGAGATCCAATATTCTCTGCATTATGGCGAATTTCCATCCGTCGAACACCGAAATCCTCAAATGCAAACTTTAAGACTGCACGGCATGCTTCAGTCATGATACCTTGACCCCAATACGCTTGGTTTAGAACATATCCCATTTCATACGTGTTGTCACCATCAACCCTCCAAAAATCGCAAGTTCCAATCATTTGATGTGTCATTTTATCGACAATTGCGAATGCTTCAGGTGAGCCGTTATCGGGACGTTTCATAAAGATATTTGCAATCGCCCATTGCGCATCCTCGACCGATGAGTGTGTCGGAAATGACAGGTAGCGTGTAACCTCAGGATTTGAAGTATAAGCAAACATATCAGATGCATCATCCATAGTTACAGCTCTTAATATTAGTCGGTTGGTTTCGAGTGTTGGAATTCTTAACTTGTTCATCATAGACTCCTTTTCTAAACACAAAAAAACATCATCCAAAGGACGATGTGTTAGTCGTGGTACCACCTTAATTTACTTGTTTTCAACAAGCCTCAATGTGTTAACGCCACCAACGGATTTACTTACTTAAGTTCAGTATCTCATCTCACATACGACTTTCCCGTTTCCAACGATTGTCTTTCACCACACGACAACTCTCTAAACGTTTTTACACAGTACTCCTTATGCTCATTGATCTTTTTATATTTTAACATAGTCTTTTGCGATTAGCAATTTTTCAAAGTTCTTATTTTAAAAGTTAGCTAGCTTTTTCCGCTACTAAATTACTGACGTACGGAATCACGCCATTTTGGGCGCCCGTACAGTAGCTTTGTTTTTTTCAAGAAATTGTAATGATACTTCAATTTCTCTTTGTTAGTTCTGTAACTGTTCGTATGTCTTTTAAAGCATCGTTTTACGTTCTGAAATAGACTCAGCACCTTCAAGATCCATTTGAATATATTGCTTCATATCCTTCACTGACCGGGAGTAGTTTCCTGAGGGTATGCTTCTATTATAGATGATTCACCAAAACCATCATGGAGATCTCTATGACAAATTTGAAAAGCAATGATACAAAAATGATTTATCTAATTCGCCACGGGCAAACACTCTTCAACCTACAAAAGAAAATACTAAGATTCTGCGACTCTCAACTCACTGTGCGTGGCATTCAACAGGCACAAGCCGCTCATGAACAGATTAATTCACTAAACATTGTTTCTGACGACGCTTATTGTTCTACTTCGGAGCGGGCAGTTAACACACTCAGAATCTTAACTGACATGTCCTATACACATTCAAAAAACCTAAGTGACTGGAATTTTGGGCGTCTAGAGGGGAAGGTGAACATCTCAATCCACCGATTCCCTATCAAGATTTTTTTAGTGCAATTTGATGGCGAGTGTGAAACCGACTTTCAAAATCGCTTCAGTCTTGAAATAACGCAATGCTTAGCTAACTCGAAAGGGAATCATACAGCTCAGTACGCCGACAAAATCGAATTCCCAACTGTGCGATTTTCAATTATTTATATGTAAATCAGACATTTATACTCCAAGAAATAATTGAACATGACATTTAAAATCCGGGCATTTGAGGTGTTCTAAAGGCATCTTTCATTCTTTCCCTTCTGAGCATTGTTTGTGGTCCATGAATGCGATATAATTGATGACGTATAAGAACTTACGGAAGGTGATATCATGAAAAAATTTAAATATATGATTCAGCGTATTACAAAAATGAATCATAAAGCTATGTATGAAACAGCTAAGGAAGTTCATAAGCGAACGGGCAAGAACACCTTTGTAATTTTGATCGATATCATTAAAACCGGATTAAAATATCAAGCTGGATATGTAGATTATTTGGATTTCGAATTATACAACGTTCCCGAATCAAAACGTGGCACCTTCGTGACTCGAGGTGTCAATAATGCCTATGTCGCAAAATTTAACAGTCAAGAAAAATGGGATACACTCGATAATAAAGTTGAGTTTCTCAAATATTTTGATGGGTATCATAATCGTGCATGGCTCGATCTGAATACGACCAGCTTTGAAGATTTTGAACATTTCTTCAAGACAAACCCACGAATTGTCGCAAAACCAGTAGATGGGATTGGTGGTAAAGGTATCGCATTCTTTGATTTTGACGGTACCAATGCAAAAGCCGTATATGACTCGATGCGTGCGAATAACCAAACACTCGCGGAGGCGTATATCATTCAAGATGAACGGATGGGTATTTTACATCCTGCATCAGTAAATACTGTACGGATTGTTACATTGCAAAAGAATGGTCATATCCGAATCCCCTTTGCATGTGTTCGTTGCGGAAATGGAAAAAGTGTTGATAATTTAAACAGTGGTGGATTTGCAGCGCGCATCAATTTAGAGACTGGTGTCGTTGAAACTGACGGGGTTGGTAAATTCAATAAAATCGCTGCCGTTCATCCGTTAACTGGTATCACATTCAAAGGATTTGAAGTCCCTGAGTTTGAGGCAATGATTGAACTTGCTAAAAAAGCTGCCCTTCACATTCCTGAATTAGGAATGGTCGGATGGGATGTTGCTTTGACTAAAGATGGACCAATGCTTATCGAAGGGAATCAGTTCCCAGGACACGATATTTATCAGTCACCAGGATTCCTAGGTGAAGCACAAATAGGAGTCAAACCACTCTTTGACCGTCTCATTGCTGAACTGGATAATACACAAAATACCGAGAAATAGTGATAGAACACTATTTCTTTTTTTTGACTCATTTACGAGACCTTTTAACACCTCTAAATCATAAGAATAGCTACTATTCAAGCCGTATTACACGTTTACGCACCATGTTGTTTATCTTGACACATGAGCCTAAAACCGATAACATAGTAAGGACAGGAAGGTATTCGTATGAAAAAATTATGGTGGCGTATAAAGTACTACTTTAAACGTCTGAAACAAATGGATCGTCAGGGATTCAAAGACGCAATTAACTATGCTCATGAAAAGAGCGGAAAAAGTAAGTTTGTAATTCTCGTTGATATGATGTGGTGTTCATTCCGATACACTGCGGGCTATGTTGATTACAATGAGTTTGAATTTTATCTTTTAAACGGTAAAGAACGTAAAACTTATATTACATTAGGACATTCTGACAAAGTTGTTAAATACTACAACGATCGAGAGTATGTTGGACTTTTTGATGATAAATCTCAATTTGATGTATTATTTGCGAAATTCATTAGCCGTAAACACATCGATTTAGAAGAAGTTGATGTTGATGCATTTAAAGCATTCGTCGTTGAACATGGCAAAGTTATGGCTAAACGTAAAAACGATTATGTTGGACGTGGTATCGATAAGATTGACTACAACGAAACTCCAGACATCGATTTTGAAAAGCTATACAATGATTTAAAAGCAAATCGCCAATATCTTATTGAAGAATTCTTTACGCAACATCCAAAGATGTCGGAGCTATCACCAACATCTGTTAATACAATGCGTATTATTACATTTTTAGATAACACTCAAACACCTCGAGTGCTTATTACAGCATTAAAATCAGGTTTAGGTGGTCACGTTGATAATATTGGTCAAGGTGGTATGTACACAATCTTAGATGAAAAAGGGACTGTTATTTACCCATTCATCGACAAGCATGGAAACCAACATACAAACCATCCACTTACAGGTGAAAACCTTATGGGATTCCAAATTCCAAACTTCGAGAATGTCGTTGCTCAAGTAAAAGAAGCGTGCCTCGTCATTCCTCAAGTACGTTATATCGGTTGGGATGTTGCTGTCTCACAAGACGGTAATGCAGAGCTTATCGAAGGAAACAGTTCTTCAGGACCATTCCAAGTTATTCCATCATTATCAAAAGATCGTGTTGGAATTCGCCCCGTTTATGAAAAATATATGACAGACATCAAGTTCTAATTCTAAAGCTATCCCCTATACGGATAGCTTTTTTGTCATAAAAAAACCTGCTTTCGCAGGTTTTAGAGAACACTTCGCATATATTCAATAATTGGTTCACGAGTATCATGGTTCAGACTTGAAAACTCAAGTACTTTTACATCAGGATATTCTTTGTTGACAGCACGTCGCTCATTCGCAATTTTATTGCGTGATAACTTATCGGTCTTCGTTAGAACGATAGCATGCTCAATGCCATTGTAACGTGCGAAATCAAGCATCATGATGTCATCTTTACCAACGCCACGGCGGACATCAATCAAGATAAGCATCATTGCTGGATGACGTTGTTGGAAGTAACTATCCATGAGCACACCATACTGAATTTGCTCTTCTTTAGAACGGTTCGCAAACCCATATCCGGGAACATCAGTCAACAATAACTCATCATTAATATGATAAAAGTTAATAAGACGGGTCTTACCAGGACGCTGTCCTACGTATGCAAGACGCTTACGGTTTGTAAATGCATTAATAAGGGATGACTTCCCAACGTTAGATTTACCAACCATTACAATTTCCTTCTGTGTCGTTTCCGGAAACTGCGATGCAGATGCACATGAAATAATCAGATGTGCATCTTGCGTATTCCAATTAATCACTAAACAAGTGCCTCTTTGATGACTTGGTCAATGGTTTCAACCGGAATGAACTTAACATTTTCTTTAACGACATCCGGAACATCAACTAAGTCTTTTTCATTCATTTTTGGAATCACAATTCGAGTAATACCAACGCGGTGTGCAGCTAATGACTTCTCTTTTAAACCACCAATTGGTAGAACATTTCCACGCAGTGTAATTTCACCTGTCATAGCTATATCTGAGGCAACCTTACGGTTGGTGAGTGCAGAAATAAGCGCTGTGGTGAAAGTAACTCCAGCAGATGGTCCATCTTTCGGAACAGCACCTTCAGGAACGTGAACTTGAATGTCATGTTTTTCAAAGAAATCAGGCGCTATCTTTAACTCTTTGGCATGTGATTTCACATATCCAAAGGCAATTTCTGCTGATTCTTTCATAACATCGCCTAACTGTCCTGTGACGATAAGGCGTCCTTTCCCGTCAAATGAAGTTACTTCGATTGGAAGCACATCTCCGCCAAATTGTGTAAATGCAAGACCTGTGACGACACCCACTTGATCTTTCTTTTCTTTTTGTCCATACTCAAAGATAATTTGACCTAACCACTCAGAGATTAAATCTTTAGTGATTGTGACTGACTCTTTTTCATCTTTAAGAATTGCTAATACTGTCTTACGTGCAAGCGATGAAATGGTACGCTCTAGTTGACGAACTCCTGCTTCACGTGTGTAGTGACGAATTAAATAACGAAGAGATGCATCGCTAATTTTGAACTGCGATTTTTTCAATCCATTACGTTTAAGTTGTTTCGGAATTAAGTGTGCTTTCGCAATGCTTAATTTCTCTTCTTCAGTATAAGAACTAAGGTTAATAATTTCCAAACGGTCACGAAGTGCTTCTGGAATATCACCAAGATAGTTTGCTGTTGCAACGAACATAACTTGTGATAAATCATACGGTTCTTCTAAGTAGTTGTCAGAGAACAATTTATTTTGCTCTGGGTCCAATACCTCAAGCATTGCACTTGTTGGGTCACCCTTGTAATCGGATGCCATTTTATCAATTTCATCAAGTAAGAATACAGGGTTTACAACACCTGCTTTTTTCATCCCTTGAATAATTCTTCCTGGCATAGAACCAAGATATGTACGACGGTGTCCACGAATTTCCGCTTCATCACGTACACCACCCAGTGAAGCCTTCACAAACTCACGACCTAGTGAATCTGATATAGACTTCGCCAACGAAGTTTTACCAACTCCTGGAGGCCCAACAAGCGCGAGAATAGGAGCTTCGAGGTTCCCTGTCATTTGTTTAACAGCCAAGTACTCCATAATACGGTCTTTAACTTTATCCAATCCAAAATGATCTTCATCCAGTTTTTTACGAACATCATTGAGGTCTTGAATATCCGTAGTTTGTTGCCACCAAGGTGTCTTTAACAACCAATCTAGATAGGTTCGAACCACACCTGATTCACCCGATGCTTGTGGAAGCATTTCATAACGGCGAATTTCTTCAAGTGCTTTTTCACGTATATGATCTGGATAAGGATTGTTTTCTAGAAGTTCACGGAATTCGTCACTGTCTTCTCCAACATCCGTAGCATCTCCTAATTCTTCACGAATAGCACGCATTTTTTCACGTAAGTAGTACTCACGTTGATTTTCTTCAACACGATCTTTAACTTTTTCATTAATTGTCGTTTCAATAGTTGCTAGCGTTTGTTCACGTTGAATTTCTTCAATGATCATTAAAAGACGCTCATTAACATCGAGTTCTTCAAGTAATGCTTGTTTACGCTCAACTTGCAATGGGAAGTACTGTGCAAATTGATCACTCAATTGTGAAGCTGACACTCCCAAAGTAAGTTGATTAATTAATTCTGTTGGAATCGTAATGTTTGCGGCGGATACTTTTTCGATTTCTGATGTAATACGACGAATAAGCGCAATTTCTTCATTTTCTGAACCGATTATATCCTCTAGGAGTTCAACAGTACCAAAGAGCATTTTTCCATCATCTACGAGTTCACTGATACGTACACGTTGCAATCCCGAGAATGTAACACGTAAGAATCCTTGTTTACGTTTAACAGATTTAATATGGACTAAAGATCCATATTGAAACAATTCATCTTTCTTAGGATCGTCAATGAGAATGTCTTTTTGACTTACGAGAATGACGTGTCCGTTGAAGAATTTTTCTGCTTCGTCAATCGCATTTATACTTTTATGACGACCTACTTCAATCATTATTTCCTGTTCAGGAAATACGATTACCCCGCGTGTTGCCACGACAGGGACATTCATAATTTTATTTTCTTGTTTTTCGCTCATAGCAATCCCTCCTTTTAGGATAAAAAAGACGCTAAGCGTCTTTTAATTAAGCACGAGTTTCTTTAACTAACTCGATTGCCTTACGAAGTAAAATGTCGTATGTTACAGCATCGATTGAGACAAGTTCTTTAACTTGTTCGAGTTCGATTCCGTATGCTTCTGAGATCGCAGCAAATTCTTTTTCTACTTCCTCATCATCAACTTTTAATCCTTCAACTTCAGCAATTTTTTCGAGTGTTAAGCGTGTGCGAACGCGTTTTTCTGCATCTTCACCCATTTGTGATTTAACATCTTCTTCTGTTTGACCTAAGATTTGTGAGTACAATTCAAAGTTCATTCCTTGTTGCGCAAGACGTTGTTGGAATTCATTGAACATTTGGTTCAATTCTTCTGTAATCATTGCTTCTGGTACATTGATTTTTGCATTATCAGCAACTGTTTGAACTAAAACGTCATTGACACGGTCTTCTTCTGCGTGTTGACGATTGTGCTCTAAGTTGTGTTTGATTGATGCTTTCAATGCTTCTAAAGTTTTAACTTCTTCATCATCTAACAATTCAACGAACGCATCGTTAAGTTCTGGTAATTGTTTTGATTTAATTTCGTGTAGTTTCACTTTGAAAACAACAGGTTGTCCTTTTAAATCTTCAACATGGTAGTTTTCTGGGAATGTGATATTTAGATCTTTCTCTTCTCCAGCTGCCATACCGATCAGTGCTTCTTCAAATCCTGGGATAAATGAGTTTGAACCAATTTCTAATGTATAGTTTTCACCTTTTCCGCCTTCGAATGCAACGTCTTCTTTAAATCCTTCAAAGTCAATAACAGTTGTATCTCCTGATTCAACAGTTCCTTCTTCTTTAAGAACTAATTCTGCTTGTTCTTCTTGTAATTTTGCAAGTTCAGCTTCAACATCTTCGTCTGAGACTGTGATATCTTGTGCTTCTACTTTAATCCCTTTATACTCACCCAATTCAACTTCTGGTTTTACCGTTACATTGAAAAGTAATGTGAGTGAATCAGCTGTCATTTCTTTAACATCTAATTCTGGTGTTGCGACTGGTTCTAACTTATGTTCAACCATTCCTGCAACAAACGCGTCATTTGCAATTAAGTTCATTGCTTCCATCATGACTGAGCTGTCACTAATTTGTTTGCGTGCAAGTTCTTTAGGAGCTTGTCCTTTACGGAAGCCTTGAACCTCAACGTCTTTAGTTAATTTATCAACTGCTTTATCTTGTGCTTTTTTCCAAGCATTTTGTTCAACTTCAACAGTTAATAATCCTGTTGAGTTTTCGTTTAGTTTCCATGTAGATTTCATGTGTTCCTCCTAGTACGTAACTATTATAACATACCTTTTAGCACAGTCAAGCTATGAGTGCTAAAAGTTTTAAATCATTGATTGAGATAGCGATTTACAGTGTCCAAGATTGATTGTGCATCAATATTTTTGGCTTCTTCTGGAAATGCCTCTAAAACTTTTTGGTCCAACTCATCAATGCAAAGCATGAGTAGGCTCGGATTTACAGATTCTAGCATATCACGAAGTGATGCTACAGTTTGTAAATATGCTTCAGTGCCAATTGGATTTTCAAGTTTTCGAATTTCAAGTGTGTACATTTTATGGTTCAAACGTACATCAATTGAAACATCAATATTTTGCTCCATCAAATAAAAGACTAACTGCTTTTTAAGCCAATCATCAATCAGTTTATCGCGCATAATATCCTCAAGATCATTCAAGACAGCACGTAGATTCATACGTTCGAGTGATATGAGTGCTTTTTGTTTCAGAGCATCATTCCCTTTCAACGCATCAAAAACCTCTTCCATTGACTCGAAGTAACGCGCTTTCGGGTTTCTATCGATTCGTAAGTTATCCCGTAAATCACGAAATACTTGGTCATACGGCTGAGGTATAAATGGCATTGAAAGTTCTTGGTCTAAAAGTGTCAATGCTTCTGCATGATTTTCATCAGCAATACATTGTCGAATCACTTCTAAACATGATTCATAGTAGTTATTCATACGTATCCTTTCATACCGTTTCATTTTATCATAAGTTGCGTTATTTTGACATATCAATAGGTTTTTTCTTCACCTCTGAAATTTATTTTCAATCAAAGTGTATTTTATGAGATTTTATACCAAATTGTATTGACTTACAATTAGTTCAATGTTTTAATATAGGTGCATGCATGTGTAGTATATAACTAATAATGAATGTCTCTTCTCTATTAACAAAACTACACTTACACCAAGCGATCCAAGTTCGCTTGGTTTTTTTATGAGAAAAGCAGGACCTTCCGATCCTGCTTTTGTATTTCTTAGTAACCAAATAATTGCACCCAATACCACTCGCCATTGCTTGCCTTAAAGACAGCAACACTTCCCATTGGGAATTCTGAAAGAATGTTCTTTCGATGTGTCGGCGAATTCATCAGTGCATCCATCGCCACATTCACTTTGTAGGCCTTTGTAGCGAGATTTTCAGCATAGATAACATCTGGGTTAAGACTATCCCATGCAGACCCATCAGGTCTTCTGTGGTCAAAGACTGCCGAGATCTCTTGTGCTCTAATTTTTGCATAATCATAAAGTTGATTCGACCACCGTAGGCGACTTAATCCGTTTTGTTCACGAATATCATTCATCGCATCAAACATCGATCGAGCGAGTCCATCATCGTAATTTCCTTGAGGTACTGCTACTTCTTGAGTTGCTGGTTGCTGGCCACTTGAATTTGATTCACGTGACCCTGCACTAACTTTAGTCCCAACAACAATGACTTCATCAATTGGTGCAGTCACTGTATTTTCTGAAACTAATGTTGTTGCTACGAACACATCCCCTTCATATTCATCGTTATATGTGCTTTCAAGCATTCCTTCAACACCTTCCACACTTACATACGAATCTTTTTCTTCACGCGTATCGTCATACACATACTGTGTATCAAACGCGATAGGTGTATTCTTTACACGACTCTTATATGTTTGGACTTTTTCTATTTTTTTGTCATCCGTTTGTGTGCCATTTCCAATTGCCGCATTTATGCTGCCCGAATGGGGGGTGGATACAGGAATTATATTTGGTTGGGATCCCTGTATGTTTGGAGATGTATTTTTCGACACCGAGCCTGCTAATATTGCTTCAGTTACCATCACGCCCACGATGAGCGTAATTATTAACATGCTTCGTTTCTTCACGTTCTACCTCTTCTGTCCAAACATTGAATCGGTATAAGTTTACAATATCATAATTTATCTTAAAAAACAGTTTATTGCTTAAAAAAAGAGGTGCTTTTCACCTCTTTAAATCTATTTTCACGCCTTGAATGAGATTTTCAATATCAATACGATTGACCATGACTGCATCACCGTAGACAGTATGTGCTAAAACACCACTCGCTACGCCGTACGTTACGATATCCTCTGGTGCCATGCCTTCAAGTATACCGGTAAGTGCCCCCACTGCAAATCCATCACCGCCGCCAATACGATCTATTATTGTAAGTGGATATCGATCGGATACATTGTACGCATCAGTGCTCACAATAAATCCTTGAATGGATTGCTCAAAGCGTTCTGTTCCTAAAACATATTCAAGCGCATAATGTTTCTGAAAGACTTGCATCAACGTTGCTGTATCGCCGTCAATGCCGAGTAATTTAACAACGTCTTTAGGACCCGCAAAAACAATGTCTGCACGCTTGAGCATTGCTTCATACATTTCTTTATATAAATGCATGCGATCATCTTGCCACAAGGATGGTCTGAAATTACTATCAAAAACAACCGGAACATGATGGTCTTTGGCAATATCCATCAATGTTAATGCAATGTTATATGTGTTTTCGTTAATAAGCGAAATACCACAAATATGTAACATATCCGCATTCGCTACCACAGACTCCCAGTATTCGAGTTGGTAGTTCGTTTTCGCAAACGAACTTTCAGTACGGTTCAAATATGTTACTTGGGAACTTCGCGCACCTGCACCAAACTCAATGACGTATGACCCTAAATGATTCCCTGAAAAGCTAATATGGCTATCTTTAATACCTAATCGTCGTAGATGCGATGCAGCAGCATATCCGACATTATTGTCAGGTAATGCAGTTAATAGGGTTGTTTCAAACCCAAGGCCGTAAAGGCCCGCTAAGACATTAACACCCGTCCCTGTAAACATAAAATCAAACGTCTGTGCTTGTTGAAGTGTTGTATACATTGGGGGTGCTAATCGCATCATGACTTCGCCAAACGCGACTATTTTCTTTTTCATTGGGTTAGTTTTTTCATTATGGTGTAGAGTGTCGCAACATCTTCAGGTCGGGTTGCTCCAGTTTCTGGATCAATGATTGATGAATAAACATGAGGAATTACGCGTTTAACACCTGCATCAAGTGCCGTCTTCACGACAATTTCAAAATTTTCTAAATCCAATCCACCTGTTGGTTCCAACATGAAATCATATTCTGCACATGCTTCACAGACTGCTTTGTATTCTTCAAAAGTTGACAATCCATTCATTGGAAAGAATTTTATGGATGATGCTCCCATTTCTTGCATCATGCGAATTGCCGTACGAATTGGAACGAGTGCCACAGCTTCTTCACGACTCTTAATACCTGTAGACACATTTACATATCCTACTTTTCCGGATGGTGATACGAGACTGTTAACGATTGTTTGATCTTGACCCAGAAGTCCGCGTGTGTATCCTGTTGCTGTAAACATCTGATTAATATGTTGAGGTTGAATAATCTCGGAGATTTGAGCAACCATTTTCCATTGTCCTGGATCACCAGCTCCCAATCCTACAGATATTGCATTATCGGTAGCATTTTGATAGCGTTTCATGTCTTCAACAGCAGCTTCAACTGTTGGATAATTTTTGGACAATACACCAACTAATACATGCCCTTCTGCAGCCTCTACGAGCGCTTGAGCATTTTCTACTGAATTGGTTAAGACATTCAGTGCCAGTCTGTCGTTTAAATATTTCACATTTAATGTCATTATTTTAATCCTCCATAAAGTGTTTCTATTGCCTGCGCAATTTCTTCCAATTCCGTTTCACTTACATCACGAAGATCCACCTCGATTATACCTTCATTTTTTCGATAATCACGAGTATATATTTTGGGATCATTTTCTTGTAACGCTTTCGTAATCTGCATTGCATCTTTGGCATGTGTAAATGTAATTGATGCACGATAGATTGGGCGACCTGCGCCATCTTGAACACTTATAGCACGTACACCATCAAGTGCATTCATCCGAGCCAAAAGTGGTGCCATGAATGCTTCTTGCACCGCTTTTGTTGCTGGTTGACTCTTTTTGAAGTGAAGTAGCGCAGCCATCAGTCCAAAAATCGATTCTTTACCAACTTTCATGACTCGACCAATACCTTGCCCTTGCAGTTTTAGCAAGTCAATAAACGTTGCTTTCCCAACAACAACCCCTGAAGTAGGTCCTTCTAGCGCTTTGGTTCCTGAATAGATTACAGCATCTGCTCCTTGGTTTAAATAAAGATTTAAATCGCTTTCTGCTGCAGCATCCACGATTACGGGTACTTTATACTTTTTCCCAAGTTCGACGACTTCTTCAAGTTCTAGCATTCCCTTTTGTACTGCATGGTGTGATTTCACATAAAGCAGGGCGGCTGTATTTTCCGTGATTTTTGTTTCAAAATGTGCTTTTGAGCATGCATTTGCGAATCCCGCTTCAATGATGGTACCACCACCCATTCGGATTGGTACCTCGATAGATGTTCCGTAATCTACAATATGCCCTTTCGCAATCACAATGTCTCGCTTCGTAACGTTAGGTGCATAGGGATTAAGTATTACATCCAAGTTATCCTGGGCTATTGCCGCCGCAACGGTCTGCGCAATGCCAGAAGATGCGGAACTCACAATCCATGCCGCCTCGACGTTATAATTCGTTTCAATCCATTGGCGTGATTTCATCATCAAATCAGACATTACATAAAAATTTTGTGAGCCGTCGCACATTGCTTCTGTTACTGCTTCTGATAATTTTGAGCCACCTAAAATGGTCATTTTACCAGATGCGTTAATCACTCGAGTTAACGATAGTTCGTTTTGGATTTCACTCATAATTCAATATACTCTCCTTTAATCACTACAGCCTCTACTTGAATTCCACGTTTTAAAGTTCGCGTCACATCGTGAGAATCAACCAAGGTCTGATGGATTACTTGTTCCTTAAAAACTGTAAGATCTGCATAATTACCAACCGCAAGGGTACCTAGTTTGGGAAGGCTCATAATCTCTGCCGGTCTTACTGTTACCATCTCAATGACACGTTCAAGAGAATAACCAACACTCAATAATTTATTCATTGTATGCGCCAAGCTATAAACGGGCCCTTCGACACGGTTATGATGGTAAATATCACTGCTAATCGTATCGCACAACAAACATTCTTTGAATGCTTGTTGCGCAATATCAAAACTAAAGCTTTCACGGCCATGACCAATATCAAAAATAACACCACGGTGATGTGCATCCCATACTTCTTGGCGAACTTTCCCAAGATGATTTAAAATCCCGTTCTCTTTACCGTTAAAGATGTGAGTCACGATATCCCCTGTATCTAACCGTGTCAAAATATCTACAAGAAGTGGCGGATTTGAACCAATATGAACCATTAAAGGTTTCTGAAATTGAGTCTGAATGGATTTTGCGATTTCCAATGGAACAATCCCATTATCCCCAATTACAGATGCACTCATGCGTACTTTAAACCCAATGACAAAATCAGGATATTTCGTGATTGCTTGATCTATCATTTGGATGTCGATGTTATTCAAGTCGGCGAGTTCATTTTGAGTTTTAATACCTTGTTTCGCAATATTTATCATTGCATAGACTCGTGTTTTTTTTAATCGTGTATCGGCATAGAATGTTCCAATATCAAGGGCACCAGTAGTTCCTGCATCAATCACTGTTGTAACGCCTGTTTTATAACCAATCTCATCTGGATCATCATAATACAAATCCATTCGCTCGTAGCAATGTGTGTGCATATCAATCCAACCTGCGGAAATATAGTTTCCGACGAGATCAATGATTGATGAATACGCACTTTCGTTGGTGGGATTAATTGCAATGATTAATCCATCTTCAACACCAATGCTAATTGCTTCACCATTCACGAGTTTTCCATTTTTATAGAGTCGCACTATTTCACCCCTTTATAACATTATAATGATATCACATTATAGGATGTTTGAGGTACCATTTATCAAAACAATTTTTCCGTTTGTTTGTTTCCGGTCAATTTTTTCATGTGCATCCCGGATAGCCGCAACCGACATTGGAACAATTTCGCCAATGATTGGGTGAAGACTTCCATCATCAAGTCTCGCTACGAGAGCTTCCAGTACCTCCGCCGATGATTTATTACTAAAGAATCGAACTTTATCTGAATCGACAACTTTTCCTATTATCGTGACTATACTCCCAGTCTCATTCAACACATCCATACTTTTGATCTGCGTATCATTTCCAATCGTATCAAACACTAAATCAATGTTAGATACTACCGCCTCGAATTGTGTTGTATGATAATCAATTACCACATCCGCTCCAAGTTCTAACAAGCGGTCATGATTTTTGGTGGATGCAGTTGTGATTACAAATGCACCTGCCTGGTGTGCAAGTTGAATCGCAATACTTCCAACACCACCCATACCGCCATGGATAAGGACACGTTGTCCTTGCTTTAAATTACCCTGGATAAATAGCCCCTGATAGGCAGTAGCTGCAGCTGTTGGTAATGTCGCTGCAGTTTCATAGTCAATGCTATCGGGTAGTTTAACTAAGCGATTTTGGGGTACCACTGTAAATTCACTGTAGGTTCCTTGATCTTTAGGTGCAGGATCACCTACAACACGATCCCCAATTTTAAATTTGGAAACCGCCGAACCGACCGCGATCACATCCCCTGCCACATCACGACCCAGAATTTTAGGAAAATGTTTATTTGGAAAACCTGGCATCAATCCTGCCCGGATTTTGGTATCAACCGGATTTACTGATACTGCCTTCACTGCTATTAATACTTGGTCAGATCCAACTTGTGGAATCTCTAGTTCAATTTCATGCAGTGTATCAACACCGCCGAATGTATCGATTGCGATTGCTTTCATAGTTTCACCTCTAGTATTATTTTAGCACATAGATTGAATCTGTCATCATTCGTACTTCAGACACTTACTTTTTATCAAGATTAAAGTTTGGGGTCATCATAATCGCAAGAACATGGGTTTATACCATAGAATAAAGCAATTATGTACGATACTACTGGTTTTCACAGGATTCCTGCACTGAGGAAATTCTAGAGCAGAATAGTATATCATATTGAATTTCAAATTTCATTTTTCCTCATGTTCACGAATCATCGCATCGTACCACCCAATACATCATAAAAAAAACACCAAAGGTGCGTTTACTTAACTTATTGGCGTCATCGGAGGGATGCTAAAAATAGAGATTTAAGGTGATGTTTAAGAGTGTAAAACGCAATTAAACAGTGTATTTTAGTTAATTGTTATTTTCGATATATTTACTTGTAGGGGTTTTCTACATAAGGGTACAAAAAAACCCACTATTAAGTGGGTGTAATTTCAATTGGCGTCCTCGGAGGGATTTGAACCCCCGACCACACGCTTAGAAGGCGCGTGCTCTATCCACTGAGCTACGAAGACACTGCGACTATTATAATAACAAATAGTACAGCCATTTACAACGCCTTTTATAAATCTTTCGAAAATAATTTTTCAGCGAAGATTATGTCATTTTCTATCGTAATTCTGGCATAACTTGGATCACTTCCATCTCGATTATAATAGAGCGATCCTGGGTTAATTACGGTTACGCCATCAATCGTTCTGAAATCAAATTTATGGGTGTGCCCATAGCAAGCAATTTCACAGTCTTGGGCTTTTGCACGTGCGACTAAAGTCTCAATTGCTTTGCCATACGGAAGCGTATGACTGTGTGTAATGTAGATACGTTTTCCGCCAAGCGTCACTATCATGTATTCTGGGAATTTGAAGTAATAGTCGTTGTTACCCGTAACGACAGTAAAATTCTTTAAATCACGGGGATCCATCTCACTGTCGCCACAATGGATAAATCCTTCCGCATTGGGGTGCTTTTCCAAAATTTGTTGGAGTACCTTTGCATTGCCATGATTATCACTTACAACGATAAACTCTTTCATACGCCTTCTACCTCGATGTCTTCTAAAAATAACGCTTTGATTTGATCTCGCATAATAGCGGGATTTCCACTCGTTACAACGCGAATGGATCCAACCTGATTGCTTTCATAATGTTTTAAAACCTTATAGATTGGTTCTCTTGAATCTACAATTTCACCATCAAAGAAGCGTTCAAATGTATCTAATATCAAAGGGTAGTGTGTACAACCTAGAATTAGCGTTGTTGCCGCTTGAATAGGCTCAAGTGCTTTTTGAAGATACTCTGATGGATCTTCCATATTTTCAATATAGTTCACAAGGTCGCCCAATGGCAGACTCACAACATTATAGATACCACGAGCATGTAAAGATTTGGCATATGCCTTGGATCGATGTGTTGCCAATGTTGATACGACCGCCACTGTGTCGTTGGTACTTGACATTTGCGACGTCGTGAGATCAATAATCCCCATAATATTTAAAGCAGGATAGACTTCCGAGATTGCTGATATCGCAATTGAAGATACAGTATTACATGCAATCACGACATCAGTAATTCCTTGAGCCTCAAACCAAGCCATTGCATGAATTGTATGGTCGATAATTGCTTGATTACTCTGGTTGCCATATGGCGCATTTTTTTGATCCGCATAGAGCACGAGATTTAACGATGGTAGATGGGTTTTTAAATATTGAAAGACGCTGTATCCACCCAACCCAGAATCAAAAAGTCCTATTTTCTTATTATTTCTCATCATTATGTTCCGTCCAATCTATATGAATTATATCATAGAGTTCGCGTGCAACATCTTCTGGAATAATCGTTTCTAATGCTTCGATGCTTGCGCCGCGAATTCCACGAAGCGATCCAAATGTCTTAAAGAGTTGTTTCTGTCGTACCGGTCCTAAGCCCGGAACCTCGTCTAAAATTGATTTGGTCATCGCTTTTTTACGTAAATTTCGATGGTAACCAATAACGTAACGGTGGACCTCATCTTGCATATGCGTCATTAATGCATACAAGGATGATGTTTTATCGACATTGAGAATCTCACCACTTGCATTTAGTAGCGCATGAGTGCGGTGACGATCATCTTTTACAAGTCCTGCAACGGTTATGTTTAAGTCTAACATTTCCATAATTTCGAGTGCAGCATTGACTTGCGGCTTCCCACCATCTACTAAAATTAAATCTGGAAAGACGCCGTCTTCTTTCAGAATTCTAAAATAACGACGGTATAGAACTTCTTTCATCGATGCTACATCATCATTGCCTTGATGTAGACGGTATCGACGATACAACGATTTGTTCGGTTCCCCATCATCAAAGACAACACATGCCGAAACTGCGAAGGTTCCGGAAATATGCGAGTTATCAAAAACCTCAATCCGATGAATTGTCTCAGAAAAGGATAGTAATTGTGATAAGTGCAAGAGTGCTTCTTCTTTGAAATTTTGACGATTTTTGAGGAGTTGAAATTGATCATTCAATTGTTGTTGTGCATTTTTTTCAGCGATATCCATTAATGCTCGCTTTTTCCCACGCTGAGCATGCAAAACTTCGGTTTGAATCATCGCCTGAATCGAATCTTTATCTAGCAATTCTGGTACATATACGAATTTAGGAGTGGGTTGGTTTTGGTAGAACTGTGCGATGAATGATGTCAGTGCATCTTCTGGTTCTTCGAGGCTTGCTTCAACCGCCATGGTTCGTTCAAGCAAACGACCTGCACGAACAAACAATCCGGTAATCGCAATGTATCCTTGGTAATATGCATAGTTGAACACATCAAAGTTTTCAGTGCGGCTAAATTGGACTTGTTGGCGGTCTCCAACATATTCGATTGCCTGAAGCTTTTCTTTATAGCGTTGCGCCAACTCAAAATTCATATCTTGACTGGCTTCAAGCATCTTCGCTTCTAGAGCGTCAATGAACGATTTCGAATTACCATTAAGGATGCTGATAACGTTTTGTCGCCACAACGATAACTCTTCTTTCGAGTATTTTTTTTCAGTCCGGTTAAAGCTGTTGTAGATTGCTTGTGTATTAGGAAGTAAATCATCCCCTGTTGGAATAGAATCATTCAGAACACTTGCCATAGCTCGAGCAGCAGTAGCATCTGGATATGGACCAAAGTAGGTGTAATTCGGTGAATGTTTTTTATCACGAGATACAATAACTTCCGGTTTTCCAGTTCGACTCACCTTGAGGTAAGGATATGATTTATCGTCCATAAATAGGATATTAAAGCGCGGCCGGTGTTCTTTAATGAGGTTAATCTCGAGAATCAACGATTCCTTCTCAGTTGACGTTATAATTGTGTCAAAATCTCGCACTTGACTCACCATCTTGGTTGTCTTGTGATCATGCGCACCATGAAAATAGGAACTTACACGGTTCTTAAGTTTCTTCGCTTTACCAACGTAGATAATTTCTCCGTTTTTATCTTTCATAAGATAACAACCAGGCTCTGTTGGAAGTAATGCTAGTTTTTCTTCAATTGTATGTTTCATGACTGTTTTAGTTTAACGACAGTAGCTCCCGAGCCACCTTCCCCAATACTTCCAAGTTCGAATGAACCGACATGTTTATTTTTTCGAAGTCTATCGTGAACAGCGTTACGAAGTTGTCCTGTTCCATGCCCATGTACTATGCGGAATTGAACAACATTGTTCACAAGGGCATCATCAATAAATTTATCTACCATTGGAATTGCTTCCGCAACACGTTTACCGATAATATTTAGCTCTGTATTGAATGATGAACGGGCACTGATAGAATGTGATTTCCGTTGTTTTGATTTCACTTTTGGCGCTGGTCCAGCAATCTTCGTCAATTTTGATAAATCTACCTTAACTTTTAAGCCTGAGATTGATACGTGTGCCGTATTCTTTTCAATACTTTCTACCACACCAACCTGACTGGTTGATTTAAGTTTGACCCGATCACCAATCGCAATATCATCTACTACAATTTCACGTTGCATTGATGCAATCTTTTTGACGGCTTGCTTCCTAAAATCAGGACGGCTTGATTGATTAATCACATCAAGTTGTTTCTGAGCTTCTGAAAGCATCTCTTCGAGATAGGATTCATTTTCTTCAACTAATTTTTCTTTTTCTTTTTCAAATGATCGCTGCATTGCTTCACGATCTAACAGAAGCTGCGCCTTTTCTTTTTCTAGTTCATTTTCTTTCTCATTTAGTTCAACGATTTTTTGTTCTTGCTCTTGAATTTTCGCCTCTAGAATTTCCATCATATGTTCTGTTTCATATTGACTTGCTTCTTTATATTCCTGAGCTTGGTTGATAATCGCTTCGTTTAAGCCAAGTCGTTTAGCAATTGCAAACGCATTCGATTCGCCCATGATGTTTTCACGGTAACGATACGTTGGCATCAAATTTTGAAGGTCAAACTCGACGCTCGCAATAAGAATATCCTCAAATTGTGTACCATATTGTTTTAATCTTGAGAAGTGCGTTGTTGCGACAACCCAGCATCCAACATCTCTGAAATGATCAAGAATCGCCATTGAAAGACTCTCTCCTTCGAGAGGATCTGTTTGTGAACCGAGCTCGTCAAGCAGTACTATCGAATTGCGTGTTGCGTCTTCACTAACCGTTGTCATCGTTTGCATATGTGCTGAAAACGACGATAACGACTTCTCAATAGATTGTTGATCCCCAATATCCACAAAAATTTTGTCAACTAACATAACTTCTGCTTCTTCAGCGCACACAGGGAAGCCCGCTAAGGTCATCATAATACTCAGGCCTATTGTTTTGAGCGACACCGATTTACCACCAGTGTTCGGTCCTGAAATGAGTATCATTCGGTGAGGGGGAAGCATTTTATATGTATTTGAAACGACTGTTTTAGGATCAATTAGTGGATGACGTGCGTTCTTTAACTTCAAAGAATCTTTGGTCAATGTTGCGACGACCGCGTCATTTTTATGGCCCCATTCTGCTTTCGCAAAGAGCGCGTCAAGAATTCCGGCAGTATCAACATCAGCCTCTAATTGTAGGGCTTCCCCAGCAATTAAACCCGATGTTTCGCGACAAATACGCTCAATTTCGTCGGCTTCTTGATGATGCAAGCCTTGAAGTTCATTTTGCATGCGAGATAAAAACGCGGGCTCAAAATATACAGACTGTCCACTTGCGGATTCACCATATATTGTTCCATCGAGTTTGTTTTTCTCGGATGGCTTGATTAAGAATGTTTTACGACCATGTTGTAATGAAACAACCGCTTCGCTCAACATGGAACGATTTTTCGTCAAGAACTCTTGCGTTTGTTTATCAATATTTCCTTCAAGTTGTGTAATACTTTTTCGAATCGAAGAAAGTGTTGTGCTTGCTCGATCAAGAACATTCCCTTGTTCTCCAAATGCATGATTGATATGGTCAAGCACTTTTTCGTTCACAACTAAACTTTCAAACAAGTCATCTAAAGCAGGATAACTGCCTTCAACTTTCTCGTATTGATTTTTTAATCGTTGAATCCCTTGCATAAAACGACCAACATCGATGATTTCATCAATTGCGAGTGTTCCACCTTTGGCTGCGAACCCTAGTGCAAAATTAACATCGGTAATACCCCCAAAAGACAATGATCCGTTGGTTATAACTAGTTGCAGTGCATCTTTTGCACGTGCTAAATCTCGACGAACGATTAAAGCAGAAAAAGAAGGCTCACTTTGTAGCACCTTCTCTTTCCCTAGTGAGAACGATGCGTAAAATGATACTCGTTCTAGTACTTTATCGAACTCGAGACGAGACGATATATTATTCATATTTATTTAAAAACTCCTTAATTTCTTGATCTGTAAAATTATTATCGGTTAGCCATTTTACCATTGCCTGTTCTTGTTCATCGGGTAGTTTTTGTTCCATGATAATCGACTGAATTGCATCATTTCGAACGATAAAGTCATCGACAAATACAAGTACAGGCTGTCCGACTTCATTGACTTGTTTTAACCACGTATTATTGACGACATCTTGGCCATTGATAATTAATGGTGTTGAGAGTAGTAAAATCGCAATCATTAATTTAACTCCGAACATCACGACAGCAAACACACCGCCAATTGCTGAATTAACCTGTTTAATTAATGGCATTTTGGATATGAATGAAGCAAGTGGTGTTACGAGTAACAAGAGGATACGTATCACTACAAATAGTACTACGAACCAAATCAGGCGGTTAACTTGATTGCCTACGAATTGATTGATGGTAACGAGTCCGTTACCATCTAACTTGACGAATGTGATGACCTTGGAAAATGCAGGAGAAAGAAGCCATGCTGCAAAAAGCGCAACAAACGTTCCTACTACGTCTACGATTTGCAAGAGCATTCCCCGCTTGTAGCCTCTATATAGGTCAATGAGAAACCATATGATAATCACACCGTTTAAGTAGATCATCCAATCTGATGGAAATGTAATCATTGTATCACTCCTTTGTTTAATCATAATCTAAAAATATTTGTGATTCAACTTCAAATAGTCTATATTATTGTTATGAAACCAATCACATTAAAACTTACACACGATCAAATATTTGATCTTAAAAAGCGTTATCACGCTTACAAAATACGGACTGACTTACCATATACACATTTCCAGATTCGTGGTGACGATTTTACAATTACCGCATACACAAGTGGAAAAGTAGTATTTCAAGGTCATGCTGCTGTTTTTCATGCTTCACTTTTTGGATACGTCGAATCAGAGGAAACGCAATCAACAAAGAAAGTATCTACTCAAATTAACGCAACACCAACTCGCTATCCTATGGCAGGATCTGATGAGGTTGGTACTGGAGACTACTTTGGGCCAATAACCGTGTGTGCTGCTTATCTTACGGATGCGGACTTAAATGTCCTTCCCGTCAGCAAAATCGTAGATTCTAAACAGATTAATGACGACACGATTCGCCAACTCGCACCCGTTATCATGGAGACTATCACATATAGCCTGCTAGTATTAGAAAATGCAAAATATAACAGTATCCATAAAACAATGAATATGAACGTTATCAAAGCAAAGCTTCATAATAAGGCTTTTCTGAATTTATCGAAGAAAATAACAATGCCCACTTTATCCGTAATTGATCAATTCATGCCTAAGGATGCTTATTTCAAAGCCCTTGCTCAAGAACCCGAAGTCTATAAAGACTTAACGTTTGAAACAAAGGCCGAGAATAAATATTTAGCTGTAGCATGTGCAGCAATCATTGCACGCTTTGCATTTCTTGAAGCGCTCGACCAATTAGGAACACTTTATGATTTCGAATTCCCTAAAGGGGCTGGAGCTCATGTAGATATTGCAGGTAAAGTATTTATCGAACGCCATGGGCAGGAGGCCTTACATAAAGTCGCCAAAACCCATTTCGCCAATACTCAAAAAATAATTAATCTTTAACCAGTTCAATACGGACTGGTTTTTCTAAACGTCGTAACGTAACACCTGCGCTCGTAAGCATTCTTTTTGAAGCGATGACAGAGTCCGTTGCCGCATACTTATCATCTTCATAGACAACTTCGGTAATTCCACTCTGAACTATTGCTTTCGTACACTCATGACACGGAAATAGCGAAACATAAATCGAACATCCTCTTAAAGATGTCGTGGCATTCAGAATTGCATTGAGTTCAGCATGTACAACATAAGGATATTTTGTAGCTAACATTTCACCGTCACGATCCCACGGAAATTCATCATCACTTACTCCGATTGGAAATCCGTTGTATCCGATTCCGACAATTTTTTTGTGTGGATCAATGATTGCTGCGCCGACCTGGGTTGAGGGATCCTTTGAGCGTTTAGCAGATAAATGTGCTAAACCCATAAAATATTCATCCCAAGAAATTGCATTTTGACGTTTCGACATAAAGCCTCCTATGAAAGTATATTTTTTAAGTGTTTAGAATAGCCAGTAAATCCAAAGCTATCCCATGATTTGATCAAATTCTCTGCAATCGTTGCATTACTGATTGCATCTCGTTGCATCACCATAATCGCAATAAGCAGAATATAGAAGATAGGCATTAAGACTTTTAATCCTGTGCGAATGCTTTCCCAATCTCGGCGCTTGGAGAACAAGAAGCCAAGAAGGAGACCTGCAAATAGGCCACCACCCATCGCTGTGTAGCTTGAACCTGGTAGCATCATAATCAAAATGTTCATGAACACGATCGAAGAAATTTGACTAAGAACACGGGGCACTTTATAAATTTGGGTTTCATACACATAGATTAAAAGTGCACCCAGTGTTGCCGCTAGTCCTGCAGCCATACCATACCCAATAGCAGTATCTTGCATGATGAAGAGGAACATATTTCCTGATATCGTTCCAACAAAGAATATGATTAGGAAACGTTTCCATCCAACAACGGGCTCTAACAACGTTGCAATGTTTCTTAGTATCATCAGATTTAGCAGAAGATGAAAGAAATCAATATGCACAAATGCTGATGTGACAAAACGCCACACTTCGTAACCATAGCCGACTAAGGGTTTATAAAATCCTCCGGCCATGATCATAACACTATCAAAGTCGAAGCCCTGCATTGCCAAAAACAGTGCAAGTCCATACCCAATCATCGCCATTATCATGATGGCATTGGTTGCTGGGAACATTTTTCGTTGGACTTGTTTTTGTGCTTTAAACATTGTCTTTCGAAGATCCATCACTGCTTTCGATAGCGACTTCTCTGGATTGCTACTCATTGAAATCGAGTTTTCAATGTTTGGGAATTGCGCGATGAATTTTGAATGTGATGTGTACCCTGGCAACACGACAACATTCTCGTCATTACGTACTGTTGTGCTGTCATCAACAGAAATATTTAGGCCTTTGGCCTCAGTTTTAAAAACTACCGCAAGTGATTCACGATGTGCTTGAATTGCAAGTGGATCGATTCCTTGAAGCGGTTTGCTCGTAATCATAATGATTGGCAATGACGCATGCGTAGCATTGGTTAACCAAATCTCATCATTCGCTTTTGTCATTGTAATCATTTGATAACCGTGTTCTTTGATTAAATAATTTGAAAGTTCGATAAGCCATGCACCATAGAGCTTATTCACGAATCGAGGCGTCTCACTTCATCGATTGTATCTTGCATAATTTGTGGCATTTGACTTTCAAATTCTAGGGCTTCATGTGTAATAGGGTGCGTAAATTTAAGACGGAATGCATGAAGGCATTGTCCTTGTGTATCCAGTGTATTCTTGTAACTGTAGGTTGCATCACCCACAATTGGGTGTTGGATATAACTGCAGTGAACACGAATCTGGTGTGTACGACCAGTTTCTAGTTTACATCTGAGTAAACTGTGATCTTTAAACTTTTCGACTAAGAAGAGGTGTGTAACTGCTTCTTTACTATTTTTATCTGTAACAGTCATTCGTTGACGATTACGGGTATCGCGACCGATTGGTGCATCTACAGTTGCACTTTGGTGTGGGAATGCATGGTGTACCAGTGCATAATACTCACGGGAAATCTCACGATTTTTTAGGGCCTCCACCAAAAGTTCATGTGCTTCATTTGTTTTAGCAACAATTAATAGACCTGATGTATCTTTATCAAGACGATGGACAATACCTGGGCGCAATTCACCATTTAAATCACTCAGATGGTTTGTGTGTGCAAGCAGTCCATGTACCAACGTCGCTTGATTTAGTGTCGACGGTGACGGGTGAACAATTAACCCTTTGGGTTTGTTCACAACCATGAGATGCTCATCTTCATATACGATATCCAAATCCATTTTTATCGGTTGAATTGTTGTATCTTTCTCTGTTATTTCATAACTCACAACATCAGACTCTTTCAAGCGATAATTGCGCTTCGTTGTTTTATCATTGACGAGAATCTTCCCATCTTCAATCCATGCTTGAATGACACTACGGGAGTAATCTCCAAGCAGTAGTGCCATATACTGGTCAATGCGTATTCCTTCTAATTGTTCATCAATCATTATTTTGTTCATGTTTTAACCTCATCTCCTCACGAAGAATAATCAATATTACTAAAAAAACTCCAAATACCACTGCCATGTCCGCAACATTGAAAACTGGGAAGGCATATCCAAATATATTAAAACTAAACATATCTCTTACATATCCAAATACGACACGATCTACAAAATTCCCAACTGCACCAGCAAGTATAAAAGCAATCGCTGTTAAGTGGAGAGGTTCAGATTTTTTTACGTAGTAATAGACCAATGCTCCAATAATAATTGGTGTCACAAATAAGAACACAAATTGCTTGCCTGATAACAGACTCCATGCAGCACCATAATTACGGACATATGTTAATTCGAAAAAATTAGGGATAATTGTTATAGATTGACCTAAGCGTAATGTCGATTCAATCCAATATTTTACGAATAAATCAAGTGCTAAGATTCCTACACTTAATACCAATAATAGTTTTTTCATAAATTCCTCGCTTTATGACTTATTATAACACGCTATGCGTATCGTTGCATTAAAAAAGGACCGCTAACCAGCGACCCTCACTAAAAATTCAACAAAGCGCTCAAATGTCATTTGCGACTGTTCAAGTGTCATGATAAATTGGTATTCATGAACCAACTCTGCTTCAGATTCATCATAAAATGCTGCAGTCACATCAACACCGAGCTTCTCAAGCGCCGCAACCAGTTTCAAGCCATCTTGAGTGAATGTCATTGTATTGCCATCAGTAACAAAGGCTGGTGGAAAATCTTCATTTACATAATCGATGATGGTTAGTTCATTAATATAGTCGCCTTGACGCCAATTTCTTTCACCAAAGTATGCCCAACCAATTCGCTCGAAGAAGAAATCCAATGCTCCTTTACCAAAATCTGCAAACGAAAGAATTTCATTCAAGTCATACGGACCGCTGAATAGTCCGACTCCTGTTATTGTATTCGGAGCCATCACAGGCTTGATGCCTACTTTTTCTGAATAAGCAGCATCATTTTGAATGAGAACAAATTGTGACACTATATGAGCACCGGCAGAATCTCCCGCATAAAATACTTTATCCATGTTCAGGTTGTACAAATCACGATTGGATGACAAGTGCGAGTAAAGCTCTCCAACTTGTATAATTTGACTTGGGTAGTTTGCCTCTGGAGCACGTTGATAATTCATATTTGCCACAACAAAACCACGTTGTGCTAATAATACTGAATACTCTGTGATATCCGCTTTATCACCACCTACAAATGCACCACCATGAACCCAAATAATGATTGGCTCCATTCCAGTTGCATTTTTTGGTTTATAGAGATCAAAGATGTTATCTGTTTCAATTGATGGATAAACCAGATTTTCTTGGACATCAACTTGTGCCCGAATCTCATCATAATTTTCAGGCGGTTTCGCAATTCCCACATCAAAAGCACGACGAACCACCGTCGCGGATACATACGGGTTAAAATAGATATAACCAAATAGCCCCGAAAAAACGATTGTGAGTGTTAGTAAAGTGCCAATAATGTTGCGTTGGTATTGTTTCACGTTTCCGTACCAACAATATCAATTTGGAATCCTGCCATAACTTCCAATGCTTTTAAATCTAAGGATTCATCAAAACTCGATGTTAAATTTCGATTCACAACAATCCGAGCTTCCGGAAGTGCAGCCTTCGCAATTGCAGCATTTGTGATGACGCAAATATTCGAGACTAAACCCATTATTTCAATTTCATCAAAATCCTGTGTTTTTAAATAATTTCCCAGTTCCAGTGAGCCGAATGTTGGTTTATCAAATATCTGCGTCGTGGTTTTGATCCATGGCGATAATGCTTCAACGATTTCCCAACCATAAGTTCCATGAATGCAATGAGGAATTGGTAATCGCTTCCCTTCTTGCGTTTTTAAGTAATTTTCAAAATGGGTGTCTCGTGTAAATACAACGACATCTTCAGGTTCAAGCTTTGTTTCTAATGTCGCGACGATTTGCTTCACAACATCCTCGGCTTTTTCAAATCCTAGCGCACCATCAACAAAATCATTTTGTACATCAACTATCATATATAATTTTTTCATACAACCACCTCTCCATAATCATATCACAGCTCATTTTTTACTGCCTTTTTTACACTTTAATTTCTCGCATTATTTTTGTATCTTTTAGTATTGTATAATGTGAAATCTAATGTTATAATACATTAGCATTAAGGAAATGCACCAGTGGCGGAACGGTAGACGCGCACGCTTGAGGGGCGTGTAGAGCAATCTGTGGAAGTTCAAATCTTCTCTGGTGCACCAATAAATAATTTAGCTGAGATTCACTCTCAGTTTTTTTATGCCCACGAACAAAAAGATGGTAATCGTCTCCGGACTACCATCTTTTTTATTATTTGAAATAATCTGAAACGACAATAGCTTTTTGCAAGCCATATCGGGTCACGTATGCACTGTACAAGATATCGATTGCAATAAATTGTGCATAAATAGAATTTGTAAGTGCTGTTGGTTCGGTGCTTACTGGTGCAGTATAGAGATTATAATCACTATTGTGTTCAATGCGACTGTCTGCACGACGACTAATTGCTAATGTCTTAAATCCGATACTCTTCGCAAACAACATCAGTTCTAAGACTTTTGATGAGTTCCCTGAATTTGAAATCGCTACATAAACAGAGTCTTCTTTTTGCGAATACATGGTCACACGATCCGATCCTTGGTCGTTTACCACAAATACCGCTTTACCAACACGTAACCATTTTTGTCTAAAATTCTCAACAGCCAACACAGAAAATCCATCCCCATATAGGAATATGTTCTTCGCACGATAGAGTAATTCGACAATGGGATTGATCTCTTCCATTGTCAAATCTTCTGTCGTTTGATTCATAGCCTCAAATGCTGATTTCAAAATATCGTGTTTGGCTTCTTGTGGTTTCGAATAGTGCAAGATTTCATTCGCTGACTTATAGCTGTGGCGCGCAAGTTCACTCGAAAGCATAACTTTGAACGTTTGAAAACTTTCGACTCCAATTTTACGGCATAAGCGACTAACCGCTGATGCACTCGTCTCTGTTTCAACCGCAAGGGTTTGAATTGACATACCGACAACGCGTTGGGGTTTCTCTAAAATAAAGTCTGCAAGTCTTTGCTCGGTTTGTGTTAAGTCTGCGCGATGGAATTCTAGGGCATCGAGAACGCGGAGTTGATTTCCCATTTATTCTTCCTTTCTACAGTCTTGGTTGATAGACATACATATAGGCTATCTTATCACTTTTCCCCCCATTTCTACAATCAATCCTTTTGATTATATGCAAATTATGTACTTTCGATTAGGTATCTTAACCATTTTTTATGAATTAAGTGCTCTTCGTTTAAAGAAACTAATAGATTAGAAAAAGTATAATTGGTACAAGTAACAACAATAATAAAAATACTTTAACTTTATGATCACCTAAAGCCGTGTCAATTTGTCGTCGAAAAATTACACCAATGATCAATGAAATAATGACCACAATATCAAGAATTTCCATGATATTCTCCTTTTTAACCATATCTCTTCACTTGATATTTACTATATCATGCCATTGTTCTATCCATGCAAGGTGATGTTTATATAGTCATCTTTGGCGGCTAAATTGTTGTATATGTGCCTGAATAATTTCAAAAGTTTCCTTAAGTGTCTTTCACGACACTAAAAAACCCACGTTTAGGTGGGTTGGCTTGATATTGGTGCGAACAACAGGAATCGAACCTGTGGCCTAGCGCTTAGGAGGCGCTCGCTCTATCCTACTGAGCTATGTCCGCAAAAAAGAAATAGCAAGTTTCAGCTATTTCTGTTGAGCATAGCGCTCAATGAGTCGATCCGCTACGTTGCACGGGACGAGTGATTTTAAATCGCCACCAAAGCGTGCAATTTCTCGAGCAACTGACGACGAAATATATGAATAATGGGGATCTGCCACCAAAAACAGTGTTTCAATTTTAGGATTTAAGACTCGGTTCGTTGCAGCGTGTTGCAACTCATACTCGTAATCCATAACCGCACGAATACCGCGTATTAACAATGTACAGTTTTCTTTGACTGCATAGTCCACGGTCAGACCATCACCAATTTTAACTTCTACATTGGGTAGATGTTTAACACTCTCTTGTGCTAGCTCTAAACGTTCCGCCATTGAAAATGTTCCTTGTTTGCTATCGTTACCCATAATTGCGACAACAACTTCTTCAAACATTCGAGAACAACGTTCGATTAAGTCAATGTGACCTAAAGTGATTGGATCAAATGACCCAGGATACATAACTCTCATATGAATACCTCTCGTTAACATTATACGCTATGACAAACAAAAAACACACCCTACCGTGTGTTTTTATAAAGGAGACGATTCGTTGTTACTGATGGAGGAAATATAAATGTATTTCATTAGTTGAGGAAATAGTGTCAACGAATCTTCTTGTGGACAAGTATTATATAAGATAGTTTGGCTATCTATGTTTACATTATACATTGAAAAATGTAAAAGTCAACGGACTTTCATTATTTTTTACACTATTTTTACATTATTTTTGAAACAAATTACATTTTGAAGTAAGATGTTACTATTTCCTTCACATTTGCGAGTTGCTCATCGGTAGGTTCCCATTGGATTTGATAGCGATCGAGTACCTCTGCACCTGAATCAATCATCTCTTGATTCCAGCTGACCATCCATTCGCCATCACCCCAGTCGTATGAACCAAAAAGAACAACTTTTTTTCCATCAACATATGGGAGTAGATCGTCTAAAAATGGTCTAAACTCATATTCTTCAACTGCTTCACCGGACATCGAAGGACATCCCAAAAAGAATAGATCAGAATCCTTTACATCATCTGCAGTGACATCACTGACGTAATTACTTTCACATTGCATTCCTAAGTCTTCAATTGCTTCTTGTATCGCTTCAGCGATAATTTGTGTGTTACCAGACCCCGTCCAGTATACGATTGATGGTTTCATATTTTGCTCCTTGCTTTGACAATAAAAAATGTTAGTTTCCTAACATTTTTAGTGATTTAATTAGTCACCCAATACTTTTTTAACTTCAGCAATAACTGCTTCACCGTTCATTGTTCCGTATGCGCGCATATCGATAACTTCGATTGGTTTTTCAGGAAGTTGTTTTTGAACTGTACTTAAGTTAAAACGAACTTGTGGTCCCAAAAGAACGATATCTGCATCCGCTCCAACACGTGCAGCTTCACTTACTGAGTGAGCTGAGATTTCAACTTCATAACCTTGTGAGTCTGCTGACTCTTTCATTTTGTTCACTAAGATGCTTGTTGACATACCAGCTGAACATAGTAGAATAATTTTTCTCATAATACCCTCCTTGATACAAGAACATTATAACAATTTACGTTTCAATAGTCTATAAGAAAGCGTTGACATTGCACTAACTAGTGCAAATGCTTAACGGAAATTTTTTCCAGCAAATTTTTGTTCAAGGGCCTTCATGTCAGTAAGTGGCATTCGTAGTTTGAATGGTTGTCCCTTTAATAAGAAGGATAAGCGACCTTTTTCATACTTAACACGTGTAATGTCTTTAACGTAAAATGAGTGCTCAAGTATAAAAATCACCTTTTTACCCCACGCCACAATACGACGTGTATGATAAAACGTCACAATGAGCATAACGAAACCATAAAAGGTCAAGAATGAAACATTAGCTTTCAAATCTGGATAAATAATAAAGTCAATATTCAGCACTCCTACAACGACGATTTCGATCCAACTTCTTACGTCAAACTTCAGTTTCAACGTATCATCAATACGTTTTCCGCGATTGTATCGCATCATTTCAAATCCATAGAGCGCTATGATTACAAAGCGACAAATCATAACGACAATTTCACTTATGTTCATTTTCTTTCCTCACTTTTGTACATTGTATCATGTAGTCATATATTTTAGGCACTTTCTTAACAAAAAAACCACCCTAGGGTGGTTTTTATTATTGAATTCGTTTGTGAATATCAATAAGTTCAGCTGCAATAATTTTTAATACTTCTGCACTCATCATTTGATCTTCCGCATGGATTAACAATAAGTTGATTGCTGTATTTCCTTCTTGAGCTTCTTGTTGAATTAATTGAGCATGTACACGGTGTCCTTCAACGAATTGTTCTTCACCTTCTGCCATCAATTGTTCTGCACGATCGAAATCGCCTTCTTTTGCAGCTGCGATTGCTTCGATGAAGCATGAGCGTGCTGATCCGTTGAATGAGATCATTTGAAAACTTAGTAGTTCAATACCTTCCATAGTTAATTACTCTCCTTTTATTACAGAATCATTATAACAAATTTCATTTTGCTTTCCTAGTCAAATAGCCTTGGATTGCGTTTTCTTCCCATTCCATAAAAAAAAACTGTATGATTACATACAGTGTGCCTAGCAAATGGTGCCGACTAGAGGACTTGAACCCCCAACCTACTGATTACGATTCAGTTGCTCTACCAATTGAGCTAAGTCGGCGTAAGATTATTGTATTCCTTTTTGACACAGGTTTCAATCTTTTTCGAATGATTTCGGATTAATTGATTTAGGCAAGTTACAATCGTAAGAATACAAGAAGCGACAAAATTGCCGCTTTTTGCTTAACTTTATTTTTTTGATATTGTAGGGCACGCATTATTTAGCATTTAGTGTATTTATAATGAGGTGGGTAATTTCCAGTGCGTCTTGTTGTTCGTTAAGTAAGGTTTCATCAATATTGCTGAGCAAATCGCCTTTGACCCACCAGCGTTTTAGGGCATCCAACCCAAACTCTGCTGTATCTTTCATAAGGTGACGTGAATAGCTTGCCTCAAACGACAGATCGAAGTAGTAGAAATAAGTAGGAACTGCTAACGCCGTAATTTCTCGGAACATTTCCTGATATTTCCAACTGTTAAAAATTCCTTCAATCACAATTAAATCATATTTCCCCAAACCAAATTTAAGCATATTTACAATAAGTGCTGCTGAGAGATTGCCTTCAGTATCTTTTACATTGAGAATCTCACGGCGAATCACATCTTGCGACAAGATCATTGTGGATCCTGTATAGTGCTCCCGTAGCATATGCGCAATCGTTGTCTTCCCACTACCACTGTTTCCTCGTATTACAACAATTTGTGTCATTTCAACTGTCCTCGACTTTCCTTTCTATGGTAACACGATACTCTAACGCGTATCCTTACAATAAAGTAAGGACCGTGTATCAATCGTTACACGGTCCTTGCTTTAGCCTTTTTGACATTGATTGCTGATTTCGCGAATGCGTAATTCTTTAAAATCTGTTAGTTCGCCTTTCGTGCGCGACAATTCGTGATTTTCTAATTCTATGAGGACTATTTCTGCTGTCGATTTTACCTGACTCCCTTGAACGATATGTCCGCCAAAGACTTTAAACTCAGAATCACTCACAGATGCATGAATGTGCATCCCTTGCATCGACAATGTCCCAACACACGATACAATTTCAAATGGACCATCCATCACAAACATGGTCTGATTGTATCCTTTGCGGAATACAACTTTTTCAAGACTTCCAACGACGGTTCCAATGTATGCAGCTTTAATTTCATATTTTTTACAGTATTGGTCCAACGCCACAATAATATCTTCACCAGGCATTAATTTAATAACATGTTCTTTCATATGTACACTTCCTTAATTCGTGATTAGATATAGTTTCCAATAAGTTCAATCATACTTGCCTCATCATTAACAACAACTCCATTTAATTTGATAAGGCCGATAGTATAGAGGTTAACATACGAAAATTGAGACTCGCCAATTTCAGCTAATGCTGCAATTTTTTTAGGATTTTCAAAACCTTGCTGACGGGAGTCTGTATACAACCCAATCACCGGGATATTAGCGTGATACGCAACACCAATTTCTGAAGCTACACCAGCATCGATACTAATACCATCGAGTACAGCAACAACAACATCAGATGCTAGCAATGCGTCTGTGTCAAATTTAGCAATCATCGTTGAATCAGCATAACTTGATTTATCATTAATATCCCCTTGTTCTTGCGGTAAATAAACTTCTAATTCAGGGTAAGCTTTACGGATTTCAGTGACAACACTTGCGTTGTAACGAAACTCCATATTTGAGAATAGCGGACTTGCAAAATACATTTTTTTCATGAATGAGGCCTCCTTGTGTTTCTTCTATTCTATCCAATCTTAATGAAATTGTCACGATATCATCATGATACTTCTAATGTCACATCTTTCAAAAGGCCACCATATACATACTCAGAAATATTTACAGCATGGCCACCAATTCGCACAAGTGTTGTTAATATGTCGATAAATAGCGAACTTGCATAGTTCGAGTCACAGGTTCCCTGTGCCATCCGTTTAAAGTGGCGTTCTCGGTATTTCATGTCCATTTGGTGTAATGCGCGATTATTCTCAGCAAGAATAATAAAGTCTTGCATATCATCAGTCTCAAACATCTTTAATGCTTGATCTAACATAATTTTGACATGGTCGTACATCGTGTTTAAATCTTGACGTGCCGCTTCACTCATTGATTCTCGGTTATTAAAAATTGTTTGGTAAATACCTACAAGACTCGTTGATAAATCCGCAACACGTTCTAAGTTTTTTACTGTGTCCAAACTAATTGCATACTCTTCAGCAAAATGATCGGTTGTCGATCCCTTTTTCGCAATTTCAAGAAGGTATCGTGTCAATTGCTTGTCGAGATCATTAATCATCTCCTCAAGTTGCATGACAATATCAAACTCTTCTTCATCTCTTGAGTTTAGATAACTCTTAGAAGTCTCAAACGACTCTATAACAAGATCAGACATACTTGCGATACCTTGCTTTGCAAGTTGCTTCGCTCCTTCTGGATAGCTTTCGATTAGATTGTAATCAAGCGGTTTAATTTTCTCACGTTCTTTGATTCGATCCTCACCTGGAATAACTTTCTCCAAAATACGGATACAGAGTGGAATGAATGGAATAATACCTACAACCCAAATTAAATTAAATACAAAATGATTGAGTCCAACCGCCATTTCTGGCGAGCCACCCATCGATGCATTCAACGATATAATAAAGTCCGAATAGATTCCGATGATAGGCATCATAACCAAGGCCCCTAGAATATTATAGAGCGCATGGAACCAACCAGCACGGCGTGTTGATACGGAACCTCCGACAGAAGCAAGCACTGCAGTCAGCGTGGTTCCGACATTTGACCCAAATACAAATGCGGATGCAGCCACCATAGTCATGCCACCTGCTCCATAAATAGTTTGTACCAAAACAATAACAGCCATTGAAGAGTTGATCAAAGCAGTAGCCAGTGTACCCGCAAGCAATGCAAGCCATGGGTTTTGAGACATGTACACCATGAATGATTCAAATTCAGGTAACGTTGACAGAATAATCAGTTCATTACTCATCAGTTGGAGTCCCACAAAGGTAATTCCAAATCCAAAGATAATTTGGGCATAGGCTTTTATTTGATTTCGTTTTACAAACATTAGCATAAAAGCACCCACAAATACGAAATAGTATCCAAAGGCTTCGATATTTAATCCAACCATCAAAGCAGTCACAGTTGTACCAAGGTTTGCTCCTACCGAAATACCAATTGCTTGTTCAAGTCGCATTAAGCCCGCTCTAACAAGACTTATTGAAATTACGGTCGCTGCGGTACTTGACTGCATCAAAGCAGTTAAAATCGTTCCAACTAGGATTGCCGAAAAGATATTCCCGGTGTATTTCTCGATATAATCACGTATCCGAGGTCCAGCGGCATCCTTAAAACCATCGCCCAATAATTTGATTCCCAAAAGAAATAAACCAAATCCACCAAGGATTACATTAAATTGTATATCTGATAAACTTCCTAGACTTGATGTTACATCCATCGTCATTTCCTCCACCCATATGTGTTCTATTATACATCGTTTCTGATGTATCCTGAAAGCGAAAAATAAATGCTATATAGAGAAAAAGCAGCCATGTCGACTGCTATATTCTAAAGTTCATTATCACTGTCGTGACGTTTTACCGTTGAAACCATATAACGTGAGACATTGACACCATGATCCCCAATTCGTTCTAATATTCCAAGAATATCAATAAAGATGCTACTTGCGACTTTTGTTTCACAGATTCCTTCTGCAAGACGTTGGAAATGTTTCTCGCGGTATTTTTCTTCAATCAGATCAAGATATTCTTCATCCTTAGAAAGTTTTTCAAAGCGCGATATATCTTCTGTCTTAAAAATTTTCAACGAACGACGTAACATGTCATCGAGGAGTTGATACATCGTATCTAAATCTCGAATTGCTTCACTCGAGAAATCCTCACGATTATCAAATGCTAATTGATAGAGTTCTACTAAATTTGTCGATAAATCACTCATACGCTCATAGTTTTTAATAATTTCGAGCTGACGTGTGTATGCTTCTGCAATGTTTGGTTGATTACCTGCAGACTTCATAATTTTTAGAAGATAAGCAGTCAGGTTGGTATCAATTTTATTTACCATTTCCTCCAACTGCATTACGACATCGTAATCTTCTTTATCTTTGGTACGCAAATAACTTTGCGATGCTTCTAGAGATTCATGGACTAAATCAGCCATAACGATCGTGCGGTCCTTCACAAGGCGTAGTGCACCTTCTGGGAAACGTGAAATAATTTCCTCATCCAACGGCTCGAGTTTATCTCGATTCTTAATTTTATCTTCCCCTGGAATAATAACTTTCAAGAGTTTGATAAATGATGGAACAAACGGTATTACAAGAATACAGAAGATTAAGTTAAAGAAGAAATGCGCAACACCGATAGCCATTGCATTTGATCCACCCATCATTCCATTTACATAAAGAATAAAGTTTGAATAAGGAACAATAAAGAACATCATAATCACTGCGCCAAACACGTTGAAGAGCGTATGGAATAGAGATGCACGGCGTGCGGATGCAGATCCTCCGATGGATGCAAAAAATGCTGTAATCGTTGTTCCAATGTTTGATCCAAAAACAAAGGCAACAGCTGCAATAATTGACATTCCACCATTTTCGTAAATTTTTTGCACAACCGCAATCGTTGCCGACGACGAGTTAACAATCGCAGTTAATCCCGCACCGCCCAACATCGACCACCATGGGTGTTCTGAAAGTTGAAGCATCATTGCTTCAAACCAAGGCATTTGTTGTACTAAAAGTAGTTTATCACTCATAATTTGTAATCCGACAAAAGTCATCCCAAATGCTAAGACAACTTTGCCATAGTTTTTAATTGATTGTTTTCCTGAAAAGAGTAACATCATAGCACCTAAGAATAGGAAGAAATAACCCATTTCATCAACATTGAGACCAATAATTATTGCGGTCATTGTTGTTCCAATGTTTGCTCCTAAAGAAATTCCAATTGCTTGATCCAATCGCATTAATCCTGCACGGACGAGACTGATTGAAATTACGGTTGCTGCTGAACTTGACTGCATAATCCCAGTCATGATTGCCCCTACTAAAATTGCTGATAATAAGTTGCTTGTATATTTGTCGATATAGTCGCGCATGCGATCTCCCGCAACTGCCTTGAAACCATCTCCTAAAAGGGTGATTCCCAGCATGAACAAGCCAAATCCTCCTAAAATAATATGTATTCCCAAATCCATCCAGGTTTGAGTAAATGCATTAATAAGCTCCATGAGCATCCTCCATCAATATAGACCATGCTCATAATATCATGAAACTTTCACAATAGTGTGAAAAGAAATTAACAATTCTATTGTGACTGATACTTCATGTGAAGCATCGGATTACGATTTCCTGCTTGATCGATTGGATTAATCCGTTCCAGTTCAAATCCCAAATTTTGATAGAACAGTTTTTCGTGTAAATTCGTCTCTGGAATATCCACTGTTATTGTTTGATTGAGTTGTAAGACTTCTCGAACCAGTGAACCTGCAATATCTTTGTTACGAAACTCCGAACTAACGTACAACATCTCAATTGCGCCATTTAGAACACCAATAAATCCTTGCATGAAGCGGTTGCTTTCGAAAACATAGACAGCATCCATTGACGCGAGTCCAGTAAGTATTGTCGGGCGCATTGATTCAATCATAGATTCATTGATTGTCGTATGCGTCGCTTTTACAGATTGTTCCCAAACATCAAGTAACCGATTCAAATCATCTTCTAAAACATTAATTTTTGTAATCATTGTGCCACCCCTTTGTATCTTTATTATAACGCGTCTTGATGCAGAAGTATAATGGACGTTTCAGGAACAAAAAAAGACACCCGTTATGGATGTCGTTATTTTAAATATGGTGGAGCTTAGCGGGATCGAACCGCTGACCTCCTGCGTGCAAGGCAGGCGCTCTCCCAGCTGAGCTAAAGCCCCATATATTTTGTTATTACTTAAAGAAATGGTGGGCCTGAATGGATTCGAACCAGCGACCTCACCCTTATCAGGGGTGCGCTCTAACCAACTGAGCTACAGGCCCATTCCTTATTGCTAAGATAATATATCATTCTGAATTGGGAGTGTCAACACGTTTTCATAATTATTCCCAATTAATCCTAAATCCATCGAAAATCACCCTAGCATTACATTCTTTTATCTGTTTTTACAGAAATTTCATCGTATAATTCGTGAATAGTGAAATAATAATCACTATCATATCCTTTCATGGATTATGTATGCTATTTATTAAGAATATTTGTATAATTCTCTATTTTCAGACACATTCACCAAATATGCGCAATGCTATACTAATTGTAGTGAACGATTCACTACAGGAGGAAGTAAAATGAGTAAAGTAGTTTTAATTGGTGCAAACCATGCTGGAATTGCAGCTGCAAATACGATCTTGGACAACTATCCAGATCACACATTAACAATACTTGACCGTAACACAAATCTTAGTTATTTAGGTTGTGGTACAGCTCTATGGGTGGGGCAACAAATTGATTCTTCTGACCAATTGTTCTATACGAACAAAGATGCATTTATCGCTAAAGGTGCCGATGTGCATATGCAAACAAACGTTGATCACGTTGACTTTGCGGCAAAAAAGGTTCACTATGTTGACTCCGAAAATCGTGAAACAGTCATCGATTATGACCAATTAATTTTGGCAACTGGATCATTACCAATTACACCAAAATTACCAGGAATGGATTTAGGCGGAGTTCACTTTGTCAAACTCTTCCAAGACTCACAAAAAGTTGACGCATTATTAAGTCAAGAACATGTTAAAAATGTTGTTGTCGTTGGTGCTGGTTATATTGGTGTTGAAATGGCTGAAGCTGCGCGTCGTCGTGGTAAAAATGTTCGAATCGTCGAATCTGCATCGACATGCTTAAGTAGCTACTATGATGAATGGTTCTCAAAAGACATGGACAAAGTTATGAGCGATAAAGGTATTGATCTTAACTACGGCGAAATGGTTACTGCTTTCGAAGGTGAGGGCAATGTTTCAAAAGTTGTTACAGATAAAGGTTCTTATGATGCTGAACTTGTCATCATGGCTATTGGCTTTAGACCAAATAATGAATTAGGAAAGAACGATCTTAAATTATTTAACAATGGCGCTTACCTTGTTGATTTACAACAACGTACAAGCTTGCCAGATGTATATGCTGTCGGTGACTGTGCAACATTGTATTCAAATGCCTTACAAGAAACAACATATATTGCGCTTGCTACGAACGCTGTGCGTTCAGGAATTGTTGCTGGACATAATGTTGGAGGAACACCTCTTAAATCATTAGGGGTCCAAGGTTCAAATGGTATTTCTATTTACGGATATAACATGGTTTCGACAGGTCTTAACATCGAAGCAGCTAAAAAAGCAGGTATTGATGTTGTCTACACAGACTTTGAAGATCTTCAAAAACCTGGCTTCATGAGCGAGAATAATAAAGTTAAGATCCGTATTCTATACGAACGTGCAAGCCGCCGCGTAATCGGAGCACAACTTGCGTCTTACACTGATATTTCAATGACCATCCATATGTTCTCATTAGCAATTATGAAAGAAGTCACAATTGAAGAAATCCAACTCTTAGATATCTTCTTCTTACCTCACTTCAATCAACCATACAACTACATTACGATGGCTGCACTTTCAGCTAAAGAGTAATTTTTTAAAAGGAGTCTTGAAGACTCCCTTTTTTTATGCGCCGAATTTAATCATATTAATCCAATGCTACTATTCAGATTTAATCATCTTTTCAACCCATAACAATAAAACGAATCCTGGCATTGGATTCGTTTTATTTCGATGTTGACTCAGTACTGAGAAGTGTCTGTTGGAAACTATTATAGAAAATTCGGTTATCGTAGTCCTTTAAATCAAGACTTGTGATCAAAACTACATTGAATCGAGCAACTTCCGCATCTTCCAAGGGAATCCATACAATATCATCCCGTTGTAAGACATCTTGGATTGCGAACGGAAGGAATGTTACCGATTTATATGTCGCAACATGTTCAACGATAACTTCCCAATTTTCATTCACAAAGACAATGTCGGGGTAGTAGCCAATTTTAATGCAGCGTTTCTCGATCTCGTTTCCCATTGCAAACGCATCTGTCATCATACTGAATCGTTCATTTTTAAGCTGTTCAAGCGATAAGGAGGTTGCTTGACACAAACGATGCCCTTTTGGCAAAACGACGGCAACGTCATAATAGTAGTCATCAAGAATTACTTTTGATTCATTGAGGATTGGAAAATAAATTGGCGTTGAGACCATCCCAATATCCAACTGTCCATTTGCGACGAGTTGCTGAATTTCTTTTGAACCGCGTTGCGTATAGTCGAGGCGATAGTCGGGATAGAACTCCGTAAATTTTTGAAAGATACTCATGTATTCAATTGAAGAGAGTATTGTTAATCCAAAACGGATTCGCCGTTTTTGAAGTTGACCAGCATAACGAACTGAACGCATTAGGTTATCTGCATCCATTAGTAAAGTTTTCGCACCTGTATAGAGCACATTTCCTGCCTCAGTTATTTCAATACCGGTTGTTGATCTTTTAACCAACTGGGTTCCCAACATTTCTTCAAGTTCTTTAACATTCCAACTAAGTGCTGGTTGAGTTATGTATAGTGCTTTCGCTGCACGAGAAAAATTACCTTCTTCAACTAAAGTTACAAAATACCCTAATTTTTTTAGGTCCATGCTGCCCCCTACGTGTTTCTTTTGAAACGCTGTACAGGCTCCTCTTGTTTATAGGCACGATAACCACCCATTGATAATGCTTCAAGTTCATACTCACCTGGGTAAATGACTACCTTAGCAAGGAAAGAAACACGTTCTGTTACCCAGTTCATGACGCGGGCAGAACGAGAGAAACCACCACTTATTACGATTGCATCAATGTCTCCCGATAAAACTGGAGCAAGTGTTCCAACACTCTTCGCAATCTGATATGCCATTGCTTCGAGAATGAGTGCTGCTTCGGTATTCCCAGCATCAATTAATGCTTCAACTTCACGAACGTCGTTAGTGTCAAAATATGATACCAACCCCCCACGATGGCGAATGTCTTTCGTAACCGATTCTTTAGGTTTATTATAGCATAAATCCATAAATGGTCGTAGTGGCAATCCTCCCGACCGCTCTGGCGAAAATGCGCCTTCATCATCACCAACAAGATCGATCATACGACCTTGTTGGTGTGCTGTCACAGTAATACCAGTTCCAGCATGTACAACGATCAAATTTAATGAGTTATAAGGTTTATTTGAGTCTTTTGCATATTTATGAGCAACCGCCCGAGAATTAAGCATGTGACCCACACTCTTGCGCTCTATACCGTTAAGCCCCGAAATACGGGCAATATCATTTAACTGATCTACGGATATAGGGTCATAGACATACGCCTTGCCCTTTCCGTTTGCATCAACAATCCGTTTCGCCATTGCGGCTGCTAGATTTGCTGGATGTGACACGCTAGATTCATTCAAAAGATATGATACAAGTGCGTCATCAATTTCGATGGCGCCTGCATCAACGGGTGGAAGGATTCCCCCACGAGCGACAACCACATCAATATCTGAGACAGAATATCCATGCTTTCGAATTGCTTCTAAAATGGAGTCATAGCGCATCTCCAACTGATCAATGAGACGATTGTATGACTCAATTTGTTTGATATCATAGCGTGCTTCATCCGTAAATACTTCAGTTGTATCTTTATATAATGCGCACTTTGTTGATGTCGCTCCAGGATTAATACTTAGAATGTATGTCATGTTAGGATTCCTCATTTCCAATAAAGCATGAGAGTAAAATGGAGTTTATTTTTTCATCTAATGTCGAACCCCTTGAGGTAAGAACAATCGGTACTTTCGCACCTTGAACGATTCCTGCCATTTTCCCTTCTGTAAATAGCGTTCCAACCTTTCCGAGTATATTTCCACTAATGATATCTGGGACTACGAGAATATTCGCATCACCTTGAATTTTACCCGTGTATTTTTTTGTGTTAGCGATGGCTGCAGATACTGCCAAATCGATCGAAATTGGCCCTTCGACAGTTGCATCCTTCCAAGTCTTTTGTGAAAGTTTCTCTGAGTCGAGTGAGGCTTGTATGTGTGGATTAGTGTGCTCAGCCGCATCGATGAGTGCAACTTTTGGTACCTCAACCCCTAGAGCATGTGCAACGTGTACTGCATTTTCAATAATACCTATTTTTTGTTCGAAATTTGGATAAGGTATCATTCCGCCATCAGTAATCATAAACATACGTTCCAAATATGGAATTTCAACCAAAGCAACATGCGATAATACCGGCTGATTACGAATACCAGTATCACGATTCACCACCTCACGCAAGAGATCACTTGTCTGGATAAAGCCTTTCATTAAGATATCTGCATCCCCGTTACGAACACATTCAACGGCTTTAAAAGCTGCTTCTTTATCTGTATCTGCATGGATGATTTTGAAGACATCGCGTGTTTTATGAGCTTCAAGTATTTTCAATATTTGAGGTTCATTACCGATTAATGTTGGCTCAATATAGCCACGTTTCATAATTTCAACAACTGATAACAGTGACGCTTCCTCATGAGCATTCACAAGCGCAAACTTGCGCGGTTTTAGTTTATTTCGAATTAGTAACGTTTCGAGTTCGACAAAGTTCTTAATCATATTATTGCACCTCGATTTTGTAATCCTCTGGCGAAACAATGGGTTTCATTGTTGTAAAGACATAACGGAAAATGAAGGAAAGCACGACCGGAACAACAATGAATGCAATGATTGCTTGAAGAATATTGATGAATGTCCAACCACCTGCGAGATTAATAGCATTGATTGGTCCGATAAATCCACTAATACCAAAACCTGCTGACATCGGCGTTCCTTGTTGACCAAGAATCGCTCCAATCATCCCTGCAATTGCAGCATTACAGACAATTGGCAACATAATTTTTGGTTTTTTGATAACGTTAGCCATTGCCATTTTTGGCGAACCGGCCATGAGTGCAATACTGATACCTGTTGAGTTTGCTTTCCAGCCTGTGATTGCCAGTCCAAAAGCAGTTGCACAGATTCCAATATTAGCAGCTGCCGACCCAACTCCCGTTAAGTTGATAGCAAGTGCTATACCAACCGTTGAAATTGGCGAAACAATCATCACTGCAAAGATTGATGCCATGAGTAGCGACATAATAATCGGTTGGAAATCCATTAATGATCCAATCATCGATGCCAATCCACCGGTGAACATTTTGACATAAGGTAACGTTAAGACACCAATTCCACCAGCAATAATCAACACAAGTGTTGGTGTTAAAAGTAGCGTATATGCTTTAAACCGACCATTTATGTATAAAATCATGATTGTCGCAATAGTTGCGGTAATGGAAATGTTTATGATATCTCCACTTCCTGCAAAGAGGAAGCTGCCCCCTTCCGCAAATTTCCATGCCCCTGACCCTAGACCTGCCGCCATAGCAACAGAAGCCGTTTCAATCGGTGTAAATTTAAATTGCATAGATATCGCATATCCAATAACCACCGCCATCATCGTCATCGCTAAAGATGTTGCATCTAAGACAAATTGTCCTTGTGGAAAGATTGGCAGAAGTGCTTTGAATAGCTCATTGAGTAACGCTCCAGGTATTAATACAACAACGGACCCGACAGCGATACCATTCAATATTTTCATCCCAAATCCTTTTTCAAAAATTGGTTTTTTTGTCATATTTTTCTCCTATATGTGTATTGGAAGTCCTTTCGCAAGTTCACTCGCATCCATAATTGATTCGGATAATGAAGGGTGAACATGAACGATTAGGCTAATATCATCAAGAGTCAGTTGCGTTTCAATTGCCATTGTTAACTCAGCAATTAACTCACTTGCTTGTTCCCCAACAAGCTCGGCACCAAGAATTGATGAAGTCTCAGTATCTACAATAATTCGAACAAATCCTTGTGTTTTTCCCATTGAAAGTGCACGACCATTCGCCTGAAGTGGGAATGTAAATCCTTTTGCTTTAAATCCTGATTTTTTTGCTGAATCGACGGTATGACCTACGACCGCAATTTCTGGATCTGTAAAACTTACTGCTGGAATCGCAGTATAGTCAAATCCTGCCGCTTGTCCAGCAATTACTTCAGCAACAACTTTTCCTTCATAACTTGCTTTATGTGCAAGCTGAGGACCAGGAATTACATCACCGATAGCATAAATGTGGTCGACAGAGGTTCTACCTTGTGTATCAACTTCAATAATTCCGCGTTGGTCTTTTTTTACATCTGTATATTCCAAACCGATTTCATCGGTGTTAACGCTTCGGCCAACTGTTACCAAGACGTAATCAGCGGATATTGATTCTTTTTTGCCATTGGTTTCGAATGACACCGTTACAAGATCAGGTTCAGATACAGCTTTTGTAGCTTTGACATTTGTCAGAATTTCAACACCTTTGTGCTCAAAATTTCGAATGACCTCTTTGACAAGATCTTTACTAAATGTCGGCAAAATCGTTGACGTTCCTTCTAGTATTGTGACTTTCGTTCCGAGATTCGCGTACACACCTGCGAGCTCACTACCAATGTATCCACCACCAACGATAACCATTGATTTTGGCACTTCTTTGAGGTTAAGGGCTCCGGTTGAATCTAAAATGCGATTACCAAATTTAAATCCGGGTATTTCGATTGGTCGACTTCCAGTGGCAATAATTGCATTGTCGAAAGAGAATGTTTGACCCTCACTTCCACCAACCACGCGTACTTTTTCGTTGCCAATGAACATCGCTTCACCATATACAACAGAAATTTTATTTTTTTTCATGAGTGCGGCAATTCCACCAGTTAGTACATCCACAACTTGAGTCTTTTTCCATTGTTGTGTCTGAACCATATCTAACGTTGATGGACCATAACTTAATCCAAACTCATTTTTTTCTTGTGTAGCTTGGAATTCTTTACTCACATGAATCATCGCTTTTGATGGAATACACCCCACATTGAGACAAACGCCACCTAAAGTATCCTTTTCAATTAAAGTAACCTTTTGACCCAGCTGGGCTGCGCGTATCGCAGCCACATAACCACCAGGACCTCCTCCGATAACAAGGGTTTGAGCGTGTTTACTAAAATCTCCTACTACCATATAACCCTACCCTTCTAAGACGATTTTATTTGGATCAGCTAAAAGTGATTTTAATTCGTCTAGTGCTTTCTGTGCTTCGACACCGTCAATGACACGATGATCAAATGTAAATGAAAGTTTCATAACTGGCGCTACTTCAAGTTCACGCTCCGCATTTACGACTGGTTCATACGTAATACGGGATGTTCCCAAAATTGCAACCTCTGGGTAATTAATAATCGGTGTTGAGTAGACGGAATCTTTTGAAACCCCGCCGACATTCGTAATTGTAAATGAGCCATCACGCATGCTTGATCCCGGTAATTTTCCTTCAGTAGCAAGTTCTGCATTCTTTTGGATTTCCTCGGAAATTTCGAATAAGTTTTTCGAATCTGCTTGTTTAATGTTTGGTACATATAAACCACCATCCGTATTGGTTGCCACACCAATGTTGATTGCATTTCGATATACAATTTCAAAGTTTTTCTCATCTACAAATGCATTGAATATTGGATATTTTTTTAACATCGCTGTCGCTGCTTTAACAAAATAAGCTGTATAGGTTAAATTAATACCTTTTTCTTTTGCATAGGCTTTGTAGCTCTCACGATGTTCCACTAATTTTGTTGCATTCAAATCAGCAAAGACTGTGACACGCGGAATTTCAGTTGCTGAACGAACCATCGCTTGCATCGTTGCTTTACGCATTGGTGACATTGTTTCGCGACGGTAACCACCGCTATCCACAGTGATTTCAGGTTCGAACATAGGTGCAACAGGTGCTGCAGCTTCCACGACCGAAGTAACTACAGGTGCACCATTCAGGAATAAATCAATATCCTCACGCGTCACAGTATTATTTCTACCTGTAGCAAGGATTCCGTTAATATCTACACCCTTTTCACGCGCATATTTTCTAACAGATGGAATTGCTTTCGCCTTAGCCAATACTACACCTTCTTTTGGTGTAACAACTTCCGTCGGCACCTCAGCCACTGAAACTTCTGGTTCAGTTTCTACATGCACTTCACCTTCAATTTTGAAACCTGTTTTTGCTGCCCATGCATCGTCAACATCAATTTCTACTAAAATCTGACCGACTGTCGCAATGTTTCCATCATCAATAAATATTGATTTAACCAAACCCGTTACTGGTGATGGTACTTCTATCGTCGTTTTATCATTCGCAACTTCAAGCAATAGCTCATCTTGCTTGATTGTATCGCCATTTTTAACACCCCAACTTACAATTTCACTTTCTGTTATTCCTTCTCCAAGATCGGGAAGTCTATATTGAAATTTCATACAATCACCTAATATCCTTCCTTAACAATTTTTACTGCATCTATAATATCCTTTGCATTTGGAAGCCAAATCGTTTCGGCTGCAGGCAATGGATAAGTTGTATCCGGTGCAGAGACACGTGTAACAGGTGCAAGTAGATCCAAGAAGAATCGCTCATTAATCTCTGATACGACATTAGCGGAAATACCGGCTTGACGTTGTGCCTCCTGAACCACGACGACTCGCCCTGTTTTACCAACGGAGGCTCCGATTGTTTCATAATCTGGATGTGATACAGTTCGCAAATCGATGACTTCAACACTAATGCCTTCATCAGCGAGTATCTCTGCAGCTTTGAGGGCTTCAATAACCATTGCACCATAGGCAATAACAGTTACATCTGTACCCCCTTTTGTAACAGCAGCTTTATCTAATGGCACTTCATAGAGCCCTTCTGGAACCTCCATTTTCGCACCACGGTAAAGTTTTAAATGTTCTAAGAAAACAACGGGATCATTACTACGAATTGAAGATACAAGTAAACCTTTTGCATCATAGGCGTTCGTTGGTACGACAACACGAATTCCCGGCATTTGAGCCACGATACCCTCATAACTATCAGAGTGAATTTCAGGAGTTGCAACACCACCTCCAAAGGGACTGCGGATCGTAATTGGAGCCGTGATGTTTCCTTCTGTTCTAAAACGCATACGCGCCATTTGATTTGTAAGTGAATCAATTGCTTCTGTAACAAACCCAAAGAATTGAATTTCAGGAATTGGACGGAAACCCTCTGCAGCCAATCCAATAGCAAGTCCTAAAATTGCAGATTCCGCAAGCGGTGTATCAAAGACTCGGCTATCTGTATGAATTTGTTGTAATCCATTAGTAGCGCGGAAAACGCCACCATTTAATCCAACATCTTCACCAAATATCAGTGTTTTCTCGTCTTTTTTTAAAATTTCATCCAACGCATTTGTGATTGCTTCAACCATATTGAGTTGTGCCATTATTCTTGCTCCTCCTTAATTTTGAATGCTTCGTATTGTTCTTTTACAGAAGGTGGCATGACTTCAAACATATTTTTCAGGTAGCCTGAGACTGTTTGTTTCTCTGCTTTACGTGCGATTTCAAGTGCTTCCTTAACTTCTGCTTGCGTTTTTTCTAGAACAGCTTCCTCTTTTTCTTCATTCCAAAGGCCACGTTCCGTTAAGAAATTACGCATTCTAATAAGTTGATCTTTTGGCAACCAACGCTCAACCATTTCATTTTCACGATAACGACGTGGATCATCACTTAAAGTATGCGGTCCATATCGGAATGTTAAGAACTCGAGCAGTACTGGACCATGACCATTCACTGCATGATCACGAGCTGCTTTTGTTGCAGCATATACCGCAAGCGGATCCATACCATCCACAAATAAGTGTGCAATTCCGACGCCATGCCCTTTTTGTGATAATGTTGCGGAGCGTGTTTGGAAACTGCGCGGAACCGAAATTCCGAAGCCATTATTCTGTGCTACGAAGATGACCGGCGCGTCATAAACACCAGCAAAGTTTAGACCTTCATAAAAGTCACCTTGCGATGTACCCCCGTCACCAATATAGGTTAGGGCGACATTTTTCTTATTATTTTTTTTCAACCCTAAACCAACACCTGTTGCTTGGATAATTTGAGCCCCAATAATAACTTGTGGTGGGAATGATTTAATATCTTTGTCATAGGAGAAGCCATTAGTATGACCAATATACCAGTTCATTGCTTGAGACATTGGAACACCATGACGAATCATCGGTGGAACATCTCGATAACTTGGTAATAGCCAATCACCTTTTTCTAAGACATATTGACTGATCAACTGACTTGCTTCCTGGCCTTCTGTTGGCGGAAGATTACCAATAATTCCTTGACGGCTGAGAATACTGACTCGATTATTGTATTCTCGACCCCACACCATGATTTCCATCATTTCAACAAGTTGCTTATCAGTGAGCTCTGGCATATAATCCTCATTCACAATTTTTCCAGTTTCGTCCATGATTTGAAATAAATCTGGAAGTTTGTTTGATTCTTCTAGAATCTCTTTAAAATCTAATACTTTACTTTTTTTAGACATACGATTTCCTCTCTTTTTCGCATTTAAAAATGACAGCAATAAACTTCTGACTTCCTGAAACTTAGAATTGTAAGCGCTAACAATCTCTATCCAAATTATAGTTTGTATACCCTTTTATGACCAATAGAAATTATTTTAACCTATAAAAGAAATTTATAAGCTAATAAAAAAGCTGAAGAACGAAAGTTCCTCAGCTTCATGATTACATTATTAAATCTAGATATTTTTTATATTGGATTGGTTCTTCTAGCATTGGGTTATGGCCACTTGCTTGAAACTGTCCATAGGTTATGTTTGCATTATCAAAGACAATGCCTTTCCATAGACTTGTTGGTGCAACTAAATAGTCATATGGTGACAAGAGAAGCAAGACCGGTTTTTGATACCTCTCTAGAAATGATTTCGTATCGAACATAGCAAATGCTTCGCCCCACAAATGATCTAAAGCAGCCATGTTATTTACAACATCATCCCACAAGTATGCACCATCAAATGTATAATCATAGAAACTGTGCGCTTGCATCGCTATATTCATCAATGAGAAACGGTCCGATTCATAATCTTGAACCGACGCTTGGAAGGCTTCCCATGCTCTATAAAAGGTTGTTTTACGTTCTACTGATGCTGTGTCTTCAAAATATTGAATACTTCCTTGCTGTCTTTGTACTGTATTAGTTGGCGCTAGGTTTGACAGTATTAGTGTCGCCACATGATCAGGGTAAGCTTTCGCATAGGCCATAGCCATGAATCCGTGTCCAGAGTGACCCAACATATGCATCTTGTCGATTCCAAGTATAATACGCATTGCCTCTATGTCTTCAACAATTGCATCAAGATTATAGGGCGCTCCATCAACTACAGATTTTGAAAAACCTCTGTGGTCTGCAAAGACAAAGTTTGTCGCATCATAAATTGAGTCAGCAAAAAGTTTGGGGTAATATATCGAACTACCGATTACAAATATCGGAGTATCTGTATCCTTTCTCATATCATTAATATTTAGTGTATAACCATCTCGATTAATTGATAATTTATTCATTGTTTTTCTCCTCTTAGTTTTAAATGAATTGTGTCGTTTAAAATTGAAAGAAGTAAATTATTTACGCTACTTCAATCAATTATCAAAAATTGAGTAGCTGTACGCTTTTACACGCTTATCTATACCGAAATACATAGTATCAACTCCTTAAGGAGATATTATAACCAAAAATAAATATATGGTCAAAAAAGACCATCTTACGATGGTCTGTGATTTACAATTTATGGTGGAGCTTAGCGGGATCGAACCGCTGACCTCCTGCGTGCAAGGCAGGCGCTCTCCCAGCTGAGCTAAAGCCCCATAATTTGGTTACAGATACTGTAACCATTCAATTGTAAATTTGGTGGAGCTTAGCGGGATCGAACCGCTGACCTCCTGCGTGCAAGGCAGGCGCTCTCCCAGCTGAGCTAAAGCCCCAAATATATAGCAATCATTAGAAATGGTGGGCCTGAATGGATTCGAACCAGCGACCTCACCCTTATCAGGGGTGCGCTCTAACCAACTGAGCTACAGGCCCATATCTTGACTGCTTAATTAATATACCATTATGACCTCTAAGTGTCAACAAATTTTGAACAATATCAGTCAAAAAAAGAGAACTTTATTTTCCAATTGAATTCCTCTCAGAAAAACCTACAAATTTAGCACGCTCTGGGCGATCATAAGGCACCACTAACCACGGTGTATGCTACTTTTTATACGAAGTACTAAATCTCTGAGATTGTTGTATTCGAACTCTTTTTATGAGCATATGACTTTACCAGTCATACCCCTTGGGGTATATTATATTCGTGAAATCAAGGAGGCAATCAATGTTTTTTAATAAAGTTCCATCAGTTGCGTATCACGAATTACCTGCAAATGCAGTCATTATAGACGTTCGCGAACGGCATGAATACCAACAACATAAACTACCCCGGACAAAAAATGTACCTTTGAGTCAGCTTGACGGGTTTCAAAGTTTAAAAACAGTCTATGTAATCTGTTCAAGCGGCGCGAGGAGTAAACGCGCTGTGAAGTCATTACGCAAGCGCAATATTGACGCCATTAACATTCGCGGCGGCATGATGCACATACGATAGGAGATATTTATGTTTCAAACTATACTCATCAATGAGTTCAAATATAATCAACAGGAACATCACGTTATAGATGTTCGCGAACCGATTGAGTTTGCTATGGGTTCAATCCCCAATGCACTCAATATCCCATTACATACGGTTCCTTACAATTTAGGATTGCTGGATAAGAGTAAAACTTATCACATTGTTTGCCAAAGCGGGTCTCGTTCCTACACTGCGGCACAATATTTAGCGCAGCAAGGGTATAAAGTCGTCAATATGTTAGGTGGCATGTCTGCATATCGCGGATAGAAAACATCCATTGAGGATGTTTTTTTATAAGCTTGTCCATTGTCACAGAATAACTCATCCGTCAAGCAACTTTGTTATTATACTTATCAAGTTAAATAAAAAAACTTTCTAAAGTAGAAAGTTGATTTAACAATTTATGGTGGAGCTTAGCGGGATCGAACCGCTGACCTCCTGCGTGCAAGGCAGGCGCTCTCCCAGCTGAGCTAAAGCCCCATATATTTTGTTATTACTTAAAGAAATGGTGGGCCTGAATGGATTCGAACCAGCGACCTCACCCTTATCAGGGGTGCGCTCTAACCAACTGAGCTACAGGCCCATTTCTGACTGCCTTAATAATATACCACTCGCATTTGGGGGTGTCAACCAGAATTGGACTTTATTTCTTAATATCTCAAGTATTTAAGAACCCCCATAAAACACCACTTAAATTTTCACTATTATAACTGTAAAAAAGGCACCATCATCTGATGAACGCCTTTTATTTATATTAAATTATGACTCAGTGCAAATTGATACAATGCGTCTACATCACCACTTGAAATGTAAGGCAGTGCGGAGACAATAATATCATGAGACCACGTATACCAAGCAATCTCATTTAACATCGAAATCTCCGACTCACTGAAGCGCATTTTAAGCCGTTTCGCAGGATTACCACCCACAACTTCATAATCCGCCACATCGTGCGTTACAACCGCTCCAGATGCGATAATAGCACCATTCCCAATCGTTACGCCAGGCATAATTGTTGCCCCCATCCCGATCCATGAGTCGTGCCCAATTATTGTATTACCTTTCGGTGAATACGATGCATGAATCGTTTCCGCAAATGGGTAGAGGGAAATCCATTCTGTATTATGGTTATTGTTTCCTCCCATAAGAATTACGACTCCACTAGCAATGCAGACATAATTTCCAATTATTAATCGATCCAGTTCCCACTGATTGGATTCAATTGGGTTAAACAATGTCCTTGAAAATGCATCTCCCCATAAAAAGCGAACACATCCATCTTCAAAATCATCAGACCCATAATAGCCTGAATAATACGAATATTCTCCGACCTCAATTAGGGGATTAGTAATTATATCTTTTAAGTATCTTGGCTCCGACCAATGTCGATAATCTATTTTCATGGCAATACCTCTCTTCTATCGATTTTACTTAGAAGAGAGCACGACCACTGCGACATTTCTGAGCTGTTTTAGTTTTCGAACCAACTCATCACCTCATTTGTTTAAACATTATGCCATAATTTTGCGTCATGTCAAATAAAAAGACTTCCCAAAGGAAGTCTTGATAGTCTCTAAAGTTAATAGTATTAACGTTTTGAGAATTGTGGTGCACGACGAGCGCCGCGAAGACCTGGTTTTTTACGTTCTTTAGCACGTGGGTCACGTGTAACGAATCCAGCTGCTTTGAGGGCAGGACGGTAATCTGCTGATGCTTCGATTAAAGCACGAGTAATTCCGTGACGGATTGCTCCGGCTTGACCTGTAAGTCCTCCACCTTTAACGTTAACATTAACGTCAAATTGGTCAACAGTTGATGTCACTTCAAAAGGTGAACGAACTGTCATTTGTAATAATTCTGAAGGCAAATGCGCTTCAATAGGTTTGTGGTTAATTGTAATAACACCAGTTCCTGGAGTCAAATAGACACGAGCAACGGATGTCTTACGACGACCTGTACCTAAGTAAGTTACTTTGTTTTTTGTTGTCATACTCTTCTCCTATCCCTTGATTACCATTTCCACTGGTTGTTGAGCAGCATGTGGGTGGTTTTCACCTTTGTAAACAAATAAATGTTTACGTTGAACATCGCCCAAGCTTGTGTGTGGTAACATACCGTGAATAGCTCTTTCGACCCATTCTACTGTGTATGCTTCACGCATTACACGTGTTGAACGTGTACGCATTCCACCAGGGTAGTGTGAGTGATTGTAGTAGAATTTTTTGAATTCTTGATCTCCGCTGACTTTAATTTTGTCTGCATTGATAACGATTACGTAATCTCCACCGTCTACGTTAGGTGTGTAAGTTGGTTTGTGCTTTCCACGTAATACTGTTGCAACTTCACTTGCAAGACGTCCTAGAGTCTTGTCAGTTCCATCAACAACATACCATTGGCGCACAACATCTGCTGGTTTCGTCATAGTTGTTTGACGCATAAAATTTCCTCCTAAACCAAAAGTAGTTTCCGGGGCTACTATTGGCATAAAGTGCCGATATAAATTATATGTTCTTTGGCAATAAAAGTCAAGAAACTAATTAGGAATTGTACGTGACTTTTTCTAAATAAAGACCACACCCGGGCACATTGTGTTTTGCAATATCTTTGTCCTTAGCATCTCGGTACATTTTGACTGTATCTGGACTTATTTTTTCAGATCCGACCATGACCATTGATGCGATGATCATACGTACCATATACCTTAAAAATCCAGTTCCCGTAATCCGAAATTCAAGAATATCATCCGAAACTGTCATTTCAAAACTATGAACTGTACGAACTTGATTGGGAAACAAGTCAAGTGGTGAACTATTGAAACTTGTAAAATCATGTTCGCCCACAATATATTCCATTGCTTCTTCAATTTTTGAAAGGTTAAGCGGGTTATTAAACTGGTAAACATAGTTTCGTTCAAAGACATTGTACGGTCCGACATTAATTCGGTAAACGTACGTTTTTGCAATTGCATCATGGCGAGCATGAAATGTATCATCAACACTTTCCACTTTGAGAATATTAATTGCATCTGAGGTTTGCGTGTTAAGTGCCTTAATCCAATTTTTAATTGGCATGTTTATATCCGAATCAAAATGAAAGACTTGAGCCAATGCATGAACCTGTGTATCAGTTCGACCCGATCCATGAATTGGTACTGGTTTACGATGGAGCCTTTTTAGTGCTCCTTCAATATCGTCTTGAACACTATCTTTCGATGGCTGTTTTTGCCATCCTGAGAAGGCGGACCCATCATAAGCAACCGTCACTTTGTAGCGCATTAGATACGTCCAATCATGACTGTTGCGATGAGGATAGCAATTGACAGTACAATGAACATCCAATCACTTGCTTTGACTTCAAGTTGTTTATAACGTGTTCGCGTTTTTCCTGGGTAATATCCACGTGCTTCCATCGCATCTGCTAAATCTTCCGCACGCATATAACTCATCATGAATAAAGGGCTGATCATCGAAACGATTCCGGTTATTTTTTCTTTTAACGACCCCTCGTCTAAATCGACACCACGGCTTGCTTGCGCATTCATAATCCGTTGTGTATCCTCGATTAAAGTTGGTATATAGCGCAGCACAATTGAGATCATCATTGCTATCTCGTGCGCGGGAACTTTAATGCGACGTAAAGGACTTAGTAAATCCTCTATTCCAAGTGTCAATTCTAATGGCTGAGTTGTTGCTGTCAAAAGTGTTGTTACCATGATCATCTGAATTAAACGGCTAACGATGAATAATGTTGAAAAAATAGCACCACTGTAAATATTCCATCCAAAAATTGAAACAAGAACATAGCCTTCTCGAATTGCAAACATATTTAGAATGAATAAGAAAATCAACATAAACATCATCGGTTTCATCGATTTTAAAATAAATTTGAATGTGAGTTTCGACGCAAGAATCGCTGCACCTAAAATAACAAACATAAAGATACTTCCAGCAGCATTACTGACATTAAAAATTGCAATCATCAAGATAATCATTGCCACCATTTTAAAACGTGGATCCATTTTATGGATTTTTGAATCGAGCGGAACGTAACGTCCTAATGCAATATTATTCATGACGTCCCTCCTTAACCATTTGTGCAATGATATCAAGGTCGAGTTCTATTCCTGTATCGATGCCTCGTTGTTTCAAAGATGCTTTCAGTTGTAAGACTTTTGGGACAACAAATTCTAAACTGTCCAAACGACTGGTATCTTCAAAGAAATTCTGAGTTGTTCCACTAAAGAACACCTGACCATCTTTTAGCACAAGGACTTCGTCTGCGTAGTTTAGTACATGGTCCATATCATGAGTTACCATGATAACTGTCTTGTTATAGTCTTTATTGAGCGTCATGAACAATTGCATCATATCACGACTTCCTTGCGGATCAAGACCAGCAGTAGGTTCGTCTAGCACGATAATTTCTGGGTCTGTTGCCAAAACACCTGCAATTGCAACACGTCGTTTTTGACCGCCAGAAAGGTCAAAGGGAGATTGTTGCCATAACGCTTCATCAATTCCGACTAAACGGAGCGCACGTTCTACATTTGTTTTAATTGTCTCGTTACTGAACCCAAAGTTCTTAGGACCAAATGCAACATCTTGATAAATTGTTTCTTCGAACAATTGCATTTCTGGAAACTGGAAGACCAATCCGACTTTAGAACGCAATGCTTTCAATTTAGAGGGCTTTTCATTCGCGACATGGACATGGTCAAGAATTTGAACTTCGCCTGCTGTAGGGCGCAACAAACCGTTTAGGTGTTGGACAAGTGTCGACTTTCCACTACCCGTAGCACCAATAATTGCGGTGACCACACCTGCGTTGATTGTGGCATTGATATCACGCAAAGCAACATATGCAAAAGGCGATTTCGGAGCATACTCAAAACCAACATTTTTAAATGTTATTGCCATAATTCCTCAATCATCCTTTCTACATCATACATTTCTTCCAGTTCAATTCCCTGAGCCTTTAGTGCATTATGAAACTTAACACTGAACGGAATATCTAATTGTAACTTTACAAGCGTTTCGGCTTGGTTCAAGATACGCTCTGGTGTTCCTTGCATTGCAATTGACCCACCGCTCATAACAATGACATAATCGGACATCAACACTTCTTCAATATCGTGCGTGATGGATAAGATTGTCATTTTATTTTTGTGGTGTAACTCATGCACCAAATCATTTACTTCTTTACGGCCTTTGGGATCTAGCATACTCGTTGCCTCATCCAAAACCAAAAGTTCTGGACTCATCGCAAGAGCACCTGCAATTGCTACTCGTTGTTTTTGTCCACCTGACAGCTTAGTCGGCTCATGACCTAAATAATTGAGCATTCCGACGCGACCTGCAAATGTTTCGATTATACCATCCATTAGTGAAGGTTCCACCGTACGATTTTCTAGACCAAATGCGATATCATCACGGACCGTGGATCCGATAAATTGATTATCTGGGTTTTGGAATACAATTGCGATTTTTTCGCGGACGTCATAAACATTATCATGTGTAAGAGTCATATCATCGATTTGAATCTTCCCCTCATCAGCTTCAAGTAAACCGATGATGAGTTTCGCAACAGTAGATTTCCCACTTCCATTATGGCCAATAATTGTTACGTAATCTCCTTTTTTAACCTCAAAATCAATGCCATCGACAGCATTGACTTTTTTGTTATAGGAGAATTTTAAATTACTAACTGTTAATTGTTTCAAATTACTCACTCCAAACTATTGAATTGCATTTAATTTTGATATTGCAATAATAACCTCAGTTGCTTTTTCCATTGTTTCAACAACGGCAAATTCATGTTTTCCGTGGAAATTTTCACCACCTGTAAAGATATTAGGTGTCGGTAACCCCATGTAAGAAAGTCTTGAACCGTCAGTCCCTCCACGTACAGGTGCAATGATGGGTTCGATATCACATGCAAGCATTGCTTCTTTTGCTAGTTCAACGATACTCATATCTTTTTCAATGATATTACGCATATTATAGTATGTTTCTTCTGTTTCTACCATTACTGTACCCGCACCATATTTGGCATTAAGATTTGCTGCAATGGTATCCATAAGGTCCATACGTGCTTCAAATTTACTATCATCATGATCACGGATAATAAATATCATCTTCGCATCTTCAACGGTCGATTCCATATCTGACATCATAAAGAAACCTTCATAATCTTCAGTATGCTCTGGACGTTCTAGTGGAGGGAGTTGATTAAAGAATTCCATCGCTACAACACCCGCATTAATCATGGTATCTTTGGCTGATCCAGGATGAACACTGACTCCCTTAATGGTTACAAGTGATTCCGCAGCATTAAAGGTTTCATATTCCATTTCACCCAATCCGCCACCGTCTACAGTGTATGCAAAATCTGCTTCAAATCCTTCAACATCGAAAGAATCAGCACCAGTACCAATTTCCTCATCAATCGTAAATGCGATTCGGATATCACCATGTTCTACTTCTGGGTGTTGTACTAAGTATTCCATGGCCGTCATAATTTCAGCAATTCCTGCTTTATTGTCGGCACCAAGAAGAGTTGTCCCGTCAGTAACAACCAGTGTCTTTCCAACATATTTTTTTAAATTCGGGAACACATCAACTTTCGTAACAATATTTAATGCTTCATTCAATACAATATCGCGACCATCGTAATTTTCGATGATTCGTGGCTGTACATTTTCTGAGTTAAAATCGGCTGTATCCATATGAGAAATGAAACCTACAGTACGAACATCTCTATCCACATTTGAAGGCAACAAAGCAGTCACAATAGCATTATCATCGATTTTAACTTTTTCTAAACCAATCGCAATACATTCCTGATAAAGCATCTTCGCCAAATCAAATTGTATTTGGGTTGAAGGGGTTGTCATTGATCCACTATCTGATCGAGTGTTTATTTTAGTATAACGTACTAAGCGTTCAATTAAAGTATCTTTCATAGTCTCTACCTCGCTAGTCTGTTGTTATTTTACCATATTTGATAACGGAAATGTTACAGAGTGATAGGCGAACCTCATAAAAAAATCCACTATTCAGTGGATTAATTGATAATGCTATTCTGTTGGTTCTTCTACAACTTCATTGGCAAGATCTAAGACTGCGTTTTCTGCCTCTTGACTGATTGCATCTAAAGCATCAATTGTCTTCTCGACATGCTTTTTATTATTTGCGTTTAGATAGTATGCTGCAGCACCAACTGCACTACCGATAATTACGAGTGGTAAGAATTTTTTCATTGAATCTCCTGCCTTTCTTCTATTATTAGTGTATCATACTCATACTTGTTTAGAAAGTGAAGATATCACGAACTCTTTGAATCTAACGGTCTTCTGATATGACATATTTATAGATTGCATGTGCGAATCCCTGCTCCGTATTCTTTTCTGTTTGAAATTGAGCGGCATCACGAACGGCTTGGTGTGCATTTCCCATTGCCACGGAAATCCCTGCAATTTTTAACATCGCGATATCATTCGAGTCATCTCCGATTGCAAATACATCATCCATGCTCAGACCCAAATGTTCGCATAGGATTTGGAGTGAGCGTCCTTTGTTTGCACCTTCTTGTGTTATTTCATAATAACGATTAGCGGACATTGGATAAGAAATACATTTGAGCGGTTCTAATTCTGATAAGACCCGTTCTAATTTTCGGTGTGACAATGTAAATATTTGAATTTTTTCGACTTCGTAATTATTGTCCTTGATGAAAGTCGCTAAATCACGAACTGTTGGATGTGATCTAAAATCATTATGAAAAAGAATTCTTCGGCCCATTTTTTGAAACCAGGATTGATCATAACATTCACCATTGATATGTAACGATGTCCACACACGATAAGGTTTTACAATTTCCACAATTTTGATTGCAAGTTCAGTGGACATTAAATCCGAATCAATATCTTCCATTGTACGTAAATTTGTAATCCGAGCACCGTTTGAACTTATCGCATAATCGCAAATATTTAAATCACGAATCGGTTTCGGAATCCCATCCAAAGAGCGGCCAGTTGTAGGCACTAGAATGTAACCTCGCTTTGAAAGATCAATCAGAGCATACAATGTTGATTGATCTACTTTTCGATAGTTATTGATGGTTGTACCATCGATGTCAAACGCAATAATTTTTGGTTTCATTGAGTACCTCGTATACTACTAACTATATAAAAAAACTTGCCTTATGACAAGTTTTTACTGGAATAATAAATATGCTGCATATTCCACTGGATGATCACTGGTAACAACTTCAAAATCAGGGGATAAGTTCTTCACAACTGCATTGTAGACGTGTTTATTATTCAATAAAACGCCACCACCGAATGCAATCTTTGTTTTACCATTTAATTCGAAGTTATTTGCGAGATTGGCAAGTTCTTGTCCTGCACGTTCGTAAACATTATCAGCATGAACACTTTGAACATTTCCTGCAATCTTACTGAATTGAGCAACCCATGTTCTATAATCACTTTGATGATTGTTTGCGATGCTGATGAGGTCATACGCTTCCGTCAATTCAAAATGATTCATAATTGCTGTATATAAATCTGTTCGTGGTAAACGTCCATCAGCTTCTTTTGTAAATACTTCAAGGATGCGCTTACCAATCCAGAAAGCACTTCCTTCATCAGCCAATAGGTATCCGAACCCTCCGCGACGATCATAGGTACAACCCTGTTTGCGGAATGCAATTGAACCTGTTCCCGAAATCAAATAAACTCCATCATTCATGGATAATGCTGATGCCATCGCAAATTTTGCATCGTTCATGATAACTGCTTTAGGGAAAACACCCCATATTGCATCTTCAATTCCTTTGCGTACTTGCTGATCCTCTCCATAACCAGCAGTACCAATGGCTACACCAATCGATTCAAAATCATAACCACGTTGTTCAAACTCTAAACGAACTTCTTCAAGTACCTTTTTAATACCTTCAAAGCCCACACGCATAAAATGGATACTATCGCGATCAATTCGATCAATGTTTACACCTTTATCATCGAAGATGAGGAAACGCGTATGCGTTCCTCCTGCATCAATACCGAGGTATTGTTTCATAGTGTAAACTCGAATTTTTGCCATGGTTTAATCTTGTCAAGTAAGAATACTTCTTCTTCAACAACATGACCGACAACATTTGAACGGCCTGTATTAACCATATCACGTTTCGCAATATTCAATTCACCTGCATAGTGTCCAAAATTATCACTCTCGATTACGATGTCTCCACGTTTAATCATCTCAGGAGCATTGAAGACTGGGAAGCCTTGCCCTTTATATTTAACACGTGACATTGTTGAACGGAGTAGATAGTCATTGACATCCCCACGGTTGAAATGTGGTTCTTCTAGGACGATTTTTTTCATGAGCTCTGGAATATCATCAACAAGTTTAACTTGTAAGTTTAATTTTGTAAGGTTTACTTTTTTGACTTCAGCCATTTCTGCATCTGAAGGAACAAAGTTTGAGATAATAATGTCATCTAAAACATTACGTGCAACATAGTCTTTCATTTGGACGTGAAGTGGTAAATTACGATGTGACTCGAGTGTTACCAAACCGTAGTCTACAGGCCATGGTCCGTAAGCTTCAGGACTTTGACTTGCAACGAAGGCAGCCGTACGTAAGCCATATTTTGTAAAACGTTTTGTTGTATTTACAAATTGTTCTTCATTTAATCCTGAGTAAGGATGTGGATAGAAGTTATGACATGCAATCAAGTTATATTGATTTGGTTGGTAATCCATAATTGTATCGATGTAATGCGTATCGTTACTCATATTGATTTCAATTTTAAGATCAAATTCATTGAATGTCATCATTGATTCTTGATGACCACCAAATCCTGCATCGAGGCGGACGCCATCAGCACCAATTTCATGGAAGAACGTTAAATCATCATAGCTAATTCCTAAGTCAGCGAAAACTTTAGGACTAACGTCAACAATGATTTCAAACCCATGATCACGTGCAAAATTATTGATTTCAATAAATTCTGCTTTGATTTCTTCTTGTGGCTTTTCGACAGAAAGTAAGCATGAGAAGATACGTGAGAACCCTGCATCTGCTGCTTTAACAATATAGTCTTTCATTTCTTCAACTGTTGATTTATCTGGATAAATCGATATTCCTAATTTTCTCATAAAAACTCCTTTTATTTGTACCTACAACCTTAGTTTAACCAAACATTATAATGTTGTCAAATCTTCAGACTTGCAACATTTTTGTGGTTGACTAGATTGGGTAAATATTGAATATCCAATAGTAGGATATAAACATTGATAGTATTGCAATAAGACCAAAAACAATCCAAAATCCTTTTTGCATTCCTTTGTTGGAATCAACAAAATACAAGCAGTATGCGATGACACCACCTGAAGTGACTCCAATTACGATTACGCGAAGAAAGTTTAGTTGCAATCCGAATGCATCGAGCAACAAGGGAAACCCTAATGTTGATGCTAAGATTCCAAACATCACTATAAATGAACTTTTGAATGAAAAACGTGTTATGGAACTTGTCTTCTTTTCTGCTTTTCTTCTTGCCATATTGACTCCTTCTAATTAAAAGGTCTTGCTCAATGCAAGACCTTTTAAGCATTTATTGTATTTATTATTTACCTTGTTCTTCAGCAACCAATGAGTTGTCATAGATTTTGTAGAATGGTAAGTACATTAGAGTAGCAATGATAATTAGAACGATGCTAAGTACAGCTGCTCTCCAATCAAATCCTGTAGCCATGTAAGCACCGATTGGTCCAGGCAATGTCCATGGCGCAATTTGTGTTACTTGGTTTACAAATCCCCATTTTGTTGCGAACCATGCAATTGTACCAAGTACAAGTGGTGTTACGACAAATGGAATCATTAAGACAGGGTTCATAACAACAGGTGTACCGAACATTAATGGTTCGTTGATGTTGAATAAAGCAGGAACGAATACTGTTTTACCTAATGATTTTGAGAATGCTGATTTACCAACAATAAGCATTGATAATGCAAGTCCGATTGTTGCTCCTGATCCACCGATGTAGATGAACCATTGGAAGAAAGGCTCAGCTGCAATAGCTGGTAATGCTTGCCCTGCTTCTAAAGCAATTTGGTTGTTTTCTAATAACACAACCCAGATTGGACGTGCGATGTTTCCGACGATTGATGCACCGTGGATACCAAATACCCAGAAGAATGAGTTCAAGAATGTTTGAATCATTACTGAAGCGTAGCTGTCAGCTGCTGAGATAAGTGGTGATACTAATTGAGCAATAAATGTATGCCAGTTAAAGCCTAACCAGTAAGTAATTGATCCGAAAAGGATTAATACGATTGTTGTTGGGAATAAAGCTTCAAATGAACGTGCAACTGATGGGGGCACTTGTTCTGGCATTGAAATTTTAATTCCTGAACGGTCTGTAAATCTGAAGATTTCAACTGCTAACATTGATGTAAGGATTGCTACGAACATTCCTCCACCACCAAGGTTTGCCATTGGTAATACCCAGCCAGCGACTCCTGCATTTAAAGTTGCAGGAACGTTTACAGGTGTGAAAGTTAGTAAGAATGCAAGCGTACCTAAGATACCACCTGACAATCCGTCTAAGTCATATGACTCAGCTAAGCTGAAGCCAATACCAAATGTTGCATATAATGCCATGATTCCCATTGATAAACGGTAAGGCAATACGATGTTTGCAGCATTTTCTTTCAAGAAAATTTGAATTCCCCAGTCTGCAGGGAAAGGTAAGTTTCCTCCAATAATTAAGAAGAACGAACCGACGATGATGATTGGCAATGTAGCAACCATTCCGTCACGAATTGCTCGCAAATGTCTCTGGTTTGCAAGTTTCGTCATTGGACCACCAAGTTTTTGGTCCATGAAATTTGTTAAAGCTTCCATATTCTCTCCTCTCGATACATGCATGTATCAACAGTATTAGTTTACTCATTTATGTAAGCGATGTCAACGATATTTCACTCATTCACACATTCGGATGAAATATTATTACTCGTACGCCATTTCTTGTCATTTTTTATCGAAAATAATCAACAGGGGTAAAGGAAAAGCTATCCGAAGATAGCTTTTGAATCGAATATTAAACGAATTCGATGATTGCCATTGGAGCAGCATCACCACGACGCATTTCAGTTTTGATTACGCGTGTGTATCCACCTTGACGATCAGCATATTTTGGTCCGATTTCATCAAAGAGTTTTTGCAAAGCTGTTTGGCCTGTTTTCTCGTCAGCTACAACGTTAAATACGATACGAGCTGCTTGACGACGTGCGTGAAGATCACCACGTTTTGCAAGTGTTACGAGTTTGTCAGCTACTGAACGAAGTTCTTTAGCTTTCATTTCTGTTGTTTCAATACGTCCTGAGACGATTAAACTTGTTGAAAGGTTACGAAGTAACGCTTTACGATGAGCGGCGTCACGACCTAATTTACGGTTTCTCATTCTATATCCTCCTATTCAAATGATTTAAAGCCTAGTCCAAGATCATGGAGTTTGTCTTTAACTTCTTTTAATGACTTTTTACCCAGGTTACGGATACGCATCATTTCATCCTCTGATTTGAGTGTTAACTCTTCAACAGTTTGGATTCCTGCACGTTTGAGGCAGTTATATGAACGTACTGATAGATCGAGATCTTCGATCATCATTGTGGACATAGGGTTTTCTACACCTGATACATCAGGGCGAATTACTGACTCACTTTCGTAAACTGAATCTTTGATTGCTACGATTTGTTCCAAGTGATCCATTAAGATTTTTGAACCTAATGAAAGCGCAACTTGAGGTTGTACTGCTCCATTTGTCCAAATTTCCATAATTAAACGATCATACTTTGAATCTTGACCAACGCGTGTTGGCTCGACAAGATATTTAACTCTTTCGATTGGAGTATAAATAGAATCTGTGAAAATCGTGCCAATCCCTTGGGATGCGTTTTGATAGATTAGTTTGTTCTCATCGGAACTAACATAACCACGACCATTACGAGCTTTCAGTTCCATTTCTAAAACAGCACCTTCAGCTAATGTAGCGATAATGTGATCTTTATTCAAGATTTCCACATTTGTTGGGCATTCAATGTCAGCTGCGGTTACAACCTTTGGACCTTTTTGTGATATACGAAGTGTATATACTTCGTCATCTGCAATATTGATTACAAGGTCTTTTACATTTAAAACAATACCAGTTACATCTTCTCCGACTCCAGCAATTGATGTGAACTCATGGTAAACACCTTCAATTTTAATTGAATAAACTGCTGCGCCTGGTAGTGATGAAAGAAGTACGCGTCTTAAGGCATTTCCGATTGTATTTCCGAACCCTCTTTCGAGAGGCTCGATTACAAACTTACCGTAATTTGCTGTTTCATCGAATTCTTTAACTTCAAATTTCGCACGTTCAAACTTGTTCATCTATGAATACCTCCTGGTTTTTTTACTAGTTTAAAAATTTTATCCACGTGGACGTTTTGGTGGACGGCATCCGTTATGTGGAACTGGAGTAACGTCGTTAATTACGCTAATCTCAAGACCAGCAACTTGTAATGCACGAACTGCTGACTCACGTCCAGGACCAGGTCCTTTAACACTTACTTCTACAGTTTTCATTCCATGATCAACTGCCGCTCTTGCTGCTGCTTCTGAAGCCATTTGAGCTGCATATGGTGTTGACTTACGTGAACCCTTAAATCCAAGAGCCCCAGCACTTGACCAAGCGAGAACATTTCCTTGTTCATCCGAAATTGTAACGATTGTGTTGTTAAATGTCGAATGGATATGTGCAACTCCGCGAGCTATATTCTTGCGGACACGGCGTTTACGTGTAACTTTTTGCTTTGCCATTATGATTTCCTCCTACTTAATTATTTTTTCTTGTTCGCAACTGTACGACGAGGTCCTTTACGTGTACGTGCATTTGTTTTTGTACGTTGTCCACGAACTGGTAATCCACGACGGTGGCGAATTCCACGGAAGCTTCCGATTTCCATGAGACGTTTGATGTTAAGGTTTACTTCACGACGAAGATCCCCTTCAACTTTGATTTGTTCTACTTCACGACGAATTGCGTTAACTTGATCTTCAGTTAGATCTTTAACACGGATGTTCTCATCAATGTTTGTTTTCGCTAAGATTTCTTGTGATGTTGGTAAACCAACTCCGTAGATATATGTTAATGAGACAACTACACGTTTGTTACGTGGAATGTCAATTCCTGCTATACGAGCCATTAATATGACGTCCTCCTATCCTTGTCTTTGTTTGTGTTTTGGATTTTCACAAATTATCATTACTCTACCATTGCGTCGAATAACTCTACATTTTTCACACATTGGTTTTACAGATGGTCTTACTTTCATAGTATATCCTCCTAAAACTATCTATTTATGTCTAAATGTAATGCGCCCACGTGATAAATCGTAAGGCGAAATCTCAACAGTCACGCGGTCTCCCGGTAAAATGCGAATGTAGTGCATACGGATTTTACCAGATACGTGAGCTAAAATTTCATGACCATTACTGAGTTCCACCTTAAACATTGCACCTGGCAATGTATCAAGTACTACTCCATCTACTTCAATTACGTTTTCTTTGCTCATGAGTGTTTATATGCCTCCTTTGTTCGAGTGAGAATTTCAAATTCATTCTCTAGAATTAGTACAGTATGTTCAAAATGAGCCGTCAACGATCGATCTGCGGAAACCACATTCCAACCATCTTCAAGCACTTCTGTTTTACTTGTACCAACTTGAACCATTGGTTCAATAGCGATAACCATATTTTTTCTAAGTAATGCACCTTTTCCAGGTACCCCTACATTAGGGACATAAGGAGCTTCATGCATTGATGTTCCTAAGCCATGTCCTGAATATTCAACAGGTAAACCATAACCATGTGGTGTAACAACGCTCATAACTGCATGACCGATATCACCAACACGATTTCCCGCAATTGCAGCTTCAATACCTGCAAAAAGGGATGCTTCCGAAACTTCCAATAGATGTTTGGTTTCATCACTAATTTGTCCGACTGGATATGTCCACGCATGATCACTATAGTATCCTTTGTAAACAGCTCCAACGTCAATCGTAATGATATCTCCATCTTTGAGAATTACATCCGAACTAGGGATTCCATGAACTAATACTTCGTTCACTGAAGCACATATGGATCCGGTAAATCCTTCATAACCAAGAAACGCTGGTGTTGCACCCTGACTTATTATATACGCGTGTGCCAAATCGTCAAGATGTTTTGTCGAAACGCCTGGCTTAATAGCCTGACGAACAACCTCTTGTGCTTCGAAAGCGATACGACCTGCTTCACGCATTAAGTCTAATTCACGTTCAGACTTGGTTGTAATCATTTAACCGCCTCCAAAATGTTTCTAATTTCATTCATAACTGCTTCAGCATCTTGAGATGCATCAATGTCACGAACTAAGCCTTTTTCTCTGAAATATTCGATTGAAGGCTCTGTTTGTTTTGTATATTCTTCAAAGCGTACTGCTAGTTTCTCTTCTGTATCATCTGATCGTTGATACAGTTCTCCACCATCAATGTCGCATACATTTTCGACTTTAGATGGTTTGTAGTGAATATTGTATATTGCACCACATGTTTTGCAGAGACGACGTCCTGTAATTCGTTTTACAAGTGTATCGTAATTAACTTGTAGATTGATAACGAGATCGATTGGTTTTCCAATTTCACGAGCCATTTCTTCTACAGCGTTTGCTTGATGTAAGTTACGTGGATAACCATCTAAGAGATATCCATTTACTGTATCATCTTGCATAATACGCTCTTTAACCATACGATCAGTAACATCATCAGGTACTAAGTTACCATTATCCAAGTATGTTTTTGCTTCTAAACCTACAGGTGTTCCGTTCGCAATTGCAGAACGGAACATATCACCTGTAGAGATATGAGCAATGCCAAACTCTTCAACGATTTTCGCTGACATTGTTCCTTTACCGCTACCAGCAGGACCCATAATTAATAAATTCATAGTTCCTCCTATCGGCTGAATAAACCTTTATATGAACGTTCAGTTAAACGTCCTTTTAATTCTTTAACAGTTTCAAGTGCTACCCCAACAACGATGATGATACCAGTCCCGCCAATAGCTGTTGATGCAGGAATTCTGCCATCAGTAATCATTGGTAAGATATGTGGTAATACAGCGATAAATGTTAAGAATAATGCACCTAGCACAGTAATTCGATTTAATATTGTACTAATGTAATTCTTAGTATCTTTCCCTGGGCGAACCCCTGGAATGTAAGAATTATTTTTTGCAAAGTCTTCTGAGATTTTCTCAGGATCAACTTGCAAGTGAGTGTAGAAGAATGTGAATGCGATTGTAAGTACAGCATAAATTGCAAGACCCACTGGATGAGATGTTACAAAGTATGTTGACAAGAATTGATAGACACTTCCTTGATTTACCCAACTTAATGCAATAATCGGTGCTTGCATGATTGCTCCTGCAAAGATAACCGGAATAACACTCGCTGAGTTAATCATTAGTGGTAAGTGGTTCATTCCTTTTCCACGCATCGTTCCGCCAGCACTTGAAGTGTATTGGATTGATATTTTACGAACGGCACCGCTCATAAAAGTTACCAAGATGATAATTGCAATAAATGATATAACGTAAAGTGTAAACCATAACCATCCTAAGCTTCCACCATTTGTAACCATTGCGTTAAACGCACTGACAAATGAATTTGGCATTGCAGATACAATACCAGCAAAGATAATTAATGAAGTACCATTACCAACACCTTTGGTAGTGATTTGATCAGCTATCCAAAGTAAGAACATAGTTCCCGCTGTCATGACCGTTCCCATAAAGAAATAGTCGGCAGGAGTTGTACTCAATAAGATTCCATATTGAGAATTAAATACGTATAAAATACCAATTGCTTGCACATATGCCAATACCACACCTAAATAACGCGTAATACGATCAAGTTGTTGTTTTCCACTTTGACCGGATTTTGTTAATTCAGTGAGATAAGGTATAACGTCCATCGCTAATAATTGAACGATAATTGATGCTGTGATGTATGGCCCCACTCCAAGCGAAAAAATTGATAACGACTGAAGCAGTCCACCACCAAGAATATTCATCATTCCAACTAAGTTGTTAGACTCTAATGCAGATACCATCCCTGAAAGCTTAACGCTATCAACGTTAGGAACAGGTACAACTGTTCCTAAACGATAAAGTAATAGCATCGCAAGTGTGAAAATGATTCTTATTCTGATTTCTTTGTTTTTGAATAAATCAGTGATAAATCTCATTAGATCACCTCTGCTTTTCCACCCATTTTTTCGATAATTTCAACTGCTGATTTTGAGAATACATTAGCTTTAACAACTAATTTTTTCTCTAATTCACCTTGGCCTAAGATTTTTACGCCATCAAGTGTTTTGTTGATAATACGTTTTTCTAATAACATTTCAATTGTAACTTCTGTACCATCTTCAAATACGTTTAATGATGATACGTTAACAATTGCGTGCTCTACACGGTTAACGTTTTTAAATCCACGTTTTGGAATACGTTTGAATAATGGTGTTTGTCCACCTTCGAACCCTAAAGCAACTCCACCGCCACTACGTGCGTTTTGTCCTTTGTGTCCTTTACCCGCTGTTTTTCCATTTCCTGATCCGTGTCCACGACCGATACGTTTACGATCTTGGCGTGCACCTTCATTGTATTTTAATTCATGTAGTTTCATAAAGGTCCCCTTCCTATCGTACGTCTTGGACTTTAATTTCGCGTAATTTCGCTACTTCGTCTACAGTTGTCATTGATTCTAAAGCATCAAATGTTGCACGAACCATGTTGATTGGTGTGCGTGATCCGATACATTTTGTAAGAACGTCAGTAACTCCTGCTAACTCCATAACGTCACGGATTGCTCCACCAGCGATAACACCAGTACCTTCGATAGCTGGACGTACAAAGACTTCTCCTGCTCCAAATTTACCTGTGTTTGTATGTGGTAAGCTTCCGTTTACAAGTTTAACATTGATTAAGTTTTTCTTAGCTGCTTCAACACCCTTACGGATTGCATCTGGAACTTCGTTTGCTTTACCTGTTCCAAATCCTACGCGGCCTTTTTTATCACCAACTACGACTAGAGCTGCAAAGCGGAAACGACGACCACCTTTAACAACCTTAGTAACACGATTGATGACAACAACACGTTCTTCGAATTCTTGTTCGCGTGCTTCTCTTCTAGGTTTACGATTCATCATGCGCCTCCTTATTAAAATTCTAGTCCGGCTTCACGAGCTGCTTCTGCAACTGCCTGAACACGTCCATGATAGATATATCCACCACGGTCAAATACTACAGTAGTAATGCCTTTGTCTTTAGCAAGTTTTGCAACTTCTGCACCGACTTTTTTAGCTGCTTCGATGTTTCCACCGTTTTCAAGTTTAAGAGCTACTGATCCTGTAGCAACAAGAGTTGTATTAGCTACATCGTCAATAATTTGTACCGCAATGTGTGTATTTGAACGATACACGCTAAGACGTGGGCGTTCTTGCGTTCCACTGACTTTACGACGAACGCGTGCATGACGACGAACACGTTCCTGATTTCTAGATAATTTTTTTGCCATAATTCAATTTCTCCTTTCCCACTATTTCTTAGCTGCAGTTTTACCCTCTTTACGACGGATAACTTCATTTTTGTATTTAATACCTTTACCGAGGTAAGGTTCTGGTTTACGAGTTGCGCGAACGTTTGCTGCGAATTCTCCTACCATTTGTTTGTCAATTCCACTAACAACGATTGATGTTGCTGATGGTACTTCAACTTCTAGTCCTTCTGTTACATCGAACTCGATTGGATGTGAGTATCCAACATTCAAGACTAATGTATTCCCTGACTTAGATGCACGATACCCGATACCAACAAGGTCAAGTTCTTTTTTAAAGCCTTCGTGAACACCTTCGATCATGTTGTTTAACAATGAACGTGTAGTTCCGTGAATCTGTTTTACTAATTTTGTATCATTCGGACGAATAACGTTGATTTCGCCTTCAGCGATTTCGATTGTGTAAAGTTCATTGAACTGACGTGTTAAAGTTCCTTTAGGACCTTTAACTGTCACCTCATTACCAGCCTTTACTTCGACTTCAACGCCAGCCGGAATGGTAATCGTTTTATTTCCGATACGTGACATAGTGTGTCTCCTCTCTTACCAAACGTAAGCTAACACTTCTCCACCAACATGTTTTTGGCGAGCTTGTTTATCTGTTAGCAATCCGTCTGATGTTGTGATGATTGCGATTCCGAGTCCATTAAGAACACGTGGCACTTCATTCACTTTTGCATAAACGCGTTTTCCAGGTTTTGAGATACGTTTTAATCCGCTGATTACTCGTTCTCCATTTGCACCATATTTTAGTACAACTGTGATTGATTGTTTGTATCCCTCACCATTGATGAGGAAGTCACGAATAAAACCTTCTTCTTTTAAAATTCTTACGATTTCTACTTTTTCTTTACTTGCAGGAATTTCAACAATATCGTGTTTCGCTTGAACAGCGTTACGAATACGTGTTAATAAATCCGCAATTGGATCTGTTACATACATGAAAAGTTCCTCCTTGCTACCAGCTAGCCTTACGTACGCCTGGAATTTGCCCTTTATGAGCTAATTCACGGAAACGAATACGTGACATACCATATTTACGTAAATATCCACGAGGACGGCCATCGACTTTATCGCGATTATGTAAACGAACTGGTGAAGCATCACGTGGTAATTTTTGTAACCCGATGTAATCACCTTCAGCTTTTAATGCTGCACGTTTTTCGGCATAGCGAGCAACAACTTCTTGACGTTGCATTTCACGAGCAATCTTTGATTTTTTAGCCATTAGTTACCCTCCTTCTTAAAAGGCATTCCTAACTCTTTCAATAGAGCGTATCCTTCTTCATCTGTTTTAGCTGTGGTAACAATAGTGATATCCATACCACGAACTTTATTAATTTTATCATAATCAATTTCTGGGAAGATTAATTGTTCTTTAACACCCATTGTGTAGTTTCCACGTCCATCGAATGATCCACCGTTAATTCCACGGAAGTCACGAACACGAGGAAGTGCAACTTTGATTAATTTTTCTAAGAAATCATGCATTTTGTCGCCACGTAAAGTAACTTTAACACCGATTGGCATTCCTTCACGCAACTTAAAGTTAGCGATTGATTTTTTAGCTTTTGTAACTACAGGTTTTTGTCCTGTAATCATTTCCATGTCAGCAACTGCATCGTCGATTGCTTTCGCATTATTGATAGCTTCTCCGACACCCATGTTGACAACGATTTTTTCAAGTTTTGGAACTTGCATTACTGAAGTATAGTTAAATTGTTTAACTAAAGTTCCAACTACTTCTGTTTTGTATTGTTCTTTTAATTTCATTTAGCTATACCTCCTTATTTAACTACGCTGCCTGATTTTTTGTAGACGCGTACTTTCTTACCTTTTTCTTCTTTGAATCCTACACGGCTAGCTGCTTTAGCTTTAGCATCGTATAGCATTACGTTTGAAACATGAATCCATGCTTCTTGTTCAATGATTCCACCATCTGGATTCATTTGAGTTGGTTTCATATGTTTCTTAACTAAGTTAACACCTTCGATTTTGACTTTGTCAGTTTTAGGACTTGCTTCAATGACATCGCCGATGGTTCCTTTATATGATCCAGTGATAACTTGAACTTTATCGCCACGTTTGATTTTCATAAAAGCCTCCTTATAACACTTCAGGAGCTAATGAGACAATCTTCATGAAGTTTTTTTCACGAAGCTCACGAGCTACTGGTCCAAAGATACGTGTTCCTTTTGGTGTCATATCATCTTTTAAGATAACAACTGCGTTGTCATCAAATTTGATGTATGAACCATTTCCACGACGAACACCGTATTTTGTGCGCACGACAACTGCTTTAACAACGTCACCTTTTTTTACACTTCCACCTGGGATTGCTTCTTTAACTGTACCAACAACGATATCTCCGATGTTTGATGTACGGCGGAAGCTTCCACCTAGTGAACGGATAACTAAGATTTCTTTTGCACCAGTGTTGTCTGCAACTTTACATCTTGATTCATTTTGTATCATCTTGACAACCTCCTACAATACAACAGCTTTTTCGAGTAAACGAATTACACGGAAATGTTTTGTAGCTGATAATGGACGTGTTTCCATAATTTCTACGATATCTCCGACTTTAATTTCATTTTTCTCGTCATGAGCTTTGAATTTTTTTGAATAGTTTACACGTTTTCCATAGAGTGGATGACGTTTTGATGTTTTAACTTCAACGACTACCGTTTTGTCCATTGCATCAGATACAACAGTACCACGGTAAACTTTACGTTTATTTCTTTCCATCGCTTTGTGACCTCCTACTTATTGTCACTAAGCTGACGCTCAGTGATTACTGTTTTGATGCGTGCAATCGTTTTACGGATTTCACGTAAACGAGCAGGGTTCTCAAGTTGACCAATAGCTTGTTGGAAACGTAAGTCAAATAATTCTTCTTTTAATGTGTCGATTTGAACTAATAAATCTGTATTATTAGCTTCACGAATTTCTTTCAATGATGTCATACTTGTTCCTCCTCTCCCTTACGGACGAATCGAGTTTTAACTGCTAACTTGTGTGATGCAAGACGGAACGCTTCACGCGCAACTTCTTCTGGTACACCAGCAACTTCGAACATTACTCGACCTGGTTTAACTACTGCTACCCATCCTTCAGGTGCCCCTTTACCGGAACCCATTCGGACTTCAAGTGGTTTTCTTGTAATTGCTAAGTGAGGGAAAATTTTGATCCAAACTTTTCCGCCACGTTTCATATAACGTGTCATTGCAATACGAGCAGCTTCGATTTGTCTGTTGCTTACGTAGTTTCCTGATTCAGCAACTAAACCATATTCTCCAAAAGCAACTGTACGTCCTGCTTTTGAACGTCCTTCGTATGAAAGACGGTGTGGTTTTCTATATTTAGTACGTTTAGGCATCAACATAACTAATTACCTCCTTGCTCGTCTTTTGATGCTGCTTGAGCATCGTTGCGTTGTGGACGGTTATTTGGGCGACGGTCGTTACGGTCATTGCGACGACGACGTGGTCGATCAAATTTTCCACCTTTTGGTGCTTCTGGTTCTTGTACTAATTGTCCTGGCAATACTTCACCACGGCAGATCCAAACTTTAACACCTAAGATACCGAATTGTGTATTTGCTTCATAGTGAGCATAGTCGATATCAGCACGTAATGTATGGAGTGGTACGATTCCTTCTGAGTATCCCTCAGTACGAGCCATATCAGCTCCACCTAAACGTCCTGAAACAGCAGTTTTAATTCCTTTTGCTCCTGAACGCATTGTACGTTGGATTGTACGTTTTTGTGCAGTTCTGAATGAAGCACGTTGTTCTAATTGCTCAGCAATGTTACGAGCAACAAGATGTGCATCTAAATCAGGGTTTCCAACTTCTAATACTTTAACATTTACTGTGTTTCCTTCTGAAATCTTAGCGATTGCAGCTTTTGTTTTTTCAATGTTTGCTCCGTTAACACCGATTACAACACCTGGGCGGGCTGTACGGATGATAACATCAACACGGTTTTTTGAACGTTCGATTTCTACGCGTGAAACGTATGCATCTTTAAGATTTTTAAAGATGTATTCACGGATTAGTGTGTCTTCGTGGAGAAGGTCTGCGAAATTATTTTCTGCATACCAACGTGATTCCCAATCACGAATAACACCAACGCGCATACCGATCGGATTTACTTTTTGTCCCATTGTGTTTCCTCCCTTACACGCGTTCCGAAACCACGATAGTAATGTGGCTTGTACGCTTCATAATTGGCGCTGCATTCCCCTTGGCACGAGGTCTGAAACGTTTCATTGTCATTCCTTCGTCAGCATAGCATGCTGAGATGAATAATTTTTCTTCTTCTAATTGATGATTGTTTGTAGCGTTAGCAACTGCTGACTTTAAAACTTTCTCAATGATTTTTGATGCGTTATTTGGTGAGTATTTTAGAATTGCTGCTGCATGATCAACATCAAGACCGCGAATTTCGTCTAATACTAAACGCGCTTTACGTGATGTAACACGTACTGTTTTTGCTACTGCTTTAACTTCCATTATTTACGACCCGCCTTTTTATCTGCTGCGTGACCTGTATAACGACGTGTTGGTACAAATTCACCTAATTTGTGTCCTACCATGTCTTCTGATACAAACACTGGAACATGTTCTTTACCATTGTGCACCGCAAACGTATGTTCTACGAATTGAGGGAAAATAGTTGAACGACGTGACCATGTTTTGATAACTTCTTTTTTACCTGATTCATTTAGTTTTTCTACTTTATTCATCAAGTGTAAATCACAAAATGGACCTTTTTTTAAACTACGACTCATTTCTCTTTCCTTCCTTTCGTTTATTTCTCATTACGACGACGAACGATTAGTTTTGTCGAAGATTTCTTAGTGCGACGAGTTTTAACACCCATAGCTTTTTTACCCCATGGAGTCATTGGTGATTTACGTCCAATTGGTGTACGTCCTTCACCACCACCGTGAGGGTGATCAACTGGGTTCATTACAGAACCACGAACTGTTGGGCGAATACCCATGTGACGGCTACGTCCAGCTTTACCAATGTTTACAAGTGAGTGCTCTGAGTTTCCAACTTCACCGATTGTTGCACGGCATGTTGATAAAATCTTACGTACTTCACCTGAAGCAAGTTGAACTGTAACATATTTGTCTTCAACACCAAGAACCTGCGCTGATGTTCCAGCTGAACGCACTAATTGTGCTCCACGTCCTGGTTTTAATTCGATATTGTGAACTGTAGTACCTTCTGGCATTTGTCCAAGTTCTTTAGCGTTACCAACAATGATGTCAGCTTCTGATCCACTAACAACTTTGTCACCAACTTTTAGCCCTTTAGGAGCTAAGATATAACGTTTTTCACCATCAGCATAATTTAATAAAGCAATGTTTGCTGAACGGTTTGGATCGTATTCGATTGTTGCAACAGTTGCAGGAATTGCATCTTTGTTACGTTTGAAATCGATAATACGGTACTGACGTTTGTGTCCTCCACCAATATGACGAGTTGTGATACGACCTAAGTTGTTACGACCACCAGTCTTGATTAATGGAGCTACTAATGAACGCTCAGGGTTGTTTCCTTTAGTTAATGTTTCATTAGCTAAAGTAGTCATCCCACGACGTCCAGGAGTAGTTGGCTTATATTTTTTGATTGCCATTTTAATAATTCCTCCTACGCAAATTGTCCGGAAATAGCGTTATTCTTCCGATAAGTGTTATTGTTCTTCTTATTAAAGAACGTCGATATTAGAACCTTCAGCAAGTTTAACAATAGCTTTACGTACTGATTTTGTAGTTCCTTCGTATTTACCTACGCGTTTTGTGCGAGGTTTTTGGTTGATCATATTTACTGATTCAACTTTTACATTGAAGATTTCTTCAATTGCTTGACGAACTTCAATTTTGTTTGAGCCTTTAGCAACTTCAAATGTAACTTTGTTATCATTTTGTTGCATCATTACTGTTTTTTCAGTGATGATTGGGCGCAAGATAATATCTCTAGGGTTACGTTTCATTATGCTAGTACCTCTCCAGCTACTTCCGCAGCTTTTGCTGTGAATACTAAAGTATCAGCGTTAACGATGTCATATGTGTTCAAGTCTTGAACAGTTAATAACATTGTGTTTGGTAAGTTACGCATTGATAAGTAAGCGTTAATTACATCCTCTTCGTCTGCGACGATGAATAATGTTTTACGGTTAAGTTCTAATGTGCTCATAACTTTTGCAAATTCTTTTGTTTTCACGTTTTCGAATGTTAAGTCAGCAACAACTTTCATTGTTGAATCAATAACGTGTTGTGATAATGCTGAACGAACAGCTAAACGACGAACCTTACGGTTGAGGTTGTATTTGTAACTTCTTGGTTTCGGTCCAAATACAATTCCACCACCACGCCATTGAGGAGAACGGATTGACCCTTGGCGAGCACGTCCTGTTCCTTTTTGACGCCATGGTTTACGTCCACCACCGCGAACTTCTGTACGGTTTTTTGTTGAATGAGTTCCTTGACGAACTGATGCACGTTGCATGACAACAGCTTCAAAGATTGTTTGGTTATTTGGTTCAATTCCAAATACTGCTTCGCTTAATTCGATTGCGCTAACAGTTTTACCTTCTAAGTTTAGAACATCTAGCTTAGGCATTGTTTGAATCCTCCTTAGCGTAGTCAACTAGTTCAACTGGATCTTTTGATTTCACGCGTTTTACTGTTGATTTAATTTCAACAAATCCACGACGTGGTCCAGGAATGTTTCCTTTAATTAAGATGTAGTTGTTTTCTTCATCAATTTTGACAATTTCAAGGTGTTGGTTTGTTGTAGTAAATCCACCATGTTGTCCTGGCATTACTCCACCTTTTTTGATTGTTGGGATAATACCTTGTGATGCTAATGAACCAATTCCACGGTGGTATCCTGAACCGTGAGCTTTAGGTCCAGTTTTTTGGTTTCCACGGACGATTGCCCCGTTGTAACCTTTTCCACGTGATGTTCCTGAGACATCAACAAATTCCCCAGCAGCAAATATTCCTGCTGTTAATACTGCTCCTACCTCGTGTTCCATCATTTCTGATCCACGAATTTCGCGAACGAATTTCTTTGGAGCTGTGTTTGCTTTAGCAGCGTGAGCAATCTCAGATTTGTTTGCACGTTGTTCTTTCACATCGGCAACACCTAATTGAACTGCTTCATAGTTATCTGATTCCATTGTTTTCTTTTGAAGAACAACATTTGGTAATACTTCAACTACGCTAACAGGAATTAGAGTTCCATCTGCTGTAAAGACTTGAGTCATTCCTAATTTACGTCCTAATAATCCTTTCATGATTTCTCCCTTCTACTAAAGTTTTATCTCGATATCGACACCACTTGGGAGATCAAGACGACTTAATGCGTCGATTGTCTCTGCTGTAGGTCCAACAATTTCAATCAATCTCTTATGAGTTCTTGATTCAAATTGTTCACGAGAATCCTTGTTTACGTGTACCGATCGTAAAACTGTTACGACTTGTTTTTCAGTTGGTAATGGTACTGGTCCAACTACTTTCTTTGCACCGTGATCGTTTGCTGCTTGAACAATTTTTTGTGCCGCACTATCAATTGTACGGTGTTCATAAGCTTTTAGACGAATACGAATAAAATTCTTTGCCATGGAAATCCTCCTTCTTCCGCCTATTAAATAGGCCTGCTCCATGCGAATTCCCCGACTTCTCACTGACCATGACAACGCTCTTCAGTGTGCCGGCAACCTCGCACTTCTATGCAGTCGCTTAAGTATTATACACTAAATACATATAGAATCAAGGGATTTTGTAATATTTATTCGACTTTTTTTACATTCCTCAAAATCAATCAAAATGCGCAGTATTCAGAGGGTATTTAAAAAAAAAGAGCTTGAATAAATCAAGCTCCTTTGTATCGTTCATCAATTTCGCATAGCTCAGCAAATGTATCAATTTCAACAATATCTTCGCGTGTTACTTTGCGCAAAAATATCTTGTATTTTTCGCGATTATAACGTAATGCAACTTCATCCCAGTATAATTGCTTTCCACTTTCAGATTCGAATGTATGTTTGAGGTCTTCAGATAACATTTTAGCATCATCTTGATTCCAATAAGATATTCCTACCATCTGATTTGTATTCGTTCCAGTAATACCAATGTCAACAATTAGGTCGCCTTCAGTTTTAAGGATCCAGTCATCGCTTTCCGCCATAGGAATTCCCATATACATACTTCTGTACTCGTACTTGCGAATTATCTTAGAATTATACAAAAGTAAATCCGATTCAAGTACAAGTGCATTATCCAATATATCACGGACCAAATACGCACTTGAAATGTTATTAGCTTTATTATAACCATCATTATCAATGAAACGAATTTGCGGGTACTTAACACGTAATGCCTCGAAGGAATCTTTTAGATACCCCCGAACAATTACGATTTCTTCAATTCCCGCGTCTATCACTGCGTCAATAAGACGATCAATTAAACGATTACCATTGACTTGGATTAACGGTTTCGGAGTGCTCAACGTCACAGGCACCAACCTTGATCCAAATCCAGCAGCCAAGAAAATTGCACGTTTTACTCGGTATGGTTCAAGTGTCTCAATTCCTTTTTGAGTTATTTGCACCATCTCTTCATTCATTAGAAGTCCCATTAACAGTAATTCGTTGAAAGCTTTCTCCACAAAATAAGGATTTTCTTTTATGGTCGCATACGCTACTGCACCATCGTGAACTGAACATAATATTTCAAACTGATTCAAATCGATCATTCTAGACCTCCGCCTCTTTTTCATGTTTCTTCATTAACGATACCGCTACTTTCGCAATCACATTTACAAATAGAATTAAAATGGAAATGAATGCTGTTGATTCAATCATTGATTGGGAGTCTAGCTGTGGTATCAAAAGTGATAAAGGTTGGTTTCGCATATTTGCTAGGAATGAAACCGCAGAAATCGTAATCATGGCATTAATAAAGAAGTAGAGAAACATCTCCAAAACCGTTTCTTTCGTACTTGGTATATACACATCAAACAGTAGACGCATTTTCGATATACCCAGAGTATTAGCAGTATCTTCCAAATTTTGATTAAACTTCTGTAGTGAATTATACGCCATTAAGTACGGTGATGCAAAGAAATGGATGATATTGACAAGCACAAGAATTGCTATCGTGCCATAGATAATGGAACCATTAAAAAGCATAACATAACTCAAACCTAAGACTACACCAGGTATAGCAAGTGTTGTTAGTGAAATAAAATGAATTGCTAGTGCGCTTAGTTTCTTATCACTTCGCGCAGTAATATATGCCGTTAAATAGGTTATGACAACTCCAATTAGTCCTGTGAACAACGCCACAGCCAATGAGTTTAACAAATACATTCCCACTCCTATATCAAATGCTTTTTCGATATTGACCAACGAGAACGTTAAATCAACCGGATATTTTGTTACTAGTGACAATATTAAGAAGCTTAACAGTGGTGTAACAATTACAATCCCCAAGACCGTGCAAAAGAGAATTGCAATGCGATCTCTTTTCTTGTTTTTTTCGACTATATATTCTTTCGTTATTGTGGAAGCACTCGTCGTTTTCTCACTCTTTAAATCAATAATAAAAGCAATGATAGCTGGTATTAGCAAGAATGCACCAATTACCGCCCCTTTTGAGAAATTTAAAAGGCCAATTACTTCACGATACATGTACGTCGACAATGTCATCGTTTTGCCGCCAACTGCAAGGGGTACACCATAATCTGTAAAAATCATCGTGAAGACTGCAAAGAAAGCTGCAATTAACGGAACTTTTAAATTCGGTAATGTTATTGTCATAAACTGTTGTCGTTTTGAGAGGCCTAGTACTGTCGCCGCTTCATAAACTGTATAGTCTTCATATTTATAGATATCTGTTAGCATTAAAAATGCAACAGGAAATGAATAGAGAATGGAGCCAAAGATGATTCCCGGATATCCATATAGCCCAATATTAATACCGAGTAAATTAGTAATAATACCATTATCACCTAGCAGTAACACGAGTCCAGTACCATGTGATATAGATGGAATCAACATCGGCAACGTAAACAATACTGCAAATGCACTCTTATATTTAATATTTGTTCGATTAATCGCCCATGCACAGCATAATGCGATTAAAACTGAGAGAATTGTAGCAATTGATGCTGTTATCAAGGAATTCATCATGTACTTTGGAAATTGCTCACTACCAACGACAGCTGTAATATCTGTTAACGATACACTACTCACAAGTTTGAGTAATGGTAATATGACGGCAATAACCAAGACGACGCCAATAACAAGTATAGACGTTCTCATCGATCGTTTATTCATAGGTCGATTTACCTGTTGTTCGTTCCAAAGATTCCAACTTAGCGTCCAAGTGATCAACAACAAAACGTTTGATGTATGGATTTGCTGGATTATTATAGATTGCTTGCGGTGAATCAAGTTGTTCAATTTTTCCTTCTGACATGACCATTACGCGGTCAGATAAGAAAAAAGCTTCTTCTTGTTCGTGTGTAATAAAAATCATCGTTACATTAAATGTCTTTTGGATTTGTTTGAGTTCTTTTTTCATAATTTCTCGATTTGATACATCAAGAGCCGATATTGGCTCGTCGAGAAGTAATATCGACGGGTTCAGCGCGAGGGTACGTGCAATCGCAACCCGTTGTTGTTGCCCTCCTGACAGTTTTCGTGGCTTTTTATCAATCTGATCAAGCATACCTATCATTTCCAATGTCTTAAGCGCAATTTCCTTAGACTTTTCTTTCGTTTCCTTCTTCAATTTCAATGCATACTCAACATTTTCTAATACCGTCATATTTGGAAATAATGCATAGTTTTGAAATACAATTCCCATATTTCTTTCAGACGGGTGTTGCTTCGAGATATCGATCCCTTCATTCAATATAGCACCACTATTTGCGTGTTCCAATCCCATCAAGATACGAATAAGTGTTGTTTTCCCACACCCAGACGGTCCAAGAATACTCAAAAATTCTCCCTCATAGACATCGAAGTTTATATCGTTTAATACGACTTTTCCTTCATATTCTTTATGCAGGTTCGTCACCTTTAATTTAATTTTATTATCTAATATTTCCATTGTTCTAATAACCGGTCCTTTTCATCGATGCTATGAATTCCTTCCATATTCGCATATGGAATATGCTCAGGGTACTTCTCAATTTTATTTACTTGGTCTTTATAGACTTGCTCTGGTGAGTACAAATCTTTATCAAATATAAATGCTTCATTTATGATGTAAGTATAAACTCGTACAACATCTGGATCATTCTCGCGTCCTTTTAACATAGAAGTAGCAGAAGTGTTGTAAGGAGATCCTAATTCTGGAAAAACTAATTCAAACGGAATTCCTTTATTAATTTCATTTACTGCTTGAAACGTCATCCCCATTGCTATCGCAATTTCTCCTTGATTAAGAAGCTTGATTGGTCCTGAACCAGACTCCGTAAATTGCTTAATGTTGGGATGAAGTGCATCAAAGTAGGCTAATGCTCCCTCTACTCCAAACTCGTTCACTAAACTTTTATAGAAGAAGTATCCTGTACCACTGGATTTAGGATCTGGCATTGCAATCTTATCTTTATAGATTGGATTCAGAAGATCTTGATATGTCTTTGGTAGTGGAAGATCATATTTTTTCAATACATCTGTATTAATAATTAAGCTTCCGCCATAACGTTCCCAAATAACTGCTTGATTATCAAAAATACTTGGATTAAATTCGTCAATATAGTTTATTGCACTTAAATGACTCATCGGCGCCATTATATCAATTACCCGAGTCATGTAACCAGTTTCTAATCCTACGATGATATCAGCATCCGTTTTCTCCCCTTCCACAGATAGTTTTGCTGCACTTTTGCCTGTTGATGCGTATACAACCTTAACATGAAGGTCTGGAAATTCTTCATTAAGTTGTTCCTGGAGCGCTTCTCCTCGAAATTGTTCCATACTTGAATAAATAATAATTGTTGAGCTGTTTTGTTGTGACACAGCCCACAAACACATAAGGGCGAGCACTGTAACCGTAATAAAGAACTTTTTCATAAAATACCTCACTATCGTTTATTATACACTATTAAAGCGACGTTGTGTTCAATTCAAGAATATTTCTTGCTGTATTGAACACGGTATTCATGTACAAAAAAAAAGAGAACTCTTACGAGTTCCCTTAGATTGATTAACTAGTTTGTTGAGAAATTATTTGATAATTTCTGTAACGTTTCCAGCACCAACAGTACGTCCACCCTCACGGATTGAGAATGTTGTACCTTGCTCAACAGCGATTGGAGCGATTAATTCAACTTCCATTTCGATGTTGTCTCCAGGCATAACCATATCTGTTCCTTCTGGAAGTAAGATTGTACCTGTAACGTCTGTTGTACGGAAGTAGAATTGTGGGCGGTATTTGTTAACAAATGGTGTATGACGTCCACCTTCTTCTTTGCTTAAGATATAAACTTGAGCTTTGAATTTTACGTGAGGTGTAACTGATCCTGGTTTAGCAAGAACTTGTCCACGCTCGATTTCTTCGCGGTTAACACCACGTAGAAGTGCTCCAACGTTATCTCCAGCCATAGCTGAGTCTAACATTTTGTGGAACATTTCGATTCCTGTAACAACAGTTTTAGCTGTTGGACGGATACCAACGATTTCAACTTCTTCGTTGATTTTGATTTCTCCACGGTCTACACGTCCTGTAGCAACTGTACCACGACCTGAGATTGTGAATACGTCTTCTACAGACATTAAGAATGGTTTGTCTGTATCACGAACTGGATCTGCAACGTATGAGTCAACAGCGTCCATTAATTCAACGATTCTTTCTTCCCATGCAGCATCTCCTTCAAGAGCTTTAAGAGCTGATCCACGGATAACTGGAGCGTTGTCTCCATCGTAACCTTGTTCTGAAAGTGCTTCACGTACTTCCATTTCAACTAAGTCGATTAACTCTTCGTCATCAACCATGTCGCATTTGTTCAAGAATACTACGAATGAAGGAACACCTAATTGTTTAGCTAAGAGGATGTGCTCACGTGTTTGTGGCATTGGTCCGTCTGTTGCTGAAACTACTAAGATAGCTCCGTCCATTTGAGCAGCACCTGTGATCATGTTTTTAACGTAGTCCGCGTGACCTGGGCAGTCAACGTGAGCATAGTGACGTGCTTCTGTTTCGTATTCTACGTGTGATGTAGAGATTGTGATTCCACGCTCTTTTTCTTCTGGCGCGTTATCGATTTGGTCATATCCACGAGCTTCTCCACCCATTTTTTTAGCTAATACAGTTGTAATAGCAGCTGTTAGAGTAGTTTTACCGTGGTCAACGTGTCCCAATGTACCAACGTTTACGTGTGGTTTGGAACGATCAAATTTTTGTTTTGACATTTGAATTGTCCTCCTGTTTAAAATTTAACTCATTGTTTTACAAATATATATTAAGACAAACAATGATGAAAAGCAATATTAATGTTTAACTAAGTGTTTTAAGTTTTATTTTTTCTTAGCTACTGTTTCAGCAATGCTCTTTGGAACAGCTTCATAGTGATCAAATTGCATTGATGAGTTACCACGACCTTGTGTAAACGAACGAAGATCTGTAGTATATCCTGACATTTCTGAAAGAGGTACGAATGCTTTAACGATAACAGCATTGTTACGTTCTTCTTGGTCACGGATTTGTCCACGGCGTGATGAGATATCTCCCATAACTGCACCGAGGTATTCAGCTGGAGCTGTAATCTCAACATCCATAACTGGTTCTAGTAATACCGGATCACAAAGTTTTGCAGCTTCACGTAATGCAAGGCTAGCAGCAACTTTATAAGCCATTTCTGAGGAGTCAACATCATGGGATGATCCATCGAATAAAGTAGCTTTAATATCGATTGCTGGATATCCATATGCTAAACCGCCATCAAGAGCAGCTTTTAATCCATCGTGTGCTGGTTTAATAAATTCACGAGGAACCGTTCCACCAACAACAGCGTCAACCCATTCAAATCCTTTTCCTGGGTTTGGTTCGAACTTAATCCAAACGTGTCCATATTGTCCACGTCCACCTGATTGACGAACGAATTTACCTTCAGCGTCAGCAGCTTTACGGATTGTTTCGCGGTAAGCAACTTGTGGCGCACCAACGTTTGCTTCAACTTTGAATTCACGTTTCATACGGTCAACGATGATATCTAAGTGAAGCTCACCCATACCAGCGATGATTGTTTGTCCTGTTTCTTCATCAGTGTAAGTTTTGAAAGTTGGATCCTCTTCAGCAAGTTTTGCAAGAGCAAGACCCATCTTATCTTGGTCACCTTTAGTTTTTGGTTCAACAGCAACGTTAATAACTGGCTCAGGGAAGTTCATTGATTCAAGGATAATTTCGTGTTTTTCATCACAAAGAGTATCACCTGTACCTGTAACTTTTAAACCGATTGCGGCTGCAATTTCACCTGCGTAAACTGATTCGATTTCTTCACGGTGGTTGGCATGCATTTGCATGATACGTCCGAAACGTTCACGTTTTTGTTTTACTGAGTTATAAACTGGTGATCCTGATGTAGCAACACCTGAGTATACTCGGAAGTAAGTTAGACGACCTACGAATGGGTCTGTCGCAACTTTAAATGCTAACGCTGAGAATGGTGCATCGTCACTTGCTTCACGAACAGCTTCTTGGCCATTTGGTAATGTACCTGCAACGGCTGGGATGTCTAATGGTGAAGGTAAGTAATCGATAACTGCATCAAGCATTGCGATAACACCTTTGTTTTTATAAGCAGCTCCACAAAGAACTGGGAAGAATTCACCACTAATAACCGCTTTACGGATAGTAGCTTTGACTTGTTCAACAGTAGGTTCTACACCTTCAAGAATCATCATCATGAAATCTTCATCGAAATCAGAAATTTGATCAAATAGTTTCTCACGAGCTTCAGCTACTTGAGCTTTAAACTCTTCAGGAACATCAATGATGTCATCTGTTTTTTGTGAAACATCGGCAAACATGTGAGCTTTTTGCTCAACAATGTCGATAAGGCCATCGAAGTAATCTTCGACACCGATTGGTAATTGGATAGGTGCTGATTTAGCTCCTAAACGATCAACAATTGTTCCGGCTGCCATGTAGAAGTCAGCACCTGTTGCATCCATTTTATTAACGAATACAATACGTGGAACGTTATATTTTGTAGCTTGACGCCAAACTGTTTCAGTTTGTGGCTCAACTCCTGATTTAGCATCAAGAACTGTAACCGCTCCGTCAAGAACACGCAATGAACGCTCAACTTCAACTGTAAAGTCTACGTGGCCTGGTGTATCGATAATGTTGATACGGTGACCATTCCATGCAGCAGTTGTCGCAGCAGAAGTGATAGTGATACCACGTTCTTGTTCTTGCGCCATCCAGTCCATAGTTGCGGCACCATCGTGAGTTTCCCCAATTTTATGTGTTCGACCTGTATAGTAAAGAATACGCTCAGTTGTTGTAGTCTTACCAGCGTCAATATGGGCCATAATACCAATATTACGCATATTGTCTAATGTAAATTCACGTGACATAAGTTTTCAAATCTCCTTTCGCTATATTGTTTATTAGAAACGGTAATGTGCGAAAGCTTTGTTAGCTTCTGCCATTTTGTGTACGTCATCGCGTTTCTTAACGGATGCGCCTGTACCATTTGAAGCATCGATAATTTCAGCAGCTAAACGCTCTTCCATTGTCTTCTCTCCACGTGTACGTGAGTATTGAACGATCCAACGTAGTCCGAGTGTCAAACGACGCTCTTGTGTTACTTCAATTGGAACTTGGATGTTTGATCCACCAATACGACGAGCTTTAAGTTCTAACACTGGCAATACATTGTCAAGTGCTTGTTCAAAAACCTCCATTGGTTGACGTCCTGTTTTTTCTTCGATAATTGCAAACGCATTATATAGAATTGATTGAGCTAAACCTTTTTTACCATCAATCATGATTCTGTTAATTAAACGTGTTACTAATTTTGAATTGTAAATTGGATCAGCAACCACGTCGCGCTTTGGAACATGTCCTTTTCTTGGCATTTAATTCACTCCTCTCATTTTTGATGTATTATTCTGATTCTTTTGGTTTTTTAGTACCGTATAATGAACGGCTTTGACGGCGGTCTGTAACTCCAGCGCAGTCCAATGTTCCACGAACGATGTGGTAACGGACCCCAGGTAAGTCTTTAACACGACCTCCACGGATTAAAACGACACTATGTTCCTGTAAATTGTGACCAATTCCAGGGATGTAAGCCGTAACTTCCATACCATTACTCAAACGAACACGCGCATATTTACGTAAAGCTGAGTTAGGTTTCTTAGGTGTCATTGTACCAACACGTGTACATACTCCACGTTTTTGTGGGCTGTTTACTTGAGTTGTTTGACGTTTAATCGTATTCAAACTACGACCTAGTGCCGGTGATTTTGATTTGTATACACGACTTGTACGGCCATGTGTAATCAATTGATTGATTGTAGGCATTAATTGTCTCCTTCCTGACTATTGCACACAGTACCAAGTGTGCCGTGGGCTCCATATTAATTAGGTCTCTTCGCAGAAACCCTAGATTAATCATAAGCCTTTACATTCTATCATATAGCGATTCATTGTCAATAGGTTTTCCACACTTTTTCCACGTAATTATTACGTGGAGTAGGTGACACTATCTCACCGTACTCCACCCACTCTCAATATGTTTATTTTTCGATAGATTGGGGAAGTTCCCTTTTTTCAAATTTTTTGAAGAATTGGATTTTCCCTTCATCATGAAGCGTCTTAAGAATTGTTACAAGGATTGGTAAGCCAAATAGACCAATAATCCCAGCAAGTCTCATTCCTACAAAAATACAAATTAACGTTACCAACGGATGTAGTCCAATTTGATCCCCAACCACTTTCGGTTCCAAAATATTACGGATTACCGTGATAACGACATAAATAACGAATAGACCAATAGCCCGTTCGAAATTTCCCATAACCAGTTCGATGATTGTCCACGGGATCATAACCGTACCTGTACCGAGTACAGGTAGGATATCAACAATTGAAATCATAAAAGCTAAGCCAATTGGATTCCCAACCCCAATGAGCGCAAACCCTATCGATAACTCAATGAATGTGAGTGTCATTAATTTGGCATAGGCTTTCATGTATTTCCCAACAGTATCAAAGAATCCGCCTTTGACGTCATACATGAACTGGACCCACCGTTGTGGCAAGTATGCTAGCACTGTATCCACCACATTCTTATAGTCTAACGTGAAGAAGAATGAAGAGATAATTGCAATTAAGATCGAGATGAATAAATTTGGTAAGCTACTGACGAATCGGGTCAAGAATGAAATTGCACTGGTAGATACAGTTCCAGCCAATTGTTGAATCTGTTTCGATATTGCATTAGTAACTTCTGACAGATTGCTCAGTATTTCTGGATTAATGTGTTCAAATAATGACTCAACATAATTGAATATCGAAGTCAATGCTGGAATTAGAGTTGATTCCACATATGTAGGTGCATGCTTCACAACTCCTTGAATTCCCGAAATTGCTGCGAGTGTCAATCCGAAAATTACGATCCCCACTATTATATAGAAAACAACGATGACTCCAATTCGGAGATATTTGTTCTCGCCAAACATTTTTACAAGCTTTAGAATAATTGGTTTTAAGAGTGATGCAATCACAAATCCAATAATAAACGGTGTTAAATACTTTACCGAAAACTTAAAGACTAAAAATGCGAGCCCCGCAATTAATGTATAAAAGACAAAATTTATGATAAACCGCTTCTTTTCTTCTAATGTCATAAGTACCCTTCCTTAACGAATTCCTCTACGTTTTAATATTATACTTTTTATTTCCAGGAAAGCATCTTCAGACCTGGTTTATAATCTAATTTTAGTATATCAAAGATTATCATCAAATACTGTCCACTAACGACATTACCATGATTGATGTGTATTTTTTTACAAAAGTGGCCATTTCCTTTTAGTAAGCCGGCTACCCTTTCTATATATAATAACAAAATCAACTTTAATTCATGTGTATTTTATGTTAAATACACGCACTTAAAATTCATCTCTCTTGATTCAAAAAGCCACTGTTTTAAAAGGTGTTAATTTTTCAAAAAGAGTATTGCCATGATATGTTTCTTGTGATAGTATGTATAAGCAATCACGAAATGGCGAATATATGCACTGGGGATGTACTCAAGTGGCTGAAGAGGTGCCCCTGCTAAGGGTATAGGTCGGGTAACTGGCGCGAGAGTTCAAATCTCTCCATCCCCGCCATTAATGGTCCAGTGGTGTAGCGGTTAACATGCCTGCCTGTCACGCAGGAGATCGCGGGTTCGATTCCCGTCTGGACCGCCATTCGTATTGCAGGTGTAGTTCAATGGTAGAACACGACCTTGCCAAGGTTGAGGCGGGGGTTCAATTCCCCTCACCTGCTCCAAATTGCATAGCACAGAGCGACATGGTCGCTCTTTTTTATTGGCTTGAATAATACTCGATGTTTTTACCTTGACCTTAACAACATCTCACTATAAAATTCAAGTACAGATATCGAACGTAGAAGGGGCCATAATGAACATAAATAATAAACTCAAACAATATGAATTAGATTTTCTTGATTTTGAATTTATAAGTTGCAAAGCAAATGTCGAACAACGCATTGATCCAACATTCTTTGAACTAAAATCTGACGGTACACGACAAAATCGTGAAAGTGTTGTTAATTCGCTTTGCTCAACTGAGCGAGATCGAAACATTGACATTACTAATTTTATGATACAAGAAATTGGACCTAGTACATTTCTCATAAACTATGAATCTCGAAATCAAGAAGACCAAGAACATCTTGCACGAACTTCAATATGGCGCGAGCAAGATAATGATTTGAAATTACTCTTCCATCAAGCCACAATAATACAGCCAGCGGTTGAGTTAGTGTAATATTTTAGACTATTTTCAATAATAGTATTGCCAAGATTAGAATCCTGTGTTAATCTATAATCCGCTAAGGGTTGCAAATCAACTGGTCCAGTGGTGTAGCGGTTAACATGCCTGCCTGTCACGCAGGAGATCGCGGGTTCGATTCCCGTCTGGACCGCCATTCTTAGTCAATTACGAGCGAATTCAATTCGCTTTTTTTTTATATTCATTTTAATGAGGTTGATCTTTTCACACGTGTTTAATTGTATTTACAAATAATTGCATTTTCTTGTTGCACTATGTATGTTCTTATGGTATTCTAAATGAGCACTAAGAAGTGCAGTCAATACAATGAATGGTCCAGTGGTGTAGCGGTTAACATGCCTGCCTGTCACGCAGGAGATCGCGGGTTCGATTCCCGTCTGGACCGCCATTCTATTGCAGGTGTAGTTCAATGGTAGAACACGACCTTGCCAAGGTTGAGGCGGGGGTTCAATTCCCCTCACCTGCTCCAATTTATAAATTTAAAGAATGACATTTGTCATTCTTTTTTAATCGTTACACAATTAACCGAATTTAATCTATGATACACTGTAACTATATCAAAAAGGGAGGAGCACAAATGCCCGCTACAACACAAAACGAAATTTGGAGTCCGCAAGTCATCGCCGCCTTTATCAGTGTCGGAGGTGTACTTCTAAGTTCAATCTTTGGATATATTAGCTCATACTACGGAAATCAACAATCACAAAAGAACGAACTTCGTAAAATTGAGAAAAACCAACAAAAATATATTGAACAACAAAACAAACTTGAAAAAGACAAATCGTTACGAAGCGCTCTTCAAAAGCTCACATACCTCTTTTATCAAACTGACTTCGATTCTCAAATACATCATACATACTTTAATACACCTGAAGGTCTCGATTCATTTAACGATGTGATGTCATATGTCACAGCATACGGTAATCAACTTTCAACACAAACTGCAATTTATCTTCAAAAAGCCATGTTTGAAAGCAACCTATTATCGAAACATTACGGAACACTAGAGATTTTAGCGGCTGATGCTCTTAACTATCAAATTGATTGGACTCGATATGAAACAAATGCAATAGCATGTCTTCTCATTGCGCAGATTCGATATGACATAAGCAAAGAGCTTATCAACCCCAAAGATTTATTAGCTGCAAAGTATAATAATGTGAATCCCAACCTCAAACTGTTCTTTGAAACCGGTGTAGATAACTTTATCGATATGCTCAACCTTGATCACTTCATTCAATTCAAACAAACAAAAGACGACCTCCAATAAGTCGTCTTTTGTCTATCTACTGAATTGCAATATAGATTTTTATGCTGCCGTCCACGCCGTAACGCTCATAATCAATCGTGTAAGCGCGATTCAACATCCCATTATCTTCCAATTCCCAAATATGTTTCCATGTTCCTGCAACGTCTCTATCCGTCACATCAAAGACCCGGTAGTCGATATTTGGTGTGATTGGTATCATCATTTCTGTACGAGGCTCTTGTGTCGCTAAAGCGAATCCATAATCACCACGATAGTCACTGTGATAATCTGTATAGATAGCATAGATATCTCCTTCCAATGCAGGCTCTAGTTTTGATATATTCACCCATGCTCCCTGGATTTTGTTCAACATCGTTTCATCAGTAAAATTATTAGTTCTAAACGATTCCAATAGGTATAAATTCATTTTCTTCACTTCCTTTATTTGATTGTAACACAAAGACCGTCTACCGACGGTCTCTAATTTATTTTGTCATTTTATTTTTTATGATTGCTTTACTTCCTTGATATGTAATTATAAAGTAAATCGCATATACAATGAGGACAAATCCGAGTGTAATTAATGCTGGCATAATTGAACTTGCTGACAAACTAATCAACTTTAGGTTCACGTTTACTGCGCTTACACCAATATACGTATGTAATAGCGCAACGATTAGCGGAATAAAGAAGTATATTGCATTTTGCATAAAGATTGAGCGATCAATCATACGATCTTCAACACCCAGTTTAGCCAGTATTTGATAACGTTTTTGGTTGTCGTTAGCTTCTGAGAGTTGTTGGAGCGCTAGAATAACAAAACTTGTCACAAGGAATACGACCCCGAGATAGAATGAAAGATATGTCAGAAGTAAACCCATCGCCATCGATGATTCAATCAATTCCTGTGAGGAAGTCACAAAATACATGTAATCAAACATATCTTCACCCTCCACGTTGCTATTATAGTGGGGTTCAATCACTTCTTTTAGTTCTCTTGCAAACTCCTTATCATCCTTTGATGATTGGGTACTTATCATATGAATTGTTACTGCTGAGGTCAGTTCATCATTTGTGTTCTTGATATTCTGTAACGTATTCTCATTCACGATAATCAATACATCATCATTTCCGTTATTATCGAATTTCGTCTTTTCGATATCTTGTATTTTTTTATATGAAAGGTTTTGATTAGCAAACGCGTAGCTATCGTCATCTTTAAACACATTACTTGGTGATACTGTTTCAGGACCCAGTTGTTGTATAGGTGCAATCACTGCAAACTGATTTTGATCAATTGTGATTTTATCAAGTTTCTGCATTGCCCGAGCTTTGTTAATACTGTCTACGCTTACGAAGCCAACATCTGTAATCCCGAACATAAAGCTATTCGCATCACTCTGATCGATATATTTTTCAAAAACGTCATCGAATCGCATATTTACAGATGAGTAGTAGGTCATAGTTTCCGCATTTTTTATTCGCGAATCTTTTAAGTTGATAAGGTTAGGGCCAATCGTGTTACTGTCGATTGGGTACGAGTATCTTACAGTAATATCATTGGAAATCATTCCTGCTATCTGTTCCGACATCACGGAATTTAAGTTAAATCCTGTTATCAGAGTTCCCATACCGAAGAGTAGCATAATACTGATTACAGACATCATCTTATACGTTGAATTAATTTTAGCACTCACTTGACGCCACACAAAGACATTAAGTCCTTTGTAGTAGTTTTTTTTGCTTGTTTGCATAAATTTTAGTAAGAAGCCAGAGAATGATTTAAAAATCAAGAACGTTGCAAATGAACCTAATGCGATAATCGGCAGTAACTGCATAAAAAGTTGCATCGGTTGCAACGCCCAATTGTAAGCATATACGAGTAGACCCGCCCCAACGATGAATATCACAACAGACATCCACGCACGTTTAACAAAGTTTTCTTCGTTAATTCGATCGGCTCTTAAGAGTTCTATAAGTTCATATTTTTCAAGAAGTATACGATTAAAGAGCACAACTACTAGGAATACTCCTAAGAAAATAGCAATTGTTTTGAGTGTCGCTTCGAGCGAGAAAACAAAACCATAATTCATGTCTGCAGCCATCATTTTCCCCGTTAAGACAGCAGTCCCTTGAGATGCAATGAATCCAAAGACGAGCCCTGCTAGTAATGAGAAGAATCCAATATACATCGTTTCTAAAATTAGAATCGTTGAAATTTTTCGTTTTGGCATTCCTAAAAGGGTATAAAGACCCAATTCTTTTTTACGACGTTTAATCAGAAAGTTGTTTGCATAAAGAATTAAAAAACCAAATACTGCAGCAACAATGACAGACATCACATTCATAACATTGACCAATAGTTTAACCATTGACCCTTGCATTTCATTCATTTTAAGGATTGTTGATTGTTGTTCAAATGAGTTAAAAACATAGAAAAGTGCTACTGAAAACATCAATGTAATAAAGTATATAGAATAGTCTCGGTAACTCTTTTTCACATTACGGAAAGCGAGTTTAGAGTACATTAGATGTGTCGCCTCCCAATACAGTTACTACTTCGATAATTTGGTCAAAGAACTCTTTTCTTGACTGATTGCCTCGAATAAGTTCATTAAAGACTTTTCCATCTTTGATAAATAGAATTCGTTTCGCATAACTCGCACTAAAAGCATCATGGGTAACCATCATGATTGTTGCATGTTGTGTTTCGTTGAGATCTTGCATTTTTTCAAGAAGCATACGACTTGATTTTGAATCTAGAGCACCTGTCGGTTCATCAGCAAGAATCAAACTCGGATTTGTTATTAATGCTCGTGCACTAGCTACACGTTGTTGTTGTCCACCAGACATTTGATATGGAAACTTTTGAAGGTGTTCTTCAATATTTAGAAGTTTCGCAACCTCGCTCACGCGTTTTTCAATTTCTTTATGACCGACTTTTTGAATGGTCAACGCAAGTGCAATATTTTCGTATGCTGTTAGAGTATCCAATAGATTAAAGTCTTGGAAAATAAATCCTAATTCAGTTCTACGAAATGCTTGGAGCGCTTCTTTTTTTAGTTTCGTCGTTTCTTTTCCATTGACTGTAATGACTCCACTAGTAACTGAATCTATCGTTGAGATACAGTTTAACAATGTTGTTTTACCAGAACCACTCGGTCCCATCACACCAACAAACTCACCTTTCTCAATTTCAAATGAAACTCCATCGAGAGCTTTTGTTACATTACCTTTTTTACCGTAATATTTTTCGATATTACTTACTTTTAGAATCGTTGTCATAATTCCCTCCGTGTCTATATTAAGTATACTTTCTTGAGTTTTTAGTACAATTTATCTCACTTACAGTGGACTTACATTTTTGTCATAATTTATAGTTTTTTATTTCTTTCTTTGAAAAGACCGACAATATACCGATAAAGAACATAGAAGTAAAGTAAGTAGCACACAAAAATAACGAGTGCAACGGCAACACCGCGATAGTTTAGGTAGGTAGTAGCATCAGTCCCAAATAGACCAGCACTCGCCGCAACAGCACGGTTTCCAACGAGTGTATGGCAAAGCGCAAGTACTAAAGGCATCGTTACATAGATAAGCGTTTGCTTACGAATTATTTTCGTGAACGCTTGATCATCAACACCCAGTTTATCGAGGACTCGATAATTTTTCCGTGTATCCAACGCATCACTCATAACATGCAACGACTGAACGACCATTGCACTTATTAGAAATACGACACCTAAATATAGTGTGGTGTAAGATATAGCGACGCGGATTTCATTTACAGTTCGTAGAGCGTTTTCTTGAGTTGAAAGAAATATTTTGCTGTCTTGATTCAATGGAATCAATTGTTCAATAATCTCATCATTGGTCGTATCGATGTTCACTACAGTCTGGATATAATTGATGTAACCGTGTGTTTGCCACATCTGTAAAACTGAATCTTCCACAATCAAATAGGATGCCATTCCGGCTCCATTACTTAGGATTACTGTTTCAGCGCTTGGTATCTGGCGCACCGTTTTGGGCGCATCAAAAAGATTGATTTCGGTTACAAGTTTGCTGGAATCAAATTGATTGAACGGATTGGTGGAAACAATGTCACTTGCTAGGAGCACATCTTTAGCATGCATATCTAGGGGCGGCAAATTGAAGTGTGCTCGAACTGCATCGTAATCTTGTTTGGATACGATAGATATTGTTCCAGAATAAAACTTATCATCGTTGATAAAGTCTGAAATTGTGTATTCACTCTCGTAGAGTTCAAGCGATTGCGAATATTGTAGGGGTACTTCATTCATTGAAAGATGGTTTTGGAAGTCAATCGTTTTTTTGTCATACATAACAGATAGAGTATAGGGAGAGGTATGGTAAGCACTTTTCAAAAGATACGCATTCGTATTGATTCCGGTCGTCAAAAAGACCAATGAAAAGAGCATAATAACACTAATAAATGTCATCATTCGATAGGTGGATCGGATACGAGTTCCAAGTTGACGAAACACAAACATGTTCGTTCCTCTATAATATACAGGTTTGATTCGCGTAATTAGATTCATAAAGATATGCGCAATTGAGTAAAAGATAATGAGTGTTGCGAGTGTTCCTAAGAATACAATTGGAATGAATCCAATAATGAGCTGGTACGGTTGTAGTGCCCATCGATAGGCATAAAAAAGAATATACATCCCTGCTAAAAGGCTTACATATCCAAACCAAGGCTTTATGTTCAAAATTACGTCATTTTGGCGTACTGCATTAAGAAGATTAACAAGTTTAAATTTACGGATTTTCTTAATATTACCGAAACTCACAAGAATGAAAATAATACTAAAGCTGATTATGGTATTTTTAAATGCAGCTTGTGAATATATGAAAGAAAACTCAATATCGCTTTCAAGTACAAAGGCTGTAAACACACTTGTAACTTGCGAAAGAGCAACTCCCATGATGAGTCCTACTATTAGTGATACGACCCCGATTACAAGCGTTTCGATGACTAATATCACGGCCATAGTTCGATTACGCATCCCCAGTAGAATGTAGGTAGCAAATTCTTGATTGCGGCGTTTGACCAAGAAGTTGTTGGCATAACGCACTAAGAAATAGAAAATGATGAAAACAAGAATTGAAAATCCAAGAATGAATGAATCGAAGTTCGCTACGATCCCATCAGATGCCCGAAGTATTTTAATTAACGACAATTGTTGATCAACGGAACCAAAGATATAGAAAAGTGCCACCGAAAATGTCAGTGTGATAAAGTACATCAAATAATCTTTAAAGCTTTTTCTGACATTGGCAAAGGCCAATTTAACACTCATCATACAATACCTCTTTATTGAAACATCATATCGGATTTGGGAAATGTAATGGTAACGTGTGTCCCCTGCTCTGATCTAATGCTTATGTCTAAGTAAAGTTTGTCACCTAGTATCTTCACAAGATACAACCCCATTCCGGTTGCTTGTTGGTGGAAGCGACCGGTTTGTCCGGTGAATCCGCGTTCGAACACGCGGCGAATATCACTGTCGGGAATACCTGGTCCATTATCCTTGATGTGTAGAGACACACTTTGGTTATGGGTTTCTGCTGCAATTACAATCGTACCTTCCCCTGGCGTTACATATTTCAAGGCATTATCAACGATTTGCTTCAAAATATACTCAAGCCATTTGGCATCACTGTATACATCAATGTCCAAATTATGCAATTCCAATTGGACTCGTTTTTGAATAAACGTTGACGATAGATTCTTAATTACCTTACGTACGGAATCTTCAAGTTTCACTTTTTGAATGATATAGTCTTTTTCTAGTGAAGAAGAGCGTGCATAATAAAGAACTTGTTCAAGATAGTTTTCAACTTTGGTTGTTTCTTCCAAAATCTCTTTCATCTCGCGGGTGTTGGTATTTGAAGCAATTAATTCGATGGCTGCAAGGGGTGTTTTTACCTCATGAATCCATAAATCAAGATAGTTCATGTAATCATCTTGACTATGGCGGTAGGCACTGACGTAATCACTCATCGATTTATTGGATATTTGAAGCGTATCAATAAGGATATCACCGTCTAAAAAATCTGGATTCGGAAGTAATTCTGTAATTAAATATTTTTGGTCAAGTGCTGCGAGATTCATTACAACTTCATTATAAAAATTGAAACGGCGACTAAATTCGACACCCATCATAATAAAGAACAGTATGAGCACTGAAACTATAACAACCACAATTATTTCCCATTGTATTTTGAGAACGATTAGAAAAAAAGCTAAAAACACTGTTACTAACAGTGTTGATAGCATGATATAACGTTTGTCTTCAAAGAATGCTTTAATTGTCATAAATGGTATACCCCATACCACGTTTGGTTTCTATAAAGTCTTCAATTCCGATTTCTTCAAGTTTTTTACGAAGGCGATTGATGTTTACCGTTAATGTATTATCATCAACAAACCAATCTGTATTCCATAAATATTGCATCAGATCTTGTCTTGAGACGATTGTATTTTTGTTTTGAATGAGAAATGATAGAATTCGCAACTCATTCTTTGTAAGTTCTTGTTGGGCGTCACGATACTTAACACTCCCGCGTGGTAAATCAAGTTCGACACCACGAATTGTAACGACTTGGCTATCTGATTTTTCATAGCTACGTCGGAGTATTGATTGGAGTCGGGCCAACAGTATCTGTAGGTTATATGGTTTGGTGATGTAGTCATCGGCTCCTAAATTCATAAGCATCAGCTCATCCATCGTACTATCACGACTTGTAACCACTACAATTGGAACCTCACTAATCTTACGGATTTCCTTGGCAAGGTAATGGCCATCAACAACCGGCAATGATAAGTCCAACAAAATACAATGGACATCCTGTTCTTTAAACGCTTCGATAACACTCCCAAAATCTGTGATAACAAGGGTTTCATACCCGTTTTTTTGTAGAAATGTACTGAGTTCATTTCTTATTTTTTCATTATCTTCAACAATCATAATTCGATACATAGTTGTGCCTCCATTTCTTTTATTATACACTAAAACAGTTCTATGCATAACCATGATATAATATCTAAAATGGAGGTTCCTATGAAAATAATTACTTACACCGACGCAACGACCTTAACCTTGCCCGCTTATGTCATTCAATCACTTCGTGATAAAGCTGAGTTGGCACATATTCGGCATCTCGATAATAAAACATTTATCATTCTTAATTACCCGAGTAGCCCTAAAAATCTGCACCCCATTTGTGTAGAGGCCGATGGCTCCGATTATACATTGTATGCGCACGATACTGTCATTCTCGATGACAACGTCGCTGATTTTACCTTTACGGATCTAATCATTAAGACATTACGAAATTACGAGACACTGGTTAAGTATGTGAATGCTAAGCTGAATCACTTTGAGAATGTCATGGACCGGGGAATTACGAAAGAAAACATACGGCAATTATTTAGTATCAACCGGCAACTCATTTGGTATCAAACTGCCATCAACGCGATTGGTGATGTCACCCAATATATCAATGACCAGAAACCTGAGCAATTATGGTCACCTGCCAATGCTTCTGAATATGCCAATATACGAATTGAAATCAATCAACTTGATCAAAATATCATTATGTACCAACAGATTATCGATGCGATTATGAATGTATCGGATTCCTTATTTTCGAATAAGCTAAACATAACGATGAAACGGTTATCAGCCATTACCCTTGTTCTGTCCATTCCAACACTTATTACCAGTTTCTATGGAATGAACATTGACCTACCATTTCAGGGGCACCCCTATTCTTTAGTCATTGTTTTTACAATTAGTACGGTATTAACGATTGCGACCGTTGCATACCTTTACAAAAAAGATTTCTTCTAACAAAAAAGTTTGGCTTATCAGCCAAACTTTTATATTTTACCACTATCTGAGCATCGACTGCGTATAGTTCGTGCTGGCACACCTGCAACAATATCACCGGGAGCAACATTGTGTGTTACGACACTTCCCGCGCCCACTACGGCGTTATCACCGATTGTAATATCACCGATAATTTGAGCAGCAGCTCCTATATGAACACGATGTCCCAAAGTTGGGTGTCGCTTCCCTTTTTGACGTGTCTTACCCCCTAAAGTAACACCGTGGTGTATCAGGCAGTCATCACCAATTATTGACGTTTCACCAATCACAACACCATTACCGTGATCAATCACGAAGCGGCGCCCAATTTGTGCGCCAGGATGGATTTCGATTTGAGTCATAAAACGACCTATTTGGGAAATCAAACGTGCTAAGAAAAAGCAATGATACTTGTAAAGCTGATGCGCAATTCGGTAATATCCCATTGCGTGATAACCTGGATAGAGGAAAAGCACTTCTGCAATAGTTCGAACGGCTGGATCATGTTTTTTATACGCCTTCGCTGTTTCGAGCCACTTCACAACTGGCCCGCTTATAATGTATTAAGTTTTTCTTGAATTTGTGCAAGAACAACTTTTCGATCTTCAGGATTGTTTTCAAAATCTAAATTATCAACATTAATTTTAAGGATTGGCGATAAGTCATAGTTATCGAAGTAGGCACGATACTCATCATTGAGTTTCTGCCAATACTCACGTTCAACCACCAATTCATAATCACGGCCTCGTTTTTTAATACGACGCATTGCTTCATCAACGCTAATTTCAAGATAGACCATTAGTTTCGGAACATGCACATGTTCCAACATATTTGCTAGTAATTCCGTGTAGGTTTGGAATTCCTCATCGCTCATTTCCTTACTTAGATTTAACATCCTTGCAAAAATTGCATCTCCGTAAATGCTTCGGTCCATAACCGCTTTGGATACATCCTTAGCCTGTTTAATATGCTCGAATCGTTTATTCAAAAAGAATACTTGTAGTGGAAACGCATAGCGCTCACGATCATAATAGAATTTATCCAAAATTGGATTATCTACTACGGGTTCTTCAAAAGCTTCATAATCATTTTCTGCAATAATACGCATTAAGGAGCTTTTCCCAACCCCTACAACACCTTCAATAACAATCATGTCATAGACCTCTTTCTTTGATACATAACTCAATATTTCTTTGTATGAAAAGTTCATAGTCGTCACCATTTCCAAATTTCATGTACTATAAGTGTAGTCGGTGATTGCGTAAATTGCAAGTGATTGTCAATCATATTTTGCAATGATTTTTTGTGCCTCATCCCGAATCCACATTCTTAGTTCTAGAGGCGCTAACACCTCCAAATTTGCACCACCTTTACGAATAAAATCTTTTGCTGCTGCTTCATTAGGAAACTCCAATTCCATATGAAAACGATGATCGTCTAACCACGTTATCACCTGATTTTTTCCCCAAATGTACTCACTAAGAAAATCGAGATTACGAACAATTAATGTCGCTTGAACCGGCTTAATTTTATATCCAAATTCTGTGATGGCCCCCTTGCTATTGCTCGGTGCTTCATAACGGAATGTTTCATTTAGCATCGTCAGGGTTTCAATGCGATTAACTTTCAAACTAAGATAGCGATTTCGTTCATCATAACCCATCATATACCAGAATTGATTTACGAGAATGAGTTCATACGGTTCAAATATATACGTGTTCCGATCTTTATGAGTTTTCTTATAACTCAGTTTGAGTCGTTGGTGCGTTTCAATCGCAGCCTCAATTAATTCAAGATGCTCTTGATACTGTTTCACATCGACATTTAATTTAACCGATTGAAAGGCCATTGTGTTGCTGACATCTTGGTAGTTGAGTTGCTGCGATAGTTTTGACACTGCACGCACAAAATCTCCGCCCATGGCAGAGTTATTGTGCTGAATGATCATTGCGAGTGCCTGTTTCAAAATTTTGCGTTCTTTCATATCAAATGCAACGGGCGGGATTTGACTACGACTGTGGAGCTGGTAGCCACCGCCTGGACCCATGACGGTTCCGATGACATATCCCGCATCTTCCAATTCTTCCTTCAATCTTTGAACGCTACGAGCACTAATTTCCAATGCTTGTGCCAGCTCATCAATTGGCACGATTGCACGTGCGGACAATATATCAAGCATTGCTAATGCATTCGTTAATTTGCTCATTAGAGTGACATACCTTTCACGATATAGCAACGGGTTAGTAAATCTTCGAATTCACGTTCACTACGACCAATTTGAACCAAACCTCCCAATGTTAATTCAGGAAGCACATCACTCACTTCGATCAAACATTGACGACTTAGAAGTTCTCCATGGTTTACAGAACCTGTAAAGGTTGTTTTTGAATAACTTTGGACAAATTCAATCTCAAAGCGTAGATCTAAATCGCGGCTTATTGTGAGAAGATTTGGCTCACGACTTCCAAAATAATCATACAAAGTTGCTTGACCTGTAACACATAGACTTAATTCATGGAATGGATGTGATGTAACTGTGTACTCCTGCACATAAGTAGGATTCATTCGAATTTCATTATAAAAGTCATGGGCATCTTGGTGCGATTCAAATTTGAGTGTTACCATGACAGGTTCATCGTAATTGAGTCCGAAGCGTTCTGTAAATTGATAGTGCTGGTCACGGATAAACGTTGTAATATCGTGTCCTTTCATTGAATGTACTAAGTTTGCAATTGTTAATCCTTTTGTCATATTGATCACCTCTTGAACCTAGTATATAACTAGTATACGACAATTTCTGTCATATATTATTACTTTATTGGAAATTTTTAAAAGAAAACACCTTTATGAAGGTGTTTCTGTTTTCGGAGTGATTAGTGAAATGAGTTCTTCCGCAGAGTTGCTCGCATAAACTGGCAATCTTCGTACTGTCCATTGCCCATCTTGAGGTCGCGCATTCACATGACCCGTTACTGGTGCAGAAAATGTAAATGCCAAGCGATAGTTATTCTTAATTAATGCATCGATCACCGACGCATTAAACGACCCGAATGGGTACGCAAAATATTGGTGTGGTTTTAGCGCATACTGATTTGCGAGTTCAAAATCTTTCATTAAATCAGCGTCATTCATAACAGTAATTCGGGTGTAACCCCCTTGATTCAATTGAACAATACGGTGAAAATCAAAGGAATGATTACCATGTTCAAACGTATCAAGATTTGCTTCCATATCTTCCATACTAATAAATGCACGCTCGCCTGTTTTAACCCACGATCCAATGTTGAACGAAACGGCTGTATAATTATATTTTTTTAGAACTGGCCCCGCGTACGTGATGACATCTTTCATGCCATCATCAAATGTAATTAGAACCGATTTAGGATTGATAGGTTGACCATTCACGTACCATTCATAAAATTGATCCAACGTTACGGATACATACCCAGCATCATGGAGTGCTTTCATATGTGAATCAAACTGTATATCATCAATCCAAAGCTCAGAATTGCTATAGCGACCTGCTTTTGTCTCAACGCTTGTAACGCCATGATACGCTAAAACAGGTATGCCATCTTGATTAATTTGCTTCAATAGCGCATCTTTCGTTGCCTTTTCTTCAATTTCCAATTGTAAGCTTGTATAGGCTTTATCTTTGCGCTCAAATGCATGAGATACTGCATAATAACTTGTCATCACTAAAACCATTACTAAAACTACACTCACTGCTACCTTCACTTGAAAGCGCAGTTGACGTTTCTTCTTCATTGTCCCCCACCCCATATCATTTATTAATTTCATTATACAAAACTTTACACTAACTTAATAAGTAATTATATCAAAAGTTCATCTTCATTATCGTCAAAAAATTAAGACTTCGTTTCTTTCTTCAACTTCGTTAAATTAATCGGTTCTTTCACACCAAAAAAAACCAAACCGAGGTTTGGTTTTTTTTTATCAAATCTCAACCGCACCACTATTCATTTTTAAAAATTCTATCTCATAGGCAGTTTTAAAGTCAAACATTTTGCGAGGCATTGAGTTGATTTTAAAGGCAATGTCATCAAGATATTGTTGTC
>NZ_WTTA01000004.1:0-190606 GCF_009828825.1 Erysipelothrix aquatica | reverse complement strand
AGTGGTCACACCTGTTCCCATCTCGAACACAGAAGTTAAGCACTTTAGCGGCGACAATATCTAGCCAAGCGTTAGTGAAGATAGCTCATTGCCAGGTAATTCGACATCCATTTGGATGTCTTTTTTTTATGCGATTATGATATAGTTAGACTATAAAACTAGGAGGATACCATGAAGTATTTTAATCTCGGAAAGAGTGATCTCGAAGTATCAAATATTGGACTCGGATGTATGAGGATGGCTGGTAAAACATTGGAGGAAGCAAAAGAGATCGTAAAAGTTTCAATAGATTCTGGTATTAATTTTTTTGATCATGCTGATATCTATGGTAGAGGTGAATCGGAAGTAATTTTCGGCCAAGCAATTAAGTCTTTAGGGATCGATAGAGAGTCAATTATAGTACAATCAAAGTGCGGTATTAGAGATGGTATGTTTGACTTCTCAAAGGAGCACATAATTAGTTCTGTTAGTGAATCTTTAAAGCGTCTTCAGATGGATTACTTAGATGTATTAGTTCTTCATAGACCAGATACACTGTTTGATCCTTTTGAAGTTAATGAGGCCTTCAAACAATTACATAGTGAGGGAATTGTTCGCAATTTTGGAGTAAGCAATCAAAATCCATATCAAATCGAATTGCTAAAGACCGGGCTGGAGTTTTCTATCTTAACAAATCAAGTGCAGTTTTCAATTCGTCACACTCCGATGATTGATGGTGGTTTTAACGTTAACATGAAGACGGATGCTGCAGTAGGTTATGCAATGGGGATTCTTGAACATGCAAGAATGAATGGAATTACTTTACAAGCTTGGTCGCCATTTTACAGTGGACACTTTGAAGAGATATTTTTAGATAATCCAAAATTTGAAGCACTGAATGAATTGCTAACCAATATTGGAATTAAATATGGTGTTGCAAAAGATGCAATTGCAGTCAGTTGGATTTTAACACATCCAGCTCAAATGCAAGTTCTGATTGGAAGCATGACTCCTAGACGTATAGAGAGTATTGCAAAAGGTTCTGAGATAGTTCTGACAAGGTCAGAATGGTATGAAATTTATAGAGTTGCAGGTAATATCTTACCGTAATTTTAAGGTGCCATAATGTTGACTTAGTTGTATCAACAGTATATAATAATTAAGCCTGTTTATAGGCATTTTCGTGTGGGAGAGTGTGCAACATTCGATAACCACACCACAGACAAAAATCAAGGAGGAATGTCGTGTGAGTAAAAAAATTGCAAAAATTGCCAAACTTCAATTCCCTGCTGGAGGAGCTAAACCAGGACCTGCATTAGCTGGTGTTGGAATTAACATGCCTCAATTCACAACTGCATTTAACGATGCAACACGTGATCGCGCAGGAGATATCGTACCTGTTGTTATTACAGTATTTGATGATAAATCATTTGATTTCGCTTTAAAAACAACACCTGCTTCAATCTTGTTAAAACGTGCAGCTGGAATCAAAAGTGGTTCAGCAACACCAAGCAAAGCTATTGCTGGAACAATCACTGAAGCACAATTGCGTGAAATTGCAGAGTACAAATTACCTGACTTAAACGCAAATGACGTTGAAGGTGCTATGCGTATTGTTGCTGGTACAGCAAAAAATATGGGTATCGCAATTGAAGGAATGGAGGCATAATTCAAATGGCTAAAAAAACTAAAAACTACAAAAAAGTTGGAGAATTAGTCGATCGTTCAAAAGTTTATACAATCGAAGAAGCATTGAAAACTTTAAGAGAAGCTAACTTTGTTAAATTCGATCCAACAGTCGAAATTTCATATAACCTAAATGTTGATCCACGTCACGCTGATCAACAAATCCGTGGAGCAATGGTATTGCCACATGGTACAGGTCGTTCACAAAAAGTATTAGTTGTAACTCAAGGTGCTAAAGAGCAAGAAGCAAAAGATGCAGGAGCAGATTTTGTTGGTGGTAAAGAAATTCTTGAGGAAGTAAAAAATGGATGGTTTGACTTCGATGTTATCGTCGCTACACCAGACATGATGGGTGAATTAGGTAAACTAGGGCGCGTTCTAGGACCTAAAGGATTAATGCCTAACCCTAAAACAGGAACTGTAACTATGGATGTTACAAAAGCTGTTGAAGAAATCAAAAAAGGTAAAATCGAGTACCGTGTTGATAAAGAATCAAATATCAATACAATTATTGGTAAACTTTCATTTGATGATTCAGCAATCATTGAAAACTTTAAAGCACTTAACGACACAATTGTTAAAGCACGTCCTGCTGCTGTAAAAGGTACTTACATTAAGAACCTTGTAATTACAACAACAATGGGTCCTGGATTAAAAGTTGCAATAGACTAAAACTACTAAAGAAGCCACGGCTTCTTTTTTATTATAAGTTGATAGTGTAGATCATGTAAAAATTTGATAAATAGATGTAGTTATATTCATTAAATATCAATAGTGCTATATATCTTGAGGCCTTATGTACATTTCTTAACTTGCTAGAATTATTGCGTAAATAAAAAGAACCGTACCAGTAAGGTACGGTTTTACTACATACTAATAATTATACTTTTTGCATTTTTAGTTGGTTTGTTGAGTGAATATATACCAACGATGAATCATTTGAAAGATCATGTTGAAATTTATATCCGTGGACAGAGATTGATTTAAGATCATTAACTGTTCTTACTTTATTCTTGACGATTTCTTGCACAAATGCACCTCTTGCCGATTTAACATAGGTTGATTTTGCTGTGTATTTAACTCCGTCAAATTCTTTAAACTCTATATTAATAACGGGGGCATCAATTTTTGAAAAATTTACAGAGTTTGAATACTCTTTTGAGGCTAGATTAATTACAGGCATTTGGAGTGAATTTATATACTCTGTCACATAATCTGTCCAATAGTTATATAAATCTATAGAAATATCGCTTAAATAGTCCAAACGATAAGGTGCAATAGTGTCAAAAGGCCTATGTAGGCCAAAGAGTGAAGAAAGTATAATTAAGTGTGAATTTGCATATTCAAGGTCAGTTTTTGACCATGAATCTACATTCATAGATTTAAATGAAGCACCTTTAAATGAAAATATTGCAGCACCACAGGGGTGGTAGTTATTAATCATTTCTAGAGATTTATAGACAATCTTATCGGAAGTCTTATAAACTTTTTTTGCTTGATTGAAATCAAGTTGATTGAGTTCATTAAATATCACAAGAGATTCTTTGTTAAATACAGGTACTTGATGATAGTTCAATGGTGACTCAACCATCGTTTTCGTTGGGGAAATTAATGTAATCATTTTTCGAACAACTCCAAGTAATCACTTTCTTTAAATCCTACCAAGACTTTATTAGCGTGAATTAGAATTGGACGTTTCACGAGTCGGCCAGATGTTGCGAGTAAATCGATAGCCTCATCATCGGTTAAAGTAGGAAGTTTATCTTTCAAGTTTAACTCTCGATACATTATTCCTGACGTATTGAAAAAGGATTTTAGTGGAAGCCCACTTATTTTAATCCATGAATGTAATTCTTCAGATGTTGGGTTGTCGTCCATTATTTCGCGTGGATCAAAGTCAATATTAAGTTTTCTAAGTAGTTTTTCTGCTTTCTTACAGGTTGAGCATTTCTTATAGCAAATAAATTGTGTTTTCATATCACTGCCTCCAAGCCAGTAACTCTATCTTATCACAGTTTTTACTTTGCCGAAGACTGTTTGAGCAATAAAGAAATCAACTATACTGTGGATGAACCCGCCGATGCCGACAAGAAGTATGATATTAACAATATAGCCACTATTCTGGGATAGAGTTTTAGTGAAGTAAAATGGTGTGACAACCAGAACTTCTGAACTTGCGTGGATAATGGCAATGATAATGTTGAAAATAAGTAATTGTTTTTTATTTTTGATAAGTGAAGGGTGCTTTTGCAAATATAGGGCTCCGATCGTAGCGAAGATAACATGTGATAGAGCACGTGCAGCAATTTCTGGAGTGGTTGTCATGAGGAAGCCAAAGGCTGTCCCTAGAGCCACAGAAACCGCCGTCACGGGGGATATAAACATCGCAATGAAGATTGGCACGTGTGACGCTAGTGTGTAGGATGCAGGGGGCAGAATGAACTTAGGCATAAAAGTTGGAATCGCAATTCCCATTGCAATTAAAATGGCACTCAAGGTAATATTCTTTGTTGTTTTCATAGTTTCTCCTAGGTGTCATGACACCTAGGACTATAGTAAATAAATAAAAGCTAGGTGTCAAGACACCTAGCTTAGTTTGATTCATAGAGAAGATTATGTTTTTTCAGAAGTTTAAGAATAAACTGATAGTGTGCATCATCATTGCATGCAATCGTGTGGATATGAATGCCATCTGTAAGTGAAGATAATGGCGTTCCGTTTTTACTTATGAATGCCTCAATATCTTCATGCGTATTGATATTGAGTTGACCAGTAATTTCACCATAAATTGGGTGTTCCACGGTCACATCAATAACAGAGACATCATTGTCGACCAATAACGATAATTCTCTTCGAGTGTCTTCGTTATGGTGTGCGACTGGAATAATATAATGAGGGCGTTTATCGGTTTGATTGATAATATAACCTCGTGGTGTCGCTTGGATATTAACACCTTGTGCTCTCAAAAGTGCAATATCACCTACGATAATTTGTCGAGAAACCTTAAAGATATTGGCAATATACTGTGCACTAAGCGGGCGTTTATGTTCTTGCATAAGTAATTCAACAATCGAAATTCTTCGTTTTTCTCCGGTCATCATACTCCCTCAATCTTTCTATATAGTTAATGAATTTATCTTCTAAATACAGTAGAATTTTTATCGCGGTTTGCGAATTGACAGTGAAAGTACATAGTGGTACTGTATTAGTAATAATGATACAGCAAAGGTGGTATTTATGAAAGTCTTATTATATCAACGAGGTGAAAAAGCCTTAAGTAAATCAGGAATTGGGAGAGCGATGAAGCATCAAGTCAGAGCACTGACAGAAGCGGGTGTTCCATTTACTACTGATGAAAATGATTCTTATGATATCGTACACATTAACACAGTCGATTTAGCGGCACGTGCTATGGCTAATAAAGCCCATAAAGAGGGAAAGAAAGTCGTATACCATGCTCACTCAACAGAGGAAGATTTTAGAAATTCTTTCATATTTTCCAACCAATTATCACCACTTTTTAAAATGCATATTATTTCAAGTTATGAGTTAGGTGATTATATATTAACACCGACTCCATATGCTAAACAAATTCTTGAATCGTATGGTATAGAGAAACCCATTCAAGCTGTTTCTAACGGTATTGACTTGGCTCGTTTTACACATGATGACTCGAAGGTGAAGGCATTTAGAGAATATTTCAACTTACCGGAAGATCGTAAAGTGATTATTTCAGTCGGATTGTATTTTGAGCGTAAGGGATTACCCGATTTTATGGAGGTCGCACGTGCATTACCGGAGTACACATTTATTTGGTTTGGACATACACCACTAGCGAGTGTTACATCTAAGGTTAGGGATGCAATTCGTGAGAAGCCGAATAATGTAATTTTGCCTGGATACATAAAGGGTGACATTATTGAAGGTGCATATGCATCTGCAGATGTATTTTTTTTCCCATCGTATGAAGAAACTGAAGGAATCGTAGTTCTGGAGGCTTTAGCTTCTCGTTGTCAAACCATTGTTCGTGATATTGGTGTCTATGACCCTTGGTTGGTTCATGAGGAAAGTTGTTATAAAGGAAATTCAATCCGTGATTTTGTCTACTTGATTCGGGCATATTTAAGGGATGAATTACCCTCGACAACTGAGGCTGCGTATAAAGTTGCCGAAGAACGAAGTATAAAAGAAATTGGAATTCAATTGAAGGATGTTTATGAGCGAGTGTTAAAGGGGGAGTATTGATGGAATTAAAAATTTATGAATCGTCAGTAGATTTAGCAACCTCGTTATTAGGTATTAGTACAGATGTTAGACGTGAAAATTTTGGTAAATTAATTGATATGTTACAAGATAGTGGAATTAATATTCAACGTATTAATGATGCTCAGGTGTCAAACCAATTTAACTTATTATTACCTGTTCTTGTCCTGGATGGCGAGATTGTTCATTCGGGGGCATATCCTAAAGCTAAGGAATTGTCTGCCATTCTGAAGATAGATGCATCAATTTTTGATGGAATTGTGGAAAAAAGTGAGTTATTTACTGCTGCAAATACTGGCAGAATAGGTGTGTGTTGTGGTGTGGGGACAGATGTCTATCTAGATCCGTATGACGACGATATGGAGGATTTTTAATGATAAAAAGAATTTCTATCGTTGGTGTGTTTTTAGTGTTATTGCTAGGATGTGGTTCCAAAGACCCTGAAATAGTTAAGCCGGTAGAGCCAGAAATCGTTTTGGAAACGTCGCTTAATGTCTCTCTTAAAGGCGAAAAGTACGTGCTACCGGCTCCGTATCAAGATTTTGTTGCGAATGGGTGGGTTCCTGAACAGGATATTGATCAAGTAATGCCTCCAAAAACAAAAATGAGTAATATGTATTTAAGAAATAATGACAATATCATAAAAGTAACGTTTAGTAATAACAGTGACCAAGAAGTGATAATGTCAGATGCAAAAATTGCAGAGATATATGCTGAAAATAGAACTTTTGGGGGTGATGTATCCGTAGATATTGTAGTGAATGATTTTCTGACATTTGAAACGCCATTAAGTGATGTAGAAACTAGGTTTGGTGTCTCTGAGTTAAAGTCGAATGAAGTATTTGATGAATATACGTTTATACTAAGTCCTGTTGAAAAACTTGTAATAAGTTATCATAAGGATGGAAGTGATGGAAACCAAAGCCGTTGGATTGGTGTTATAGATTACAAATAACCCTGTTGGTAGGGTTATTTTTATGGTTAGTTTTAGTGTAGGGATAGTTATGTTACAATATCTCTAGAACAGAGGTAGTTATGCGATATGTAGGCAAAAATTTGTTGCAATTTGTAACAAACTTTACAGTAATCGATTTAGAAACGACAGGTCGAAGTAATAAATTTCATGATATTACAGAGATTAGCGCAATCCGTTATCGAAGTGGTGTTGTTGTGGATTCTTTTTCAACACTTGTTAAGGCAAGAAATAGTATCCTTCCTTTTGTGGTATCCTTAACGGGCATCACAGATGAGATGCTTGAAGGCGCTCCTTATATCGAAGAAGTGATAGAGGAAGTGGTTGCATTTATTGGTGATGATATTATTTTGGGTCATAATGTCCAATTTGATTACTTTTTGATTTACGACGCTTACAGTGTTTGTATGGATGGTATCATGCGTAACGACTATATTGATACACTCCGTATCTCAAGATTGTTAAACAAAGATATTAGAAACCACAAATTAGAAACTTTATGTGAGTATTTTGGCGTTGAACGAAAGATTGGTCATCGTGGATTTGATGACAGTCTTCAGACAGCACAGGTTTACCTTAAAATGAGAGAAAAATACTTAACGTTGCGTGAGCAAAAGCGTGAAAGAGAGGGTTATTATGAACGTATATGATTGGGATAAAACGATTTATGATGGAGATAGTTCAATTGACTTCTACAAGTTTAACTTAAGAAAAGATAAGAAGCTATCTAAGTTATGGTTAAAACAAACGAAAGCAGCTGCTGATTATAAACGCGGTAAAATCAGTAAAACTGAAATGAAAACCATATTTTATGAGTATTTTAAAGAGATTGAAGATATTGATCTACGTGTTTTAGAGTTTTGGGCAGAGCATAAGCACAAAATTAAACAATGGTACTTTGATCAACGTCGTGAGGATGATTTAATTATCTCTGCTTCTCCTGAGTTTCTTTTGGAACCGATTGTTGTTGGAGAATTGGGATTAAGTTTAATCGCAAGTCGAGTGGACAAACATACTGGGGCTCATGATGGTGAGAACTGTTATGCTGCTGAAAAAGTCCGTCGTATGCGAGAGTTGTATGATTTATCTGAAATGGAGTCATTTTATTCTGATTCTTATTCGGATGACCCATTAGCGCAGTATGCGAAAGCAAGCTATTTTGTTGTCGGAAATGATATAAAACCATGGTAACAGTTTGAACTGTTACTTTTTTTAGGATTTCGATCAAAGTCATCATATTTATTAGAGGTGATGTAATGAGAATCTGTTGGAAGTGCTTGGAGGATAACGCAAGTTTGATTTCGGATACTTTTTGTAAGAGATGTTGCTTTATGCAATATTTTAATCTCGAAGAAGCATCGAGTTTAATTCATCAAAATGTAAGGGAAAAGCGGTCTTTAAAGCTAACAAATATACAGCAACGTGCGAGTAATCAGATTGTCGATCGTATCTTGAAACAGTCAATCTTTGTTGATGCAGTTTGTGGAGCGGGTAAAACAGAGATCTGTATTCCTGTTTTGCGATATCTCCTTAAAAAGGGATTGCATGTTGGGTGGGCAATTCCGAGACGGGAAGTCGTTATCGAACTAGCAGAACGAATTCAGTCGTATTTGGATGACTATCAGGTTACTGCAGTATTTGGGGGATGTGTTGATAAATTGTCGGGTGATTTGATTGTGTGCACAACACATCAACTTTTTCGTTATCCTCAGTATTTTGATGTCCTGATACTTGATGAGCCGGATGCATTTCCGTATGTAAACGATGCCCTACTTGTGCGTTTCGCAAAACTAGCTTGTCGAGGAACGTTTTTATATCTATCTGCCACATATGATATTGCTCATGTATATCGTATTGTTGTTCCATTGCGACCCAGTGGTAAACTTCTACCAGTCCCTATTGTCAAATGTCGATATTTCCCAATAATCACATTGTTTAAAGATCTCATGAATTTGAAACGGGAAATGGTACTTATTTTCGTTCCAACTATGAAACTAGGAAAGTGCTTATCGCGGCTCTTGCGGTGCGCGTTGATAACCTCTGAATGTGTTGACAAGGAAAGTATTTTATCAACATTTCGGGAAAAGAGAAATTGGATTGTTTGTACAACAATTTTGGAGAGGGGCGTAACTTTCGAAAATTGTTATGTTTGTGTTTATGAAGCACACCACAGGGTTTTTAGTGAATCGTCACTAGTTCAAATTGCAGGTCGGGTAATGAGAGGAATGAAACCATTAAAAGGTACTGTTGTTTTCTACTGTCGCGAGTATTCAACTTCGCTACAATCGTGTGTCAATCGAATCAAAATTGCGAACGATGCTGCTCGGGGTGTTTTAAATCAGTCGATACAGGAAAAGGCATAATTGACTATTTTTTGGATAATCCGCATTTGTGCGGATTGTGCCAGTTATCAACAAACGTATTGAATTTAAATGTTGGAGAATTTGAGGTGCTTAGTTTCTATAAATACGAAACTACGATTCGGGTCTTGCTGTTGCGATATAAAGATGGCCGTGATCGTTCATTAGCGCAACCAATTATGTGGCGAATTAAGAAAAAATTAAAGAAACACACACGTGGGAAAATGGTTGTAGTAGTTCCGTCGCGTCGAGATTCTCAAATATCACGAAGTTTTCATCATGTCGAGTATCTTCTTGATTGTGCTGGAATTGTTTCGCACTCTATTTTTGAAAACAAAGCATTACACGACCAAACTAACGTATCCGATCGAACCGACATTGCTAATAATATTATCCTAGTTGCGTTCACAAAAATAGTAAACAAAGATGTAGTAGTTGTAGATGATATCATTAGTTCAGGGTCGAGTTTAGAGGCCTGTATGAGACTTGTTAAGCCGTATGTTAAAAGTGTTAAGGGTATTTCAATTTCATATTCTAAGCGTTTCAAAAAATAAAAGTAAGCGATTTCACTTGTCTTTTAAGTGGCTCTGACGTATAATCAAACATGTCAGATGTAGAAAGGTATAGGATTTGAAATGCAAGGAAAAGTAAAAAAGTTCAATAAGAACAAAGGATTCGGATTTATCACAACAACAGAAGATAGTGATGTATTCTTTCACTATTCACACCTTGTGATGGAGGGGTTCAAGACTATCGAAGAAGGAACTGATGTCGAGTTCGAATTAATGGATACCGAGCGAGGCTTACAGGCACATAACATCGTTAGAATCTAAAGATAAAGTTGGCATCTGCCAACTTTTTTAATGATTTCATATCAATAATGATTATGATACAATAAAAAATGAATGGAGGCATGAAATATGGCTGGATTTTTTAATAATTTATTTAGCGGAGACCGCAAAATTCTTAATGAAGTAGAAAAGACTGCTCATGCTATTGATGCGCTGAAAGATGAGATTCGCGCACTCTCAGACGAAGAGCTAAAAAACAAAACAGAAATTTTTAAACAACGCCTCAACAATGGTGAAACATTGGATGACTTATTAGTTGAATCCTTTGCGGTTGCACGTGAAGCCGCATACCGTGTAATAGGAGAATTTCCATATATTGTTCAATTAATGGGGGGAATCATCTTACATCGTGGCGATATCGCTGAAATGCGTACCGGTGAAGGGAAAACATTAACAGCAATATTACCAACTTACTTAAACGCATTAGATGGCAAAGGGGTTCATGTCATTACAGTTAATGAATACCTTGCGTCTCGTGATGCGGAGTGGATGGGTGAAATTCACCGATTCTTAGGACTTACTGTAGGTACAAACTTGCGTCAGTTATCTGCATCTCAGAAACGTGAAGTATATGAAATGGATATTACGTATACGACGAACTCTGAAGTAGGATTTGATTATTTACGTGATAACATGGTCACTCGTATCGAGGATCGCGTATTACGTCCACTTAATTTCGCGTTAATCGATGAGGTTGACTCGATTCTTATTGATGAATCACGTACACCATTAATTATTTCAGGTGGTGCACGTGAAGGTGCCCGTTTGTATGAACAAGCAGATAAATTTGCTAAGAAACTTTCACAAGGTGCCGATTATGTCGTTGATGTAAAATCAAAAACTGTACAACTTACGGAGTCAGGTGTTGAAAAAGCAGAAAATACATTTAAAGTAAATAACCTTTATGATTTGGATAACACAGCATTACTTCACCATATCAATAATGCTTTGAAGGCAAACTATACAATGTTGAAAGATATTGAGTATGTTGTTCAAGACAACCAAATCATAATCGTTGATCAATTTACAGGTCGTTTGATGGAGGGTCGCGAGTATTCGGATGGTTTACACCAAGCACTAAGTGCAAAAGAAAATGTCGCTATCAAGCAAGAAAGTGTCACACTTGCTACGATTACATACCAAAACTTCTTCCGTCTTTACAACAAATTATCTGGGATGACTGGTACAGCTAAAACTGAAGAAGAAGAATTCTTAGAAATCTATAATATGCGTGTCTTAGTCATTCCAACGAATCGACCAGTAGTACGTATGGATAACGAAGACTTAATTTTTGGAACGAAGAAAGCTAAATTTGAAGCACTTATTCAACAAGTTAAAGAAATTCATGAGACAGGACAACCTGTACTTGTGGGTACTGTTGCAGTTGAAACATCAGAGTATCTAAGTATGATGATGACACAACGCAAAATCAAACATGAAATTTTGAATGCTAAGAACCATGCTCGTGAAGCGCAAATTATTGAACGAGCAGGACGTAAAGGTTCAGTAACAATCGCTACCAACATGGCTGGTCGTGGAACTGACATCAAACTAGATGACGAATCACGTGCACTTGGTGGATTAGCGGTTATTGGTAGTGAACGTCACGAATCACGTCGTATTGATAACCAGTTACGTGGTCGTTCTGGACGTCAGGGAGATCCCGGAATGTCTCGTTTCTTCGTATCATTTGAAGACGATCTTATGATTCGTTATGGAAGTGAACGTTGGGAATCGGTCACATCACGTCTTGGTGATGTAGCGGTTGAAAATAAGACTCTAACAAAACAAATTAGTGCAGCACAAAAGCGTGTTGAAGGAATTAACTTTGACATTCGTAAAACATTGCTTGATTACGATGATGTTTTACGTCAACAACGCGAAATTATGTATGAGCAACGTAACTATATTCTTGAAAATGATGATGTTCATAGTATCATTTTAGAAATGTTCGAACGTGTTATCTCAAATACAATTGGATCATTTAGAAATATGGAAAGTAAAGACCAGTCAGTTGATATCAACGGCTTAGTCGAAGCACTTGAAAAACTGGGCCTTATTACTGATGCAGTTAATGAAGCATCTTTAAGTGCCATGAATGTGAATGAACTTCAAGCATTTATTGTTGGCGATGCATGGGGTCGTTATGAAGCGAAAATTGCGGAAGTATCTGACCAATTTACACGTGTCGAAAAAGATATGGCACTTCGCATGATTGACCGTTCTTGGATTGATCATATTGATGCAATGAGCAAGTTACGCGAAGGAATTCATTTGCGTTCCTATGCTCAAGAAAAACCACTACAAGCATATGTAAACGAAGGCTTTGAGATGTTTGACGAGATGCTAGGAGCAATCGCGCAGGACATTGTAATGTTCTGCATTAATGTAAAAATTGAATACAGACAATAGATTTACAGAATAGACAAGGGTGATGAATTTTGGAATTATTTGAAATAGCTCAAATTTTAGAAGAATCATTAGATTCACTGAAAGCGCTCGGTGATTCACTTTGACTTGGCTCAAAAGCAAAGCAAAGTAGAAGCATTAGAAGCTGAGATGGTGGTTGAAGGGTTTTGGGATGATCATAAAAAAAGTGCCCAACATATTCAGACACTAAACCAAATCAAAAAAACAGTTGAAACATATAATCAACTATTAAAGCGCATTGATGATGGCCTTGATACATTAGCGTTGCTCAAGGAAGAATTCGATGAAGAGTTCAAAGAAATGCTTGAACTCGAAGTTAAAGATATTGAGAAGGAATTAGATTCGTTCTCAATAATGATTTTATTGAGTCATGATTACGATCAAAAAAATGCAATTGTAGAGATACATCCGGGTGCTGGTGGAACTGAAAGCCAGGACTTTGCGGAGATGTTGTATCGTATGTATACACGTTGGGCCCAAGACAAAAAATACAAAGTCTCGGTTCTTAACTATTTGGATGGTGATGAGGCAGGCCTAAAAGCAGTTTCTTTCTTAGTTAGTGGACCATTAGCTTATGGCTATTTAAAAGCTGAAAAAGGGGTACATCGTCTTGTGCGAATAAGCCCGTTTGATTCATCAGGTAGGCGCCATACATCGTTTGCATCGGTTGATGTCGCGCCAGAATTTGACAATAGTATTGAAATTGTCATTAATCCAGAAGACATTGACGTCGATACAATGCGCGCATCTGGAGCGGGTGGACAGCACGTTAATAAAACCGATTCTGCAGTACGTATCACGCACAAAGAATCGGGAATTGTCGTGACTTGCCAAACCGGTAGAAGTCAATTGCAAAACCGAGAAGAAGCGCTTATGATGCTCAAAAGTAAACTTTACCAACGTGAAATTGAGCAGCAACAAGCAAATCTAGCGGCAATCAAAGGGGAGCAAAAACTAATAGAGTGGGGATCACAGATCCGTTCATATGTTATGCACCCATATTCAATGGTAAAAGATCATCGTACAAAACAGGAAACAAGTCAAGTTGACGATGTTTTAGACGGTGAAATTGATGACTTTATTGAAGCATTCTTGAAAATGAACGTAGGTGTATAGATGAAACAATACCAAGACAAAATAACAAATGCACTCTTATTGGTGCTCGGAAATTTTGTGCTTGCGTGCGGTGTTACATTCTTTATTCTCCCAAACAATATTTTATCGGGCGGTGTGGCAGGAGTTGCCGTCGCCCTTTATCCTATTTTAAGGGTGGAGCCAAGAATTATGATGAACATTATAATCGGGCTCGCTTTCTTAATGGGCCTTGTATTCTTGGGGAAAAAGTTTGCCTTAAAAACATTAGCAAGTAGCATATTATATCCGCTTTTCGTTAATTTACTGAGTTTAATTCCGTTCAATGCAACACTTGATCCTCTAATCGCATCACTGTTTGGCGGTATTTTTATGGGTATTGGTCTCGGATTAACATTTAAAACAGGTGCAAGTACAGGAGGGATGGACATACCACCTCTCATTCTATCGCGTTATACGGGAGTTCGTGTGTCGGTCTATATTTTTGCAGTAGATGCAGTAACAGTACTTTTGGGATTCCACAGCTACACATTGAATCAGGTTCTTATGGGATTCATATCCATTTATGCGTCAACTAAAGCAATCGATAAAATATCCCTCATTGGTGGTATAGACGCGCGACAAGTTACGATTATTTCAGACGAGTATGAATCGATTTTGGACTATCTTCATAACAATATTGTCCGCGGGTCTACAATCATTACAGCACGCGGTGGTTATACCCAAGATCGCAAAGAAATTGTCATGACCGTGATCAGTAAAAAACAATATAATGATCTTGAAAAGGCGGTCCTTTCGATAGATTCAGAAGCATTCTTAGTTGTTTCGAATGCAACTGAAGTCCATGGCAAGGGCTTCAGGACAGTTTAGTTTCACGCAAACTTCAAAAGGCGTATGCTATAATTTAAAATGAATAAAGGAGTGAGAGATAGATGCTAGTTCTAAAAGACGTATCAAAAAAATATAAAAATGGTGTCAATGCACTATATGACATCAATCTATCTGTAGACCAAGGTGAGTTTGTCTACATAATTGGTCCTACTGGTAGTGGGAAATCCACACTAATTAAGCTCCTAGATGGTGAAGAAATTCCAACTTCAGGAAGTGTTAATGTAGGAGACTATAACGTTGGAAAGTTACGACATTCCAAAGTTCCTATTTATCGACGAAGAATTGGTGTCGTATTTCAAGATTTCAAACTCTTAGAACGTAAAACTGTTTTTGAGAATATTGCGTTTGCCCTCGAAGTAGTGAATACACCAAACGCCAAGATTCGATCACGTGTTCGTGAAGTCTTAAGATTGGTTGATCTGAGTGAAAAAGCGAATGCGTTCCCTCAAGAGTTAAGTGGTGGACAACAACAAAGAGTTGCTATCGCAAGAGCGATTGCTAATAAGCCTCAATTGCTTATTGCCGATGAACCAACGGGTAACTTAGACCCTGAAAAATCAAATGAGATTATTATGTTGTTAGAGCGTATAAATCGAGAAGAAGAAACAACTGTACTTATGGTTACGCATGATGTAGATATTGTAAATAATAATAAAAAACGTACGATTGCCTTAGATGCTGGACATATTGTTGCAGATTTAACATCTGGAGGATACATCAGTCATGAATAGAGTATTAAGACATATTAAAGAAGGATTCTTGGGAATGGTGCGTAACTTTGCGCTGTCGTTATCAAGTATTTCATCTGTTACTGTGACGCTATTAATTATGGCGCTTTTCTTGTTGTTAAGTGCAAACCTTGGTGTCATCACGAAACAAATTGAAGAGAGTGTTCAAATCGCTGTTCACGTTAATAATAACTATGAGAGTCAAGAAAACATCGACCGAATCTCTAAAGCAATTGAGGTTATCCCCAATGTAAAATCTGTAGGTTTTTCTTCGAAAGAAGAAGAGCTAGAGATGTTTATAAGAAACTCAGGTGAAGACGCAGAGTTACTCTTTGGATCGTTCAGAGGTGAATCTAACCCAATGCCACTTACATTTTTAGTTCAAGCTGAAAAGGGTGAGTATTTGAAACAAATTACCCAGGAAATACTAAAAATTGAAGGTGTTGATGATGCGATTTATGGTGGTGATGCGACATCTACCTTTGTGCACGGTTTGGAACAAGTTCGTAATATTGGATTTGCAATTGTCATTGCATTGGGTGTAGTTGCAATATTTTTAATTTCAAATACGATTCGTGTATCGATTCATTCACGACGTCGTGAAATCGGCATTATGCGTACCGTAGGTGCTACTAACTGGTACATCAGATGGCCATTTATTATTGAAGGAATGTTAATTGGTTTAATTGGCTCGTTTGTTCCAATTCTTATCACAATTTTCGGATATCAATATTTATTTGAATCAGTCGGTGGATTCTTATTTTCAAAAATGTTTGTCTTGGTATCACCAACACCGATGGTATACCAGATCTCTGTTGTATTGGCACTAATTGGTTCGACTGTTGGAGCAATTGGTAGTGTCTTTTCTGTCGGGAAGTTCTTAAGGTGGACGCGATGAAAAAACTATTTCGAAACACAATTCAAGTAGTGACAGTATTATCAATGATGATCTTAGTATCAACATCTGTTTATGCTACGTCTGATGATGAATATGAAAATAACCTCACTTACTATCAAGAGCTGTGTCGCGGAATAGAAAGTGAAAGTGTTAAAACAACGTGTGATGGGTACCGTTCATTCCTTGAACGTCGTGCTGGTAATAAAGAAGCAGAACGTGCTGAAATTGCAAGTCGTCGTGAAAAAGTAGACACAGATTTAAAGAGTAATTTATCAATTCTTGGTGAGTATGAAGGAAAGATAAAGGATCTTGAAACGCAAATTAAATCGTTAGAGGTCCAAATTGTACAAAATGAGGCTCAAATTGCGCTTATCGAAATTCAAATAGCGCAACGATTGGAAGACATTAAAGGTTTAGAAGAAGACATTAAAGCCTATATGGTTAAGAGTCAATCGACCATGCGTGTCAATGGATACATCGAGTTCTTAATGGGAGCAACTGATTTCTCCGATATCATTCGACGCGTTGAAGGTTTGAATGCTATTAAGAAATCAAATGAGAAAATGATTGATGCATTTAAAGTACAACAATTGAAACTCCAAGAAGATCGTGCATTAATCGAAAATGAGAAATTTGCGATTGAATTGAATAAAAAGGCAATTGAATCTGAACGTGAACTCGCAAAAGCATATGAAGCGGAAATTCAGTATGTCTATGCGAAATTATCTGAACAAAAAGACATTTTGGATGTAGCGGATGCCCAAGTTCAAAGTGAAATTACAATTAGTAACGATTTAGCAAGTCAAATTGGTGATCTTGTCTTGGTACCAAAACCAGAGCCTGAAAAACCAGATCCTAGCAAACCGGTTGATCCTGGAAATCCAGATCCAGGAAACCCAGATCCAGGAAACCCAGATCCAGGAAACCCGGACCCTGGACCTGGAGAAGGTTCTACCGACATATATCATCCAGTTCCGGGGACGTCATTGACAGCCAGTGTATGGCAGTATCCATGGGGTGGATGGCATCTCGGTAATGATTTAGGTGCAGATATAGGAACTCCATTAAGAGCAATTGGTAATGGTGTCATTGTAGTTGCTCAAGGTGGTTGCGGGAATAATGCTGATGGATGTAACGGTGGGCTCGGAAATCATATTTCAATGATTTTCCAAGATGGCGATCGTTCGTATGGCGCATTATTCATGCATTTATCAAGTACCGCAGTGGGACAACTTGCTGTTGTTCCTGCTGGTACTGTGATTGGTTACACTGGAAACTCAGGAACATCTACAGGGCCACACGTCCATATTGAAATTTTCGATTTGGGACCTGGTACTGTCGTTGATGGATTAAATCTATGGAATAATGGTCATCGAACTGCTCAATTTGGACTTGGTGGATCAAGTGGTGGAAATTCATCACTATGTGATTATCGTGGAAGCTATCCATGCCGAACAAATCCAGGTCGCTATGTATACAGCACATAATCAATAGATGAGGTGAACATGAAACGAATTTTAAAAAATACAATTATTATCTCAATTATTTTAATGATGCTACTTGGCGTACTTGCCCCGATATTTGCTAGTAATCGTGATGATTTCGAATCCAATCCTGGGAAGTATGACCAGCTTTGTAGCTCGTATTCTGAGTCGTCAGCGCAAGTTTGTCGTGAATACCGTGAGTACTTGTTAGAGCGTGCTCAAAACAATCAAGCAGTAAAAAATGAAATCTCAAATAAACTTAAAGATATTGAGACGAATTTGATGGAAAATCTTGGACTTATTCAAGATTTTGAAAATCAAATCACTGTATTAGACGCGAATATAAAAACGCTAGAACTCGAAATTGCGCAAAAGGAACAACATATTCAAGAACTCCAAGTTGAAATACAAACTCGTGAGACTGAGATTGCGAAACTTGAGGAAGAAATTAAGACATATATGGTTCAGAGTCAAATGAACATGCGTGTCAACGGATATATAGAATTCCTTATGGGCGCAACTGATTTCTCCGATATTATGCGTCGTGTTGTAGGGATGAATAGTATTCGTCGCTATAATGAATCGCTTATTGATAACTTTAAGACGCAAAAACAAGCGCTAGAAGAAACAAAATCCGCGGTCGCAACTGAAATTGAGAATATCGAACTTAATAAAAGTTTGGTCGTTGTCGACAAAGAAAATATCGTATATCTTCAAGCTGGTGTACAAAAAATTTATGATGAATTAGTCATTCAAAAAGTTAACTTTGAAATGCAGGAAGCACAAGTTCAAGCAGCAATCGAACTTGACCAAGCAACTGCCGATGCAATCAATGCAATCCCTCCAACTAATGGCTTATCAAGTCCTGTACCAACCGGAAGAAAAACCGAATCAGTATGGGGATATAGCTGGGGTGGAACGCACCTTGGAGTGGATTTATCTGCTGGTTATTTTGAACCAATCTATGCTGTTGGAAATGGTGTGGTTGTTGTAACTCAAGGTGGATGTGATACTTATTCAAGTTTTGGTTGCAATAGTGGTCTTGGAAATCATCTATCAATGATTTTCGAATCAAATGGAAAAGTCTATGGTGCGTTGATCATGCATATGGCGAATGGATCATTTAAGGTTGGTCCAGGTAGCGTTGTGAGCCAAGGTCAACAAGTAGGTGGTGTCGGAAACTCAGGAAATTCTATCGGATCACACGCCCATATCGAGATATTTGATCTAGGAGTCGGTTCGGTTTCAGAAGGAGTGTCAATGTGGAATAGCACATGGCGTACTGCTCAATTTGGTTTGGGTGGTTCTGACCGTGGTCAAAGCAGTCGTTGTGAATATAAAGGTTCAACACCGTGCCGTATTGACCCAGAAGCATTCTTAGGTGTTTAAAAAAAGGTGTATCAATGAACAAATTAGTTCATTGATACACCTTTTACTATGGCATCAACAATTGCTACTGATGTTGCTTCAAATTGAATTGCTTCAAGATGTGATGGGTACATAAATGTGTTGCTCACGGATGTTTTTAAGAAATCATGAATTCCGTCATAGTAACCATCAATATTTGCAAAACCAACTGGTTTGTTGAAATATTCAATTTGATTTAATGTAATCACTTCAAAAATTTCATCCATTGTGCCGCAACCTCCAGGAAATGCGACGAAGGCGTCAGACATCTCGTTCATCATCGTTTTACGAACACTCATGTCGTCTACAATTACAAGTTCTGTAAGGCCCGGATGCGCAATTTCTTTATCAACTAAAATCTTGGGCATGACACCAATGACTTTACCATTCAATGCGATCATCTCATCAGCGATTATCCCCATAATGCCTGATCGCGCACCACCGTACACCATCGTTATATCTCTAGATACCAATGTCTTTGCTAAATTTTTTGCTTCTTTCACAATATTGTGGTTGCTCGTATCGCGTGAACCACAGAAAACAGCTAACTTCATATAAACCCTCCACTTTTAAGGTCATTATACCATGTGCGGATAAGCGTGGTTGATAAAATAGACAATGGAGGAATCAAAATGAAAACAACAATCGTATATACACATCCATGGGATGGAAGTTTTAATCATCACGTTTTAGAAGTAACGAAAGCTCAATTGCTTGCGAAAGGTCACGACGTGGATGTCATCGATCTCCATCAAGACGGGTTTGATCCTGCATTTCACGTTGAAGATTTGAAATTGTTTGGCAAAGGTGAGTACAATGATCCAAAAGCAGAAGATTACATGAAGCGCTTGAAAGCAAGTGATGAAGTCATCTTTGTATTTCCTGTTTGGTGGTATGGCGCACCGGCAATGCTCAAAGGTTTTTTTGACAAGGTATTCTTAAAAGGACATACTTACGATATGGATGAAAATCATAATTTGGTTGGGAAATTGGATATCAATAAAGCTGCAGTTTTTACAACGGGAAACATAGGCAAAGAAATCTTTGAACACATTGGCGATCCTATCAACAAAACAATGATCGAAGCGTTGTTTGGAACTGTGGGTATTACGAATGTCACGTGGCTACATTGCAAGACAGTACACATGGAAGAAACACGAAACCAGTTCCTGTCAGAAATTGAACAATACTTGAAATAAATCCCTTAACTGGGATTTTTATTATGTGCTGTGATAAACTTAGTACATTGAGGTGGAATCGTGGATAAAGAAGAAAATAACAAACATCAAATTCGTCTAGAGCGTCATAAATGGCCTGACGAAATTAACCGAGAAAAAAAGAAAAAGAAGGTTATCATTGCGACTGCATCAGCGGTGGTTATTGCATTCTTGCTAGGATGGCAAGGAAATAGGCTTCTTAATAGTTTTATAGGTAATGGTAAGAACTCAGAGGCACTTGCTCTTTTTGAACGTGTCTACTCAGATGTCCGTTCAAGTTGGTTCTTTGTGAATGATATGGAAGATCCTGATAAGACGTTGGTTGAAAATGCCATCAAAGGAATGTTGCAGCGTAATGGTGACCAACATACTGTGTATATGACGGATGAAGAAACGAAGAAATTAAATGATTCGATCAATATGTCTTTCGTCGGTATCGGAGTTACATATATGGAAGCTGCTGACACAAATATGGTCACCAACGTTATCAAGGGGTCGCCTGCTGAAGCAGGTGGAATCTTGGCTGGTGATGTAATTTCAAAAGTGGACGGTGTCTCAACATTTTCAAGTGACATCCCCATTAAAGAAATGATTCAAGTGGAAGCGGGACAGCCGATTAAGGTGGAAGTCTTAAGAGCGGGCAAACCTGTTACTTTGGAGATCGTTCGTGGTCGTGTTGAAGCATTAGCGTTTGGTGAAGTTATTGAATCAGGGGTTGGCTATCTCGAAATGAAATCATTTGGACGTGGTCTTGCTGATGTAACGGAATCGATTTTAAAAGATTTTAAAGCCAAGGGCGTCAAGAATTTAGTTATCGATTTACGTGACAACGGTGGCGGCTATTTGGATGCGATTCAGGATGTTGCGCGATTATTTCTTGATGAAGGGGCCATCGTTTATCAAGAACATTTTACGAATGGTAAAACAGAAACTTATACGGTTAAAAATTCAGTCGCATCAAATTACAAGTTTGACGATATTACGATTTTGATTAATGAGGGGACTGCAAGTGCTTCAGAGGTCCTTACATTAGCCTTAACCGAAAATCTCGGAGCGAAGACAGTCGGTATGAAGAGTTATGGAAAAGGGACAGTCCAAACGCAACGAATATATGGCGACAGTTCCAACTTGAAAATCACAATTGCGGAATGGCGCAGTCCCAATGATATTAGTATCAATAATGTTGGTATTTTACCAGATCATGAAGTTAAGTTACCGGATGTATTCTACGCATCATATCCGCTCATTGGAACTTCAGAATTTGCCTATGATACGGTCAGTGTCGCAGCATCTTATGCTCAACATGCGCTAACATATCTTGGACATCATAATGGGCGCACGGATGGTTACTATGATAGTGCTACACGTGACGCGATTTTAACGTATGCAAATGCGGAAACAATAAATACTGATGGAACAATTAACCAAGCACTTTTACAACGGATGTATAGTTCTGTCTTATACACTTGGAATGGTAATCGTGCCGTTGATGACGTTCAACTCATTAAAGCATTGGAGGTCGCGAAACATGGATCATAAATTTAAACTAGAATCCCGTTTTGAACCAAAGGGCGATCAAATTAAAGCAATTAAGGAACTAACTGAAGGTATTCTTGCTGGTAAGAAAGATCAAGTACTGTTAGGAGCAACGGGTACTGGTAAAACGTTTACGATTTCACAGGTCATTCAGGAATTGAACCGTCCTACACTTGTATTTGTTCATAATAAGACACTGGCGGGTCAGCTGTATTCTGAGTTTAAAGAGTTTTTTCCACATAATCGTGTTGAGTATTTTGTTTCGAACTTTGATTATTATCAACCAGAAGCATATTTACCAGGATCGGATACGTATATTGAGAAGAGTTCGATGATAAACCAAGAACTTGATATGCTACGTCATGCGGCTCAAAACTCTGTCTTACAACGTCGTGATACAATTATTGTTGCTTCAGTTGCGAGCATTTATGCTACTGCCGATCCCGAGTACTATAAGGCAATGCTTTATGTCATGCGAGTTGGCCAAGAGATTTCGCGTGAAACACTGTTGATGGACCTTGTTAAGCGCCAATATGTTCGGAATGATATTGAACAATCACGGGGAACCTTTCGAGTTCGTGGCGATGTCGTAGAAATTGTACGTGGGGATACGGATGATATCGTTGTTCGTGTCGAATTCTTTGGTGATGAAATTGATCGTATCGTTGAAGTTGATCGCATTACAGGTAATGTAAAGCAAGGATATAAGATTTATGATATATTTCCTGCAAACGAATACGCTCGTGATATGGATCAAATTAAAATTGCTGCAGATGCAATTGAGGAAGAGTTAAAAGAACGTCTAGAGTATTTTAGAAAGGAAAATAAACTTGTTGAGTATCAACGACTTGAGCAACGAACAAAGTATGATTTAGAGAATCTTCGTGAGTTTGGGATAACTTCGGGTATCGAAAACTACTCAATGCATATTGATGGACGACCACCGGAGCAAAGACCATACACGCTGTTCGACTATTTCCCAGATGACTATTTGTTTGTGGTGGATGAGTCGCACGTTTCCCTTCCGCAAATTCGTGGAATGTATAATGGTGACCAATCCAGGAAACGAACATTGGTTGAATTCGGGTTCCGCTTGCCGAGTGCATTGAATAATAGACCGATGACCTTTGAAGAATTTGAAACCGTCCAAAATCAAACAATTTATGTCTCTGCAACACCGGGCGACTATGAGATGGAAAAGGTTAATCATGAAATTGTCGAGCAAATTATTCGACCAACAGGATTGTTGGATCCGACCTTAGAAATTAAGCCAAGTCGTGGCCAAGTTGATGATATTGTTGATCAAATTTTAGTGCGTCGCGAGCGTAACGAACGTGTGTTGATTACGACGCTTACTGTAAAAATGGCGGAAGATTTAACCAGTTACTTATTAGAAACTGGTATTAAAGTAGCATACATTCATCATGAGACCAAAACGTTAGAGCGTATTGAAATCCTTCGTGATTTGCGTTTGGGTAAATATGATGTTCTCGTTGGAATTAACTTACTTCGGGAAGGACTTGACCTCCCTGAGGTAAGTTTAATCACAATTTTGGATGCAGATAAAGAAGGCTTCTTACGTTCGTATCGGTCCCTTGTCCAAATCGTAGGACGTGCAGCGCGTAATGCGAATGGTCATGTTATCATGTATGCTGACAAAATAACTGACTCAATGCAACGTACAATTGATGAGACGAAACGTCGACGTGATATTCAAATTGCGTATAATGAGGAACACGGTATTACACCGACTACTATCATCAAACCAGTTCGTGATATTATTGCTGGAAAAGAAACTGCTGCTCTAACTGCCAAAGTTAGAAGTGGAAAACGTGATAAGAAAGCAATTGTTGAATTGATTGAGCGTCTGGAGAAAGAAATGCGTGAAGCGGCCGCTATTCTCGATTTCGAGCGCGCAGCGCAGCTTCGTGATGTCATCATGGAAATGAAATCAGAAAATCTATAGCAACCTTCGGGTTGCTATTTTTGAGTGAAACATTCTTGAAACATATAGTATTTATTGCAATTCGTTTTGCGAGCAACATGAATTGACCGTATAATGAAACAAATGGGAATGGAGAATCACTATGCACCAAAATGAACAGTTGATGGATATCGTTAAAGATATTGCGGCACAAAGCCCATACATCTATGTTGTAGCAATGAATGGCTCCCGCGTGAATACGAATGTAGGCGCTGATGCTTGGCAGGATTATGATGTGGTTTATATTGTTGAGGATGTTTCAATCTTTGTGAAAGATCGCAGTTGGTTGGATTTTTTTCCAAAACGCTTAATTATGCAAGTACCAACGGACATGGGAAGTGATCAACCATGGCCTACTTTTTTGATGCAGTTTGAAAATGGTGATCGTGTTGATTTAATGTTCGTCCCAGTTACAGATTTAGCGATGTATTTGCAATCAGATTCGCTTGTGAAAATAATCATGGATAAAGAGGGCATGATGGAGGGATATGACTTACAAGAACCCGATGATTCTAAATACTGGATTCAAAAAGCAACACACTCAGATTATCAAGATAGTGTTAATGAATTCTTGTGGCTATCGCTCTATGTAACCAAAGGATTGAAGCGGAAGGAGCTTTTGTACGCTATTGATCACTTATCAATCATGCGGGACGAGTTATTGAAAATGATGACATGGATGGTAGGTAACAAAACAAATCATAAAATCAGTCTTGGTAAGAATCATCGTTTGTTGAAAGTATTCATCGAAGAAGATATGTGGGCGCGATTTATGACGACCTATAATTTATCAGACGCAGAATTGATTTGGGATGCGTTAGAGACGCTATTGTCACTTTATGAAATTGTTGCTGATCGCGTGGCGGATAGCCAACATTTTACATATGATCGTGGCCAATATCACGCGATTCGAAATACAATTCTTGCGTTGCGCAGAGACACAAATCTCTACTCAATCCATGATATAATAAGAGATGCAAGTTTGGAGGTATTATGAACAACGATAAAATTGTAATTAAAGGTGCAAAAGAAAATAACTTAAAAAATGTAAGCTTGGAAATTCCACGTAATAAATTGGTAATCATGACAGGTCTATCCGGTTCCGGAAAGACCTCACTTGCTTTTGATACGATTTATGCAGAAGGGCAACGTCGCTATGTTGAATCACTCAGCTCATACGCACGTCAATTCCTGGGAAATATGGAAAAGCCTGATGTTGAGCTAATTGAAGGATTGTCGCCAGCAATTGCGATTGATCAGAAAACAACGAGTAATAACCCGCGTTCAACAGTCGGAACTGTAACTGAAATCTATGACTACTTACGTCTTATGTATGCCCGTGTTGGTGTTCCATACTGCCCAATTCATGGGATTGAAATTACCTCGCAAACAATCAAACAAATGGTTGATCGCATTATGGAATTTGAAGATCAAGCACGCCTCGAAATCCTAGCGCCAATTGTTAAGGATCAAAAGGGAGAGCACAAAGAGCTTCTAGAATCCATGCGCAAAGAGGGGTTTGTCCGCGCATATATTAATGGAGAAATGGTTCAACTCGATGAACCTTATACAGTTGAAAAGAATAAGAAAAATTCAATCTCAATTGTTGTCGATCGTATTATCAAGAAAGAAGACAGTCGCTTCCGCTTGAGCGACTCGCTCGAAACAGCAATAAAAATTAGCGATGGAATCGTAAATGTTAAAGTCGGATCGGAAATCCATGTTTTTTCTAGCAAATTTGCATGTCCAGTCTGTGGCTTCAGTGTTCCATCGATTGAACCGCGCCTTTTCTCGTTTAACTCTCCGATGGGAGCGTGTCATACATGTAACGGATTAGGTATTACTCAATCTGTTGATGTTGATTATCTCATTCCTGATCCTACGTTAACGATTATGGAAGGTGGCATTCGCTACTACAAAAATATTGTTGGTAGTCAAAATATTGAGTGGCAAACATTCGAACAATTGATGAAATTTGCGAAGGTTAATGCGGATACACCAATCAATAAAATTCCGAAAGCAAAACTCGATATTTTACTGTATGGATCGCAAGTCCCAGTGAAGTACATCATTGAATCACGTTCGGGGAATGTGTTCCATAGAACAGAAGTAATTGAAGGTGTTGTGAATCTTATTGAGCGTCGTTTCCAGGAAACAACCTCAACATCATCTCGTGAGTGGTATGGTTCATTCCATAGTGAATCAACATGTACAACGTGCCATGGTTCTCGTTTGAATCAAAGTGCACTGAGTGTCAAAGTTGAGAACACAAATATTAGTGAATTTACCCATCATTCAATTCGTGATGCACTTCATTTTATGGAGCATTTGGAACTTGAACCGATGAAAGCCGAAATTGCAGAACTTGTAATTCAAGAAATCGTAGGACGTTTGTCATTCCTAAAAGATGTTGGGTTGGATTACTTAACATTAGACCGAATAGCAGGTAGTCTTTCAGGAGGTGAATCTCAGCGTATTCGTCTCGCAACGCAAATTGGATCACGCCTTACAGGTGTTCTCTATGTTCTGGATGAGCCATCTATTGGACTTCATCAACGCGATAATGCCCGACTCATCGAAACCTTGAAAAATATGCGTGATTTAGGGAATACACTTTTAGTTGTTGAGCATGATGAAGAAACAATGGAAGAAAGTGACTGGATTGTTGATATTGGACCTGGTGCTGGAGCACTCGGTGGTGAAGTTATTGCGAATGGGCCATTGTCAGAAATCATTGATAATGAAGCATCATTAACTGCTGCATATCTAAGTGGTCGCCGTAAAATCCCAACTCCGACGAAGCGTCGTAAAGGAAACAAACTTGCGATTGAAATTGTTGGAGCAAGTGAAAATAACTTAAAGAATCTAACGATAAAATTCCCACTCGGTACACTTACAAGTGTGACTGGGGTTAGTGGAAGTGGTAAATCATCGCTGGTTAATGAAGTATTAAGCAAAGCAGTCTATCAATCATTAGGTCGTCAACGTATCAAACCAGGAAAACATAAGCGTATTAAGGGACTTGAAAACATTGATAAGCTAATTACGATTGATCAAAACCCGATAGGTCGAACACCACGTTCAAATCCGGCAACGTATACAGGTGTCTTTGATGATATCCGTGATCTCTTTGCGAAGACTCAAGAAGCGAAGATGCGTGGTTATGATAAAGGCCGTTTCTCATTTAATGTAGCAGGGGGTCGTTGTGAAGTCTGTAAAGGTGATGGTGTCAAACGCATCTCTATGCACTTCTTACCAGATGTTTATGTTAAATGTACAGAATGTGATGGGCGCCGTTATAACGAAGAAACCCTGCAAGTCCGATACAAAGATAAAACTATCTATGATGTCTTAGAAATGAGCATCGATGAAGGCGTTGTTTTCTTTGATGCAATTTCTAAAATTCGTAAAGGATTGCAAACGTTGAGTGATGTAGGACTTGGTTATATTAAGTTAGGGCAATCAGCAACAACACTATCAGGTGGAGAAGCACAACGTGTAAAACTTGCGAGTGAGCTTCAACGTCCATCAACAGGAAAAACAATGTTTGTTCTTGATGAACCAACAACAGGATTGCACAGTTATGATGTAGAAAAACTGATTGGTGTACTCCAACATATCGTTGATAATGGGGACACAGTCGTCGTTATTGAGCACAACCTTGATGTAATCAAGAATGCAGACTACGTTATTGATTTAGGACCTGAAGGTGGTGACGGCGGTGGAACACTTGTTGCCAAAGGAACACCGGAAGCTATTATTAAAGTGGCCGAAAGTCATACAGGACAGTATTTGAAAAAAGTATTAGATAAGGGGTAGTTATGGAAGAAAGAAAAACAACAACAGTACGTGTACTTGTTGAACATTTAAAGCTTACACAATTAACCGGAGATGATGCATCATTAAATCGTTTGGTCACAGTACCCAATACGAATCGTCCTGGACTTGAATTATCCGGATTCTTCGATTATGCGGAGAATAAACGGATCGTAATCATCGGTAAAAAGGAAACAGCATTTATTAAAGGTTTACCAGAATCTGAACAATTCAAACCATGGGATTTTCTGACATCGGAAGAAACACCGCTTATCTTAATTACAAGTAGTAATCCTTTGCCGAAAGTCCTAGCTGAAATTGCGACTGAGAAAAATTTCCCGGTATTCCGCACAGAACGCGCAAGTTCAGATGTCATGGTCGATATGGTAACATTTTTAGATGAAGAACTTGCTCCAACAACAAATGTTCATGGAGGACTCATGAATGTCTACGGTCGTGGTGTACTTATTATTGGTGGCAGTGGAATGGGGAAATCGGAGCTAGCTCTTGAACTCATCAATCGTGGACACTCATTGGTCGCTGATGATCGTGTTGATATTAGTCGTGTCAAAGATATGATTATTGGCTCAGCACCTGAACTTTTACGCGGAATGTTAGAGATTCGAGGAATCGGAATCATTGATATTACAAAAATGTTTGGGACTCATGCTTACCTCGAAGCGAAAGAAGTTGATTTCGTCGTCGAACTTGAAAAATGGGACGATTCAAAAGAGTACAGACGCGTTGGAATAGAACAAGATGCTCATTATGATGCCTTTGGGTTACAAATTCCACACCTAGTATTCCCAGTCCGAGAAGGTCGAAATATGGCCGTATTGGTAGAATCGGCAGTGCGTGATTTCATTCTGAAACAACGAGGCGTTGACACTGCTGCGGAATTTGATGCCCGCGTCATGAACTTTATTCAAAAACAAAATGAGGAGCATAAATAATGATTGAATTTTTTCCAAACACTAAAATATTTTTAGAAATAGGACCTGTATCGATTACGTGGTATGCAGTACTTATCATGACAGGAGCAATTATTGCTTTCGTTATCAGTAAACGTAATTTACTAAAAGTGGGTTATAAAGCGGATGATATTGATGATATCTTTATTGGAACGCTATTAAGTGGATTTGCTGGAGCACGTATCTGGTATATCTTGTTCTTTGACTTTAAACAATACCTCAAAGACCCAATGATGATTTTCAAAATTTGGGAAGGTGGACTCGCAATTCAAGGAGGCCTCATTGCCGGTGCAATTTTCTGCTATTTCTATATGAAGCGTAAGCACATTAATTTTGTTCAAGCGGCAGATCTAATTTTACCTAATGTTCTGATTGCACAAGCAATTGGTCGTTGGGGAAACTTCATGAACCAAGAAGCATTTGGTGGTATCGTTCCAGAGTCTTTCTTTAGTGGATTTCCAACATTTATCAAAGACATGATGTTTATCAATGGGAATTACCACCATCCAACATTCCTCTATGAAAGTGTTGCTAATATCGTTGGTTGGATTCTCATCGTGCTCGTTTTGAAACGCTTCAGTCGTGTCAAACGTGGTGATCTAACATTTGCATATCTTATGTGGTATGGTGCTACACGATTCTTTATTGAGGGGCTTCGAACAGACAGTCTTTATTTCTTTAATATTCGTATCGCACAATTAATATCCGTTATATTCTTGCTTGTTGGCTTGTTTGGATATCTTGGTGGATTTCAAAAAATTATTGGAAAACCAAAGCCAATTATCCTTTGGGATTTTGATGGAACGCTTGGAAACACACAAGAACTTATTATTAAAACATTTAAAAAAGTATTTGAAATCCATAAACCAGACTATAACTTAAGTGATGAAGAAGTTCGTTCATTCTTAGGGCCTACACTAGAAGATACGTTTAAGAAGCATTTTGATGCTGAACGCGTGGATGCCATTATTGATGAATACCGGGAAATAAATATTGCTATGCATGCGGATTACGTCACCGAAATGGAACACGCAACAGAAGTTTTAACAACTCTAAAAAATGATGGCTACCGTATGGGAATTGTCTCGAATAAACAAACTGCATCCCTTATGGTTGGTGTCGAACTTCTCGAAATGCAAGATTTCTTCGAAGTTGTATTGGGAAGCGATCTCTTCAATCCTGAGAAACCTGATCCTGCAGGAATTGATCTTGCCCTAGAACAAATGAATGTCGATAAAGGTGGTGTTATCTATATTGGAGATACCCCAAGTGATATCATTGCTGGACAGCGGGCAGGTTCATTTACAATTGGTTACGTATTTGATAAAATGCGTGAGAAAGAACTTCGTGAGACCAATCCAAATCGTGTGATTGATGACTTACGCGAAGTTCAAGAAATTTTGAAGGAGGATCATGAATGGACAATAACTATGATGTAATTATCATTGGAGCAGGACCTGCGGGGTTAACTGCGGCAGTCTACGCTGGGCGCGCTGGTTTGAAAACAGCAATGTTAGAATATGAAGCACCTGGTGGAAAAATGATCAAAACAGATATTGTATGTAATTATCCTGGAGTAGATAATGTTTCAGGTGTAGACTTATCCATGAAAATGTTCGAACATTCCACAGCCTACGGAGCTGAATACATCTATGGTGAAGTATCAGAAATCGTCGATGAAGGGGAATGGAAAATCGTTAAAGCGAGTGGCACTGAGTATAAGACACATGCTGTAATTATTGCAACCGGAACCAATGAACGCACATTAGGTTTTGCTGATGATGAACGTCTCTTAGGAAAAGGGTTGTCATACTGTGCAGTTTGTGATGGCGCATTCTTTAAAAACAAAGATGTCGTCGTCATCGGTGGCGGCAACTCTGCGCTTGAGGAATCGGTATACTTAACACAATTTGCAAACAAAGTTGACCTTGTAATCCGTCGTGACGTATTCCGTGGTGACGAAGCAAATCAACGTCAAGTACTCAATAATCCCAAAATTAATGTAATCCGTAAACACGTTCCTGTAGACTATATTGTTACAGACGAAGGAAAAGTTGGCGGTATCAAATTTAAAGATGTTGAAACCGGTGAAGAATTAGACGTTGCATCGGAAGGAGTCTTTCCATATATTGGTGCGATTCCAGCAACGGGATTCCTAGCAAATCATGAAGGTATGGTTGATGACGAAGGGTATTTAATTGTAAATGAACAATTGGAGACTGTCATTCCTGGAATCTTTGGTGCAGGTGATGTTATTCAGAAACACCTACGTCAAATCGTTACTGCAACAAGTGATGGTGCGATTACAGCACAAAACGCATTCCACCATATACAAAATCTAAAATCTAAGGTATAACCTTAGATTTTTGCTATAATAGAGGTAAGAGGTGTTAATATGAATCATCTAAATAAACCAAAAATTGTATTAGTAACCGGACTTTCAGGTGCGGGAAAAACCAGTGCAATGGCTGTCTTAGAAGACATGGGCTATCATTGCATAGACCGCTTCCCTGCTGCTTTGATTGATAATCTTATCGATGAAATTATTGCAAAGAAAACGCCTGGATATGAAAATGTTGCATTATCAGTAACTGCAAAAGATTTTTTTAAATTCTATAAACGTTTAAAAGGTATTGATGCCGAACTTACGGTACTCTTCCTGGATGCCTCAAAAGAACAGCTGCTTTTACGATACAAATACAACCGTCGTAACCATCCGCTTGTGGTGGCAGGGCTTGCAAATAGCCTTGAAGAAGGACTTGATGCGGAGATAACAGAGTTTTCAGAAATTAAATCATTCGCAAGTATTATCATAGATACGACATTCTTAACAGCGCAAAATTTAACACAAAGAATTCAACGCTTCTTTAGTGTCGAAGGAAAACAAACGCTAAATATTAGTTTCATTTCATTTGGGTATCGTAAAGGTTTACCACGCGATGCAGACCTTGTTTTCGATGTACGTTTCTTAAACAACCCATATTGGGAAGAATCGCTTCGTGAAAAAACTGGAAACGATGTCGCAGTTTACAACTACGTATTGGATGATCCCAAAACTCAAGAATACTTAGAATATTTGAAACCATTTTTGGATTATTCCTTTGATAAATACGTGGAAGAATCCAAACATTTATTAACTGTTGCGATTGGCTGTACAGGGGGGCAACACCGTTCTGTCTCAATTGTCAATTGGCTCTATGATCAATACCGTAAAGACTACACATCCTTCAAAAACCATCGTGATGTGAAGGACGAAAAAGTTGTATGAATGTTGTAGTTGTTGGTGGTGGAAAAGGGCAATCTGCACTGCTTCGCGGACTTAAGAACGTTGAAGGAATTAATTTAAAAGCAATCGTAACTGTCGCTGATGATGGTGGAAGTACAGGGCGTTTGCGCGAAGAATTTAATTTACCCGCAATGGGTGATATTCGAAACGTTATGCTTTCGCTTGCCGAGTCAGAAACGTTACTCTCAGTTATTATGAACTATCGCTTCGATGAAGGAACACGCTCGTCATTGGCGGGGCATAATTTGGGCAACTTAATTTTCACTGCGCTTGCAACAGCGTCTGGAAACTTTATGGAAGTCATCACGCAGCTGTCACAAGTTCTCAACGTTAAAGGGGAAGTCATCCCGGCATCTATGGATTTTATTACTCTATGTGCTCGTATGGAAGATGGCACCATCGTACGTGGAGAATCCAATATCCCTAAGTATAGCAACACCATTGATCACGTCTACTATGATGTCGATGTGAAAGCAACGGAGAATGCTGTTGCAGCAATTATGGAAGCGGACGTAATAGTGATGGGTGTGGGGTCTGTATATACATCGATTCTACCAAATCTCATCATTCCCGAAATTAAAGAAGCCATTCGTAAAACGAAAGCAAAAAAAGTCTATTACTGTAACGCAATGAGCCAACCCGGAGAAACTGATGGCTATACTGCAGAAGATCATGTTAATGCGATTCTCAAACACATTGATGCATCACTTGATCTAGTTGTAGCAGCTTCAGATCCTATTTCAAAAGAAGTCTTGGAACATTACGAAGAAGAAAATAGTTTCCCGGTTCTCTTTAGAACACAAAATCATACCTATCCTGTTCTACAACAAGATTTATTACATTTTGATAATAATCGTATCCGTCATGATCATGATAAAGTAGAAAAAGGATTCAAAGAAGTTTTGGAGGCATTAGGATGTCCTTTAGCAGTGAAGTAAAACATGAAATAACTACCGTTTTGTTCAAGCCATGTTGCGAACGTGCTTTATTGTCTGCATTTTTACATATAAACTCAAATTTACTGATTGTTAATAAGCAGATGCAATTACAAATTGAAACAGAAAATGCAGCGATTGCAAAACGAATGTATCAAATAATTAAGAATCGATACGAAGTTCAAATCGAATTAACGGTGTTACGAAAACAGCGACTCAACAAGAGCAATGTTTACGTCTTGCGAGTTTTAGAAAAGGGTATTGAAATTTTAGAAGATGTGGGAATCTATTCGTCCAAAGGGATGCGAGAAACACCGTCTAAGATCATAACGCTCAAAGAGTGTTGTGCAAAAGCTTATCTAGCAGGAGCCTTCTTAGCGAGTGGTAGCATTAATGCTCCCACAACCGCTAACTATCATCTAGAAGTCTCTACGGATGAAGAAGCGCTATCACGCTATATCATGCGTTTAATGAAAATGTTCGATATAGGTGCGAAGGTTACCGAACGTCGTGGACGCTACATTGTTTATGTGAAAGCGGCAGACCAAATAGCTGACTTCTTAAAAATAACAGGAGCACATTCAAAAACACTTGAATTTGAAGATGTTCGTATTCAACGAGATTTTAGAAATTCTCTAACTCGGCTTGATAACTGCGAAGTTGCGAATGAAGTAAAAACAATAAAAGCTGGGAATGCACAAATTGATGCAATCCAAAAGTTAATTGAACATAATCGATACAGTCATATTGAAGAACGTCTCATTCAGGTGGGTGATTTACGTATGGAAAACCCCGAGACTAGCCTCAATGAGCTTATCGATCTCTATCAAGAAAAGTATAATGAACCTATTAGTAAATCAGGACTACAACATCGCTTTAAAAAGCTGATCGAGTTAGCTGGAAAAATCGAAGAATCAGAACAATAGGTGGTGAAGTCTTAAGCAATGCTTAAGACTTCTTTAGAATTGCATGACAAGGAGACAGCATTACGAAATGATTTTTACATTACGAGAAGCAAAGCCGTCCGATGCCCAACGTCTTTTTGAGGTATCCTGTGATGAGGATGTCATGGAATATTATGGAACGGAAGCATATACAAGTATTGAACAAGCCTATCATGAACTTGATTGGTTTCATGAACTCTCAACAACAAAAACAGGTTTTAGATGGGTTATTGCTGATGAACATGATATGTACATTGGTAACATTGGCGTTTTTGGATTTGATCCTAAAAATAACCGGGTCGAAATGGGGTATCAATTAGATAAAGCATATTGGGGAAAAGGAATCATGACTGACGCAATTCAGACAGTGCTTTATCACTGCTTTAATCAATATTACTACAATCGTGTTCAAGCGGTAATTGATCCTTTGAACATTGGTTCGCGTCGGGTCCTCGAAAAAAATGGATTTGTGCGTGAGGGATTATTACGCGATTATGAGTTTGAACGTGGCCATTATGTCGATATTGAGATGTATGCAATCCTCGCTAAAGACTACATTATGTGATGGTTGCGTGAATGTTGCGATAATCACTCTGGCATCTGTTTTTTCATGATATAATGTGCGAAAGGTGGTATATTATGAGTTATTTAATTTTATTACTAATTATGGTGGTTTTTGTGATGCTATTGCCGCAGTTAGTGGGAATATTTTTAGTCATTTGGTTAGCCTATACAATTCTGAGAGTTTTTGGCGTAATCCGTCGGGAAAAACAACCACAACAAAATCAACAATATACGCAGTATACAAACAACCAAAGCAATTCACAGTATCAAAATCAATCAACGCAACGACCTAAAGGTGATGTCATTGATGTTGAATTTACCGAACATGAAGTAGACGATAAAAACTAATCGATTTGGAGGTATTCTATGTTACGCCATGCAAACCCAACAGATCTTGCCGATCTAAAAGCTAAGTTTGAACGAGAGGTCCATGAAAATGTGGATTCGATAGCAATCGGATCCTTTTTGACGCATGATAATACGTTTGTGTTTCAAAATGAATCCAGCAAAATGGGTCATGCAGTCATTATGCCCAAAGTACTCGAACTTCATGGCAAACGGTTGAAAGCTTCATATATCATCGAAATAGAAGATGAAGATGAAACAATCTTAGAAGAACTTGTTGCGGCATCATCGCATGAAGAGTTGGTAACATTGCTCCAATCGAGCGACGCACGAAAATATGAAGCCATCGGCTTTGAGCCTGTTGTAGAAATAATGGAGTACAACGTTCAAGCATCATCGCTTCCTGAGTTAGGTGTTGAGGGAATTGTTTTGGATCCCGTGAATCAAGATTTAGTGAGTGTTTATAATCGTTTTATGAAGCATTTTACTGGATACTTTATTCGTGATGCATCAAGTTTCGAAGCCATGAAGAAAGAATTAGATTCGATTCGTGGTGGGATTATTGGATTTAGCGAAAACGGAATTCTTGTTGGCTATGCAATCTATGAGAACAAAGGTAGCTTCATGAAAATACGAGAGTGCATCTATGAGAAGAGTGGACACTTGTTAAGAATGCTGTCATTTCTATCAAGAGGGAAATCACGGGTTATTCTTCAAACATCTGTTTCCGAACATATTAATCGACTCATTCCAGATGCAAAAAGAGTTAAGAAACACTTTCTTTTAGCCCGTATAAATGATAAACAATTATTCGAACGACTGTTTCACATAAAAATTATTAGTTCATACTCTGGCTTCAATGCGTTCGGAAAGCCACTATGGAATAGGGATTTTTACTAGATTGATAGCAGTATCACAATTGACAATAGATACCAATGGTATATAATATAAAGGTCAATAAGGAGGATTTATAGACTATGGCAGTAAAAGTAGCAATTAACGGTTTTGGCCGTATTGGACGTTTGGCAACACGCTTAATGATCGGTTCAGAAGATATGGAAATCGTAGCAATCAACGATTTAACAGATGCAGCAACATTAGCTCACTTGTTAAAATATGATTCAGCACAAGGACGTTTCGATAAAGAAATCGAAGTTAAAGACGGTGCATTCGTAATCGATGGAAAAGAAATCAAAGTTCTTAGCGAACGCGATCCTAAAAACTTACCTTGGAAAGAATTAGGAATCGACGTAGTTATCGAAAGTACAGGAATCTTCACAACTGAAGAAAAAGCTGGACTTCACCTTGAAGCAGGAGCACGTAAAGTTATCATTTCATCTCCAGCAACAGGAAACATCAAAACAGTTGTTTACAACACAAACCACGACATCTTAGACGGTTCAGAAACAATCATCTCAGGTGCTTCATGTACAACAAACTGCTTAGCTCCAATGGCTAAAGTATTACAAGACCAATTTGGTATCGTAAGTGGAACAATGACAACAATTCATGCTTACACAAACGATCAAAACACATTAGACGGTCCTCATCCAAAAGGTGATTTACGTCGTGCTCGTGCAGCAGCAGAAAACATCATTCCTAACTCAACAGGAGCAGCTAAAGCAATCGGTTTAGTAATCCCTGAGTTACAAGGTAAATTAGATGGTGGAGCACACCGTGTTCCAGTTATCACAGGTTCAATCACAGAACTTGTTGCTGTTGTTGAAAAAGACGTAACAGTAGAATCAATTAACGCAGCTATGAAAGCAGCAGTTAACGAATCATACGGATATACTGAAGATCCAATCGTATCATCAGACGTAATTGGTATGGCTTACGGTTCACTATTTGACGCAACACAAACTAAAGTTACAACACTTGGTGGTGTAAACTTGGTTAAAGTTGCTGCATGGTATGACAACGAAATGTCATATACAAACCAATTAGTACGTACAGCACACCACGTTGCTTCAAAATTCTAATTGATAGACAATTAACCTTTAAAGATACAGCGCCTGCTGTATCTTTTTTATGCCTATAAATCCAAAAGAAGAATACAATCAAAGTAGGAAAGATAGACTGCAATGGTGTATACTTAACACTATAGAAATGTATAACGATACATATTACTGGAGGTCCCATGAAACTATACAATTCAAAACATAATAAAATAGAAACGTTTAGCCCGATTGAACCTGGCAAAGTGATGATGTATGTCTGTGGACCAACAGTGTACAATCACCCCCATATTGGAAACGCAAGACCTATTGTTGTTTTCGATTTGCTACGACGCATTCTTGATGCAATTGGCTACGATGTGAAGATGGTTTCGAACTTTACAGATGTTGACGATAATATTATTAAAAAAGCACAACATGAAGGTGTTGATGAAACAGTTATTACACAACGTTACATTGATGCCTATAATAAAGTTCGTACTGAATTACATGCAGAAGGCATCGATGCAACACCTAAAGTAACTGAAACGATGGATCGAATCATCGAGTTTATCGCAGAGCTTGTCGATAAAGGATTTGCTTATGAAGCCAATGGCGATGTTTACTTCCGAGTAACTAAAGTTAAAGATTATGGGGAAATCTCCTCGCAACGTATTGAAGATTTAATGGTAGGTGCGAGAATTGAAGAAAATACTAATAAAGAAAATCCACTTGATTTTGCCTTATGGAAGTTTACTAATGATGACGGTATCAAATGGGATTCACCATGGGGAAAAGGACGTCCTGGGTGGCATACTGAATGTGTCGTTATGATTAATGATGAATTTAAGCAAGAGCGTATTGATATTCACGGTGGTGGTCAGGATTTGAAATTCCCACACCATGAAAACGAATCAGCACAATCCAAAGCAATTCATAATCATGATTTAGCGAACTATTGGGTTCATAATGCAATGTTGAATCTTGATGGTGCTAAAATGAGTAAATCTTTGGGGAATGTTCAATGGGCACAAGAGTATATTGATACACTGGGTTCTAATCTTACACGTTGGGTACTTTTATCAACACACTATCGACTCGTTCTCAATATAACTGATGCACTTGTGGAACAATCGCGGAAAGAACTTCAAAAAATTGAACAAGGTCTCAATAAAGCGTACATCGCCTTGGAACTTGCTAATGTTGAAATAATGGAACGTTATGATGTTGCTTTATATGATGCGTTTTTAGATGCATTAAAAGATGACATGAATGTGGCGAATGCGACAATGGTTCTTTTTGACGCAGTGAAGGCTCTCAATCAAGCCTTACGAACGAAGGAAATTGATGCGCAAGTGGTAAGCGATTATGTACAAACGGTAGAAAAAATGATAAATATCCTTGGAATAAAAATTCCAAGAATTACCCTTACAGAATCGGATAAAGCACTTTTTGCGAAATGGAATGAGGCTAAACAAGAAAAAGATTTTGAAGCCGCAGATAGTGCACGCGCAGCACTCATAGAACGAGGTTTAATCTAATGTCACAGCTCTCTGGAAACGTTTTAGCATTTATTGGAGATGCTGTCCTTTCGCTTCAAGTTCGCCAGCATTTAGTTGCGCAAGGAATCACGAAAACAAAACAACTGCAAGAATTGTCAACGCGATTTGTTAGTGCAAAATCGCAAGCACTGTTCATGAAAAACCTTTTAGAAAACGATGCATTAACCGAAGAAGAAATGGTAATGTATAAACGTGGACGAAATGCCAAAAGTACATCGATAGCCAAAAATGCAGATGTGACAACCTATCGCATTGCAACGGGATTCGAATCACTTTGGGGATATCTCTATGAAACACAACAAACTGAACGACTGGACCAATTATGGAACGCGTTCATAGAAACGGTAGAACTATAATGTCAGAATATATCTTTGGAAAAAATACAGTAACAGCATACTTAAAGAGTGGTCAAAAACCCAAGAACGTCTATTTGTTCAATAAAGGGAGTTATCCCGAAATTGTAGCGATTGCAAAAGAAAAGAACGTCAATGTCCAATTTGTGGATAAATTTCGTTTGGATAAAATGGTAAAAGGCGTCCATCAAGGAGCTGTCATTGAAATCCAAGACTATCGTTACGCTGACATTGAAACGATTGTTGAAAATGCAAAACATAAGTTAATTGTTGTCTGCGATCAATTGGAAGACCCACACAATCTTGGAGCTATTTTACGAAGCTCGGATGCTGCAGGTGTGGATGGTGTTGTTATTGGTAAACATCGAAGTGTTAGTTTAACTGCTACCGTTGCGAAGGTATCGACAGGTGCGATTAATACAGTACCAGTGGCACAGGTTACCAACTTAGTTCAAACGGTTCAGTACCTCAAACAACAAGGATATTGGGTTGTTGCTGCAGAAAATGCAGTGGATGCAGTATCGTATGATCAGTTCAATGTTGACATGCCGATCGCATTAGTCGTAGGTTCAGAAGGTAAGGGAATATCCCGACTCATGAAAAAAGAATGTGATATTCTCACGACAATTCCAATGTTTGGTACGGTTAACTCTTTGAATGTCTCTGTTGCGACAGGCATCCTTCTTTTTGAAATCGTCAGACGTCGAAACTTGCTAAAATAAGATAGGAGTTATTAATGCCTGGAGATTATGAATATCTTTACATGATTCGACAGAATCATACAGAAGCACTAACTACATTAATGAATAATTACAAAGGTCTTATATGGAAACGCACTCATGTTTATTGGCGAATGTATTCACCGCAAGGTATTGGTATCGATGATGTGTTTCAGAATGCGTCATTAGGCTTCATCGAAGCGATTTATATGTATAAAGAGAGCATGGATGTAGGCCTTGCTCATTTTATAGCCATATGTATCGATTCACATATTCAAAGTAGTCTTCGCAAGTGTCGTGGAAAGTCATACACACTTTTAGATTCAAAACGATCCTTAGATATGACAATAAATGAAGATACGTCACTTTTTCTTAGTGATATCCTCATTGAAAAAGATGTTCGCAAAGATCCGCAATTTATGTCACACTACTATGAAGCGCTGAGCGACCTCAATAGAATATTAGATGGTCTGAGTGAAGTCGATCGAACCGTTTATAACCTTCGTGAAGCAGGTTATAGTTATGTTGAAATTTCTGAGCTGCTAAACATTAGTAAGAAGCAGATTGATAATACTTTACAAAAAGTGCGTAGGATGGTTCATAAGTCATCAGAATGCAGTAAATAATAAAGATGATGATAGAGGAGTAACCTTTATCATCATTTTAAATTATAAAATCAAGAATGATCGTATCAAGATAACGGGTAGTGTAAAATTTAAGTTGTAAGGATAGTCTATATCCTGGCAACTTATTTTTTTATTTTTTCCAAGGAAAAACAACTGAAAATTGGAAGGGAGCGTAAATGAAAAAAACAAATATAAGCATCGAGATCTTAATTCGAGGAGATCATTCAAGTATCCAGGAAACGATAAACCAAATCGATGATGAATATTACAAGAGTGAGCAGTGGAAATTGGAAGGCTATCTATTCTATGGGAAACGTACACGAAAATTTAAAACAACTCGTGGTGAAATTGAGTACAGTCGCAACCTTTATTACAACCCTAAACTTAAATCCGGGAATTATTATATGGATACGATCCTGGGGATTCCAAAAAGTTCGCGATTCAGTGAAGAACTCAAAGACAGTATTGTACTTCTTTACGAGCATATCAGTATGCCAGAGATAACGCAGATGTATGAAATAACGAAACAGAGTGTTTATAACATACTAAAAGAACGAGGAGTTACCCCAAAAGAAAAGCGAATGTTCTAAGTAAATTTCAAAATTTCGAATACAAACTCACAAGCATGTAAGGACGGCAAGCCGTCGTTACCTTATTTTTAACATATACTTATTGGATTGGAGAATACATTACTATGAATAAACATTTGAATGGTGTTTTATCTGTAAGAATTAATGATGATAACCGTGCTGAAGCTATTGTTTATGGGCGACCTACACCGGTAAGGAAGTTAAAACGTCTTATGAATGCAAATTTTAAGAAACATCGCTTCATTAAGGCTAGTTGGAGTCGTGATGCAGGACAAAGTGATGTTATGAAGATGGTTGATTCATATTTAGAGTATGTGACGCAAAATAAACTTCGTAAGTATACCAAGCTAAGACCTTCAAATAAGACCTATGAAGCAATTCAAGGATGGAATTTAAATATCATGGTGGACCATCACCTGGACAAGCGAGGATTAATCCGATTTGTGGATACATTTATGAGTTTATTCTCTGGTGGTGAAAAACTTGCTTATGTTGCTTTTGAAGCTCACGAAGGAGAATTTGGACGCTATATACAGATATGGATCTGTGATTATGAATACACAGGAAAAGCACGTTTGATTAAAAAGCGCTATGAACGTAACGCTTATCGAAACAAGATTACGAAGCAATTTTGTAATAAGGATGATAAAAATGCAGAACAAATCTATAAAAGGGGTGATTTTGTCAAAGACAAGGATGGAAATACTATCGAATCCGAGGTTTATTTTGCAACACGAAAGTGCGCAACTCTAGCCCATGAGCCCGAATACCTTTACGGTAAAGTGCGACAGTGTATTCTCAACACCTACGCTGCACTTCAAACCAAACATAAGCCTAAATTAACGTTTAAACGGTTTCAGATCTGGTGGGGAAACGAAGCAAAACTGAATAAAATCTATACAGAAATCAATCGGACTCAAAATTTAATGGAACGTCTTTTGATGTATTACTTAGAAGATGAAATGCATGAAGATATTTTCGATGATGATGTTGGAACTGTTTTGTATTATAGTCAAGGGTATGATGAAAAAAGTTTTAAACTTAGCAAAATAGGAAGGCATATAAAATCAATGTTTTACCGTTACTATGGAGCATTTAAAAACCATCATTTTACCGATACTAATGGTGAACGTGTGTCACTTATTGCGAGTTATAAAGGGCGAGATACAATGTATGAAAACATAGAAAAGCTATGGCATCGATTTAAGACTGAAATGATGCGACTTGTGAGCTTATACAACTTAAAAGAAGTGCCTTTTATACTGACTCAAGCTTAAAGTGATAAAACATACTTAGACTTACGCGTTAGTGTATGATTGATTTATGAACATAGGGAGGCTTTTGGATGATTGAAAGAACAGCGAAGAATGGCCATAAAATTATTGAACTGAATCGAACTGAAGCGCAACGACTCCGATGGGGAGATATTTGTGATCAATGCAATGGTGACCTTATGGATCTTCGATACTACATTCCTGTACTAGATTATGGTGTTTGTGGTGAATGCGTTACTAACTGGGAGAATACAGCATCATTTTTTGAAGAAGAACTTACATTTGAACAAGCGTCAATCAATGTATTAAGAATGGTAAATATCGACTATAAAATTGAGGAGGAAAAGTACAATGACAACATACGACATCAAGAACAAACCTAAGAGAAAAGTCATTGCAGTTGCTAATCAAAAAGGCGGTGTGGGTAAGACAACGACCAGTATTAACTTATCAGCAGGCTTGGCATATTTAGGCTATAAAGTGCTTCTGAAAGATGCAGACACAACAGGTTCTGCAACACTGTGGGTTGACAATATTTACTCATCCTTAAAAGAGGATGAATTAGTTCCCTTTGATTTTGAAATTGCAAACAAAACATCGTTATCTCGAAATCGTGAAAAATATGACTTTGTCATAATTGATACACCTCCACAAGAAACAATGATTATGGATGCTGCAATCAAGGTTGCCGATTATGTGGTAATTCCCACAGCACCGACGTCACTGGATATTGATCGTGTTATTGAAATTCTAAGGCTCATTGAGAATAAACCATGTAAAGTCCTTTTAACACAAATTAAGGTCAATACGATAACCTATCGTGCTGCACGTGAAATGTTTGAAGACCAAGATATTCAATTCTTCAATACGGGTATTGCACACCGTGAAGCAGTTATCCATAGCATAGGGCAGTTGCCTAGTGAAGACGCCATGCGTGATTATCATAAGATTGTAAGTGAACTATTAGTAGACCTAGATTGCGAGGTGAGGACGTGATTAAATCAAATATTGAAAAATCAGGGCTTGGAATTCTTACATTCAATAGAACTCCAGTAAAATCAACTCGTGATATTCTAAATGACAATAGAGATAGTGACTATCTTGATATCCATATTGATGATATCGTGCCTAACACTAATAACCCATACCCGGTTACTGAACTCAGTGAAATGGTCGAATCGATAAAACTGTATGGACTCCAACAAAACCTAATCGTTAAACCCAATGATGATGGAAAATATGATATTTATGCTGGACACAAACGTTATACTGCAATACGGAAAATTCTTGATGGAGACACTAAGCTAGAATATGTTCATTTAGAAACAGTAAAGTGTCTTGTACTTAGTAAGAGTGAAAATGATATCATATCTCATATTCGAAAACATGAAACCAATACCCTTGCACGCTCTCTTTTAAAAATGAGTGATGAAGAGAAGTTAGAAGTCGTAGAAGATTTCATGTACTGGCTTGATAAAGCACGGACTGAAAATCTTGAAATTAACGGTAAGCCTGTAAAGGGGAAAACACGTGATTTGATTGCTGAACGGTTTAACATTAGCCCCAGAACTGCAAGTAGGATAATGGCAGATATTAGTGATAAAAACAAAAGGGTGCCAAATGGCACACCCCCTAAAGAACCAATCAGCGATGAAGCCAAAGCATATCGTGTTGGTACAAAAATCACGAAACAACTTAAAAAGATGTATGATGAACTCTTTGGCGTTGAAACCGAGTTGACCGATATCCAACGAGAAGAGATTCAACGATGGCTCAGTGATATTGGAAGCTTATTGTGATTAATGGATGAGGGTTGCAAAGCTGCTCCTTTGATGTAACTTGGTGTTGAAATAATCTAAGACAGAATACATGCCCTTCTCGTTAGATGATGATAATAATCGTATCTAAGGGGTTTAGGGGAGTCATAATAAAAAAGCGCTTAGGCTCAAGGTGTGATACGTTATCACGCTGCCTTTGCGAGCTAGAGAAGGAGACTTATATGTTTTTGGTGCGCTCAAAAAACGACCTCAAGTTTGAAGATGGTATGTTTGAAATTAAGACTGGACGACAACATATTGTGATCCCACTGAATACGATTGACCATTATGTGTTTAAAAGAAATCTTAAAATGACTGATGGTGATGTGGATACAATAACCTTATACAATCAATTTCATGATCAACTTTTTGAAATTCGAATTCAAGATTCAAACATTGCAGAGCAATGTAATATCGCATTGGCATATCAATTAAAACAGAAAAATCTAATAAAGGAGATTCAGGATGAACAAAGTACTTTTAACAGGAACAATCTATGACAAATCAATTTACTATAAACCTGCAGAAGACGGTAAGCAATCGTTTATCAAGTTTAGTCTTTCAATACAAAATAGTCATAAAAATAAGAAGACAAATAAATATGAAAGCAGCTATATACCATGCATCGCATTCAGAGATACTGCGGATTTCATCAATCGTAATTTTACGAAAGGTCAGGCAATGGAAATAACGGAAGCGAAACTCATTCGAAGTCATTATGAAAAGAATGGCGAGAAAGTCTATGAGACACTTGTTAATGTGAGTAAGGTTGAATTTGCACCTCGTAATTATGATATTACCCATAAGCCACAACCCCAATTCACAGACCCTAAAGAATATGAAGAAAATACTGTGTATCCAGCAGATGAAGAACTTGCAGGAATCTTTGACTTTGAATTGGATACTTCATTTTTCAACAATAACGACGAGTGATAAGAAAACCGTTCTGTGATACACTAACATTACGAAGCGTGATGTAAATTCAAGCAAGGAGGCGAACTATGAAGGCACTAAAAACATGGTTACAAAACAAAGACAATAAAGTGCATGCTGCTGGAGTTTTAGTGCTGGCGATTATAGCACTTGGATTAGCTTTATGGGTGATTAAAAATCCCAGAGCCGCAAAATATGAACTGGTATCGAAAACAGGGAGTCCCAAAATTATTTTTGTTGAATACGGAGAACCCGCAAATGAAAAAGACTATGTCAAATACTTTGAATTAAAACGTAATGGGCACGTCACTGAAGACTTATCAAACTATTCAGTGAATGTTGAAGCTATCAATCATGAACTTGTGAGTTTTCAGTTAACGCAAGCTCAACTTGAACTTGCGAAGGGCAACAAAAAAGAAAATCTGACCTTTAGTGATGAGCAAAAGAAAATCATTAATGAAAAGTCCAACTATAAAATTGATGTTTTCGATAAAGAAACCAAACTTGCTGGGGTTGTGATTACAGTGCTTGTGATTGATACCAAAGCACCGGAGATTGAAGCGGTTGGATATCTTGAAACTGAAGTTGGAACACCTATTAACTTTTCAGAAGTAATTAAAGCAAGTGATCCTATTGATGGCGCGATTGAGGTGAGTGTCGAAGGTGATGTGAACTTTGACCTTGCGAGAACTACAGATCTTAAAGCAGTTGCAATAGATAAGCATGGTAACAAAACGGAGTCCAAGTTTAAGCTAATTGTAAAGGAAAAGGAAGTTGCAGCGTCAACTGCCGAGCCTGAAAGCAACACTTCCAGTAATACTGCATCATCAAACAGCAGTACACCAGGTCGAGCCACAACACACAGCAATCCATCAAGCAGTAACTCGTCACAATCTGGAAGTAGTAGTAATAATGTGATAGTACCAAGCTCACCGAAACCATCTGAGCCTGTGAAACCAGTTGAGCCTACAAAACCCGCAGAGCCAAGTAAACCGTCTGAACCTGAAGAAGACATTCCAAGTGGTATGTTGCTATATAAGGATTATGGAAATTTCAATGCTTGTGCTGCAGTCATAGATGAAGTATCTGATCGGTATATTAGGGAATGGCAAAACAGTATTTGTTTTTCGGATGGGACATTGTACTATAGACCTAACTAAAGTAATCTAAGAGGCGAAAGCCTCTTTTTTAATACAGTCAAGAGGGAGGTGTGACTATGAATCGGGAGCGATCCCCATAAACATAGACAGGTGAAAACCTGTTTTTTGTTTTCCAATTTAAAATTAAGGAGGAATTTCATGAGAAAACACAGACATACAATTAAGCTTGTAAAAAAAGCCTTAAAAAGACTTAGCTTATTTACTTTTTCCATGTTGATTGTCGCGACAGTGATGACAACAGGAATATCTGCAAATACTGATGAAGTATATCACAATGAGGATAAAACTGTTCTCATTGCGGTAAACCGTAATCTAAATGAAGAAAAGAATGAGATCACACTTGATTTTACGATTTCAAATGATGAAAACGTGAAAGTGACGGATATTCAAATCGAAGGAACGTCTATTAAGAATGACGATTTTCTATACTCACATGCGGTTGGTGAAAATTGGGAATTTAAATTCTCTGTAATCACTACACGTATGGTCATGCTTGAAACTGAAAATGAAGAAGCAAAAGAGATAGAACGTCACGAAACCTTTATTTTCACCGTTAAAGTTGCTGAACTCAAGAGTGATGAGTCGCTTAATTATGAAGCGACTCTACCAGTAAATAATGAAAACGAAGTTTCAAAGATTGAAGAAAAGCCTTCAGATGTACCTGAAGAAGCTCAGACCAAGGAGGAGCATGATGCGCTTCAAGTAAGTGAGATTGATGGGAAACGCGTTCTAAATCGTTTACCCAACCCTGAGGAACTGGATACTATCATCGATAAGACCGAATATGTCATGATTGATAATGAAACAGGCATCATCAGTATTGAGACATTTACACATAATGAAGAAATAAGCTTTAGACGAGCTCTCGATGTCGTCACAACTGGAAAGAAAGTTACTACAGGAACTGTTCGTGTTGAATGGAGACAAAACCGTTCGTTTTTCTGGGAAATGTGGGGAGGCGTCAGTGAATTATTTGTCAATGGAAACAGAAGTTATTGTCTCGAACCCGCGATCATGGATGCAGTCGCTACAAGCGCTGCCTATGGAACCACATTTGATGATTTAAATGTATTACGAGTTCATCCTGATGGACGCTTAGCTTTCAAACCCACGAAGGCACAAGAGACTCAATTGGAACTTATCTCTAATTATGGACGTAAATATCCAGGTCATGAAACGGATGCGTATGAGTGGGCTACAAAAATCCTTATGTGGGAAGCACTTGGTTGGGATGTGGTATTACGCGGTAGTATAAACCCACAAGCTGAAATTAATGAAATCAATCGTCTCATTGCCAATCATACTGATAGACCATCTTGGCATGGGGAAGTTCGTAAAGCACGCATTGGCGAAGAAATCACCTTAACGGATCCGACGCTTTCACAGTTCAATGTCAATATGAACGTCACGACAGGCTTGACTGTATTATCCAAAACAGGTAATTCAATTACAGTTCGCATTGATGCGAAACAAGCTTCCTTAGCCTTCACCAAAATTGGAGGGAGTGCTGAAGGAACCTCCTACATTTATACTGATGGTGTTTCGCAACGCGCAGCACATCTGAAAATATTAGATCCTATGAAATCAATTATAGATTTTGAAGCAAAATCACACATGCAACGCTTCTACAAGCAAGGTGAAAATGGTGAACCACTTGCAGGTTTCAAATTTAGAACCTCTTACATTAATAAAGTGGATGAGAATGGAATTCTGAGTGGAGACGCCAACAACCACACCTGGGACTATATAACTGGTGCTGATGGGTTTACTGCATATGATGAGTGGAATAATGAAGAACGAACGGTATATGTACAAGAAATTGAAGCAAAGGCACCGTATACAGTAAATCATGAAATCAAAACCTTTATTGTTACTTCAGGAGCTGAAACAACAATGACCTTCACAAATAAAAAGGCCGTTGGACAAATTAGTTTGTTGAAACTTGATAATCATAGAAACCCACTCGCTAATATTAAGTTCAACATTCTCAATGCTTCTAATACAATTGTAGGGACACTTGTAACTGGAGCAGACGGTAAAGCCCTATCGGCAACACTTCCGCTTGGTACATATAAACTTCAAGAAACAAGCGTAACAAGTGGTATCGTATTGGATGAATCACTTAAAGAAGTGAAAATCGAATACGCAAACCAAACTACAGAAGTTGTCTTAGTCTCAAAAACTATCTCTAATAAGTACCAACGTTCTAATGTAACGATTACTAAAGTAGAGAATGATTGGGACACAACATTCCCTGAATATAACGGTATTAAGTTAAGTGATGCAACAATTGAACTCTTTGCTAAAAACGATATCTATGAAGGATCAACCCTTATCTATCGTGCAAATGAGTTACTCGGCACAGAAGTTACCAATGCAGCAGGTCAAGTAACCTTCCATAATCTACCTATTGGTGATTACTATGCAAAAGAAAAAGTCAGTCCAACAGGTTATGTCTTATTCCAAGGACAATGGGATATCTCGATTAAATATGACGACAACAATCCTAAAGTCGAAGTAACTCAAACTGGATTGACTGTTACTAACCAAGTGATTTATGGTAAGGCAACACTAATAAAAACAAATGGAGGTCGTGACCTCTTAGAAGGTGCTGTCTTTGGTGTCTTTACAAAAGACGGAGTTAAAATCACAGAACTTACAACCAATCGCTTTGGAATGATTATTACTCCTGACCTTCGTTATGGAGATTACTACTTCCAAGAATTTAAGGCACCTATCGGACACTGGTTTGATAACACAAAAATACCATTCACAATCTCTGAACATGAATCAATGCAGTATGTCACCATGCCTAACAAGCTCATCGAAGCAAAGATTTTGATTCATAAGGTTGATAGCGAAACACTTGCACCACTTGCTGGAGTTGGTTTCAAGATTTTAGACAGCAACAACAATATCGTTACAATTAAGTATCAAGATGGAAAAGATGTTGTTGAAAAGAGTGAATGGTTTACCGATGAAGACGGTGAGTTTATGCTTGAAGCATTCTTACCTTATGGTGAATATACGCTCATCGAATCTCATACCTTAGAAGGTTACAATCCAATTGACCCTATTAAGTTTACGATTGATGAAAACCAAGATTACATCAATCTTGAAGTAATCGGAAGTGTTCTTGATTTAGGACACATTGGAAATACTAAGATTTATGGTGACTTACTCATTAAGAAGATTAGTGCTGAAACTGGCCTATCACTACCTGGTTTTGTGTTTGATGTCTATAACGCTCAAATGGAACGTGTTGATACAATCACAACCGATGAAAATGGTGAAGCATCACTCAATCACTTAGTCTACGGCCAATATCACGCTGTTGAGAAATTTGCGCCATTCCCTTACGTCATCAACCCTGATAAAGCAAGACAGTCATTCTTTGTAAGTGAAGAAGGAAAAGTCTATGAACTTGTGTTCAAAAACATGACAACAAGTATCACAATTTTCAAAGGAGATCAAGACGGAAATCCGATTCCTAACACAGTCTTTGATTTATACAATAGTGATAAGAACTTCTTAGAAACTGTTACAACTGATGAAAGTGGGACAGCAGTTGTTGAAGGATACGACTTTGGAACATACTTCGTTGAAGAAATTGAAGTACCATTCCCATACGTCATCAATCCTGAAAACAAACTTCTAGAACTTAAGCTTACAGAAACTAACAATCATTACACGATTGAGTTTAAGAACGAGAAAGCAGTGGGTGAGTATCTCATCACAAAACTTGATTCGAAAACACAAGTTCCAATCGCAAATGTAAGCTATGGAATTTATGATGTTTCCCACATCTTACTTGCAGAAGGTGAAACATTTAAGTACGAGGACGTTAAAGGGCTTAAAGCTCACGAAATCGGCTTGACAGACACTAATGGTCATTTAGTATTTAACGACCTAGATATCGAGCGTAAATGGGCTATAATCGAGCTTGAAACTCCTTACGGTTATATTATTGATGAAACAGTCAGACTCGTAGAATTTGAGTACGTCGATAATAACACCCCAGTCATCACAGAAGAAGTGACACTTCTCAATGAAAGACTACAAGTAACGATTAAAGGTGTGAAGATTGATAGTGTTACTAGGTCTCAAATTATTTCTCAATACTTCGATTTAGTCTTACGTGACAAAGATGGAAATATTATTCCGCTCGATCATAAAGACGAAAATGGTGTTCATGTCTGGGTGGTGGATGCTTTAGAGTTCTACTTCATGAATGAAGAAAAAGCACCAACGGGTTATATTTTATCAAATGAAATCATTGAAATTAGCACCCATGAAGAAAAAGAAAATCACCTTTACGTTATTGAGTTCCCTAATGATGAAGAGCCAGCACCACTTCCAAAAACAGGAATGGCAGAATCACCATTTATGACACTTTCTTTCTTGATTTTAGCATTAGGTCTAATTCTTGTACTCTATACAAAACGTAAAGAGTCAACGAAAAAATCCGTACAATACGTCTTACTTGATTCAAAAGGGAATGTAGTACGTGATGTTTCAAATGTCAATGGACGAGGTTTCATTGACTTAGGAAAACTTGAAACGGACTCTTATGCACTGCTTGAAAAATCTGATTTTGAGAAAAACCAAGGGTCAGACCATGAAACGAAAAAAGACAAATTGGAGTAGATTAATTTGTGTTCTTGTTACTTTGATTAGTCTTACAGGATGTCAGAAGAGTTCACTCACATTTACGGATGTGAGTGAGCTACCCTATGATGAAAACTTCAATGCTTGCAGTCCTGTTGAAAGTATTAACGGTCAGAAGATACCTCACTTACTGATACAGAATGATGAAATTCATTATGATGGTAAGGTTGTGCATTGTAACAGTACCAATCAAACCATCACTGAAAATGAAGTGCTGTCTCTTTCTTATGAATTAGATGGTCGGGTATTTATTAAGGAAATACAGTTTGTCAAAGAATCTGAACCAAAGGACGAAGAAGTCTTACTTCCTCAAGTCCCATCAAACGAAGAACCAGAACAAGTAAATGAAATTGAAGAACCTGAACGAAACGATGAAGCACAAACGGAAGCCCCTGGAGAGAATATGGTTGAAGACGTTCCAAAGGTTGATGAACAACCTGTTCAAAAACCAAGCGAACCTCAAAAACCTATCGAGCAATCGAAACCACAAGGGGAAGTCCGCAAATTCTTAAGTTCAGAAACAGTAACAAATGCACAAGCACGTGAAGCGTGTGTTGCATACGCATCAAAATACAGTAATTTCTCGTCATGTGTACCATTACGTGATGAAACAACATTAATAATCGGGTTTATCCCTGAATAAGAAGGAGCTATTATGAAACTATTAAGTAAATTAAAAAATAAATCAATCGAATGGATCAAATGTAAAAAAGTTGCAATCATAGGTTTTGTGAGTGGACTCACGATTTCTGGAATGGGATTGACACTTGAAGTGAGTGCTGAAGAAGGGTCACTGGGTGGTATTGCGAAACCGTATGCCGATACAATTGTTAAAGAAATTCAAGGGCTTGCAAATGTCGTAGGTGTTGTACTTTTAATCATTGCTGCAGCACTTCTATTTACAGGTAAAAGACAGGAAGCTAAAGCTGCTGCTATTGGTACTGTAATTGGTTATATTGTCATTATGGCCATTGCTACAATCTGGGGCATTATCCAAGGCGCTTGATGATGAAATCAAAGATACATAAAAAACAATGGATGGAGGTGTCTTTCGGCATTGTGTTGATGGCCCTATTTATTATCTATACAGTGAATGATATTTATGCAGATGGGATGACAGACTTAAGTACTGTCTCCCACTTGCAAAAGTATTTGAAACTCGATGATTTTATTACGTATCTTGTAAAAGGAGTAGCACACCTTATATACATTGGCTTATCAGCACTGACCAATATGGTAGAAAGCGGGTTTATGCTTCTTGCACGTTTTGATATGTTTGCATCCATCAAAGAACTTTCAATCTTTAGAGATAATATAAATATCCTCATCGGGTCAGTCTTCATGATTGGTCTTGGTGGAATTGTCTTAGTGAGAATGTTTCAACTTAAAGAAACAATGTCAGTGCTCTACAATGCCTTCATTGTCGGGTTTGCGCTCTTACTCTTCAGTACGTTTGTAACGCTTGCAAATGATGGACGAATTGCGTTTACCAGTGAAATTGAACAAGCAATCGGACAAAACGCTACAACCTCACAACGTGTTTTTCTTGATCAAACCTATGACTTAAAGTATCTTATTGCACAAGCTAAGGATGGAAATAAGGTAACGCTAACACTGATTGAACAAGGACTGAGTGAAGCTCAGCTTGAATACATTCGGTGGGATGAACGTTTAAGTAAGGACGATTTAGGGTATAAATATGTATTGAATGAAAGGACTGGTGAAAAAGAAGCGGTTAGAGTAATTGATGGGATGTGGGGAATTGGAGATGAGCGTTATTTTAGATATCATACTCAATACTTCAATATTAATGTCATTTTAGCAGTTACGTTCTTTGTGTATTTTGTGGCACTTATTAAACTTGGCGGTCTTGTGTATGACCTTGTTACCAATGAGTTACTTGGAAAATTTGGAGTTCTAAAAGGACTGGATGACTTGAATGCGGCAGGAAAACCATATTTAACCTTTGTGCAAACTATTGTATCTATCTTAATATTAACAGTCTTAGCCAGTATTTATCCCACCATTGCAAGTGGCGTCTTGTCACAATCAGATGAAGCTTTACCATTTTTCATTAAGGTTATTGCTCTTTTTGCAGCAGGACTTGTGATTTTACATGGTAGTGATTTTCTGGATAAGGTATTTGGCTTTCAAAATGGACGACGGACGATGGCAACAGCATTCGCAATGGCTGGAGCAGGAGCATTATTATATCGTGGCGCTAAAAAAGCAGGACGAGGAGTTAAGAATAAATTATCTGGAGATGGTAAGGGACAGGATGACCATGATAACGATCCCAATAAAGGACCAAGTAATGACACTTCTGATACCGATAATTCAAAACCAGTCGAGAGTCCTGAAGGCATTATCGCCAATGGAAAAGGACCTGAAGAAACAACCACAAATGGGTTGGTAAGTGAAGAGGGCAAACCATCTGAAAGCCCTGAAGTACCAGTACATGGTGAAGGTTATATACCAAAAGATGGTAAAGACGAACAGTATAAGCCCGAAGATATGGCAAATCCTCAAAGAGTACCTAGCGATGAAACGTTACGGGAAGACTGGAAAGATAGCGAAAGCTCCTCTAATAAGCATGATTTATCAGATCAAAATGATAAACCGCTATCACATATGGAAGACTGGGAAATTGATGAGTATAACTTATATGAAAGTAATTTGCCACTACATGATAAGAAATATGGTGGTGCAACGACAGCTGAAGAAAAGAAAGCACGTTATGAGGCTTATGAGCGTAGCAAAAAGGGCGATTCAAAACCTGTTTCTAATCCTGAAAAACAAGTCAAACAAACTCAAGCAAAACAATCCGTACCTAACGATACTTCATATCACAAGGCGCAAGAAACAAAAACATCTGAAGCAATTCAAGATTGGTACAACGAGCATTTAGCTAGTGATGAAAGACATAGCCGAATTGGAGGTGATGATGAGTGAAAAAATGGATCCCAAAATTAAATAAGAGCGGCCTTAATCTAAAATCAATCAGTGTCGAAGCACTCATTCTATTAGGGCTCTTTGCAATGGTAAGCAATATCGTGATTATTCCACGTATTCATAGCAAACTCGGTGTCCCTACAATCATTGGAATTGTCTTATTTGCGGTAATCCTTGCACTACCAAGTCATACAAACGAACAAAAATCAACCTTATCCGCTTTGATACTCTTTCTCAAGTTCAGAATTAGAGATAATCAAAGGGCAAATAAGCAACAAAGAACAGGGGGTGTCCGTTTGAAATTTATGAACTTCTTTAATCGAGATAAGGTTAAACTTAAAAAAAATATTCAACACAATAAAATGCGACTTGATGCAAGTGCTCTAGAAGACAGTGGTATAGAAACGGTGGGTGACGAGACCTATACCGATAAAGCGGGAAATGAGTATGCTGTCTATATGTATGAATACATCAATATTAATGGCATCAGTCGAGAGATTGACGAAGAAAACAAAGATCATCAAGCGACACTATTTGATAGCCTTGAAACACGTGGCAAACTACACTTCCCCGTTTATAACAATCGTCCACTTCAAGACTCATTCGACTACTTTAATGACTTGATGGGGTCAACACCGTATCAAGAAGAAGTGGAAGAAATGTTAATGTGGATGAACTACTTTAACAATCAAACACAAAACACTAAAACTATTGACGTTCATGTTAATGATCTAGATAGCTTCCATCGTAACAATGCACACCTTGAAGTGACACGATTTACAGGTGATGACTTAATAAAGCATTTACATGATCGACAGTTAGGAGGTTTTGAAAACTCATGAAACTGTTTAAGAAATTTAAAGAAATTAGGAATAAAAATACCCAGCTTATTACATCCAAGAATGCACCAGCACTCGCAAAGATTGCTTCACAAAGTGGTATCTCATGGCATGAACTTTACTATGTTAATGAGAATCGTTATTTTACAGTCTTTCAGATTGTAGAGTTTCCAGAAAGCAGTAGCACCAATATGTTTGCAAGCATCAATAAATCAAATTTTGCTTTTCTCAGTATCGACTTTGAACATGTTGACTCAAAAGAATTTGCCGATATTGAAGACAAGACATTTGAAAAGTCTGAAAACAAAAAGGAAGATGCGAAAACACGAACGCAATACAAGCGTGCAGGTCTCAACCAGAAAGAAATGGAACGTTTCTCACGATACATTGATGCAAGTAAAAATTCTGTGAAGTCAATGAGTGTTCGAGTCTTTGTGTTTGGTAGCACCTTTGACGAATTACAGGACAATTCTAAAAAAGTGACAAACCTTTTAGTGAAAGCGAAAATGCGAGGTGTCATACAAACCAATAACTTACTTGAAGACTATCAGGGATTGACACTGTTTTCTAACCCACAGGCTCAACTTGTGTCAAGTGGTAACCTTGCGGACATGACATTGAGTAGTAACGTAAATATTGTGGACTATCATGCAGCAGTGCTGGGAATGACAGAAACTGGGGTCTATGCTCCTAATCCCTTCAGCTTTAAAAATAGCAGTTATAACATTGCATTCTTAGGTGGTATGGGTGCTGGTAAGTCTGCACTGTTAAAGAAATTATTTAAGAATATGCTCATTAGAGGAAATTACATTCCACTCATTTTTGATATCCACGATGAGTATGATTTGATTTGTGAAGTGTTAAGAATTCCACGCGTGAGTTACAGTGAAAACAACAACATCAACTTTATGGCATTATTCTATGTTGAGAGTGAAGATGGCATGATACGAATGAATGACGTTCAAACCAAGATTTCAAGCATCAAAGAGACGTTTAAAGGATTTACCGGCATTGAGCGTGAACAAACGATACTTCGCCTAGGGCACTTCTTAAACATCTTCTATCGGGACTATATAGCCCGCTCATTTGATGATATTGAACATAAGCTCTGGGGAACACTTGATGAAGTGTTGAAAGCAGTCAATGAAGAGATCGTTCATATCCAAGATAAAAATTGGAATGGTAAAGATACTGAAGGCGAACCTGTGGTACTTGGTGAGTATCTCAAAGACTTATACAACCTTCAAACAGGCTTACAAGAAATGTGTAATAACTATGGATACCTTTTCAATCGTAGAACGAATATTGATTTTGATTTAACGAAACCACTTTGCTTTGATATTAGCTTTTTGCGTAATAACTCGGATGCTAAAGTTAAAGCAAGCTATGTGTCACTACTTATGAGTTATGCTTCGTATGGTGTGTATCTCAACCTCCAACGCAATCAAGCTAAAGAGATTGAAACTGGTGTGAAAATGTATGAACGTGAAGAGCCTTACTTTATGTTTCATCTCATACTTGATGAATTTATGCAATATGCAGAAAGTAGAGCATTCTTAAACGATGTCTTGAACTTCCTTAAATATGCACGTAAAGCGTATAGCGGTTTGGTAATTGTCATCCATACAACTGACGATACACAAAACTCACTTGCAGAAGCTGGTGATTTACTACGCGCAACCTTTGACCTTATTACAAACAAGTATGTAGGAAGAACCGGTGTTGGAAGTGCTGCGAATTTACCAAAACTCTTACGGGGTGTTACTGAAAATGATGCGATTGCCGTTACGAAATTTGTAAAGGGTGAAAAGGGAGAACGTAAGTTTTTGGTTGTGGATGATCAGGGGCGAAAGATTTACTTTACTAGCATTGTAACCAATCGAGAACGCGGCTATTTTAAAGGTGGAGTATAGTGAAAAAACTTCTTGCATTAGGGAGTGGTGCACTGATTGCATTTGTGCTACTTCCATACTCCCTTATGATGTATGGTTTTAGAAGTAGTGGCGATACAGGAATACAATCAACACAACACTGTGCCATCGATACCGAAGCGCTTTATGAATCCTTAAGTGAATCGGAAACGCTTGATTTAAACACGCTTCAGGATGAGACGTTTAAAAATGAGGTTGTAATGATAACCTTGCATCAAGAACGTTCATCATCACTACTTGATACGGTACATAAAGCAAACGCCATTCAAAACTATGCGAAGGATAAAGACTTCAAACTATCGAAATCAGTCTTCATTCAAAGTATGCAGTATGGAACATCATTTCTTGATTTTCTTATCCGTAGTGGTCTTAGTGAAACAAGTGTTGAAGTCAATGAAGCTTATGAGAAAACAAGTGACACTGAAGCAAACTCAAAGGAAACAGACAGTAAGTATTACTCAATCATTCAAACAGAATTCATGAAGGCTTATTGTGAATATGGTACGCTTGGGTTACCAGTACAAAAACCGTATCGAATTACAGGCTGGTTTCCTAGCTATAACATTGATGGAACAGGTGGCTATCATGATGGTATTGATTTTGGCCTTGACATTGGAACACCTGTATTTTCTGTGAGTGATGGTGAAGTGGTATTAACAGGTAGCCGATGTGATAATAATGGATCAATGAGGGATGAGTGTGGCGGTATTGCAGATAATAACATGATGGGTATTAGAGGATTTGGAAACTTTGTGATTATCAAAGTGAAAGATTCAGAGCAATTTGTCGCCTACGCCCATTTATCAGCACCTCTTGTATCGATAGGCGAACATATTAAGTTGAACCAACAAATTGGCTTAAGTGGCCATAGTGGTAAATCGAGTGGCCCTCATCTTCACTTTGTAGTTGCGAACAGTAGTAACATGTATGATGTGGTCAACTCTAACAAAGTCATAAACCCTTGTGATGTCATTGAGGGCCTATGTGAAGAATAGAAAGTGAAGGTGTGTAAGAATGGTTAAACGAAATAACCGAAGCATGATAATACAAACGTTAAAAAACAGTGGCCATAAAAATATTATTATTGATCCAATAGATGAATATAACCAGGTAATAAAACAAATGAATATTAACAAGAAGGAAGGGAGTAAAAACGATAATGAAGAATCCGTTTAAACAAGAAGGCAGTGGTCGTTATGTTGAACTAAAAAGCCCTAAGAATAAGCGCTACTTATTACTCATACTTGCAATGGCCATATTTGTGGGTGTGCTTGTTACGAGTAATATGTGGCTACCTGATGGAAGACGTGATGTCACAACACACAGCGAGAATAAGGCGTATCAATTCTCGGCAAGTGAATTGATTGTGGAACGTGTTGCTTACAATCCAACACTTATGATTGGGGAAGTTCGGGTTAAAGAAAAAATTAATAACGCGTTCAATTATAAAGATCTGGAGTTTGGTGTTGTAAACGATAAAAAAACTGAACTACCGATGAAAGTGATCCAGTCAGAATTTACATCAACAAGCAAAGACAATAAGTCAGGATATAAATGGACACTGATTCAATTCACAATCACTCCTGAATATTACTACTTTACACTTAATATCAATGATAAGGGCTATGCACAGCGTGGCATAAGCTTTGATTATCGTAAGGTGCCTCACGTTGAACTAATCGAGAAAGGCGATGATTACTTAAAAACAGCTCCAGCACTTTTCATGTCGATTGACTTACTTCAAACACAAGTAGAAACCCTGGAGCGAAAAATACAGGACATCGAACCAGAAGTCAATAAGGCAAAAAATGAGCTTGAACTTGCAAGTGATGAAATCAAAGCGGTGAAGCAAAAAGCCTACGATACACTCGTGGCCGATAAGACTCAACTTGAAACTGAACACAAAGCCAAAACAGCAGAGCTGAAGCAATACACCGATAAGCTCGAAGAAAGGGAGAAACAATGAAATTTCAAGAATTCACAAACATCATACTAACACTTATACTATCATCACTTGTTCCGGTTATGATTGTAGGATCTCTCATTGGACTTGTATTTATTGTTTATTCAAAGGGTGGTGAGTTTAGTACACGAATGGAGTACTTTTACCAAAAGACCCAATTCAACATCTACAACATTGCTTTCCTATTCTGTTTGTATTTAGCGATCGTGTTGTTTTTACTAAGGGATAAAATAAAAGTAGAAAATTTTATGGAGCTTTACGAAACGGCAAAAACTATACAAATTAAATCACTGAGTTCTATGCTTGTTAATGTGAATGTTTTTGAGTACTGGGTCATCGGCAGTGTGCTTGTAGCTGTAATTAGCCTTAGAATTTACGCAGAGACATGGCGAACAGCCAAAGCAAAGACCCAACGTAAAAGACGTCGTGAAATGTGGAAAGCAACATGGTTCTCATTTCGAAAGCCCTCAGAATTAATTGATGATAATACCATCGTTTTAGGAGCAACACGAGCTGGTAAGACAGCGTGGATACGAAGAGTCATTCAAGCGCTTTTAAAGAGTGGACGCCCTTTAATCATCGTTGATGGTAAGGGTGATATTGCTGATCGATCTCTTTACGAAGGTGCTGCAAAACTTGCACGATTATTCAAACGACCGCTCTATGTTATCGACCAAACAAACATTAAGAACTCTGATTCGTACAATCCGTTTAAGCGATGTCGTGCAACAGAAATTAAAGATATGCTTCAAGAGATGGGAGATTGGTCCGTAAATGCTGCACACTATAAAGAGCTGGCTGGGCGGTACTGGCAAATGATGGCATCGTACATGATTACTTTTGGTATACCTCGTAACTTTAAAAATATCATTAAGTATTCAAACCCTTATGAACTTGCAGAGCATATCTTAAAAAACAGTGAGCTTGATGGGCCACATGATGATTATATTTCGTTGCACTTGCGCAATCAAATTTTAGATAGATATGGAGAAAAAGGACTATCCAATTTACGAACACCGTATCTAAAAATTATGGTTGAAAGTGCTGAAGGCGTTGAAAAAAATACGGCATCATTTGCGACGGTTTATGAAGGAGAAGGGCGTGCAATGTTTGGCGAAAATGAAGGCTTTGATATCGAGGATGTCATCCGTAATAATGGGGTACTCATTGTGCTACTCAATAGTATGACGTATACCGACTTTTCGATTTCAACTGGAGCACTTGTGATTCAAGATTTTAAGAATACAATGGGGCGAAGAATGTCACGAAAAGAGACTGAAAAAGTGACGGCAATTTTTGAAGAATTAGGGGCTTTCTTTTCAGATTCTGTGGTTGATTTATCAGCACGCATTGGGTCCTTAGGAGGCAACGTCATTTATTCAATCCAGGGCTTCAGTGATATGGATGTTCATGATAAAAATATACGTCGCCAAATTGTGAACAATACCAATCGTTTCTTTACGTTTCGTCTGAATGATCCAGATGATGCGATAGCAATGTCAGATATACTGGGGACAGTTCACGCAACAAGTGAAACACAGCAAACAGAAAGTAGTGGAGTAGGAGACCGTAGTACAGGCATGGGAACGTCGAAATCAGAACGAGAGTATGTATTCAGTCCTGAAGTCATAAAAACACTCCCTACAGTTCGTGGTATCTTTTTGGTTAAAGATAACATTTATTCCAAACCTTATATTTTCAAAGTTAAGTTTTTGAATCTTGATGACATCAAAGAACCTACAAAAGCAGAACGACAAAACCGTATAAAAACAGGTGATTGGTTGATGGTTGAGGACCATCAATCATAAAAAGTAAGTGGTGGTTCGCCCCCCTAATTCTGTGATGGTTTCCGACCACCACAATAATTACAATCTAGAATACCATTTCACCCACTCCTACCGCCCTTTGTATGACTTTGTCAACCTTTCTGCGAAACGTTGACAAAGTCATACAATCATAATATACCTAATGGTATATGTATGAACGGGTGGTGGGAGTGGATGAAGTTGAATAATATAAAGAAGAATTAAGAAGGATTGTGTGAGGGGCGGAGGTAGAATATAAAATAAAAAAACAAAACAAAAGACAAACCAGCAGCAACGACTAAAGGTGAAAGAAAAAGGAGGGTCGATGCTGCTTATGGCAAACGATAAGAAAAGCGTTTATCGTTTGATGGTAGAAATGGAACGTGTGCCATTTCTAAAAAAAACAGAAGGAGTGATGATCCTGGTGATGAAAATTGAAATTACTGGAAGAGATGAATATTTGTTTAAACTACTTAATAAGTTTCGTGTTCTCGATGCTGAATTGATATTGAAATTTTCTGATTACACTGATTTGAAACATGTTCAACGACGTTTAATTCAATTAACTGAAGAGCGATATATTGGTCGAGAACGCGATGGAAATACAACCCCGTATATTTATTTTTTAAGACAGCGTGGTATGAATGTTTTGAATGAAAAAACAGGGGACCATGAACGTCCTTATGTCATCCGAAATTTCAGCCAATCGAGTCTATCTCATGAGTTGCTTGTAGCTGAAATTTGTTATACAATTTTAGCAAATAATAAAGAGCTTGAACTTGATGATATTCAGACCGATAGGGAGCTTCGAAAACTTGGGTATGATCCAAAGAGAATTGGGGATATACGCATTCCAAAATTCAAAGTAAATATCGAGGTTGAAAATACTCAGAAGACGTTCAAGCGCTATGTTAAGAAATTTGCAATGACAGAAGATGGCTTTGGCCATTTATGGATACTGAATGGCTTCAGTACTTTAAAATTTAAACTGAATGATTATATTCGGCTTCGTATCACTGATCGCCATCTTCGGGCCATTTTGTTAACTGAAGTCGCAACAATGGATTTTGATTTAAGAGAATATGCAGAGCGTTATCAACGCCAACAACAATTCATCTTTGATGAACAGAAACGAGAACGTGAAGCTTACTTTGAAGAAGAGAAACGAATGGAGCATGAAGCCAAAGAAATGGCTGAGCGTGAACGTCGTATTCTTGAAGAAAACATGAAGAAGAAACCATTTTGGCGGAAGTAATGACAAAAAAATTAGACAAACAATATCACAAAACCATTGCACGATGGAAGCGTTGGACTGGAACACGGGCCATTAACTTTAATACGCTGACTCGAGATACTTTAGTGCTTATGGTTCATGTTCATAATTTAAGTGATGGTGTGATCGCGGATATCTTTGATGTTGATCAATCTGAAATTGTGTCGTTATGTAGAAAATGGGAAATATATTAAGGATTGTGGCTGCACATATAATGTGCGGCCACTTTTTATTTATCCAGGATATTTCAAAACCAGTACTTTCACAAAAAATACTATCAGGTGCCACCGCCACATTAACACAAACATTCGTTGTGCAAGATTCATAAAAGATTACAGAAGCCCACAGTAATCTTTTTATTCTCACGCTGCACTTCATAAATGATCCGCTCGCTATGCTCACACTTCACCCGCACTTGTGCGACTACCGTTCATTTACTCCGTTACGTCTTGCACCACTCATTTGATTTTGTGTTAAGGATGGGGTGGCTAAGGGGTAAGAGATTAGACCTAGAAGGGAGCAATTATGAAAAAAGACATACCAATGATTGAAATACCACTTGAATTATTCCTTGCATTGATAAGTGGCAATGTAGAGATTGAAATGGAAGTTGTACAGGAAATTAAGTTAAGCCGTAACTAGGCTAAGGAGCAGAACATGAAACATTATATTGTACGAGAAATTGAATCAGGTCGTGAAGTATTATGCGTAAGTGAGAAATCACTCAAAAAAGATGATTATATTGTAATCGCAAGTTATGAAGATTTGCCGGTAACCGCGGTAGTGGTTGAAACAATTAGTCATTATAAAGCAATCCGGTTAAATCAAGAGCCAGAAATCATCATTGATACGGTGAACGTAAAATCATGGTTAGAGCAACGAGAAGAAGAAGTCGCGAAATCCGTATTGCTTTCAAAAATGCAGAACAAAATCTCAGAAATCAAAATGGTTGAAACACTTGAAAAGTATGCAGGGCGTGACCCCGAAATGCTTTCACTGCTTAATGAGTATAAGGGTAATCATAATCATGACGAAGAATAGGGGCATTGCCCTTATTTTTTGCCGCACGCACCTTATACCAATTCTTAACGTGATTCATTCATAAAACCGTTACACTGATAAGGGTCTTTGACACCTTATCTTTTATGGATTGTACCACTAAATTGGTATAAGACGCTTCAAACAAATGGAAGTTCGTAATTGGGATACAAATAGGAACTATCAATAGTGGGGCATTTTCCGATTGTAGAGTGGGCCAAATTTGGATTGACAAATACAGATATTGAATAGAGTACACTTAATAATAAGAGATGCTTAAATGAAGTCAACAATCAGAGTGTATTATTTTATGGGCAAAATACGTGGTCTGAAAATAATCTTCCTCTTAGACCAGGACACACAAACCGTGCTCTGGTCTTTGTTGACTTCATTTATTTTTCACCAGGACTTGTCTTAACGCCAAGTCGAACGAAAAAGTTAATTGCTTTCACCAATCACCTTTTTTCATTCGCTTGTCTGACAATTCTATATGAAAAAAACGCGAGACAAACGTGCATGCTGCAAGTTTTCAGCTCATTTGTTTATTGATACCGTTTCGTCCTAACAGCTATCATGTTTGTGATTTCACACAAGGACTGTGCAAGTTGCTTCGCAATCCTTGTATTCAACCAAGCTACAAACATGAATCATGACGGCCGTAAGCGGTCTTTTCAATGAAACAAATGAGAAAAGCTTCAAAGCAAGAAGCCAGTCTCACAAAAAAAGTTAATTGGAAAGAACGCAAAAGAAAGCCAGACGGTGGCCTGAAAGGTGTGATACTGAACATAATTTTCTTTAGAACTATGAGAAATGTACTTTGTGTATTTTATTTAGGGTCGATGATCCGGTTTCTTGATCGTTTTTTGAATTGTTCGATTATAAGGCGCGATATCTAGAATGACACACTTTTTCTATTTGGACATCAAAAAACCACAACATAGGTTTTCATAATGCGCAAAAGGAGGCATGTATGAGCCGAATGTTGTGGTTGGGGGGGATCCCAGAGAGTTAACTTTTGAAAAGTAACGAGGAAATATATCTGGGAATGCTCTAACGAAGGTCTGTATTAGGATACACAAATACAAATTGTAGAGACACCCCGATTATAAATTGAACGTGACATACTATCAAGTGAAAGTATTTGTTTTCACAAAACTTTTACATGATTTTATATAACTCGAATATCTTTTCGCGAATGAACTTAACTGGAAAAGATGGAAAATCGGTATTATCCGTTGTAGCCATCAAACGTATCCTTGTTCATTAAAAAGTAAAAGGGTAATAAGAGTAGAGGAGAATTCTTTGCTCAGCTTGATAAGGCAGATAAACACCATAGATCTTAAGAAGTGACCTATAATAGATGTCATGCTTTCTTTATTAATGAAAAATAATCTAGGAGGTTAGTTACAATGGATTATTACTATTTGCTCAATAAGTTTCGTGCTAAACAATCACTGAATCTTCGAATAAAGGCACAGCGTGAAGCAGACAGAATTGATAAGAAATTTTATAAAAATAAGAAGTGGCGTAAACAAGGGTATGTATGTTATGGGAAACGAGAACGTACGCTACTTTTAAAAGATGGACCCATCACGATTTATCGTAATTATTATTACAACTGCAAAACCCGTCATGGTTTTTATCCGGTTGATGATAAATATGAACTTTCAAAGAGTATAAGAATCAGTGCAGAGGTGGAAGCATATATTTATGATGCGTATGGTAATGTAAAGATAGAATATTTAGCAAAGACCCTCGGTGTCTCGAAGCAAACTGTCTATAATGTCTTAAATCGTTTGGGTATGAAAGAGATAAGGCGATCAATCGCTCAAAATTTTACAGTAGATAGAATATTCATTCAAGCTGACGAGGATCATGTAAAGACTCAGAAAAGCAGTAAGAGAAACAGTCAAATCAGAATGATGGTTTCATATACTGACTGCGTTGAGGAGTGCAAGGGAAGAAATAAGCTTATTGATAAAAACTATATTTTATTTATGCAAGGTGAAGATATTGATGCGAAAGCCGAAGAGCTTCTCGATTTCCTATCATTAAAATATCCAAATTGTAATCAGTTTGTGGTTGGAGGAGATGGTGGATCATGGATTCAACAAGTCTTTAATACCTTTCCTCGTAATAAAACAAAATTCGTATATGATTTGTTTCACTTGACGCAATCACTGATGCGTATCTTTGGTGGTGGCAAGAAGGGAGAGATACTTCGAACAAAAGCATTGAATTATATCGAGCACGATATGAAAAATGATTTTAAAGTACTTGTAGAAGATTGGATTGATAACGCAGACAAACGTTATACCAAAAAAAGTATAAAATATCGTCGTAGTGAATTCAGGAAAATCTTGAACTTTTGGAATGAGAGTCGTAATAATTGGCTCATCGATGGATACCCTGGTACTTCTGCAGAAGGTCATGTGTCTCATTTTCTTTCCGATCTATACTCAAGTAGACCCAAGGCTCTATCAGAGAGTAGACTCCCCAATTACGTAAGGCTTCAAGAATATAAATTGAATGGTATTGATTACGAAACGTATCGTGAGGCACCAGTTAGAAAACCTGGAGAGAGTAAGTTTGTGATAGATGGTGAAATTGAAGATCATTACAATTATGAAATATCACCCTATTCAGGAAGAACTTCGAATATACCAGCATTCAATCATTCAACTGATACAGGGTTCAGAACATTTCTTCGAACGATTGCTACTGGATCCATAACTTAATACATAGATAGAACACAGTTTAATAAGAGTAAATGGACGTGTTGTTTTTAGTGTGTCCGAAATTCGGAAAAACGTGAAAAATTTCTAGAAAAATTAATTGAACGCAAAAATAAATGGTATAATGGCCATAAATACAGTGTTTTAGCACTAAATTCTTCAAAAATATAAAGAAAATGGTAACAAAGTATTGACTCTATCAGATAACGTATCAAATTGACACTCAGTTTCGATTATGATAAAGTTATAGAGCACGAAAGTGGGTTTTTTTATAATGTCAAACAAAAGAGAAAAAGTGATTCTAATTTGTACGGAGTGTCTCTCAAGAAACTACTCAACAAGTCGAAATCATACAAACGCAAGCGAGCGTTTAGAGATTAAAAAGTTTTGCAAACGATGCGGAAAACATACATTGCATCGCGATTCTAAATAGGAGGTTTTAGTTATGAGTTGGTTTACAATTGCAGGAATTAAAGAAGAAATTCGTAAAATCCATTGGCCAAGCCGAAAAGAACTTTCAAGCAATACGGTTATTGCGATTTCATTTATTCTTTTCTTTGTAGTCTATTTCCTATTCACAGAAATTGTGTCAATCGAAGCATTAAAATTACTTGGAATTGGTGGATAATAAACTATGGAAGATAAACAATGGTATGTCGTTAATACTTATGCTGGTCATGAGAACCGTGTTAAGGAAAATTTAGAACGACGAGTTGAGTCAATGGGAATTGAGGATTCATTATTCCGCATTCTTGTTGCTGAAGAAAAAGAAATTGAATATAAAAATGGTAAAAAAGTAGAGAAGATGCGTAATCTTTTCCCAGGATACCTTTTCGTTGAAATGATTATGACTGATGAAGCATGGTATGTTGTTCGTAATACACCAGGTGTCACAGGATTTATCGGATCATCAGGTGGTGGAGCGAAGCCGTTCCCAGTTTCACCAGAAGAAATTGAATCAATCTTACAACGTATGGGTATGAGCGATCAAAAACTTATCGTAGATTTCGAAATTGGAGATACAGTTCGAATTTTATCCGGACCGTTTGCCGGAATCGAAGGTACAGTTGACAGTATGAATGATGATTCACAGTCAGCGATGGTTCTTACAATTCTCTTTGGACGTGAAACACCTACAGAAATTTCATACACAGATATTGAACGTATCTAACACTAACTCTCTAACCATCTGGGCTAGAGAGTTTTCTTTATGTAATTTCATGAATTTATGTGAAGCGATTATTTGTAAATAAAATGATGTATAATAGATACGGATGGTAAATATGAATCAAATTGGAATCGGAATCGCAACAGGAAAAATAATCTTGATTGGTGAGCATGCTGTCGTTTATGGTAAACCAGCAATTGCTTTACCTTTTTATGCTGCGAAAATTGAAACAACAGTAACAATAACACAATCAGAATCAACCATAGATTGTGTCTTTTATACAGGGGAATTGAATACAGCACCAGAATCGATAGAAGGAATAACTACCTTAATTCATGCTGTTTTAAAATATTTAAATAAAGAAAATGTCAATATCGATATCAACATCAATTCAATGCTTCCAGCATCACGAGGACTCGGGTCCAGTGCAGCAGTATCTGTATCGATTGTCCGTGCATTGTTCGATGCTTTTGAGATTAAAATTACAGAAGATATTATGAAAGAACTTGTCTTGGTAGCGGAGTCAATTCACCATCTTAATCCAAGTGGCTTGGATGCAAATACAATTACACGTGGTGTACCAACGTTATTTGAACGGGATAAACTCATGGACTCAATTGCCATGAACATGGATGGTTACTTGGTTGTTGCAGATACAGGTGTATTAGGAAATACAAAAGAAGCAGTTGCTACTTTTGGAACCCAACTGGAAAGTGAACCTGAAAAAATGAAACCTTATTTGGATGAGTTCACACAACTAGCAATGAAAACAGTCCGTGGTCTTGAACTCAATGATATTTCGAGTGTAGGTGAAGCAATGAACCGTGCGCATGAGATATTGCGCCTCTTTGGTGTGTCTGACCCGACTTTGGATACTTTAGTTAATGCAGCGCGTCGTGCAGGTGCAGTCGGTGCTAAATTAACGGGTAGTGGTCAAGGTGGATGCATGATTGCACTTGCTCCTAATTTAACAGTTGCCTCGGAAATTTCAGCAGTCTTAACAGGTCATGGAGCAGTTCAAACATGGCAATATCACTTAAAGGAAATGGTGTAATATGAAAACAGTACGTGCACATACAAACATTGCGTTGATTAAGTATTGGGGCAAAAAAGACAATGCGTTAAAAATTCCGCATAATTCAAGTTTGTCATTGACACTCGATCAATTTTATACTGAAACACGGGTTGAGTACGATGCTTCATTAACGCAAGACCAATTCATGTTGGATGGAGAATGGGTTGATGATAAAACCAGTCAACGCGTTTATTGGTTTATGGACCGAATTCGTGAGCGATACGGTATTCAAGAGTATGCTCGCATCATATCGGAAAATCATGTACCGAAAGAAGCAGGACTCGCATCAAGTGCATCAGCTTTTGCTGCGCTCGCTAAAGCTGCGACTTTGGACTTAAATCTCGACGATGGAGAAATATCAAGACTTGCTCGTTTGGGCTCGGGAAGTGCGTCACGATCGGTTTATGGGGATTTCGTACGATGGAATCGTGGTACTTCCGATGAAGACAGTTTTGCCGAACCGATTGCCATGGAACCCTGGTCTGATTTTAGAATGATTGTTTGTATCTTAAATGATCAGATAAAACTTTTTTCGAGTACGGATGCAATGAACACAACCGTGGCTGATTCACCATATTATGAATCATGGGTTGCATCAACAGAAGCAGATCTTATACAACTTGAAGAAGCTGTCAAAAATCATGATATTGAACGTGTCGGTGAAATTGCACAGACCAATGCATTGAAAATGCATGCTTCTTTAATGGCGGTGAATATGTGGTATTTTGAACCAATGACGGTAGATATTATGAATCGAGTCCGTCAACTCCAAAAATCAATTCCTGCATACTTTACAATGGACGCAGGACCAAATGTCAAAATTATGACAACTGCAGCTCATGTAGAATCAATTTTAGAAGCACTGCCATCATCAGTTACAACAGTTGTTTGTAAGTCAGGGCCAGGTCTTATTATTTTATGAGATTCCCTGGGAAATTGTTCTTAATGGGCGAATATGCAGTGATGGAACCAGGATTTGCATCGGTTGTAATGGCTGTTGATAAAACAATTAATACGAAAATTTGCGCGGCTAATGAATTTACAATCGTGAGCCAGTATGGTCGGTTATCAGGTAACACGCTCTTTACTGATACTGAAGGTATGCGTTATGTGTCTGCAGCATTACGTACCGTCAATCGATTTTATCCACTTCAAGAACCGTTTCACCTCACCATTGAAAGTGAGTTAGAATCGGTCTATCATCAGAAGTATGGATTTGGTTCATCAGGAGTTGTAATTGTCGCGGTAATTGCGTCGGTTCTTGATTTTTACCAAATTTCGACATCAAAAATAGAATTATTTAAGATGGCGGTACTAGCACAACTTGAGATGCATGAATTGAGTTCAGGTGGTGATTTGGCTGCAGCGGTCTTTGGTGGTCTTATTATCTATGAACGCTATGATGTCCAGTGGCTGAAAACTCATCAGTCTTCATCAGAAATTCTCCATTTAGAATGGCCCCTTCTTAAGATTGAACCGTTGCAAGATGATATTTTTAATATTCATGTTGGCTGGACGCAGTCCGTCAATAGAACAGTCTCATATCTTAAAACGTACTTTCGACGTGCTGATGAGGATCCTTTGACGTACCGAGCATTATTGTTGGGCTCTAAATCGTGTGTTGATTCATTTATTAAAGCTTGGAAAGATAATAATTATGAAGGTATTCGATCATCAATGCGTTATTATCGCAAATGGATGCAAGCAGTTGCATCATGGACTCAACTTGATATTGAAACGGTAGCACTGACATCTCTTATTGAAAAAGCAGAAACCTTAAACTTAGGTGCGAAAATCTCTGGATCTGGTGGTGGTGACTGCGGAATCGCAATTTACGAGTCACATAATTATGAAAAAATTATCAAATTAGACATGGAATGGAAAAAAAATGATATTGTATCATTAGATGTAGAGGTATTTAGACATTATGAGTAGTATACGATCCCAACGAAAAGACGATCACGTCGCACATGCATTGCAACAAAACGGTTTCAAAAACGATTTTGAGTTAGTGCGTTTTATCCACAATAGTTTACCGAATATGAATTTTTCGGATGTTGACTTAAGTAGCCATTATTTTGGCCATGCTTTTGAGTATCCGGTTTATATTAATGCGATGACGGGTGGTAGTGATAAAACACGTGAAATTAATCAAAAACTCGCAATGATTGCGAAGCATTTTGGTCTTGCAATGGCCGTTGGTTCGCAGCATGTTGCCCTGGATGACGCATCACAAATTCCAAGCTTTTCAATTGTTCGTGAAACAAACCCAGATGGATTTATTATTGGTAATATTAATGCGAATGCATCGGTCGACGATGCAATCCGTGCGATTCAAATGATTAAAGCGGATGCTTTGGGTATCCACATTAATATTGCGCAAGAAATTACAATGGATGAAGGTGACCGTGACTTTGCACACTGGTTGGATCATATTGAGGCAATTATTCGCAGTGTTGATGTTCCAGTAATCGTAAAAGAGGTTGGCTTTGGCATGAGTGATGAAACAGTCCGTCAATTGCTTGATCGCGGCGTACGCTATGTTGATGTAAGTGGTCGCGGTGGTACCAATTTCATCATGATTGAAAATGCTCGTTCTGAACGAAAACGTTATGATTATCTTGCGGATTGGGGTTTAACACCGGTTGAATCCTTACTTATGACGCAGCCGTATCACCATCAAGCACAGATGTTAGCCTCAGGGGGTGTAACGAATCCCTTGGATGTCATGAAACTGCTTCGATTGGGAGCGCATGGTGTTGGTATTTCAGGATACTTCCTCAAAGCAGCACACTTAGAAACAGAAGCAATGTTTGATGAAGTCGAACTTTTCCTTGAGGATTTAAAGAAACTCATGGTGCTGATTGGTGCTTCAGACTTAACAGCATTGCGTAAACGTAAAATACAACTATTAGAGAGATTGGTGATGTACGATGAAACAAAATAAACCCACAATAATAGGGATTGTCCTTGTTTTAGTTGTGGCTTTATTTGCAACATCGTACTTTGTGATTGCGAACCGATGTACTTTAGATGGACAATCGGTTTGTTATGACAAAGAAACAGAACGCTTCTTGATCGAAGAAAATGCAACATTAAAGATTCAAGTCGAAAGTGAAGCATTGGGTGAATATGTCGTTGCGACATGGAATGAGGCACATCCTAATCATATTGATGCCATCACCTACGAAGTTGCAGCCCCACTAACTGCAAAGCAATTGAATGAACCATTTCAAACAGATATCTTGGTAACAAAGCAGAATGATGCCGCGTACTTCCTTGATAAATTCCATGATATGGGAGGGAAACTCGACTCGATCGTTGGATCGAAAATCCCTGTTCAAATACAGGATACCATCAACTTGACGGGCTATTATTTTATCCAAAATAGTATCTCAGGTCCGACTTTTGCATACAATGAGACCTTAATGAAATCACTCGGCTATAATATCGAAGACAGTGATACATCGGGACTTCCAGATGTTTTTGATTCATGGACAAAAATCATGAATCAAAGTAAAACATTGAATGAACAAGTAGATGTTATTTTTCCTTTGACTTTCACCGATCAACAAAGTTTTTATCCAATGTTAACGGCGGGTCGTTGGACATTGAATTTCACTAAAAAAGGATCCAATCCTGGATTTAATACACGTGAGTTTCGAGAAGGACTAGAACTCATTGATGCGATGGGAGATATCGTTTGGGATCGAACAGTTGCTAAGGATTTCCCAGATCCCAATGCGCCAATTCCAGCAGAAGCAAAACAAGATGACCATGCAAATGCAAAAGATGGCGAATCAGACGCTCAAAAACCAAGCACTACTACAGATAAACTAAATGATTCTGAAAACACGACTGAAACGAACACAGACCAAGCTACACCAACAGATGGAGATTCTGATGTGAAAGCACCAGTAGTTCCTACAGTTAAACGAAATGTTGCTGAAGAGTTAACATGGCAGTATGAAAAAGCGTTCTATGAAAACCGAGCTCTTTTCACAATTATTAACGACTTTGACATGGCCGCACAATATGAGGAAAGCACAGGGCAAAAATATGTCTATGCACCATTCCCATCCTATCAAGATCACCGTTTGTCTCCGATGGCAGAGACAGATGGTTATGTCGTTTCAATAGAGGTACAATATCCTTCGGCTGCTGCAGAAGTCATTCGAATTCTGCGTTCGCCAGAAGCTGTCTCAATTCACAATACATCAACAGGAAAAATTCCGGTCTATCATAAAACATATATTGATGAATTGAATATTGGAGACAGACATACGAAAGAACGTATTTTTGCTTACAATACTAGCGATACTCCGCCTGTCATGGCATTGGATAACAATCCTAATGTTCTCGCGCGTACGTTGTATTCAGAGGTCGATATCATGCAACCCTTGCGTGACCTTTATAATGGAAAAATAGATGTCAAAAAAGCTCAAGAAGAAATTCAAAAGCTTGCTGACGAATGGATTGCGAAAAATGATATACTAAAAGAAGCGTAAGCTTCTTTTTTAATGGAGGTGTCTATGAGTACTTGGCAAGAACTACTTCAAGAAGAATTTGAAAAACCTTACTTTATTTCATTGGCGCAATTTGTTCGTGAGCGCCGCCTGGAAGTCCCAGTCTACCCGCCCGAACAAGATGTTTTTGCTGCATTTGATGATACCCCGCGGGATGACGTAAAGGTCGTGATTTTAGGACAAGACCCTTACCATCAACCAGGGCAGGCAATGGGTCTTAGTTTTTCAGTACATAAAAATATCCCACTTCCGAAAAGTCTCATCAATATATATAAAGAATTAGAACGAGATTTAGGAATCGTTAACACACACGGTGATTTATCCTCGTGGGCAAAACAAGGGGTCTTCATGCTTAATACAATTTTGACGGTAGAGGAAAGTCAACCGTTGTCTCATCAAAAAAAAGGATGGGAGACATTTACGGATACCGTTATCGCAACGCTTGGAAATCAAGATAAACCAATTGTTTTCGTCTTGTGGGGTAAGAAGGCACAAGAGAAAAAAGCACTGATAAAAAAGCATCATATTTTTGTTGAAAGCAGTCATCCTTCACCGTTGGGTGCCTATCGCGGATTTAATGGATCGCGCCCTTTCTCAACCATAAATCATCATTTAGAAGAACTTGGCGAAACGCCAATTGATTGGAGTCTCAATGTATAACGATATTCATATAGCTTTAGATGCATTGATGCAACGTAAGAACCAAACATACGGCATCGATCACTTTAGAAAACTTTTAAAAAGTATGGGCAATCCTCAAGACCAACTGCAGACCATTCATATTGGAGGAACCAATGGGAAAGGATCAACTACAAACTACACACGCTCAATCTTGCAAGAAGCTGGGTTTCGTGTGGGAACATTTACATCACCGCATCTCATTGTTCACAATGATCGAATTCGCATCAATAATGTGCCAATTGCGGATGATATCTTTTTAAACTATATCAATCAAACATATCCTCTATGGGATGAACATCACCTAAGCATGTTTGAAATTGATATGTTGATTTCAATTCTCTATTTTTTAGATGCAGGTGTTGATTATGTTATCTATGAAGTAGGTTTAGGCGGTCGTTTGGATGCAACCAATGTAATTAATCCAGAGATATGTGCCATTACGAACATTGGTTTAGATCACCAAGGAATATTAGGTGACACGATTGCAGCGATTGCGCATGAAAAGGCGGGTATTATCAAAGAGGGAGTACAGCTTGTAACAACAATTCAAGATCGCGAAGCTTTGGATGTGATGATTAATACGGTGCACGACCACCATGGAAAATTGAAACAATTATGCATTCCTCGTTACAAGCGAGTTGACAAGTCCTATTATTTTGAACATGAAAATGTTGCGTATACACTTACGAATCAGGGTAGTTATCAAGTCGGTAATGCTGCGTTAGCGGCGTCAATCGTTCGGTTCATAATTCCGGAATTAGCAGCCGATGTCTTTCAACGAGGTGTCCGTCTTGCATCATGGGCAGGACGTTTTGAAGAAGTATTACCCAATGTCTACGTTGATGGTGCACACAATGAAATGGGAATTGATCGTTTGGTTCAAAGTGCTGAAATTTTACCACGTCCACATGTTGCCGTTTTCGCAGCACTTAAAGATAAAGAATATGGGAATATGGTGCATCAACTTACGGAAGCATTTGATACAGTGATTGTGACAGAGTTTGATTTTTTCCGTGCTGCACGAGCAAAAGAACTTGCAGAAAATCAAAATGTCCAAACAATGACACCCTACACGCAAGCGATTGATACAGCCCTTGAGAATCAAGGAACAGGGAGCATCATTGTAACGGGTTCACTCTATTTTATTTCTGAAGCACGCGAGTATTTAATGAAAAAGGTCAAGGAATGACCTTTTTTTCGTTCTAATGGCAAAAATGGAATCGATAATGTTTTTGTCTGTTTATTCAACACCTTCTTGGTTGCAATTTTTTACGCGTTGTATATAATGAACATGAGGAAAACGTTTTCCCCGGAGGTTTGCATGAAACGTATTTTATTACAAAACTTTGAGTGGTATATGAAACCAGAAACGAATCTATGGGCAGAAATTGCACGGGATGCTTATCAGTATGCGCAAGATGGAATTACGGAATCTTGGTTGCCACCAGCATATAAAGCTAAAAATGGAATCCATGATGTTGGGTATGGAGTCTATGATTTATACGATCTTGGTGAATTTAATCAAAAGAACACGGTTCGGACCAAGTATGGAACATGTTCAGAATATGAGCAAGCAATCAAAGCACTGCAAGCGCAGAAGATTAAAGTCTATGCAGATATTGTCTTAAATCATAAAATGGGTGCTGATGGTGTTGAGCGTGTGAATGCAACGGTATCACATGCAACCAATCGCTTAAATATGAAGCACCAAACAGAGATTGAAGCATGGACGGTTTTTAATTTCGATAATCGTAATAATATGTATTCAGATTTTAAATGGAACAAGCACCATTTTAAAGCAGTCGACTTTGATCATCGTTCGAAGACATCTGAAATCTATCTTTTTGATGGTAAGTCTTGGTCAGAAAACATCGATGTTGAGCTTGGAAATTATGACTACCTTATGGGTGCAGATATTGATGTGTCGAATCCTGAAGTGCGCCACCATTTAAAAGATTGGGGTCACTGGTATACCAAGCGGTTTGGTTTGGATGGCTATCGAATTGATGCTGTTAAGCATATTGATTTTGACTTTTATTATGAGTGGCTTCAGGAAATGCAGTCTGAAGCACCGAAGTATGCAGTCGGTGAATATTGGAGCCCTGATTTGCGAGCGCTTCATAACTATCTTCAAGAAACACAGTATAGTATGTCATTGTTTGATGTCCCGTTACACTTTAACTTTCATATTGCGAGTTTTTTAGGGGATAACTATGATTTACGAAAAATATTCAACGGCACACTCGTTGCAACACAACCCGAATATGCGGTTACATTTGTGGACAATCACGATACACAAGTGGGTCAATCGTTGGAGTCGTATGTCAAACATTGGTTTCGTTATCATGCGTATGCATTGATTCTACTGCGTACAGAAGGTGTACCGTGTGTATTTTATCCTGATTATAAAATGCATCTTCCCAAATTGGCACGCATGATGCGCGTATCGCATCAACTGAATGGTAAACAGTTCGACATGATTGATGATACTCATGTTATTGGCTGGAGTTTTGATGGCGACTTTCCTGGTGCGGTCGTTATGAGCAACCGCTATAATAGTATTAAAAAAATGTATGTTGGAAAGCAACATGCAGGTAAAGAATTTGTTGATTTAATGGAACACACTGAAGGTGTGGTAACGATCAATGAGAAGGGAATTGGTTTGTTCCCGGTTGCTGCTAAAGTATGCAGTGTCTATATTACAAAGGAGAATTATCATGAAAGTATTTTATGATACACTTGGAAAATTAACATGGCGTGAACCCATTAATTTATATTATCACGGTGTTCTCATTGAAAATGGAATCGTACCTAATTTAGAATTGGGAGTTGATCATGTTGTGACGGATCAATTCGGTACGGTATACCCAATTATCTACCGTGGTATTGTACATACGGCTTGGTTTGATACTACCTTTGATGCGACGCATGAGCGCTTAGGTAGTTACGTTGAAGCAGATGAAACGACTTTTAGTGTTTTTGCTCCAACGGCAATTGCAGTATACCTACGCATAGATAATGCCCGTATTTTAATGCACCGCAAAGATAACGGTGTTTATACGCACACGATTGCACAAAATCTTCATGGGATAATTTATAACTATGAAGTGCATGTCAACGGGGACGTCAATATCACGACAGATATTTACGCAAAAGCATCGATGCCGAATGGTTCTGCCAGTGTAGTGGTTGATTTTAATCAAATGCATCTTGAAACGAATCCAATTGAGTCTCGCTCAGGGGTCATTTTGGAAACTCAGGTTCGTGATTTTTCAATGGACCCGAATGTTGCATTTAAGTATCGTGGTAAGTTCCTTGGCATGCTGGAGTCTTATGGCGACTATGGGATGCAACATATCCTCGATATGGGAGTCAGCCATATTCAGTTAATGCCAATCAATGATTTCGGAAGTATTGACGAACTCAATCCTTTGGAAAACTATAACTGGGGCTATGATCCAATGCAGTATATGGTATTGGAAGGATCATACAGTACCGATCCCAATGATCCACTTCGTGTCATTTCCGAGTTTTCCACATTGGTGAATGGTTATCACAAACACGGTATAGGAGTTAATGTTGACGTTGTTTTTAATCATGTCTATGAAGTCGCACCATCAGCGTTTCATCAAACGGTCCCATACTATTACTTCCGTTACGACAATGTCTTTGAACTTTATAATGGAACATTCTGCGGAAATGAGGTTGCCTCAGAGCGTCCTATGGTTCGAAAAATGATCGTCGATGCATGTCGCTATTATGTTGAGACATTTAGAATTGATGGTTACCGTTTTGATTTGATGGGCATAATGGACATCGACACCATGCTCGCAATTCAAGAAGCCATTCCGAATACAGCGTTATACGGAGAAGGATGGCATATGGCATCAGGACTCCCTGATAGTCTTAAAGCGAGTATGGAAAATACTGCGAGCTTGCCAGGTATCGGCCATTTTAATGATCAATTCCGTAATCTTGTAGGCGGCGATACTGATGCTCGTAATTTAGGGTATGTAGATACAGGGCTAACACCGCTTATTAAAGAAAGTATTCTGGGGAGTGGTAATCTTTTTGCTGATGCTGCTTTAAGTATTAATTACATTGAATGTCACGATAATTATGCACTTGCGGATAAAGTCGTTTTAAATCATAAACAGGTTGAAGCAATCGATGTCTTAAATGCATTGGTGATTTTATCGAAGGGTGTTCCTTTCATGCAAATCGGTCAAAGTTTCTTCCGAAATAAACAACAAAATCATAACTCCTATAATTTATCAGATGCGGTCAATCGGATTGATTGGTCTTTTGTGAAGACATATCGTGATTATCATGAAAATGTGAAGCGATTCATTGAATTTAGAACAAAAAACAAAAATTATTCTATAAATTTTGTAGGCGATGAAATTGTGTTCAAAGGTACTCATGGAGCGATATCTGTGACACCCAATAATGTTATCTTCATAGACGAATAATGTAAACGTATACATTTCCCCCTTTACAAATGCAAAAGTCTTGCTATAATAGGTTTAAGAAAACGATTTCCTAAATCGTGAGGAGGAAGAAGTAGTGAAACGATTTGTTAAAGTTATGACGGTACTTATGGTATCACTAGCACTAGCAGGATGTTCATCAGGCAAGCCAGCATCCGAAACAATTAATCTGAAAGTATGGGGTTCCCAAGATTCTCAAGAGTTCCTATCAAAACGCATTGAGAAGTTTAAAGAACTAAACCCGGACAAGACATACAAGATTGAATTAGGTGTTGTTGGAGAACCTGACGCACGTGATTATGTAACACAAGATATCGAAGCTGCAGCAGATGTCTTCGCATTTGCTAATGACCAAATCACAGACTTGGTTGAAGCAGGTGCATTATATGAAATCACTAAAGACAAAGAACGTATTGTTAAAGACAATGTTCCCGGATCAGTCGATGCAGCAACAATCGATGGTAAACTTTATGCTTACCCAATGACTGCAGATAATGGATACTTCATGTACTATGACAAAAATGTCTTTACAGAAGAAGATGTTAAGTCATTGGATTCAATGATCAAAGTTGCTGAAGCGAAAAATAAGAAAATCTTCATGGATGTTTCAAATGGCTGGTATAATGCATCATTCTTCTTAGGAGCTGGTGGAAAACTTGCTGTTGAAAATGGCAAACAAGTCACAGACTTCAACAACGCACGTGGACTTCAAGTTGGAGAATATATGCGCTCATTTACAGCTTCACCAGCATTCTTAACGGGTGATGATACAGTCTTACAAGCAGGTATGGGTGACACAATTGCAGCTGGTGTATCAGGAACATGGGTTGCAGAATCAATGGAAAAGACATTGGGTGATAACTATGCAGCGACAAAACTGCCAACATTCAACATTGGTGGTGAAGACGTTCAAATGGCAAGCTTCGGTGGCTACAAACTCATGGGTGTTAAAACAAAAACAAAACATCCAGTTGAAGCAATGGCTTTAGCAGACTTTTTAACCAATGAAGAAAGTCAATTAGAACGTTTCAACACATTGAAACTTGGACCATCAAACATTAAAGCTGCAGAAAGTGAAGCAGTTCAAGCTAACGTTGCATTAAGCGCTTTAGCAGAACAAGCACAATTCGCACACAGTCAAAAGAGTGTCCTTTCAAACTACTGGACACCATCTGAAGCATTCGGCCTTGCACTTGAAGATAAGAATCCTGCACCTATGCAAGAACTCTTAGATCAAATGGTCAAACAAATTCAAGAAGGTGTAATAGAGTAACAATTAGGGGCGTAAGCCCCTTTATTTATTAAGGAGAACGTGAAATGGAGAAACTAACTCTACCGTTTAAAAGGTATATCAACGGATTTGGTAAGGGTGATACAGCCACACGATGCGCATACTTTATCATGGGTTCGGGGGCCTTCTTAAGAAAGCAATTTATAAAAGGATACCTGTACCTATCGGCACAAATCTTATTTGTGTTGTATATGCTACGATATGGTGTAAACCAGCTTTCAGGACTCGTGACATTAGGAACTAATGTCCAAGGAAAAGTCTTTGACGAAGCATTGGGGATTTATATTTATACTGAGGGTGATAACTCGATGCTTATGCTTCTATTTGGAGTATTTTGTATCTTTATCATTTTAGGATTCTTACTGATTTACTTTACTAGTGTTAAAGGTGCAATTAACAATCAAAAAATGATTGAAGAAGGGCACCCTTTACCAACATTCAAAGAAGAACTTAAAACACTTCTTAACGAACGCTTCCACATTACAATTTTAGCATTACCAACAATTTTGACTTTCGCATTCACAATTGCACCGCTAATTTTTATGATTTTAATTGCATTTACGAACTTTGATAAAAATCACCAACCTCCAGGTAATATCTTCGGATGGGTTGGAATCAAAAACTTTACGGATATGCTCTATAATAATAAAATCATTTCTGGAACATTCTTTGCATTATTGAAATGGACCTTTATTTGGGCAATCTTTGCAACATTCTTGAACTATATCTTTGGAATGCTGTTAGCGATGCTTATCAACGCCAAAGGCATTAAAATTAAAAAATTCTGGCGAACAATTTTTATTGTCTCGATTGCGATTCCGCAATTTGTAAGTCTAATGATAATGAGTCAACTTTTACACGATCTTGGTCCTGTTAATGTCTTGCTTCAGAACTGGGGTATCATCAACGAACCGATTCGCTTCTTAACGAACGGTACACTGGCCAAGATAACGGTTATTGTAGTTAACTTATGGGTTGGGGTTCCTTATACAATGTTAATAACATCTGGAATCCTAATGAACATTCCGCAAGATATGTACGAAAGTGCACGAATTGATGGTGCCGGACCGGTCCGCCAATTCTTTAGTATTACGTTACCGTACATGTTAAGTGTTACGACACCCTATCTTATTACACAGTTCATTGGTAACCTCAATAACTTTAACTTAATTTATCTATTAACAGGTGGTGGTCCATTATCCTTGAACTACTACCAAGCTGGTGAAACTGACCTCTTAGTAACGTGGCTCTATAAGCTAACGCTTACAGATAAAAACTACGCACTTGCGTCAACGGTCGGTATTATTATCTTCATTATCAGTGCAGTATTATCATTAGTAGTCTTTAGAAGGGTTACATCGAAGGAGAGTGATTTCCAATGATCCGAGGTATAAAAGCAAAACGCCGTGCAACAAGTGCGGCAGGCCATACTGTCCTAACAATTCTGAGCTTTATCTGGTTACTACCAGTAGCATGGGTTGTCATGACATCGTTCCGTGGAGAAGGCGGAGCATTTACAAGTTATATTATTCCGAAAACATGGACATTCGATAACTATACGCGTCTGTTTACAGATACAACATTATTTAACTTTCCACGTTGGTTTATGAACACGTTGATTGTTGCGATCTTTACCTGTGCGATTTCGACTGTTATTACGCTCGCAACATCGTATGCATTTTCTCGATTACGCTTCAAATTGCGTAAACCCATGATGAATGTGGTATTAGTTATTGGGATGTTCCCTGGTTTTATGGCGATGATCGCAATTTACTATCTCATCAAAGCAATTGGGTTGGACCAATCACTAGCGGCACTTGTACTTGTTTATTCAGGTGGAGCAGCGATGGGTTACTATATCTCAAAAGGATTCTTTGATACGATTCCAAAGGCTATCGATGAATCAGCGATTATTGATGGTGCTACCCGTAACGATATTTTCTGGAAAATTACATTACCACTTTCCAAACCAATTATTGTCTATACAGTCTTAACATCATTCTTAGCACCATGGGTCGATTTTATTTTTGTAAGTTTTATCATGCGTGACAACTACAATAACTATACAGTTGCTCTTGGACTCTTTGAGATGTTGAAACGTGAGAATATCTATCAATACTTTACGCGCTTCTGTGCGGCAGCGGTATTGATTGCGATTCCAATTACAATTCTCTTTATCTTTATGCAAAAATACTATGTAACAGGTGTTACCGGAGGCTCTGTTAAAGGATAATGAAAAAATTGAGTTTACTTCTAATCTTAGTCTTAATGATTTCAGGATGTGCATCGTCACAGACATCGTATGTCCATCCTGAAGTACCTTCAGTCTATTACGAAATATTTGTTGCATCGTATTATGACAGTAATGGTGACGGTATGGGTGATCTTGATGGTGTTCGTGAGAAACTACCATATATTCAAGAGACATTGGGGATTTCAAATATATGGTTCATGCCAGTTATGCCCTCACCGTCATATCACAAATACGATGTCACCGATTATAAGACAATTGATCCTCAGTATGGGGATATGGAATCAATGAAAAATTTATTAATCGCGATGGAATCTCGTAATATGACCTTGATTCTCGATTTGGTACTCAATCATACATCTATTGAACATCCATGGTTTACCCAGGCAGTTGCTGCGAAACAGACCAACACATGTGATACAAACAAATACTGTGATTACTATAATTTCAGTGATACGTGGCAAACGGGGTACCGTGAATATGCACCGGGTATCTGGTATGAATCTGTGTTCTCTGAACATATGCCAGATTTAAATTTGGATAGTTCAGAAGTACGCCGAGAAATCTCGGATATCGTATCATTTTGGCTCGACATGGGTGTTAAAGGCTTTCGCCTTGATGCAACCAGTCATTACTATGCTGATGATGTAGCACGTAACAATGAATTTTTAGATTGGCTCAATACTGAAGTGAAAACACATACAAAAGATGCATACATCGTTGCAGAAGCATGGATTCCGAATGCTATTGTAACGGATATGTATGCATCAAATATTGACTCTTTCTTTAATTTTGGACTTAGTCAAGCAAACGGTATGATTGCAAAGAGTGTGAAAAAAGGTGACGGTCAATCACTTGCACAGTTTGTTGCAGAATATAATCAAGCAATTAAAGCTAATAATGAAAATGCTTTAGATGCGCCCTTTTTATCGAATCATGATCAGGGTCGATCCGCAACATACTTTAATGATGTCGATCAGCAAAAAATGGCTGCATCATTATACTTGATGATGCCAGGAAATCCGTTTGTTTATTACGGAGAAGAGATTGGGATGAAGGGAAGCGGTGTTGATGAGAACAAACGTTTGCCCATGGTCTGGTCTCAAAAAGATGCAACGGGTCAAACGAAAGCACCACAAAATGCGGACTACACAGTACCTTTTGATTCATCAGTTGCTGATCAAGAAAAGGACAAAGCATCGTTACTTAATCATTATGCACACGCAATTAAAATTCGGAACAAGTATCCGCAACTGGTTACGAGCTCACCCACTGCGGTGACATCCAGTGCAGCATTATACGTCATGAAACATGACGATATTACGGTTATTCATAATTTATCGCAGGAATCACAAACACTGCCAGGGTCGTATTCCATCCTAGATACCATTCAAGGATCTGCAAAAGCATCATCAGATGGATTGCAAATCGAAGGTATGAGTAGTATTATCGTTAGAGACAAATAAAACAAAAGATATGTGATACTTGCTGAAAAAAACGTGATTTTCCACGTATTTACAGTTAGAATGCTATAATTAAGCAGTGTAAGGGAGGCAACACATGGCCAGTATAAATGATGTCGCTAAAAAAGCAGGCGTAGGAGTTTCAACTGTTTCAAAAGTTTTAAACAACTACAATAATATTAGTGATGCAACACGTGCAAAAGTACTTGCAGCAGTTGAAGAACTCAACTATGTGCCAAACTCCATTGCATCTGCCTTATCATCTAAGCAAGGTAAAAGGGTGGCGTTGGTCATCTTCATCAACAACCACCGCCAAGCAATTGATGAAATTAATATGCAGTATCTCTTCGGGGCGATGAATCATTCCAAAGAACTTAAAATTGAAGTAATACCTGTCTTTTCTAATCTTCTTGAAGGAAAGAATGCGAAAGAAATTCTTCAGCATTTTAATTCACTTCGAGTGAGTGCAGTTATCTACTATGGATTATCGAAAGAAGCTGTCTCGTACAAAGAATTGATAGATATGGATGTGTTCCCAAGTGTTGTGGTTGATGCACCAATCATTGGTCCACGAACCAGTTATGTCATGGTTGATCATGAAAAGGCCCAATACGATATTGCAGTCAAAATGATTAAACGTCATAAAGCGAAACGTATTTTGTATTTGGCTGGACGTCGTGATGGTTATGTTACAGACTTAAGGATGCAAGGCGTTGTGAATGCTTGCGATGAGTTGGGTGTCACCATGAATGCGCAGTATGCAAACTTTAGTGAGAAACGGGCACGTGAATTAGCGAAACAACACGCACTAAAATCAGATCTTGTGATCTGTGCTTCAGATCTTACTGCCATTGGGGCTGTACATGGACTGAAGGAAATCGAAGAATTCCGCCCAGTTTGCGGATTTGACGGGATTACACTATTAGGGTATATTAACTATAAAATTGATACGGTACGTCAAGATTTCTACCAGGTATCGGTAAATGCGATGAATGCAGTGAGCCACTTACTCCAAGGAAACCCATCTGAGGAAATCTTAATGGACTATGAACTGACTACGATATCATACGATGATGTCATCATGTAATAACTAGGGCGAAAGCCCTCATTATTAACATCTTTTAGAAAACGTTTTCGGAGGAAACCCATGATAAAACAAGAATTAGAACATATTTTAGATACGGATATGCGTACTGTGTCGGTCGATAAATTATACGAAGCTGTGCTAGAAATTGTACAAAATCGTATTGCTAAAGTACCAGCTGTGACGGGCGAACGCAGCGTTTACTACATGTCGGCAGAGTTTCTAATTGGAAAACTATTATCCAATAATTTAATGAATTTAGGCATCTATGACGAAGTTCGCGATGTGTTAGCTGCGAATGGTCGCGATATTTCTGAAGTTGAAGATTATGAACCAGAACCATCACTAGGAAATGGTGGATTAGGACGACTTGCAGCTTGCTTTATGGATTCAATCGCAACATTAGGACTGAATGGCCAAGGGCTCGGTTTAGTCTACCACTACGGTCTGTTTCGACAAGTATTCCGGAATCGTCTTCAAGCTGAAGAAAAAGATACGTGGTTGGACAAACCAGGTTGGTTACGTAAGACTGATTTTACAGTGCCCGTTCAAATTGGCGATGTCGCAGTAACGGGTCGTATGTATGAAATTGACGTACTCGGATTCAACGGTGAAAAAGCACCGCTTCGTTTATTCGATCTTGAGTCAATTGATGATTCAATCATTACAGAAGGAATTCGTTTTGATCAGCGTGCTGTCGACAAGAACTTAACATTATTCTTATATCCAGATGACTCAACCGAAGAAGGTTTACGTCTTCGCTTTGCACAACAGTATTTTATGGTTTCGGGGGGACTTGCGTGGATCTTAGAAGAACACAAGGACCATCTTGACCGTTTAGATTCTTATGCAACCATTCAAATTAACGATACACACCCATCGATGGTCATCGTATTACTTTTAAAAGCCTTGTTGGCAGATGGTATCGCATTTGATCGTGCCGTTGAAATTATTTCAAACACCTGTGCGTACACCAATCATACAATTTTGGCAGAAGCACTTGAAAAATGGCCACTCGCATACTTTGAAGCAGTTGACGCAAGTTTAGTGCCATTATTACATCAACTTCAAGATCTTGCGGCAGCTCGAAGCAATGATGCTCGTACTGCAGTTATTGATCACGAAGGACGTGTACATATGGCGTCACTCGCAATCCATTTCAGTAAATCAACGAATGGCGTTGCGGCCCTACATACAGAAATCTTAAAAAGCAGTGAACTCAAACCGTTCTATGATATGTATCCTGACCGTTTTAATAATAAGACTAATGGAATTACATTCCGTCGTTGGCTCCAACATACCAACCGACCACTAACTGAATTTATCGAAACACGTATTGGTGATGGGTTTAAACAAGATGCTATGGAATTACTGAAGTTAGAGCGTTTTGTGGATGATGAAGCAAGCCTTCAAGAATTATTAGCAATCAAACATACGAAGAAAGAAGACCTTGCAGCATATATCGAAAAAACGGAAGGTATTAGCGTTAATGCGGATGCTATTTTCGATATTCAAATTAAACGTCTTCATGAATACAAACGCCAACAAATGAATTTACTCTACGCAATTCACATGTATCATGAAATTAAGGCAGGATATGTTCCAACACGTCCACTTACAATGTTCTTTGGTTCGAAAGCCGCACCTGCTTATACTATCGCTAAGGATATTATTCATGCACTACTCACTCTATCCAAAGTGATTGCGGATGACGAACTCGTAAGTCAATACTTACAAATTGTCTTTGTGGAAAACTACAATGTATCAAAAGCCGAAATGTTGATTCCTGCATGTGATATCTCTGAGCAAATTTCGCTCGCATCTAAAGAAGCAAGTGGAACAGGAAATATGAAATTTATGTTGAATGGCGCTTTAACATTGGGAACTATGGATGGTGCTAACGTTGAAATCAGCGAGCTTGTAGGCGATGAAAATATTTATATCTTTGGTGAATCCAGTGATACAATTATCGAACACTATGCGAAAGCTGATTACGTATCAAGAGACTATTATGAAAAGAGCCCTCAAATTAAACAGGCCGTTGATTTTATCAATGGACCATTAATGCTTGCAAGTGGAACAAAAGAAAATCTTGATCGCTTGCATCACGAACTAATTAGTAAAGACTGGTTCATGACTTTGATTGACCTTGAAGCATACATTGCAACTAAAAACACTATGATTGCGGACTATGAAGACCGCATGACCTGGGCTAAGAAGACATTAATTAATATTGCACGCGCAGGTTTCTTCTCAAGCGACCGTACGATTGCGGAATACAATCGTGATATTTGGAAGGTATAGTATGACACAGATAAGACGTGCTGGTGTCCTGATGCCGGTGTCCAGTTTCGAAGGGACACTTGGCATCGGGGACTTTGGATCAAGTGCTTATACTTGGATTCAAAATCTCGCAAAAACAAACGCAACTATTTGGCAAATCTTGCCACTCAATCCTGTCGGATATGGAAACAGTCCATACCAAACGTATTCATCATTTGCAGGCGATGAAATTTATATATCGATCGAGAAGTTATATGCAACTTTGCAACTCGAGTTTGACCAAGAACCTGTTTTTGGCAAGCGCGTCAATTTTGGAGCTGTTCGCACTTTGAAAACAGCATACCTTCGTAATGCATTCCAACATTTTAAGAAAGACGCATCTTATAATGACTTTCTTGAAGTGGCGGCAACGTGGCTTGATGAGTATGTGACATTTATTGCTCTCAAAAAATTGAACGATAATGCGTCATGGACAGAATGGAAAGTCCTGGAAGTTTCAGAGTCCGAGCTCGAATACGAACGCTTTGTTCAATATGTATTCTACATGCAGTGGATGGACCTTAAAAAGTATGCGAATGACTTGGGCATTCGTGTCGTTGGTGATATCCCGATTTACTTAGGTCATGACTCTTCTGAGGTGTATCATCATCGTGATCAGTTTTTATTGAACCGCGATGGTACACCAGCTTGGGTTGCTGGTGTACCGCCTGACTATTTCAGTACTGAAGGTCAGTTGTGGGGAAACCCTATTTATGATTGGAAAGCGATGGCGCGTAATGACTATGCGCTTTGGGTAGATCGTTTACGATGGAATCAAGAAATGTTTGACGTGATTCGGATTGATCACTTCCGTGCTTTTGATACCTATTGGACCATACCGGGAGAAAGTGAAACGGCACGCATTGGCAAATGGAAAATTGGTCCACGCAATCATTTCTTCGATGCTATGTACCGTCAAATTGAAAATTTGGAACTTGTGGTTGAGGATTTGGGTGATTTACGACCCGAAGTCCTTGAACTTCGTGATGACTACGATCTCATGGGTATGAAGATAATTCAATTCAATCTCAACCCGCATGAGCTTGAAGCCAATGCCCTAGTTGATTCGAATATTCTTGTTTACACAGGAACGCATGATAATCAAACCATGGCAGGTTGGACAGACGAACTCACCATCAAAAAATACAAAGAAATTACCAAAAATCTTAAAGATCTCGGCCACGATTACCCATCGTTATGGCAACAAGTCGCATCGTATACACTCTCATTAAATGCGAACTGGGCGATACTGCCGATTCAAGATCTTATGGGACTTGATAATGAAGCACGAATCAATGAACCAGGAACAATTGGGTCTCCTAACTGGGAATGGAAACTCGATTTAAATACCGACCTCACTGATGCCTTTCAATTTCTAGCAACGCTTGTATCAGCGTTTGACAGAGTTGTTGATTAAAAATATACAAACTCCTTAAAAGACCTACACCTGTAGGTCTTTATTATTCCCCGCATAAACTATATAATATAAAAAAAAGGGGGCTTTATTTATGTGTACAAGCGTTTCATTAAAGAGTCGCGATGATTTGCATTTACTTGCACGAACCATGGACTTTTCCTATGATCTCTCACCAGAGATGACGATAATTCAGCGTGATTATCCACTGAAATTTGGTTTGCTTGATCAACCATTGACCAATCATTTCGCATTCTTAGGTTTATCTAAAAATATCGGCGATCATATCATGGCAGACGGATTGAATGAGCATGGACTTGCAGCTGCAGTACTATATTTTGAAGGGTATGCTCACTACAATGATCAAAAAGAGGGTGCACTCAACCTTATGTCCCATGAAATTGTAAACTGGATACTTGCGTCGTATACTTCGATTGAAGAAGTGATAGAGGCTTTCGGTCGTATTAATATTACCAATGATGCCAATCCGATGTTAGGGATTGCGTCGCCATTGCACTGGGTATTTACCGATGCAACAGGACGCAGCATTATCGTAGAACCGTTAAAAGATGGGCTTAAAATCCATGAAAACAAACTGGGTGTTATGGCTAACAGTCCGGATTATGACTGGCATAAAACCAATATTCGTAACTACATAGGCGTTAATCCAAAACAAGTAGAACCTGTTGAACTCTTTGAAGAAACCTTTAAGCCATTTGGTCAAGGATCGGGTACCTTTGGGTTACCTGGCGATTACAGTCCACCTTCACGATTCATTCGTACGCTCTTTGCGAAATTAACACGCGTGCCAAACTATGGCGAGGAAGATCTCGTCAACAGTGCGTACCATATTCTTAGTGGTGTTGATATTATGAAAGGATCCGTTGTGACACAACGAAACTCCTTAGACTACACGCAATACACAACATGTATGATGACAAATACTTGTACGTATTACTTTAAGATGTACAACAACTCACAAATCGTTCGCGTAAATCTAAACGACTACACGTTGGATGGGCAAGATGCCTTAAGTCATCCTGTACCAACCCAACAAGTATTTGGTTCAATAAAATAACACAATACAGACAAAGGCCACACGGCCTTTTTGTATGTCTCTTTATATGAAAGTATCATTAGACATTGTTTATGGTAAGGACACTGTCGTTAAACTATTAAAAAAAGCAACACATGTCGCTGTGTTGCTTTTTTTATATTTATGAATCTATAAAACTTTACTGAGGAATTCTTGAGTACGAGGGCTTGTTGGATTATCGAAAATTTGTGAAGGTGTTCCCGCTTCTTCAATAATACCGTCGTCCATGAACAATACGGTATCACTGATGTGTTTCGCAAAGTTCATTTCGTGTGTCACGATCACAATCGTCATTCCTGAATCTGCTAATTGATTGATAACATCCAAAACATCTTTTACCATTTCAGGGTCTAGGGCACTGGTTGGTTCGTCAAAGAGCATGACGTCAGGATTCATCGCCAAGGCACGCACAATCGCTAACCGTTGTTTTTGACCACCTGATAGTTTCGTAGGGAAAGTATCGGCCTTGTCAGCCAATCCAACGCGCTCTAGGAGTTCTAATGCTTGCGCTTTAGCGTCTGCCTTAGAAATACCTTTCTCAAGTGTAGGAGCTAATGTAATGTTCTCAAGTACCGTTAAATTGGGGAAGACGTTGAAGTGTTGGAAGACCATTCCAATTTCTTGACGAATTTTGTCTAGTGATTTCCCTTTAGCACTTAAGACTTGTTCTTTAAATTCAATCGTTCCATCTGTCGGAACTTCGAGAAGATTCAAACATCTTAGAAACGTCGATTTACCCGATCCTGAAGGTCCGATAATTGAAATAACTTGACCTTTATTGATGGTGAAGTCGATGCCTTTGAGGACTTCGAGGTTACCATAGTTCTTTTTAAGATTTTTAATTTTGATGAGTTCGTTAGTCATGGTTTGTTTGTCCTTTCTTTTCAAAGTATTGAACAACTTTTGAAAGTGAGAATGTCAGAATAAAGTAGATAACCCCAACAATCATTAATGCTTCAAGTTTCATGTGCGTTGCAGCTGAAACAATGGATTGTGATGTCATTAAACTGTTAATAAAGAAGATAGATGCCAATGATGTTTCTTTGATCATGGTGATAAATTCGTTACCGAGTGCTGGTAAGATATTTTTAACAGCTTGTGGCATGATTACTTTAATCATCATGTTGCGATCAGAAAGACCCAAACTCTTCGCAGCTTCAAATTGTCCTTTGTCAACAGCTTGGATTCCAGCACGGAAGATTTCTGCAACGTAAGCACTGGAGTTGAAGATTAAGGCAAAGATGACCCACATTTGATCACTGATTCCATTAGGGAAGAATTGTGCCCCTCCAAATACGAATAAGTAGAGTTGTAAGAGAATTGGTGTTCCACGTACCAGCTCGATATAGGCGGTCGCAAACCATTGTAACGGTTTAAATTTCGACATTTTAGCGAGGGCAAGTAATGCTCCGCCAATTGTCCCAAAGAAAACAACGATTAAGGATAGCCAAATTGTTCCCAAAGTTCCTTGCCAGAAGACATTTCCATAGGCACCTAATAATGTAAAGACATTTGGTTTTGCAGCACCCAGTTCACCAACCTGTGCCGATAATGCTTTCGCATCACTTAACCATTGTGTATAAAGACCAGCGTCTTTTACTGCGATAATACTTGTATTTACGGCTTCAAGTAATTCTGGTTCACCCAACGGCATGATAACCATTGTTCCGATGGCATCACTAACCGCGAAGAGTGTATCACTAAGTTTAAGTTCTGGATTGTTGGCAAGGAAACCTTCACCGGATTTACAGCTTACCGCGACAGCGTCTGTCTTGCCAGCTTTTAGTTCTAATGCACCATCTTCTAGCGCTGTAACGAATCGAACGTTAGCCCCAGGGAGTTGTTGCTCTGTATATTGTTGTTGGACCGAACCATTTTGAACAGTAACGGTCGCATTGTTGAAATCATCAAGGGATGTGAATGTGTTGTCGGAACGAACGAGGAAACCTTGGCAAAGGGATTCGGAGTTATCGTAGGGTTCACTGAACTGAATAACTTTAGCCCGGTCATCTGTATACGTAAAACCGGATAATCCGATATCAAATTTACGTTCTTTGACAGCTGTCGGGATGTCATCAAAATTCATCGCTTTAACAGTTAACTTAACCCCTAAGTCATCCGCAATTTGTTGGGCCAGATCGATGTCAGCACCCACGTATTGATCTTGACCTAATTTGGAAGGATCAATAAATTCGAATGGTGCATAGTCAGGGGACGTTCCAACAATGAGTTCTCCACGTTGTTGAATTTCCTCAAGCATATTTTGAGGTGGTGCGGTCTCAGTTGATGTTGTATTAGCACCACACGCTGTGAGGACTAACACCATGATGAGACTTAATAATAGTTTCTTCATATTCTTTCTCTCCTTATAATAAAAAAACTCTAGACAAGATTTGTCTAGAGACGAAGTTATCGCGGTACCACTCTAATTGCTAAATAGATTATTTAGCCACTCTTTTTGGTAACGCAGTATCTGCGGGTTGTGCTACTTCAGTTCACATAACCATCTCCCAAGTGCGGTTCATTATTGTTGAGTCACTAAGCTTCCACCATCCTTAGTTCGCTATCACATCCCAATAATTACTCTCTTGTTCCTTGATGTTATTGATGATCTAGAAATAAAAAAATCTCTAGATATATGTATCTAGAGACGTCATTAACGCGGTGCCACTCTAATTGCTTATCATGTATGATAAACCACTTTCCTATAACGCTAGGTTGGCGATTAGACCTACTAAGTTCAATCTAATATCTCCCAAGTGCGGTTCAACTTATTATTTCCTACCAGGCTTCCACCATCCCTGACTCGCTTAAGGCATTTTTAAGTTTACTCTCTTGTTCAACGATTTAAGAGTAATATACTAGGTTTCACTTGGATTGTCAAACTTTATTATTATTTATTTTGATGTGATTTTTGAGATGACGGATCGAACCATCTCTAAACGAACCTCTTGGTTGGCGATATCTTCGTTTGAATAATGTGTTAGATCAATGCCAATCACACGGTAGTGATGCTGCAAGTAAAAGTTAATTGCAGGGACATTACACGTCTGTGTTTCTAATACCACTTCTCGACAACCACAGGCTTGCGCAAATTCGTATGCGGTGTTCATAAGCAGTGTTCCGACACCTTGTCCACGAGCGTGTTCGACTACCAAAATTTCGGATAATCGTAATCGTTGATGCCAAGGTTCTACACCAATTTCGAGATACCCAACTATCTGCTCATTGTCATCTACTGCCGCAAATACATGGGCATCTTCAAGATGATCTGGAAACAGCGCACCTGTAAATGATTTATTTACTGGGTTCGGAAACTGTTTTTTTACCAAGCGCACACTGAATAGTTCTTGTGGTTCCACGAGAACATCATAATAGGCATCTGTAGTGTAGTTAAAGTGTAAGACAACGCCTTGATACGCTTGACGGTCTAAGGAAATTATTTTCATAGGGACGCACCACTTTCTATCTGTACAATCATCATACCAAAAGTGACGATTTATTCACACGTATTTAAGTGTCCTCAGTTATAATGAGGGTATGAAAATATTTCTATTAGAGGATGACGCAGGCATCGTATATGGATTGCGCAAGTATTTTAAAAATAACAACTGGGATCTTACAGTTGCTTTTAGTATTCAAGAGGGAGAACGGTTATTAAACAATGCTTTTGATATCATCATTTTAGATGTAGGCTTACCGGATGGGAATGGGCTTGATTTTGCACGATATGTTCGAAGCCAGTTTGAAACGCCAATCGTCTTCCTAACAGCTTTGGATGACGAAATTACCATCTTAGAAGGATTCAGTATTGGGGCTGATGACTACATTACAAAACCTTTTCGCTTAGCGGAATTAGATAGTCGTATTCGCGCTATTGCGAAGCGCTCTTTGGCACTACGGATTCATGATGGCGATATAACCATTAACTTGAGTAACGCAACAGTGTATCATAACGAAACACTTATCATGCTTAGCGTTCAAGAATATCGATTACTTGTAATGTTTGTGGAGCATAAAGGAGAAATTGTAAGTCGAGAAAAGCTAAATCAGATGTTATGGCAAGGGTCTCAATTTATAACGGACAATGCGCTTACAGTTACGATTAAAAGGCTTCGTGAGAAACTTGCGAATATACGGGTTATCGAATCCGTTCATGGAAAGGGATACCGCTACTTATGAAACAACTTCGAAATCGTGATGTAAAAAAATTTCTGACCCAAGTGAGCATTGGATTTCTTGTTGCAGTTGTTATTGAATATCGATTTCCGTTTGTGGGGCTCGTTTTTTTTGCAATACTCTCGATAATCTGTTTCTACCAGTTTGTACGCCAACGAAACCAAGCAATCGAAGGCGTGGTCGCATACTTGCGAACATTGAATAACGGTGATTATCACCACGATATTCAGGCTTATGAAGAAGGGGAGTTGTCAACATTGCATGCCGAGTTGAATAAAACAATGATTGCGATGAAAGGAACAGCATATCAACTACAACTCCAAAAACAAGGATTGAAGAAAGCGATGGAAGATATTTCGCATCAGCTAAAAACGCCGCTAACTGCCTTATCTATCATGGTGGAGGTCGAAGCATTAGAACCAGAACTTTCTGAGACTATGACTCTACAACTTCGTCGTATGGAAAACCTCGTTTTGTCTTTAAATAAAATCGTTCAATTAGAGACACATATGATTGCATTCAAGATGGAACCCATTTCGCTAAATAATTTAATGGCACAATTACTTGCGGCAATAGAACCGCAACTTTATGAAGCGAAACTGACCGTCAATAATTCAATCAATGACACGTTGATTCAGTGTGATTACAATCAAACGTATGAGGCAATATCGAATGTTCTTGTAAACAAAATAAGATATGCGCAAACGATGATTACGATCCAGACCCGCAAGAGTGGAAGGACAATAGAAGTTGTCATTAAAGATGATGGTGTTGAAATTTCGCCGCGAGATCGCGAACGGATTTTTGAAAGATTTTATAGTGGAATGAATAAGGCGCCAGATAGTGTTGGTATCGGACTATCTATGGCTCGAGAAATTATGCACCAGCAACACGGGGCTCTTTATGTAGAAGCAGATAATGCATTTGTTTTTCGTTTTTTAAGTGTGACGGAAGCGTCATAACTAGAGGCGTTTGATTGATTTAAGATTGGGGTACCAGGAGGGAATACAATGGAAATACTAAAAATTGAGAGTTTGGAAAAAGTATACAAGACCCCAGAGTATCAAGTGGATGCGTTACGATCGGTATCATTCTGCGTACAAAAAGGAGATTTTATCGCAATAACTGGTCCGAGTGGTAGTGGAAAATCAACACTACTTCATATTTTAGGCGGCGTTGATCAACAAACGGGGGGAACCGTAACCATTGATGACTTACAAATAGAAACTTTGGATGATACCAAGTTGACACTTTTTCGTAGACGTCATATCGGTTTGATCTATCAGTTTTACAATCTTATTCCGATGTTGTCTGTAGAAGAAAATATTCAACTACCTATTTTACTGGATGAAGGAATTGTGGACAGCGACTATTACAACGAACTCATTACCCTGTTACAACTTGAAGATCGACTTAATCATTTGCCCAATCAATTATCAGGAGGACAACAACAGCGGGTTGCGATAGCACGTGCGCTAATGAATAAGCCATCTTTATTGCTGGCAGACGAACCGACCGGAAATCTTGATCAGGAAAATTCGCGAAGAATTATGACCATGTTACGGTATGCGAATGAAACCTACAATCAAACAATCATTTTAGTCACCCATGATATCGATATTGCGCGAATGGCTGATCGTACAATTCATATCGAAGATGGGAAGATCGTTTATGATGGTATCAATCAATGACCATTCTTAACAAACTTATGAAACGTCAGTTGGGTAACAATTCGTTTACAGCCGCTATGACCATTTTGAGTGTCGTACTGTCAGTCGCTTTACTGACAATGGTTGGGATGATCACACAGACAATTTATGATGCTCAAATGCATAATCAGTTCAGTTACACCGAAAAATGGAATGCCCAATTAAGCGGAACGGATTTACCCACTACTATAAGTCAAATGGAGCCATCAATTGATACAGTTGCTTATAGTAGACCGCTCTTAATCAAGCATGGTAACAATATTATTCGGGGCGTAATGAGTGATGCTAATTTTGATTTAATCCGATCTGATAGTGATATAAAATACAATGGCAATCGGAACTTTGTATCGGGTCGTGCTCCGCTTAATGAAACCGAAGTCGCTTTTGGTTCTTACTTTGTTGACTCTATGACTCTTGGGGATACGGTTGTCGCAGTGTTGGATAATGGGGAACCAATTGACATAAGTCCGCTCACAGTTGTCGGTTTCTTTGAGAATGATGCGGGTAAGGGTTATAGTTACTACAGTCAATTAACCGACCCAAAGATTGCAACGAAAGCAGATATTATCTTCAAGTCGGATGTTCGAAACATTGATAAATTGGTTGCGTCTGCAATCGACAACAGCGGTGAAAATACACATGCCACGTATAACCAGAGCTACAATCAAGAACTCAAAATGATGGATGGCGTCGCTCAAGAAAAAATACTGGCGATTGGTATTGCTGCGGTAGTGATGAGTTTCTTCAGCCTTGCCACTTTCACGATGGTTCAGAATGCATTCTTTGCCAATATGAGTCGTCGGCAAAAGGACTTTGGTTTACTTCGAAGTATCGGTGCGAGTAAGAAACAGATTCATTCAATGATGCGAAAAGAAAGTTATGTGCTTGCCACTCTAGGAATCATCTTGGGAATTGGTGTAGGAATCTTAATGACGCGAAGTATTCAGCTTATTTATAACAATGCATCTACACTCACAGCAACTCTGAATATGGAAAGTTATGCTCCCTTTCATATCAGGTTATCATGGCAATTAATTGGGATCTTGATGCTTATTGGTTTCATTTCAGTCATGATACCGATTGAATTCATGGTTGCTAAAATATATCGGATGACAGCATTAGAAACAATAAGAGAATCGACACGTTATAAACGCAAATGGCATTTACCCCTTTGGGTGCGATTGAGCCGTAAAGAACCCATTCGTCTAGCTGGAAAATCAATGCAACGTGACGGTCATAAGTATCGAGGAATTCGAGTCGCAATTGTGATTGTAGTGATGCTTACAGTTTTTGTTGTCTCATTATTCCAAACGGTATTGAGACACGCAGTTCCCCAACCGGTTGTTTATAATATGTTCGCTCAATGGGATAATATCGGTGAGGGACAAGATCTAGATACGCTTGTGCAACAAGAGTCTTATGTTCAAGAAATTGTCAAAGTCTTGCATGAGAGCGATCATACCAATCAAGTAGTGATTACAAGAACACTTCCAATCAATATATCAGAACTGATGAAGGGAGACATCGACTACTCTGAATCCATTTATAATGCGGGCTTAAGTGAATCTTATACTGTTGTAAAACAAGTGAATCCGATGGAGATGACAGTTCTAGATGATTCGTTTTTTGCGTCGTTATTCCAGGAGGCTTCATCAAACGAACCAATGATTGTGATTGATAATTATTATGAAGGTTATCTGGAAAAAGAATCTAGATATGTTCAATATGCGGGTCCGATTTTGGATTTTGAAGGCATTGAAACGGTGACATTGACAAACAGCGATTATCAAAATGTTAATGTTAAAATTCATCAAGTTATAAATGAGGACAATACAAATTTAAATATACTTAGAAAAGGTCATGGACAAATGGCTAGCCCTATCATTTTGACAAACATGACAACATTCAATGAGATTAATAAAGTGCTTGCAAGCCCCTCAACGTATGAAGAGAACTACAAAGCGACATCCGAAACGATATTTAATATATCCAGTAGTGATGCGATGGCGACCGAGGAATTATTAACGAAACATTTTGCGGAGCTTCATATTGATAATAATCAAGCGCGTTATGAGTCTCGTGAAATCGTACTTTCAACTGTGGATAATATCACAAAATTAATTACAGGAATGATTGGATTTATCGTTTTTACAAATTTAATAAGTATGTCAATAATTCTCTATCGGGAACGTCGCAGTGAATTTGCAATGATGCGATCGATGGGCATGACGCAAGCACAGCTAAGTAAAACAGTAATGGTAGAATGCGCAATCGTAACAGTGCGTCCCATGATGATCGGATTAGTGCTCGGTGTGCTTGGGTACTCTACAATGATTTACATTATAAATAAGGATCTGCCTGTGATGGATCAGATGACATTTTATCTCGATATGCGAAGTATTGTGTTACTCGCAATTGCAATTTTAGTGATATGCATAATTAATGCTAAAGTAGCCATGCGCACTCTTGAACGACATAGTATCATCGAAAATTTGAAACGACTTTAGTCGTTTCTTTTTTATGTCATACTTTTGCCCTATTTGATGTGTATGCTATTGGCGAGGTGAACTATGAAAAAAATAACGACAATACTATTACTAATGGTTTTGCTGGTGGGTTGCACCCCAAGCCAAGAAACGGAGCCTATAGAAGCACCAAAGCAAGTGGTTCAAACAAAGGAACATGATCCATATCGAATTGATTATGATACAGTCTCTGAAACAGATACAACGCATGACATCAAAGTGATTGAAACAACGCAAACATTCAATTCGCAAACGTTGAATCGTTATATGTATACCGATAAGGACAATAATGACTATCCGGCTGGTTATCCGATAGTTGTAAAAAAAGATACTGCATTAACATTGAATGTGGAGAATCAAACGCAAACAGATACGAATATTCACTGGCACGGTTTATCCTTACCCAATGATCAAGACGGTCCTGCTTTACTGATAAACCCTCAACAGTCCTTTCAATATCAGTTCACGCCTGACTATCAGGGGACCTACTGGTACCATTCGCATAATCGCCCGGTTCGAGACCAAGTTGATTTTGGGATGTATGGGCCGTTGGTTATTTTAGAACCAGAAGATGCAAAATATACGATAGATCAAATCCTAGTGATAGATGACTGGGCTGTAAATCAAGTCAGTGGACATATGCAAATTGAGGGTGATACGGATACAGTTAATGGAAAAACAGGATCTGAAATTGAGCCGATTGCTTTTAATAATACGGATTTAGTGAAGTTACGATTTATTCAGGCAGCAACTGCGAAGAGTACAGTCATCAACTTTCCATTTGAGGTTAATGTAACGCATACAGATGGGATGCCACTTGAAGCTCCTTTTAAAACAACCGTATTGGAAATTGCACCAGGAGAGCGCTATGATATTGAAATAACCCATCAAGGAAATACAGATGAAACATTTGCAATCACCAATGATCGTAATCAAGGCTTTAAGATTCCTTTGATTTATGAGGCAAAGGAAGGGGGAAATCCTCATACAATCACAAATCAACAACCATCGCTTTATCAAATCGATGAAACTGCAATTCCACAACAACCCAATGTATCAATACGAATGGGTTCAACCATGAGTCGTGGTATGGGTCATGAGTGGACATTAAATGATGAGGTTTTCCCCAATACGGAATCGTTCAATCTGCAAAAAGATACTGTTTACCGTATACGTTTTACCAATGAAAATCGTATGAATAACCATCCGATGCATATCCATGGTGCTCATTTTAAAATCTTAAGTGTGGATGGCGAATCTGTTGAAAAAACAGTGTGGAAAGATACCATTGACGTACCAGCGGGGAGCTATATAGATGTTGCAATCCAATTTAAAAATCCAGGAGAGTGGATGCTTCATTGTCATATTCTAGATCACGAAGATGGGGGTATGATGACAAGTATTATTGTGGAATAAAAAGTACATGAGTGTGTTACTAAAATATAGTAACAAGCTTAAATTTGTGGTATGATACTTCTACTATGGGTCCGCTTCTCGGTGTGTAATGACCCTTAATTTTGATTTAGAAATTAAGGAGGCATTATGATACAAATAGAGCATATTTCTAAAACTTATAAAGTACCCATCCGTGAGGGTGGCATCAAAGAAGCAATCCGTGCCCTTTACAATCGTCAGTACCAAATCATTCAGGCTTTAGACGATATTAGCTATACCATTCCCAAGGGTCAAATTGTTGGTTACATCGGTCCAAATGGAGCGGGTAAAAGTACGACGATTAAAATAATGACAGGCATTCTACAACCAGATATTGGATCATGCACCATCAACGGTCGTGATCCTTTTCGTTCGCGAAAAGAGCACGCCCAACAGATTGGGGTTGTCTTCGGCCAACGGACACAGTTATGGTGGGATATTCCCGTTATCGATTCGTTTGAACTACTCAAAGATATATATGCGATTTCGGATGAAGATTACCAGCACCGATTGGCGGAACTTTCGAGCCTCTTAGACCTCGATCCGTTATTAAAGATACCTACTCGACAATTAAGCCTTGGGCAACGCATGCGATGTGATATTGCTGCTGCATTAATTCACAATCCAAAGGTGCTATTCTTAGATGAGCCAACAATCGGTTTGGATGCACCTTCAAAAATAGCAGTTCGCCAATTTATTAAATCAATCAATAAACGCTTTGAAACAACAATCGTTCTAACAACTCACGATATGCAAGATATCGAATCGCTAGTCGACCGAATTATATTAATAGGTAAGGGTCGTATTTTATTTGATGGTACGATGCGCATGCTGAAAAATCAGTATGAACTCGAAAAGCAAATCAAGATTCGTTTCAATGGCAGGCTCATGGAGCATTCGAGCTATGTTATTGAGTCGCAAGATGGCCAAGCAGCAACGCTTCGTGTTATCGGTGCCGTCAGTGATGCGGTCCGTGTTCTAAGTGATACCGTTGATATCGTGGATATGGAAATTGTAAGCACATCTTTAGATGATATTATCGTCAAGGCGTACGAGGCATATCAAATATGAAACTGTATCTATCGTTTTTTAAAATACGTTTTAAAGCGGGTCTTCAATACCGTGCTGCAGCCCTATCGGGAATGATAACTCAATTTGCATGGGGCTTTATGCTTATTGTGATGTTAGGGGTCTTTAACGGTAGTACGATGACACCCACTGATTTATCAACGTATGTGTGGCTTAATCAAGCGTTACTTGCCTTAACTGCGATTTGGGCCATGGATAGTAGTGTCTTCGAAACGATTGAAAATGGTGATGTCGCTTATGAAGCAGTCAAACCGGTGAATCTCTACACACTGTGGTTTGTTCGCAATGTGGCCCATCGCCTGTCTCGTTGTGCATTACGATTTGCGCCAGTTCTTCTGATTGCAGTGTGGTTACCAGAACCCTTCACATTACGGTTACCATCAACACCTACCCACTTCTTAGGGTTTCTTCTCTCACTAGCACTTACAGTCACAATTGAAGTCGCGATAACAATGTGGATGTATGTCTTTGTTATGCATACGAAGTCATCATTGGGCATCCGAACATTCTTTGTTGCTTTGTTTGAAATGTTTTCTGGAAGCAGCATTCCCTACGCATTCTTTCCGATTGCATTCCAAAATATCCTCAAATTAACCTTCTTTTATGGTTTGCAAACAGCTACATTTAATCTTTATCTTGGACTTGTAAATCCACTTTCAACACTGAGCATTCAATTCTTTTGGGCCTGTGTCCTGATTGGTACGGGGTATGTTGCAATGCAGCACAAACTCAAGTCATTCGAAATCGTGGGAGGATAACATGAAACTGTATTTTAAAATCGTTGCAATGCACGTTAAGTCACAATTACAACATCGAACCGCATTTCTTGCGTTATCTTTAGGGCAGGCTTTGTTAACGTTCAGTGGCATTTTTGCAGTTATTATTTTAGCGACCAATGTTACGACCGTTGCGGGGTTCAGTACACCAGAAATTTTGCTCGCGGGTGCAGTTGTAACTCTATCATTCGCAATTGCAGAATGTGTCTTTCGAGGGTTTGATACCTTTCCACGGTTGTTGGGGAACGGTCAATTTGATCGTATCCTCGTCCGGCCTCAAAATGTGCTGCTTCAGGTCTTAGGGAGCACAATGGAATTAAGTCGGTTGGGAAGAATTGTGGTTGCGAGTATTATTCTTGTGGTGGTCTCTCAGACTGTAGTGCTGTACCATATCTGGTTGCTGGCAATCATGGTTGTATCTGGGGTCGTTCTTTTTGGTTCTTTATTTATAATTTATGGATCCTGTAGTTTTTTTACGACTGATTCTTTGGAAGTGTTTAATATATTAACGGATGGTGGCCGTGAGTTTGGACAAGTGCCGTATGGTTTGTATGGAAAAAATATTCTGAAAGTACTGACGTTCATACTCCCTTTGGCATGTTTCCAGTATTATCCATTATTGGTTGTGCTTGGACGCGATGTTCCGACATACTTTCAATGGACACCGCTTGCGTGCTTTCTTTTCGTAATTCCCGCATTGTTAATGTGGCGCTGGGGTCGCCATCACTACCGATCAACGGGCTCATAAAAAAAGACTGGTATCACATTATTGTGATTGCCAGTCTTTTAATAAATAACCAAAGTAGTGAATATCGTACCAAACATCATCATAGCGGAATGCTTCCCGTTTGGTTCCTTCATGCGTGAAGCCTAGTTTCTCATAAACATGACGAGCTCTCGGGTTAAAGTCAAAGACATCCAACTCAATACGATGCAGTCCTAAAGTTCCGAATGCATAGTCTAATAGAAGTTGAATTGCTTCGCTTCCATAACCAAAGTTTGCATGTGCTGGGTCTATAAGAATTCGAAGATTGCAAATATTTAGGATTTCGTCCCATTCGTTCAAGACGATTTCCCCAACAACAATGCCGTCTGCAACAATAGCTAAATCAAGTCTGTCTGTTGCACTTGGTAGTGATTGATACCATGTTGTATACCGTTGAAGATCTGCTTCGGTGGGTGTTCTTTCAGCATCCTTGGATGTAAAGGCACTTCCGGTTAAAAAGGTCACTTCCGGAATGTTGATGATTTCAATCATTCGTGAAATGTCCTCAGTTTGAAAACGACGAAGTTGAATATTTTTGCCGATTAGTGTTGGTTTATTTTCGAAAATAGTTTCGGTTGTTTCGCCATCCATCCGTTTTGATAACGTTAAGATGTCGTCGATGGATTGAGCTCTTATATCCATAAACAGAATTGTTTGAAAGACCGATAATTCTTCTGCACTTAAGACATTAAATTCTGTCGGATAAGTGGGTGCAGTGTCCGGTGCTTCAAGACACTGTTGTTTGAGGACGAGATAATGATACATTAAATTGGGTTCGATATGAGCGCCTTGTTTGATGCGTGTATCCAGTAAATCTCTAATTGTTTTTTGATGAATTTCTCCGAAAGGGAAAACGTGCTTGAAGTAATCTTGAGCATCTTGCTCTTGTTGCTGTTTGGTTCGAAATAGTTTTTGTAAGTCCATAAGGTCACCTCTACCTTAAGTATACAAATTATGCGCTATACGCTGCAACATATTCTTGTGCATATGTGTTTAAGCGATTGAGTGTACTTATAATGTCGTGTTCAGATGTTGCAGGGTTGGTGCTGCACATACGAACTACTGTTTTTGATTCCAACTCAGTTGTGAACACGCCCGCATAACCAGAATCAACGATTGACTTAGCGATGCTTGCATTTAATGCATCGTTTGTTTCTTTTGAAAACTCTGGATGGTTGTAACGGAAGTTAATGATTGCAAAATGTGGTCCAGAGACAAGTTCCCAGTTTTCCATGGTACTAAGTGTTAAGGCTCCAAGTTCTGCTAAAGTTTGCCCATAGTCAACACGACGGCTAAACTCATCCGTACCAAGAACTTGCAAGGTAAGCCATAGTTTTAAGGCGCGTGCAGGGCGAGTTAGCTCAATTCCAAGTGATGAAAAGTCAACTGAGCCGCCATCAATATCTTGAAGATATTCCGGTGTTGCACTAAAACTGTTGAGAAGGTCTTGTTTATCTTTGACGATAATCATGGCACAACTATAAGTTTGAAAAAGCAATTTATGAGCATCCCAACTGACGCTATCCGCACGTTCAATACCTCCTAGGTGATGGCGTTGCGTCGTGGATAACAAGAACGATGCACCGTAAGCACCATCAACGTGGAGCCAAATGCCATATGATGCTGCAATATCAGCGATGGCATGAAGTGGGTCAACAGTACCCGTGTTAGTTGTTCCTGCAGTTGCGATAATTGTCGCTGGGACAAGGCCGTTCGATAGATCTTGTTCAATCATTGTTTGAAGCTGATGGACGTCTATTTGGAAGGCATCATTTGTGGGAACAAAACGTAATTGTTTGCGCGTGTATCCGGTAATGTACAACGCTTTTTCGACGGAGTGGTGGGTTTGGTCGGAAAGGTATACAACACCAAGATGACGATTATCTTCGGATAATACTTTATCACGGCCAACAATTACGCCTGTCAAGTTGGCCATTGAACCGCCAGAGACAAAGACACCACCCGCTTTTTCAGAAAAACCAATTTGTTGCGCTAACCATTGGATGACGTTTTCTTCGATAGTACTTGCAGATGAACTGTTAATCCAGTTACTTGCATGGACATTGAACGCTTGCGTCATGACATCGCCTAACCATGACAATTTTGATGCAGGTCCGGGGATAAACCCAAATGCACGGGTATGGTCTTGCTTTAGAATGTGTGGGTAAACGTCTGTGAGTAATTCTTGAACGACTGCATCGACGCTTCGTCCTTCTTTGCTAAAGGTTTGGTTGGTAAAGTACGCAATGATGTCGTCAGGTGCAACACTACGCGCCGGTGCATCGGTTGTATCATTAAAATAGGCGTTAATAAACGCAAGCGCTGCCTCATAGACTGCTTGATCTTCAGTTAGATTTAAATTTTTCATAGGAACTCCTTTACAATGCTTTCGATTAAATATACCATGTCCGTATACATAAGAAAAATTAAACAAATTAATGTGACATATAAATTTCGTTTATGGGAGGTGCTTATGGATTTACGACACATTCAATCTTTTGTTAAGGTTGTGGAAAAACAAAGTTTTAGTAAGGCAGCTCAAGAATTAGGTTACACACAAGCAGCTATTACGATACAAATTAAGCAACTCGAAGAAACACTCGGTACGAAGTTGTTTGACCGTATTCATCGTAAAGTTCGGTTAACAGAAGATGGGGAAGCATTTATCTTTTATGCGAATGATATTTTACGTACTTTTAATCGTGCACGATCATTCAAAAATGATGAAGAATCAGTAAAGACGATTATCCGTGTTGGAACTGTTGGATCGTTAGGAAGTCATTTTTTTCCAGATTTTATATACACATTCAGTCAACAATATCCGTTGGTTGAATTAAAAATAATTATAGGAACGACTAAAAGTTTGACAGATATGATTCACCGCAACGAGATAGATATCATGTACACGATTGACGAACTCATTTATGAGCCCGAACTTGTAAACATGATGCGAGAACCGGAGCCCATTTACTTTGTGACAAAAGATCCAAACATTAAAGCACAAAAATATTCTTTAGATGAAATTAGTGATTATCCGTTTTTACTCACAGAAAAAGGCGAAGCGTATCGGTATGAACTCGAACGTCATCTTGCTCATGAATCCGTCGATTTGAATGCGATTGTGGAAGTTGGGGAAATTGGCATCATTACAAAAGTTCTCAAAAAAGGACTCGGAATTGCATACCTTCCATATTTTTCTGTAAAAGATGATGTTGATAGTCATGCGTTGAATATTGTGGATGTTGATATTCCCAATGTCACGATGTGGCGTCAAGTTATGGTACATGAAAAGAAGTTTTTAAGTAAAGGAATGAAAGACTTCTTAGAAACGATTACAAAAATATAAAACACCACGATAAGTGGTGTTTAGTCATGCTTGCTTTCACGATATGTGAAGTAAGATCCAATTCCAGCTAATGCAGAAAGGACAAGTAATCCTTTTGAATTAAAGAGGACGCCAGTTCCGAGCAGAACAGCAGCAACTGTGCCATTGATTTTTGCGTGTTTTCGAAGGCTTTCGCTATCATCTTTAGGAAGCGGCATCGTAATTCCTAATTTCTTGTTAATTGCATGTACTTTTTGGTTTATTTCGCGGATCATTATTTCTTCTCCTTTGTGATGTGTGGTAACGTGGCCCGAAGCATGAGTTCATATATATCGGCTTTATTTGTTGTGGTCTCATGACCACTTCTAAGTGTAGATAGTAGTGTATTCAATGTGTCAAATGTAAAGGTATCCGAGATTATAGAGGTAAGTCCGCAGGTTTCAAGGGCATCTTCAAAACTTGAGTAGTTGCTTTCGAAGAGACGATTCACTTGTAGCGGGTCAAGTTTCTTCAAGAACAGTTTAAAGTCGTGGTCGTTAAACGTATACAGAAAAGGCTTTGAGTCATATTCATGATAGAGCATCACATTGAGAGCAATGAATCCTTCAAGCGTTGGTTGGCGGTGGGTGATGTCATGCGCACGTTCAGATAAATCGCTTTGAATACTCAAGAATGCCTCATAAAAAAGTTCTTCTTTATTCTCAAAGAGTAAATAGAATGATCCCGTAGCAATATTGGTTGCTGAGGTAAGGGCAGCGATACTTGTCTTTGTGTAACCTTTGTCAATCCATGATTGAATACACGCCTCTACTAAGCTTGAGCGTAGTGCTTGTTTCTCTAAGTCGGTGAATCCTTTAGGTCCAGTTTTCATTGTTCCTCCAATTGTGAATATATCAATAACAATATTCATAATTAAAGTATACGTTGTAATAGAACACAATTCAAGTATAAAAAAACCACCATGATGTGGTGGTTGTGTTGATTATTGGTGAGTGATTGCAGGTGTTGCGCTGTATTCATATAAGTAAGCGACACCATTGGCAGTAAATGTGAATGCGAGAGGATACGAAGAGTCTTTAACGACCTCGATGTCTTGAATATCACGAAGCGTAACATTAAGTGTGTTTATAATGTCATTGAGGATTGGACTATCTGTTGTTTCGAGGTATCGTGAGTCAAACTGTTGGAGCTCGTGTAAGGCATCAAACTCCTGAATGACACCATCTTCATAGTGCTTGACACGAAGATCGAAAGCATCGATATGTTGAATGTAGAGTTTTTCCCATAGGTTTTCACGCGTTTCGAGTTTTTCATACTCTTTAACGAGCAGCTCGGCGAACGCTGTTGAGAAAGCACGGTCATAATAGACATGACCTAACATACACCATGTTCCTTCACCGATGATGACATCAAGAATTTTTCCATCTGCATCAGCGTTGACATAGTACTCGCCCGCTTCAGAAACGTCATGTTTAACGACAGGATATGTTGCATGAAGTTCATATGCGTGAAAGACGTTTTCTGTAAAATAGTTATCGGATGAACAAATATAGGTGTTTTTCAATTGGTCCAAGACAAGCATGAGTGTGGATGTGTTGTTGTAGCGATTGAAATCATGATTTATGATAATCTTGACATTGAACATTTCAGCGAGGTATTCAAACAATTCATGTTTATAACCGAGAACCAGCGTAATATCTGTAATGCCAACTGCCTGAAGTTGCTTTATTTGACGTTCGATTAGAATTTCATCCTTAACATTTAGAAGTCCTTTTGGTTTTTCAAAAGAAAGTGGTGCGAATCGTGATGCCATACCCGCAGCCATAATAACGGCGTTATCGACTTTATAAGGTTCGAGTGCATTTAAACCAGCATCTGTAATGTTTAGATCAGCATCGATAAATCCCAATTCAAATAAGTGTTGCGATTGCGAATCGGAAGTATGAAGTTTGTTCTCATAAGCATTTCGTAAGTATGTAAATTCTGTAACGTTCATAGTAACTCCTTGAGGCAGTGCCTTTGTATTCTATGGATATCTTACACCAATCAATTATGAACTTCAATCACGCATCACATGTCTTATTTGATATACTGTAAGAAAGGAGCCTATCATGAAAATTAAACGTATAGAAACTTTGGACCAACCGCAAATTGCGATGCTTGTTAGGATTTGGGAACGGTCAGTCTTTGAAACTCATGACTTTCTAAAGGTCGGAGATTTTCGAAAATTTAAAACGATGATTCCGACATATTTTGAACACACAGATAGTGTGATTGGTGCGTATGTGGATACGCAGTGTGTAGGTTTTGCAGCACAGAAAGGTGATAACTTGGATATGTTGTTTGTTGATCCTGATCACTTTGGTAAAGGTATCGGCAAAAAATTACTCTCGGTCATGGAAACGATGGGCGTAAAAACACTGGATGTGAACGAAGACAACCCCAATGCACACGCATTTTATGAAGCGATGGGCTATCATGTTGTGCGTCGTAGTGCGGTAGATGATAGCGGTAATCCATACCCAATTCTTCATATGGAAAAATAAGCAGATTCTGCTTATTTTTTTATTGCTGTGGAAGATTTTTATGTGATTTAATATTTGTCAAGATTTTGTGATATGATTAGCATACAAATTAATAGTAAGTATTGGGGTAAGAATATGGGTAAAATACTGAATTCAAAAGGACGCACTGAATTTTCATTCAATGCCTTTAAAAAATGGGTTACGAACTATAAGCTTTTTAATATGCTGCTGGTTGTTGCGCTGGTGTTAGTTGGATATACATTCTGGGATGAACGTCCCAATTCGATGCGAACACCGTTTTATAAAAATACCCGCGACTACAATAATGTCACGGGAAGTTACGATTTTAATGCGTTTTACGAATTATTGTCACAAGAAAAAGGTGCAGCCGTCAAAGATGTACACTTTAAGCTCGAAACACCTTATTGTTACGATACCAACGATGTTTCCCTGTGCATTAAGGGATATGAACTATTCCAAACAGAGAAACACGTTCCGTTAACATCAGTCTATAAATATAATAAAGCCAGTTACTTTGTAATCGTACGTTTAGAGATTGCAAATAGGCGCGATAAGCCAATATCAATAGACAACTTTTACCAACATTATGGTGATGTTTCAGATTTCACCAGACCATTAAGAAATGAAGAATTCGAGATCCCTAACAATTTAGGAAACTTTGGCCGAGACGACAAACTAAAAGTCGACCAGCATCAAAGCTATGAAGGCTATTTGCTATATCCACTCACAGCGGAAGCATATCGCCAACTCTATTTTGAGGGGAGTTACTGGCTCAGTATGCCAGATGTTGTGGATACATCCAAATTAGATGCTCGAAACCTGATGGGACTATCTGAAGTCATTGAGTTACCGATGGTCGAACCTGTCATGGCGTCCCATTTCGAAACAGTTACGAATTTACCAACAGAACAAACGAAACGGACATCGAGTTTTTCAAAAGTATCCACTCATTATGAACCTAATGTAACAATCACCAATAGTCAAGAAACTTTGGCTGTTGAAGTACAGGTAATTGAAGAAGGATATACTGAATACCGTCCGTATTATATTTCGAAACGTAAAAACAGATCGTATTTATATGGGAAGACAAACTATCAAACCGTGAAGGTTCGCCTCACGAATTTAGGAATGCCTTCGATTGATACACAAGTTCTCACTGCATCATTGGACTTGGCATCGAGCAATTTCAAATCAACGGGTTATTTGGTTTCAACGCGAATGCAAGTTGAAGCGAATGGTACCGCAGATTTAATTTTTGAGTTTTCTAGGGATGAACGTGGAACCAATGCCCTCATTCCGAATGAAACATACCGTTTTATTTTATCAAATGACAGAAAGGACATTCTGCTTGAAGGTGAAGTCAAGCTAGAGCAATAGGGGGAAAATAATATGGCAATAATCGATATCGTAAAATACGCGGGTGATAATCAAGAATTCGCATGGAAGTTTCCAAATGATGCACTTTCAACAAAATCACAACTCATTGTGAATGAGTCACAAGTGGCGGTGCTTTTTAGAGGTGGAAAGGCCTTTGATATTTATGAACCAGGACGTCATACGCTCAATACTGAAAATATTCCGTTGTTGAATGCAATCATCAATTTACCATTTGGTAAAGAATCACCATTCAAAGCTGAAATATGGTATGTCAACATGGCACATGTATTGGATGTAAAATGGGGAACGCAGACGCCTGTGAATATCCAAGATCCGAAATATGGAATTTACGTACCAGTAAGTGCTTATGGACAGTTTGGGATGACAATAAACGATCCGAAGACATTCTTGAAAAAGATGGTTGGAACAGTACCAAGTTTTGGTCGAGAACATATCACCAAGTATTTCAGAGGGATGTATACCAGTCATGTTAAGGATGAAATTTCGACCTACTTAATTGAAAAAAGAATTCCCGTTTTAGATTTAGGTGCATACCTGACAGAATTGTCTGCCTTTATGAAACAGCAAATGATGTCAGAATTTGATACGTACGGCATCGAATTATTGAATTTTTATGTGGAAGACATTAGTACTGATGATGACGATGAAGGCGTTGTGCGTTTGAAACAGGCTTTATCAAAACGTGCTGAAATGGATATCATTGGTTATGAATATAAAGAAGAAAGAACCTTTGATGCTTTAGTTGGCGCTGCACAAAATGAAGGCAGCACCGGCGGCTTCATGGGAGCCGGTATTGGCTTGGGCGTAGGAAGCGCGGTTGGACAAAATCTGGGTGCCGCAATGAATGAAGTTACGCAAAGTGTTTTGAAAACTGAGACCCGAACATGCAGTAACTGTAACCACCCTGTGAACGAAGACGATAAGTTCTGTGCTAATTGTGCTCAAACTCTACAAGCTCCAGAACATCGTTGCGCATGCGGCGCTGTCGTAGGTGAACACCAAAAATTCTGTCACGAATGTGGACAAAGTTTGCACAATAAATGTACGGCATGTGATGCACCCCTCAAGCAAGATGCAAAATTCTGCCCTGATTGTGGGAAAGCGGTGGTAGATGATGAAGCGTAAAGCAGATGTAGCGTTGATTGCGGGTATCATATGTATTGCGTTCACGGTCCTCGTGGGTGTGCTCACTGATTTACTTGAATCCAGTTTCGTCGTTTGGGTGCTGGTTGCCGAATTCCTTGCGACAGGTCTGACATACCAATCCCTACAAAAAACTACACTTGCCAAAATAGCAGTAATGCCAGTAATGCTTGTATATGTACTATTCGCAATTGTCTTTTCGGCAATTATATACGCCATTCCAAATGTTAGTGAAGCTGTTTTACATATTGGCGAAGCAGCACTGCTTGGTGGTGTCATTATTGCTTATTTAGTCATTAATACAACCGGGAATAAAGAGGTATAGCTATGGCAAAACTCATTGATCGAAAAAAACATTTACGACGGAGTGAATCAGGCAAGGTTCTAAAAAAACAGGCCCTGAGAAACTTAGGAATCGGTGTCTATGCGTTTGGTATGTTTACATGGTATCAACAAGTATTTGGTGATTATTACTATAGTTATGAGATCGGAAGATATTTTGCATTTGTGTTTATTGCAGTGGGCCTTCTCATGATATACCGAGCAACACGCTATAACTTACAAATCGATATGTACAATCAGTATTATTATTGGATTTATCAAAATGAAATGTTTACACTTCAAGAACTTGCGACTGCTAGTGAAAAATCAGAAACAACAATTATTCGTGAGATTAACACTTTAATTAATGATGGCTTTCTCAAAAATATTCATTTGAACACGAAAGAACGAACGATTGAAGGTGCTTTCGTAACATCGGTTAAAGAACAGATTCAACGGAAAGTAATTCGTTGCAGTGGCTGCGGTGCGCGAAATGAAGTTGTAGAAAATGAAACACGAGAATGTGAATATTGTGGTCGTAAACTTGTGTATGATCATCAATAAAAAACAACCCACTCAATACCTTGAGTGGGTTATATTTTTGCTAGAATATAAAAAAACACGCAAATTATCGCGTGTTTGGATTTCATCATGGGGCGACCGACGGGACTTGAACCCGCGAGTGCCGGAGCCACAACCCGGTGCGTTAACCAACTTCGCCACGATCGCCATGTGCTTTGACATTATAGCCCAAATACGTTCCGGTGTAAACAAAAAATAGTAAAAAAATGAATGATCATCCATGAATTAAATATTGATCATGTAACGTTCCGCTTTGATGGCAACTCAAACAGCAAAAAAAAGAACAATTAAGCATCCTAATATTTGATACAATAAACGGTAGAATGGGGAATAATTATGACTAATTTTGATTTAATCCAACTTATTAATGAAGGCGTTCCATCAGTCCATATCGAATGCGACCATGACACATTTCTCGAAATTCAGAAAAAACTGCCACAATCCAACCTGATTACTGTTGCATTTGATGATGGCATGTATGAATTTATGAAAGTTGAAAAACTTTTGAATTTTTATAAAGATATTAATAACGCTTCCGTCGATGTATACGATGTTATGACATGTTTTGATTTGCATCGCTATACTCAACAAAAAGTATCGAAACTTGAAGCAGGAGTTAAACGGCGCCTCATGATCGCGCAGGCATTATTCATGAATCCCAAACTCATTCTTATTGAAGACCCTCTCGCCAACCTCGATAAAGAATCGGCCAAAATAATTGTAGGTGCACTTGAAACAATCAGTGAAACAACGCGAGTCATAACCACATCTCCATCATTTCGCAATGTCTGTTTGATGCCCGGGAATTTATATTACAGTCGCAACGAAACAATTATTCCGATTTATGAGTCTGTCCAAAATATCATGCCGACCATCCAAACTAGCAATACACTAGTCGTGAAGAGTAAAGGCAATGAATATGTTATTGATATTCAAGATATTTTTTATGCAGAGAGCATCGATGCAGTGACGCATCTCTATGTAAAAAACTCGCTGATTCCAACCCAGTTCACTTTGGAAGAGCTGGAGACACAACTGCAGGCATATCAATTTTTCAGATGCCATCGCTCTTATTTGGTTAGCATTCCAAAAGTTACGGAAATCCAACAATGGACCCGCAACAGTTATGTATTGGTCTTATCAGGTCAAAGTGATGTGGAAATTCCACTCAGCAAGCGCCGATATAGTGAGTTCAAAGCCGTGCTCCACTCAGGGCAATAATGCGCCACTGAGCGGATCTTCCGCAGTATTCACCGCGATTCTTGCGCCATTCGATGAAATAGCCTTAAAAATGAAAACAGAACCTCTATACTGGATTTAGGCAAACAAGCCAGGAGGTTTATGTATGAACAAAATCGTATCCATTAACGATTTATCAATCACTTTCAACACTAAAAAAGTTTTGAAACACATGTCTTTTGATGTGTACGAAGGTGAAATATTTGGTTTCTTAGGACCGAGCGGTGCTGGTAAAACTACAACGATAAAAGCCCTAACGAAACAGTTACGTGTCAGTCCAAATACAATTGAACTATTTGGGAAGACGTTAGAAAATCATAATGCATCGGTCTATGATCGTCTTGGAATTATGACAGACAGTAATGATGTATATGACGCACTCAGTGTGTACGACAATTTGAAATTCTTCGCAAATCTAAAAAATGTTGATCTGCGACAAGTCGATCAACTGCTTAGAGAAATTGGCCTTTATGATGATCGGAAAACACTGGCTAAAAAACTATCCCGCGGTATGAGACAACGTCTTATCCTCGCTACCGCCCTCATTCATCAGCCAGCACTGCTTTTCCTCGATGAACCAACCGCAGCCTTGGATCCGAAAACAACGTCTGATATTCACATGCTATTTCAACGTATTAACCAAAACGGCACGACGATCTTCTTAACTACACATTCAATGGAAGAGGCAGACAAGTTGTGTGATCGCATCGCATTTCTCGATAACGGTACAATTGTTGAAATGGGAACATCCGAAGCGCTGAAACTAAAATATGCCCAAAATGAAGTTGTTGTTCACTATAACGACGGCACATACAAACGGGTAACTAAAGACCAACAAGGGCTCAAAGAACTTGCAAATGAAACTAAAGTTATTAACACAATTCATTCCGTCGAGCCTAACTTAGAAACAATATTCTTAGCAGTAACAGGGAGAGATAATTATGACAATGCGTAAATGGAAAGCACTCATTCAAAAAGACTTTAAACTAACATTTAGCAATAAAAGTTTCCTGGTCATCATGCTTATGCCAGTAATCTTTGCAGTTTTTTATACAACCATCCTACCGATGCCACCAGGACCCGAAGCCGATATGATTATCTTAATTATGATTACGGTTCTGGGCTTAATGATGCTAGGTTCCTCTTCTATGGGTATGTCCATTGCAGAAGAAAAAGAAAAAAAGACCCTACGATCACTCATGCTATCGGATGTATCAGGATTTGAATTCCTAGTAAGCAAGATGATTGTTGTCACGATCCTCTTTACATTAATACAAGTCGTGTGTTTCATCATTGTGGGAGTCTCCATGAGTTATTTACCTTATTATATATTGTTGGTTTTTATGACAGTACTCTCACTATTGTTTATCAGCTCGATTATTGGCTTGATTGCACCGAATCAACAAGCAGTCGGAATCTATGGATTACCTGTTATGTTATTGACGGCAGCACCAATGTTTTCCATTATGGGTGATAACCCCGTAGTGTTAACAATCAGTAAGTTTTTACCGACAGGTCCTATTACACTCATGCTATTTCACGAAGTAGACCCAAGCTTGGTGTATCCGAGTTGGTTGGGTTTTGGATCAATGATTTTATGGATTATCATCGCAGTACTTGCATTTACGACCTATTACAAACGAAAACAACTCGATAACTAGACATAATAAAAAAGCTCCCTTCTTCAAGGGAGCTTGTATTTTTATCATGGGGCGACCGACGGGACTTGAACCCGCGAGTGCCGGAGCCACAACCCGGTGCGTTAACCAACTTCGCCACGATCGCCATATGCGTTGACATTATAGCCCATAAAAAATCGTTTGTAAATAGGGTATATTAAAAATAACGAAATATGATATAGTTACTGTAATAATGGAGGAAAAACACGATGAAAATTGCAGTGATCACAGACTCATCCGCGGGAATTTCTAAGGCCCAAGCTGAAGAATACGGAATCTACGTGGCACGTATGCCAATAACCATAGATGGAAAAGAATATATGGAAGAAGAAGGGATTTCACGTGAGGACCTCATTGCAGCAATGCGACGTGGTTCAGTTGTTGGGACATCTCAGCCACCTTTAGGTGCTATGATGGAACAATTTGAAACACTTTTGAAGACATATGACCATATTATCTTTCTACCTATTTCGAGTAAGTTGAGCGGAACATTTCAAACGGTCTCAAGTATTGTTGATGACTTTGATCGACGGATAACTGTAATTGATTCGAAGTTTGTGGCAGCTCCATTACTTTTATTATCAAAAGATGTAAAACAGATGGTGGATAACGGGATGACACCGGATGCGATTAAGCGCCAAGTGGAACACAATGCGGATATGTTCGCACCCTTAATTCCGGAAGATATTCAATATTTAAAACGCGGTGGTCGAATTACGCCAACAGCAGCAGCAATTGCGAATCTACTTAAAATCATTCCAGTACTTAAAGTTGCGAATGGCGAAATTGACTTGCTAGAAAAAGTCAGAACCCATAAAAAAGCAGTTAAAGTAGGCGTTGAAAAAGTAACGGAAGGACGTAATCCAGAAGCATACCATTGGGTTGTTTTAGATGGTGACTGCGATCCGAAGTTACTTCAACAAACAATTGATGATGTTGAGAAGATAACCGGCCAAACAGTTATCCGTGAGCTGTTGTATCCAATCGTTTTGGCACACACAGGACCTGGATCGATTGCAATCGCAGCGTACAAAAAAATTATTTAAAAGGAGTAAATCATGAATTTAATTGAAACAAATCTAGTTGCAGCACTAGAAAACATCATAGCTGAAGCATTTGGTATCGAAAACGAACCAGGTTTAGTTATGTTAGAAATTCCAAACAAATCAGAAATGGGAGATTATTCATCCAATATTGCGATGCGTTTAACAAAACGAGTAGGCAAAAATCCGCGCGAGATAGCAACAATAATCACAGAAGCAATTGCGGAAAATCCAATGATCCAAAATGTTGAAGTAGCAGGGCCAGGATTTATAAACTTTTTTATGAAACCATCTGTTTTGGGTGATATCATTAATACAGTTTTAGATGCTAAAGATAATTATGGTCGTTCAACGGTTGGTGCCGGACAGAGTGTCTTGGTAGAGTACGTGAGTGCGAACCCAACAGGACAGTTGCATGTTGGACATGCACGCGGTGCTGCGTGGGGTGATTCCTTAACACGTATTATGACATATGCAGGATACGACGTTCTACGTGAATACTACGTAAATGACCTTGGAAACCAAATCACAATGTTGAGTCATTCTTTGTATGCGCGATATCAACAGGCTTATGGTATTGAAGCAGTGATGCCAGAAGACGGATACCATGGTGAAGATATCAAACAAATCGCCCAAGATGTTATTGCACGTGAAGGTGATGCATGGCTTACAAAACCACAAGAAGAATGGGAACCATTCTTTAAAAAAATAGGTATTGAGTTTGAACTGGAGCGTATTGAACGGGATCTTGGCAAATTTGGTGTTTCATTTGATTCATGGGTTAGTGAAAAATCCGTTTACGACAATGGAAGTGTTGTGCGCCGTCTAGAAGAAATGAAGGCTAACGGCGAAACCTATGAAAAAGATGATGCATTATGGTTTGCATCAACAAAATATGGTGATGATAAAGACCGAGTCTTAATCAAATCAGATGGGTCTTACACATATCTTGTACCAGATATTGCTTACCATCTCTATAAACTAGAGCGTGGTTACCAACGCTTGCTAAACCTTTGGGGTGGTGACCATCATGGCTACATTCCACGTATGAACGCAGCCCTCGAATCCTTTGGATATAAAGATGTCATGGATGTTGATATTATTCAAATGGTTCGCCTTGTGGAAAACGGGGAAGAAGTGAAGATGTCTAAACGTACAGGAAATGCTGTAGGTCTTGTCGATCTAATTGACGATATTGGTGTTGATGCAGCCCGTTACTTCTTTGCAAGCCGTGCACTACAAACACCACTTGATTTCGATTTGGGTCTTGCTCGTACACAATCAAATGATAACCCGGTATTTTATGCACAATACGCGCATGCCCGTATTGCATCAATTTTACGTCAAGCAGGAGATGTCAATCGTGTGGAAGTCATTGATCTATTGACACATCAAAAAGAAGTAGAATTACTTAAACACATCAACGAATTTAGTTCAGTGGTTGCAGACACCGCGAAAAACCGTACCGTTCATAAAATTACAAACTATATTCAAGAATTAGCGGCATATTTCCATAGTTTCTATGGAGAACTTAAAGTCAATGACCCAAGTAATCCAGCTTTAACACAACAACGTCTAAACTTACTTGTGGCAACACAAATTACATTAAAAAATGCACTCAATCTTGTTGGGGTTTCAGCACCTGAACAAATGTAGTTGCACATCCTAGTGTATCAGTGTATTATATAAGTATCACAAGGAGGTCATGGCATGTCGTTAAATAAGAGTACGGTAGCAATCTACCGACAAATAATTGACTACTTTCAATATGAAATAGCATCAGGCCGTGCTGTACCAGGGGAACGTATTGATTCGATTCGTAACTTAGCACTTAAGTTTAAGGTGAATCCAAATACAGTACAAAAAGGCTTAACAGAATTAGAACGTGATGGATTTATCATCACAGATAGAACAAACGGAAAATTTGTGACCGAGGATGAAGTTAAAATTCAAGAATTGAAACAGAAACTAACGCACGATTTAACCGTTGACTTTGTTCAAAGGGCGAAAGATTTAAATATAGGCAGCGAGGCACTTCTTGAAGCAGTCACGCTGGTGTGGGAGGAATAATATGAATCAACCATTCTTAAGTATGCGTAATGTATCGAAACAATACGGATCATATCCTGTGCTTCGAGGCATTAATTTAGAATTAGACGGTGGTAAGATTATCGGTTTGTGTGGACCTAATGGTTCCGGAAAAACAACGATGATTAAATCCATTATGGGATTACTCAGAGATTTTGATGGCGAAATTTTAGTCCAAGGTAATGAAATTGGTGCAATTTCAAAAGCAAAAATCTCATATCTACCTGATGTAGAATATTTAGAACCAACACTTACAGGAATCAATGCAGCAAAACTGTATAAAGATATCTACCCTGACTTCGACATGGCAGTGTTAGAAGACTTGTTCTTAAAACTAAAACTGGATCCAACGATGCCAGTATCCAAAATGTCAAAAGGGATGCGTGAAAAATTTCAACTCGCATTGTGCTTGTCAAGAAAAGCTGATATCTATATTTTTGATGAACCGATTGCAGGGGTTGACCCGGCATCACGCGATTCAATTCTAGATACAATTCTTGGTAATTATGCAAACGATGCATTATTGATTATTGCAACGCACTTAATTGCTGATATTGAGCCAGTTTTGGATGAAGTTGTTTTCCTTAAAGAAGGGCAAATTCACCTTCACCGAAACTGTGATGATCTACGTGAAGAGTACAATGCATCGGTTAATGATGTATTCCGTGAGGTGTTCAAATGGTAGTCAAACTTGAAAAAAACGAAATTAAAGCAACAGCAAAATCATTCTTGCCAGTGCTCATTATGACGATTATTGGTGCAGTCTTTGCAGTAATAATTGGATTCCAAATGAAAGATGTAGCAAGTGGTCTCGAACTTACGACATTCGGATCCATATTCTTGGGCGTATCGGTGCTTGTAATCTATGCCATGATTATTGCATCAGTTGTACTTACCTATAAAGCAATTATTGATATGCTTTACAAAGGTATTTATAAAAAAAGTGCCTATCGCTTATTTACATACCCTGCGTCTTCAACAGAGATTTTTATTGCAAAAACAATTACAGCATCATTCTGGAGCCTCGTCTCATTTGCAGGAATCTTTGCTATTTACTTTGGAGCAATCAGTATTTTCTTCATTGATGCTTCAATGTGGCGTCAAATTACCCAAATCTTTAGTTTCTTATTTGGAGCTATCTTTGAAGGAAATGCAACCTTTGCATCATTCCTCATTGTTGTAGGGCAATTTACACAAACAATCCTATGGGTAACCGTATTATTGTTTGCAGGAAGTATTGCGAACTCAAGCCGATTCAGAAACAATCGTGGTTTGTTAACATTTGTATTCTTTGTCGGGATGTACTTCTTAATTTCAATTATGTCAAATTTATTATTACCAGGAACGGGATTTGACATCATCAGTATTGAAAACGGTACAGGTGGTGGAATATCAAATGCATACCAAGTAATATCATTGATTAAAGATGTAATCTTCATCATTGTTAGTGGTGTTGGTACAATTTGGTTCTGGAATAACAAACTCGAAATTTTAAACTAAGATAAAAGAAAACTCCGGTAGCAATATCGGAGTTTTTGTGTGCTTAAAAATCTAAGGTCATGTAAGGTTTGTGGTCCAACGTAAGAATCGATAACGATGAATCGCTAAGATACCCGTAAGAATTGGGGTGTCCGCCCTTAGGGAGTGCAATTGATCCAGGATTATACATCAGTGTATTGCCAGACTTTTCGAGAACGGGAATGTGCGTGTGTCCAGAAACGAAAATATCAGCATTTGATTGAGGTCCAAACGTGTTCGGGTCTACCAAATGTCCATGGGTAATATAGATCTTTTTGTTGTTGAGTTGCGTGAGTGTGTAGTCTTGCATCATTGGAAAGTTCAACAACATTTGGTCGACTTCAGCATCACAGTTACCACGTACTGCTAAAATGGGAACTGTAACAGCATTTAGTAAATCAGCAACCGTTTGTGGATTGTAGTCATCCAAAATTGGATTTCGAGGACCATGATAGAGGGAATCACCGACCAAAATTATTTGATCAAAAGGCAAAGGTGTTGCCAAAACCTCCTGTAACCGCTGGTGACTTCCGTGGATATCGGAAATAATTAATGTATTCATCGTAATACCTCCTAAAACTATTATAAAAGAAAATGTGAAGTCGTGTAACACAATTCACGAAATTGACATAAACTATGAGTCTTAGTATGCTAAAATAACTACAGGAAGTGAACATATGAAAAATACAACCAAACAGTCAAAAGGACTTGTGCTCTTTATAACAATACTATCACTTGCAATAATGGGTGTTGGGGGCTTTTATATTATGAAGGGATTTCAAGGGAACAAAAATAATTCCGGTGTGGGAACCGTAAGTCAAAATAATTTTTACACATTACGTAAAAACGCGACACCGCATCAAAAAGAAATCTATGATCAATTATCGGATGCATTAAACCAAGACGTACGTGACGATCAAAAGACTGCTGGGCTTGTGGCTCAGAGTTTTGTTGCGGACTTCTACACATGGACGAACAAAACAAAATTTAACGATGTTGGGGGACTCCAATTTATTCACCAAGACATTCGTAAACCAGTCTTTGATCAAGCGCTCGATAATTTTTATGGAGATATGAACTATTACCTTCAAAAAGGAGACATTGCCAATACGTTGGAGGTCAGTCAGTCAACGACGAAACCAACAAAGAATGTCAAATTCTTAATGCAGGAAGAAGAAACAGATTCAGACGGTGAAATCAGGAAGGAAGCCATCACAGTTGATGCTTTCCAAGTTGAAATCACATGGACTTACAAAGATGCAACTGCAGTGAAAACTGCAGACTTCCAAAAATCATCAACTATAACAATCGTGAAAGATACCGATGGCTTATACTCAATCGTGGAGGTAACTGATGGACAACCAACAGACACCAACAACCAAGCCTAAATTTTCATTATGGGACAATATATACGTTGGGATGGGAGTTGCGCTCATCAGTAACGGACTTGTTATCGCATTACTCTTTATTGTAGGTAACTATATGAAGATTCATGCGGAGTACTTTACGTGGGCAGTGGGAATTCTTGTAATTCTTGCATTACTTCTTAATATTACATTCCTCGTGGGATATGCAAAAAATAAACGCGTATTTCGCATCGTAACGGTTGTCTTTGGGTTAATTCTAATAACCGTGGGAAGCGTTGCAACATACTACCTTTACCGTACGGATTTCCTCATTAATCAAATTGTTAATACGACAGGTCAAGAAAATGTCGAATATGTCGTTGTATCCATTGATGGTACATTGACAGAAAATGATTTAGATGGAAAACGAGTTGGATTTGTTACAAGTACAAATCCAGGGTTTGCACCACTCATGCAAGATACAGTTCACCGTTACTCACGGACAGTCGAGTTCGTTGAGTATCCAAGCAACAAAGAACTCGTCCAAGCGGCGATTGATAAGGAAATTCCATTTGCTGTATTACCAAAAAACTATACACGTGTCGCGGAAACAGTTGATGCTCCGGTGAATCCGTTTGAACAATCAAAAGCGATTATTCAATTCTCTACATCGATTACATCAGATATTTCTAGTGTCGATGTTATTAAAGAACCGTTTACCATGCTTATGCTGGGAAACAATGACAACTTATCAGACTCAATCATTCTTGCAACATTTAATCCACAGACAATGAAAGCAACGATGACAAGTATTCCACGTGACAGTTATGTTCCAATTGCATGTTACCCTGGACAGTCATCAGATAAAATCAATCACGCCCGAGGCATCAGCCGTGAATGTATGATTGATACTGTAGAAAACTTCTTGGATATCCAAGTGGATTTCTATTTCGAAACAGACTTCTATGCATTAGTTAAGATTGTGGACGCCTTAGGTGGACTTGACATTGAATCACCGCATCAATTTGCGGGATCATTCCCAATTGAAGGGTCAAATCCAGTAGAATACGATGATATCACAGTACCTGAAGGTCTTAATCATTTAGATGGTAAGCAAGTTGTTACTTTTGCGCGTGAACGTCATACGTTCCCTGATGGTGACTTTGCGCGTCAACGAAACCAACAATATGTAATTCAAGAAGTTGCGAAGAAAATTATCAACACCAGAAATCCGAATACACTTGTAAATGTTCTTGATGGAGCGAAAGATAACATCTCGACGAACATGTCAGTGAGTGATATGACAGGTCTTATGGGCTATGCAATTCAAAGCATTCAATCATCACCGCTTGAACCTATGGATACATTTAGAATTACACAATCACAAGTTTTAGGTATTCCAGACTTCGTGGGTGATGCGTCTGTAGTTCGTCCATACTCCACATACGTCAATAACACTCGCACGTTAATCGACCAGAACATGGAAAAAGAACCACGCTTGCAAAATGATACATCCTTTGGTTTTACATTCTTAAAACCTTATAATGCCTTCACTCAGAATCCAGATTTAGAACCATTTGATGGACTTTTCTGGTCACCAAGCGGTCCGACTGGATTGCCAGCGTCAGAACGTGAAGAAACGACACAGCAAGAGCAAACTCGAGAACCGCAAACAAATAATCAAAACGGTTCTCAACAGAATACACAAACAGAACGTCCGACAGACAACGAGGAAGAAGCGGTGGAAGAGACAAAACCGCCGGTTACGAAACCAACAGAACCGGAAACTGATCCCGATACGGACAATGAGAATCAAAAACCTGACGATAACTCAGATACAGATTCAACAAATAATAATTCAAACTCGTCTAATCAAGCACAAAAGCCAACGAATCGTTAGCACAGAAATTGTAATTTAATGAAAGCAAAACCGTCGTGTGCACGTCATTGCAGCGATGGTTTTATTTCTATAAGGAGGCAACCGATGCGACACCGAAAACAACCCAAAGCTAAGCGTTTTTTTGATGCACCATTCTATGGTATTCTCATAACCTTTTCAACCAACATTGTGATAGCGATGATGATCGTTCTCGCAGGTAATTATATGAAAATCCATTCGGAGTACTTTACGATGGGAATTGGAATATTGGTTATTCTAGCACTTGTCTTAAATATCACGTTCTTAATCGGATATGCAAAACGCGTTCGATTCATGCGAACTATCAATGTTTTCTTTGGGATTGCGTTACTGACAGTGAGTGGAGTTGCTACTTATTATCTATATAAAACAGATTCTTTAATAAACCAAATTATCAACATTTCGGGAGAGGAAAGTATTGACTACGTTATTGTCTCAATTGATGGAAAAAAAACAGACAAAGATTTAGTCGGCGCTAAAGTAGGTTACATTCAAAGTGTCAATCCAGAATTTGAAACGCTTATTCAAGAGAATGTACAGCGATACTCACGCACTTCGGAACTGGTCGAATACAAAGATACCAAGAGTTTGGTGGATGCAGCCCTTAACAAAGAAATTCCGTTTGCGGTACTTCCTAAGAACTACACGCGACTTGCTGAAACTGTTGACGCACCCACGAATCCATTTGAACCATCAAAAAGCATCGTAAACTTTTCAACATCTGTATCATCAGAAGTATCTAAAGTTGATGTTGTAAGTGAGCCCTTCACCTTACTCATGCTAGGAAACAATGATAATCTATCCGATTCCATCATTCTTGCAACATTTAATCCGAACACAATGAAAGCAACAATGACAAGTGTCCCTCGTGATAGCTATGTACCTATAGCATGTTACCCAGGCCAAACTTTTGATAAGATAAATCATTCACGCGGTATTAGCCGTGAATGTATGATTGATTCCGTGGAGAATTTCCTTGATGTTGATATCGATTTCTACTTTGAAACAGATTTTTATGCTCTTGAGAAAATTGTCGACGCACTTGGGGGACTAGATATTGAGTCGCCATTACAATTCGCAGGGTCATTCCCAATTGAAAACTCAAATCCAGTAGAATACGAACCAATAACAGTACCAGAAGGCATGAATCATCTTGACGGTAAACAAGTTGTTACATTTGCCCGTGAACGCTATAGCTTCGCTGATAATGATTTTGCCCGTCAACGAAACCAACAGTATGTCATTCGAGAAATTGCGACAGCTATTATTAATACTCGTAATCCCAATACACTTGTAAACATTTTGGACGGAGCGAAAAACAATATTTCAACGAACATGTCCGTTAAACATATGACATCCCTAATGGGATATGCAATCACAAGTATCCAAACATCACCATTGGAACCGATGGAAACGTTTAGAATTATCCAATCACAAATACTGGGAGAACCCGATGAAGCACCGAATGGTGCAAGCGTAATTCGTCCATATACTACGTATGTACATAATACGCGAACACTCATTGATCAAAATATGGAGACAACTCCGCAGCTTCAAGGTGATACAGCCTTCAGTTTCACGTTTTCAAAACCGTATGATGCGTTTACTCAAAACCCTGACTTGGAAACATTTGATGAACGCTTATGGTCGGAGAATGAGTTAAAGAGTAATCGGGATCGTTCAAAAGATAAGTCCCTTGCGAATCAAGAAACCAAGATAAATGGCACCAATGATTCTAAAACCTCACAAACGAACTCTAAGAATCCACAAAGCCCAAAGAGTACGAAAAACGAAAATATCGATAGTATGACGGCAAGTGGAGAAGTCAAAGTACCAGACTTTAGTTCTATGAGTCGCGATGAAATCGAAAAATGGGCGATTAAGCATAAAATTGACATCGAATTTGCACAATCAGAACAGAGTTCAGAAATGTTTAATGACGGCCAATTTTGGTCGCAATCGAGTCTTGAAGGTGATGTACTACCGCAAGGGTCCACAATTGTGATTCATTATGTTGTGAAATCATAGAAATGTGTTCACATTTGTAATCGATCGTGCAAAAATAAATAGAGAAGATAAGGAAGTGATGCCACTTCCTTTCGTCTTTGTTGAAAAGAAAGTCGGACTGTACGATAATAGTAACGTTAAAACAGGAGAAGTTTTATGAAACACGTATTTATTATTAATCCAATTTCAGGACTGGGGAATGTAAAAGATGTTGCTGGTTGGGTTCACGAATATTTTGAAAAATGTAATGAAAGTTATGAAATTCGTTTTACGGAATCTGTTGGTCATGCGCAACGCATTGCGTCTGAATATACAGAAGCAGTCATCTTGTATTCTGTCGGTGGAGATGGTACAGCTCACGAGATTCTGAACGGAATGCACTTTGACTCACAACTCGCAATAATTCCTGTGGGGACAGGTAATGATTTTTGGCGGATGATAGGAGCAGATAAAAAGAATATTAAAGATGTACTTTATCGAACAATCGAAGGTGAAGTCCATAATATTGATATTGGAATCGCGAATGGTCACTATTTCCTAAACTGCTTAAATATTGGAGTAGACGCGGATGTGAACAAACGCGTTAACGCGGTTCGTACAACCATCTTCCCCCGTTCACTTGTATATATCTATAATGCAGTGATTGCCCTTGCGGTAAAAAAGAAAACGCATTTGGATATTACGATGAATGGTAAGACACAACGATTCGATACGCTCCTCACTTCAGTTATGAATGGAAAGTGGTACGGAGGTGGCTTCAAGAGTGCTCCCTTAGCAGATATTGAAGACGGATTGTTGGATGTGACTATTGTGAGTGATGTTCCTTTTTGGAGATTGCCGAAATTATTTCCGATGTACTACAAAGGAAATCACTTGGGATTGGATGTTGTAGAGACGCAAAAAGTTACAGAATTACATATTCATGCAAATCATCCAGTTACAGTCGGATATGATGGAGAAGTCTTTGAATATACGGATATTGCGATCAAAGTATTGCAGGGAAAACTCAAATTTAGAATGCCCGTGGGCAACAACACTTAATTTTTGAGTAGTTGTGGTATAATATACAAGCTTAGGAGGTAATACACATGAAAAACTTAACAAAAGCTAACTTCAATGAAGAAATTTCAGATGGCGTTGTACTAGTAGATTTTTACGCTGACTGGTGTGGACCTTGCAAGATGATCTCCCCGATTCTTGCTGAACTATCAGAGGTACATGCTGATAAAGCTACAATCGTTAAAGTTAACGTGGATGAGGAAGGCGAACTTGCACAACGTTTCGACGTTATGTCAATCCCAACGCTTATCTTGTTCAAGGATGGAAAACCTGTTGGTCGCAAAACAGGATTCATGCCAAAACCAGAACTCGAAAAATTCATCACATCAGCTGAATAATTAAAACACCAACAATTTTGTTGGTGTTTTTTTTCATATGTATTGCATTTCAAAAATGAATATGTATAATAAAACTTGTGTTTAAGGTTACTAATATATTTGTTTAGCAATACTAAACAATCGAGGTGTACATGGAAATCGGGAAAAAACTCAAACAATTACGCATAAAAAACGGATTAACGTTAGAAGAGCTAGCAAGTCGTAGCGAACTGTCGAAAGGCTTTTTATCGCAATTGGAAAATGATTTAACATCGCCATCAATCGCAACGCTTAGTGATCTTGTAGAAGCGTTGGGTACGGACTTATCAGCATTCTTTAAACAAGAAAAAGAGGAACAGATTGTTTTTAAATCAGATGACTACTTTATTGATGAGAATGAAGACCATACAATCCACTGGATTGTTCCCAATGCACAAAAAAATGAAATGGAACCCATCATGCTTGAACTTAAAGCAGGTGGTGTATCAAATACAATCGAACCGCATGAAGGTGAAGAGTTCGGCTATGTACTGCAGGGAAAAATACTTCTTAAGTATGGTGAAGAAGAACTCACTGTATCTAAAGGACAAACATTTTATATTAACGGGAGCAAAACGCACGTGATTGAGAATCCGTACCAACAAACGGCTCGACTCATTTGGGTATGTACCCCACCGATTTTTTAAGGAGGAAACGCATGGAAAACAAACCATTGATTCAATTTCGAAATATTGTTAAGAGCTTTGATGACCAACTCGTCTTAAAAGGAATTAACCTTGATATTTTTGAAAATGAATTTGTAACACTACTGGGTCCATCAGGATGTGGCAAAACAACATTACTGAGAATTCTTGGAGGATTCTTAGAGCAAAATTCAGGAGAAGTTTACTTCGATGAATTAGAGATTACAAAACTTCCGGCCTACAAACGTGAAGTCAATACAGTTTTTCAACGATATGCACTCTTTCCACATTTGAATGTCTATGAAAATATCGCGTTTGGGCTTCGCATCAAAAAAGAAGACGAAAGCATCATTAAACAAAAAGTTGAACGTATGCTTGAACTTGTAGGCCTTGTTGGCTATGAACACCGCAGTGTTACAGCAATGTCCGGTGGACAACAACAACGGATTGCGATTGCGCGTGCGCTTGTAAATGAACCAATGGTTTTACTTCTTGATGAACCCTTGGGAGCACTCGATTTAAAACTACGTAAAGAAATGCAACACGAACTCAAAGCTATTCAGCAAGACGTAGGAATTACTTTCGTTTATGTTACCCATGATCAAGAAGAAGCATTAACAATGTCAGATAAGATTGTAGTCATGAATGCAGGTGAAATTCAACAAATCGGAACTCCAACAGATATTTATAACGAACCAGAAAACCGCTTCGTTGCGAACTTTATTGGTGACTCAAATATCTTTGAAGGTATCATGATTCGCGATAACCTTGTTGAATTTGACGGCACTCAATTTGAATGTGTTGATCACGGATTCGATGAAAATGAAAAAGTCGATATTGTTATCCGACCTGAAGACATCGATATTGTGGATGTTGAACTCGGAAAGTTAACAGGTATCGTTGATTCGATTCTCTTTAAAGGTGTTCACTACGAAATTGTCGTAAAGACAGACAATCGTGAGTTTATTATTCATACAACCGATATATCTGAAGTAGGAAAAGAAGTAGGCATCCACTTCTTCCCCGAAGATATCCATGTTATGTACACGATGGAGTCTTATTAGTGAAAAGCTATCGTAAGTTAATCACACCTTATGCTGTCTGGATGTCACTCTTCGTAGTACTACCGATGTTTATCATCCTAATCTACGCATTGACAACAAAAGGCAATGATGTTGTAACCCTACAATTATCATTTGATAACTTCAAAAAATTCTTTGATCCAGTCTTTATCAAAGTCTTACTCGAGTCCCTAAAAATTGCGACAGTAACAACCGTTATTTGCTTAATTATAGGATACCCGCTTGCATATATCATTTCGCGCCGTAGCGAAAAGATGCAAACCCTTTTAATTCTCTTGGTCACGTTACCAATGTGGATTAATATGTTAGTTCGAACCTATGCTTGGATTAGTATTTTGTCAGATGTTGGTATCATTAATAATATTCTTGGATTCTTTGGTATTCCGCCAATTAAAATGATGTATACCGACTTCGCCGTAATTTTAGGTATGGTATACAACTTCTTACCATTTATGATTATTCAAATTTATACCGTGTTATCCAAGATGGATGAGTCACTCATTCAAGCAAGCCACGATCTTGGGGCAAATCGATTCCAAACATTCAGAAAAGTCATTTTCCCACTATCACTTTCGGGTGTTATTTCGGGAATTACATTAGTGTTTTTACCATCATTATCAACTTTTATTATTCCGAAATTTCTCGGAGGCGGAAGCTACGTCTTGATTGGTAACCTTATTGAGAACCAATTCATTAATATTGGAGATTACAACTTTGGATCAGCCATCTCACTCATTATGGCAATTCTCATCCTCGTTTCGATGCACTTTGCACAACGTGCCGACAAGTCGAATACTGACGAAGTGATGAAGGGAGGGAAAATCTAATGAAAAAAGAACGTAAATTTGGAAGTATCTTCACACTTGCAGCGATGCTAATCTTCTTCTACGGTCCAATTATCGTTATGATTATCTTCTCGTTCAATAGTTCGAAATCGTTGACATCATGGACAGGTTTTTCAACAGACTGGTATTCCAAACTTTTTGAAAGCCGCGATATCATGGATGCAGTCTCTAATTCGGTAAGCATTGCAATTATCGCAACAATCATCTCAACAATCGTAGGAACTCTAACAGCAATTGGTATTTCACGACACAAACCAATAGTTCGTAAAATTTACCTTAACATCAACAACCTTCCGGTGCTTAACCCAGAGATTGTTACTGCGATTGGGTTAATGCTACTCTTTATATCCTTGCCGATGCTCGACAAAGGATATATGACAATGCTTATTGCCCATATTACATTCTGTACACCCTATGTCATTCTAACCGTACTGCCAAAGCTTCGATCATTAGATCCAAGCATCGCAGATGCAGCTATGGATCTGGGTGCAACACCCTTTGCAGCATTACGCAAAGTAATTCTGCCACAACTAACACCAGCAATAATTTCCGCTGCACTAATTGCCTTTACCATGTCATTTGATGACTTCGTGATTTCATACTTTACAACAGGTAATGGTGTCAGCAATATTTCAATTTATGTCTATACAATGTCAAAACGTATTAATCCAATGATTAACGCACTCTCAACAATTATTGTTGTTATTATCACGATAGCTCTCATCTTAATTAACGTTCTCCCACTCATCGTGAAAAAGAAAGATAAACGAAAGGTCGAAACCATATGAAAAAAATTCTAGTAGGACTTGCAGCACTAATTGTGCTTGCAGGATGTGCATCCGGCACATCAAAAGAAACACAAACACTCCGTGTATTTAACTGGGGTGAGTACATTGATGAAACACTTATCACTGAATTCGAGAAAGAATTCAATGCAAAAGTAATCTACGATCGCTTTGAATCAAACGAAGCAATGTATACAAAACTTCAAGATGGTTCAAGTTATGATATCTTAATTCCTTCAGACTATATGACACAACGTATGCGCGAAGAAGGGTTGCTTCAAAAAGTTGATTATTCTAAAGTTCCAAACTACGCAAATGTTAATCCAAGTCTAAAAGGACGTCACATGGATCCAAATGATGAATATACAGTGCCATACTTCATGGGAAGTGTTGGAATTGTTTATAATAAGAACAATGTTGACCAAAAGGATTTAGATACACTTGGATGGAACATTTTCATGGATCAAAAATATGCAGGTAAAACATATTTCTACGATTCAGAACGCGATGCATTCATGGTTGCTCTAAAAGCGAATGGATACTCCATGAATACAACAAACCCAGAAGAATTAGAAGTAGCATACAACTGGTTAGTTGAAATGCGCCAAACAATGTCACCAATTTATGTAACAGACGAAGTTATTGATGGAATGGCTACAGGGGTCAAAGACCTTGCTGTAGTGTACTCAGGAGATGCAAGCTATATTTTATCAGAGAATCCTGATATGGCTTTCTATGCACCGTTACAAGGAACAAACGTATGGTCAGATACAATGGTTATCCCAACCAACGCACAAAACCCAGAACTTGCACATGAGTGGATGAATTTCATGATTAGCGAAGATGCATCGACACGTATCTCTGAAGAAGTCGGTTATACAAGTCCGTTACCTACAGTTGTGGAGGCATTAACAGCACCAGGTGCTAAATATGCTGAGGTAAGCTCATACGTGCCACGTGATGGTTATGAGAAGGATGAAGAGTTCTTCTATGACGCAAACATGAAAGTTATTCTTTCGGATTACTGGCAAAAAATTAAAGCTGTTTAAGTAGTGATGTGAGGGTTATGCACAGGAGTTTATGTGCGTAACTCTCGCTTTTTATTAGCGAATCATAGCTCACCAATTGAATCGCGAAAATAAATGTACAACCTATTAAATGTAATACATACAAATGCGCGTTTGGCTCGCTAATATAGCGGATATATTAAATATTCGAATTCTCAATTTAAGATTGCAAATCTTCACTAAATTATAAAAAAATTAAATAATTATTAATCGTATCAGCATGCTAAAATGCACTGTTTAGCGGGTTATTGATAGTGTTGGGAAAATATTGCAAAAAAACGTAATTCTTTTTCAATAATATGCTTGCATTTTGTTTCTGTTATTGTATAATGTAAAAGCAGTCAAGGAAACGGCAAGTCAATCGCAAGATTAAAAGTCGATCAAATGGTTCCTTAGCCAAGTGGTAAGGCAACAGACTGCAACTCTGTCATCGTCGGTTCGAATCCGATAGGAACCTCCAATATGGGGATGTGGCGGAATTGGTAGACGCAACGGACTTAAAATCCGTTGAAGGCAACTTCGTATGGGTTCAAGTCCCTTCATCCCCACCATTACTTTTAATTGGTGGATCCACAATTCAATAAACGATGTACATTCGCGCTCGTAGCTCAACTGGATAGAGCACTTGATTACGGCTCAAGAGGTTATGGGTTCAACTCCTGTCGAGCGCGCCATATTAGTCGGGATGTAGCACAGCTTGGTAGTGCACCTGGTTTGGGACCAGGGGGTCGCAGGTTCGAATCCTGTCATCCCGACCATTTTTTTAAAAACATATTTATACATGGCGGGTTAGCTCAGTTGGCTAGAGCGTCCGGTTCATACCCGGAAGGTCGCGAGTTCGAATCTCACACCCGCTACCATTTATCTAAAACAAACTACTGTAGTATTGGACCCTTAGCTCAGTTGGTTAGAGCTACCGGCTCATAACCGGTTGGTCGTAGGTTCGAGTCCTACAGGGTCCACCAAATAAAACAAAATTTCCTTATGGAGGAGTACCCAAGTGGCTGAAGGGACTGGTCTTGAAAACCAGCAGACGTGAGAGCGTGCGGGAGTTCGAATCTCCCCTCCTCCGCCATAAATTTTGCTTGATTTGTTAAGTAAATGTGATATAATGGTGTAGCAGTAAAAATTACATATCGCGGGATGGAGCAGTCTGGTAGCTCGTCGGGCTCATAACCCGAAGGTCGTAGGTTCAAATCCTTCTCCCGCAACCAATGGCCCTGTAGCTCAGTCGGTAGAGCAACGGATTGAAGCTCCGTGTGTCGCCAGTTCGATTCTGGCTGGGGCCACCATAACAAATTGACAAACCTTTCTAATTATTTAGAAAGGTTTTTTTGCATTATAGGAGGTGGTAGAAATGCCGAGAAAGCCACTGGTTAGTATGGTTTCTAATCTAGTGAAAGATGAATTTAAGTCATCAGGAATGACGGTAAATGGATTTGCAAACATGGTTCGACTAAACAGGCAGACAATTAAAAGACTGCTTAACGAATCTCAATCATATCTACGTTCTGATATTATAGATCAAATTCTTAACAAATTTGAGGTATCTTACACAGAATTAGAAAAACGTTATGGTGAATATGAAAAAGAGTAAAAGAAAAGAGCCATTAGGCTCTCAGAACTCAACCAGTTCAATTTTACAATCCATATCGGTATTGGAAGTACCAGATAAGGAACGTTCACCATAAACCTTGACAATTTAATAAAATTGCAAAAGAAATATGGTTCCAAGCGCGAGTTTTTTCAACACGTCAACTTTCTAATATATTATACGATAATTTGAAAGTTTTAGCAAATAAAAAAACAAAAAAACATCATGGCAAGCCATGGATGTGAAGTTATCTAAGGAAGGAGTACGCACTTTGCTTACATACAACTACTACACTGATATACAGCCACTTTATGAAGTTCCTATTTTTAATCAAGAAACAATAATTGCTAGTTCAGAATCTATGGAAAATATTGAGTCTTTATGGAAAGAATATATGGATGATGAAACGGTAAGAAGATATAAATACACGGACAGAGAAGCAGGTAAAAAATATGAACATCGTTTTGGGTACACATTGACAATTCTTTTACCACAGTCTATTTTGTTGGAATCGTATAGCAGTATTGCTCATAGTGTTATGAATGAGTTATTGAAGACCCATAAAAAGGTATCATGGATTGCTGAAGCAACTAAACAAGGAGAAGGGACTTATATTACATTTACTTTATGCTTAGCAAAGCGATATAAAGCAGATAAAACAGTTAAGGTGTTTTACACTCATGATGTATATAAGCACAAAACTAAAAAGCACTTTATTAAGGAAGGTCATCCTGATGCCTATCTTACACACAAAGCAGGTGATTTAAAGTCTGAAATTCAAACAAGTTGGAGTAACAAGATTCGATTATTTGAAATGGAGAAAAAGGAATTTATTGATAATTTTATACCCATGCTTAAAAGGGTCGTGTGCAGAGCTATCAATAAGGTGAAAAAGATTAAAACTGGTAAATACCTTAAATATATTAAGCACACACTTCTTGCAAACAAGAAAAAGACAGTCTACTACAACATTAATGTTCGTTATTACAATGACTTCGTTGCTGATGTTAATCTCAAACTGAGGTATTGGGAAAACGCTATATACTCAGGTGCTAAATATTACCAGGAAGAAGACCTAATAAGAGATTGGAATGCATTGAAGCAGCGGTTCATTGCTTATACCAGAAATCGTAAGTTTAAGCTAACTACCTCAGGTAATAGGACAATTAAACTTAGTTTAAATCCTTGGATCAATACAGTTACATTTAGAGAAAATATTCAGTCAATACATGAATTATTTGATGAACAACTAGACAATATACTATCCAAGTATATATCAGCTTAATAGAGAAAGGAGAACTTATGAAAATATTAGTAATTCAAACAACACCAACATCTTGGATACACAAATTGCCTACAAATAAAGAGTTAAATGTCAAAACATTCTGGGATAAATGGGAACTATTAAACAAAATGTGCTTAAAAAAGCATAATCGCAGCCTATCAGATATGATCCGTAATGATAGCCGATTATCAGTTGGGTATGATTCGCTTAATAAAGAGCTAAAAAAATACGACTATAACTGGAATAAGGTTATCAATAATCCAAGAATACGAGTTTTAGAAATCGAATTATAAACGTTGTGAGCAAATTTGCTCACGAGAGGAGAACATATGACACGTGAAGAATATGAGAAAGAACTCAAAGAACTAAAGAAACAGAGAAAATTTAAAAATAAGGTGTTAATTCTAATATTGTTGATGCTGATTGTTGTAGCTTCAATATTAATAATTGAAAATTCATTTAATCAATTTATTGGACTTGGAATGACATTTGTTTTCGTTCTCATCCTTGCTCTTAGTTGGATACAGTATGAAGGTAAACGGATCCGTTTAGAAAGCTATAACAATGAATTTGTGGGGTTATCTTATTCACAATTGGTTCAGATTGAAGAAGAATTGGACTATTCTCACTTAAGAGAAGACAAGCGCTACTATCAAGTCTTACAACATATCAAATATATGGATGAGAAGAAATTTAATAAAGCCGTAGAAGATGCAAGAAATGATGCAGAACTTGTTATAGATAGTATTCTAAACGGTAAAGAAATCAAAATAAGTGAAGAGATTATCGAACAAGAGAACTCTGAATACACTGCGTGGCGTAACGAACTTTGTCATGAGATTCATAAATTGAGACAACTAAAGAATGAAGTAGCAAATTTGCTTGAATTAGACTTATCCCCATCAAATACTCTCGATGAGATAACTCGTCTTATTGAGTCGAACATTAATGAAGATAATCTTCTATTAATTGCCCGTGAAATCAATAACAGTGGATACTTAAAAAAATGGTATGAGGAACATTCAGACACCTTGAATAATAAAGAAAAAAGAGGATAAAATATGGAATTTATAAACAATGTTTTTACAATTTTGATTAATTTAGTGTTTATAGCTGGAGTGATTGCAATGGTTATGGAACGTATATTGAAAGTTATGAATCTAAAAGACAACAACTGACAGGATTAGGACTTCTTGTAGTGATTGTAGCCTATGTCATTAGATGTCTGATGTAAAAAAGGAGAACAAGTACATATGGAATTGAGGAAGGGCAATAAAGAGACAGAAGCAGCAAATATCGCACATATTCTACTTAAACGAATGGATGAACTTGAGAAAGTAATTATTGAGTCAAAAGACTTAGGCGAAGATTGGGAATTATTTGATGAATGTAAATACCTAATTAAACTAATAACCTATGAAAGACAAGGAGATTATCATGAGTAAAACAATAGCACTATTAAACATGAAGGGTGGCGTTGGAAAAACAACATCTAGTATCAATATCGCAACAGGACTTGCAAACAAAGGAAATAAAGTGCTTCTAATTGACTTTGATCCACAGGCAAACTCAACTGACATCCTTCTTGATATTCAACAAGAAGAAATATTTATCAATGATGAAGTATCCAAGGCAATAAACAACTTTGATGCAACAGCTCTTAAAGAAATACTTATGAAGCTCAATAAGTATGAGTATTCAGAAGTGTTTATCGACCAGATGCTCTTTGACCCAAGTATTCGTCAAACATATCAAACACAAGTAGAAAACTTACACATCATACCATCACGACTTGAACTCGCAAATGCAGAAAAAACAATTCGTAATGGTAACGAAGCGATTCACAACAGACTCTGGAATGTTATTAAGGGTGTTAAAAATGATTATGATTACATACTCATTGACTGTCCACCGATTATCAATGTACTAACAATCAATGTTTTGAATGCAGTAGATGAGATCATAGCTCCGATTAAGATTGATCGTGGAGCAGAAAAAGGACTAATAATGACAATTCAAGAACTTATGGTTATTGCTACAAGCTATGACTTGGATATTCTTATCCGTCCACTCTTCACGATGGTAAATAATAACAACACACAGAAACGAAGACTTGAAGTGTTGCGTTCTTTCCAAAACAACATTGTGAGACCTATTGAATCGCAAATTCGTTTCCAAGACAAACCAGTTAATGAATCATCATTTAAAAATAAACTTGTTATAAACGATACTAAAGCAAATGTCGGACAAGATTATCGTGATGTGGTTGATGAACTTATTGAGTTATGGAAATAATCATCTTATCTAAAAAAGAATATATAATGTGTGAGCAAATTTGCTCACGAAAGGAGACCTATTAAATGAGCATATTAAATGAAATGATTAATGATACAACTCGTGATATGCAAGTGTCTAAAGTTATGCAACTTGATATTGATGATATTGAACGTAATCCCTTAAACACTGCACCCATGAATTACTTAGATGAATTAGAAGACTTGATAAGGGTAAACGGTATTATTGAACCATTGATTGTATATAAGGTGGATAATCACCAATACCGATTACTCGCAGGGGAGCGTCGCTATACAATTGCGAAGCGATTAAACTATTCTGTATTACCAACAATTATCGTACCGAAACCTAAAGACGAAGTAGAAGAAATGTTGCTTATTTCTTTACACAATGTTAAACGACCTGATGATATAGAAACAATGCGTGAAAAGATTAAAAGACTTGATGAGATTGCAAGTTTGAAACGAAGTCGTGGTGACGAAGACATGAAGGGTGTTCGTAATACTGAATGGATATCACAACAACTTTCAGGATTATCCGCACGGACTGTACAAGAGTATTTAACAGGTAAGTACTCAGAAGACGCTTTACAAACAGAAGAAACAAAGGCGAAAAACGAAGCAAAGAAACCTAAACTTAAAACTGTTGTGAATCAAATGATGAGGCTAAGAAAAACGTTGGAAAACGTTCCTTTATTGGAAATGGACTATAACTATAAAGATTTGAATGATTTTGAATATGAATGTAGTGAACTCTTTGGATTTCTAAGTCGCAATGGTGCAGACATCCTTAGGGCTAAAAAACAAATGCAAGATAATGCTGACAAAAAGCAAATGCTGGAAGACAATGAAGAACAATTAACTTTACACGACTTTGGTGTGTGAGCAAATTTGCTCACGAAGGGAGATTAGACTATGGTAAAAATATTTGATTACTTGGCATATGTGTTCTATTGGATTTGGGATAGACTCGTCGATGCACTTAGTTTATTTCTATTTATTGACTCGTGGATCACAAAACCATTTTATATGTTTTTCAATTATGAACGACCAGATACCCTTTTAGGAGAAATGTTTATGTTGATTGCTGGTCTAATCTACCTTGTTGTTGTCTATGGATTCATTATCTATGGATTGTATCGATTACAAAAATCAATTCGGAAGTTATTTAGAAAGGGGAAACGATCATGAACTACTTTAAAAGAATGTTACCAGTATTGGGAGCAGCGGTTGTCGCGACTTTAATCTACTTTCTATCATTACTCTTTGATGAGCCAGTCAAAACTGTCATTATTGGCATTGGTGCATTAGTCTTCCTGTCAGCTATCTTTTATACCTTCTTTACTGAATCCATTCAAGCTGCAAGAGATGTGAGGAATACATACAGAAATGCCAAAGGTAAAAAAGATGACTGATCTCATAAAAAAACTGACGCGAAGACTTAGTAATCATGACAGTATTGAATTATCAAGACATGAAATGTTTGCTATCGCACAGGGTATTGAAGATGATTACAGTGCTAAAAGAGCGGTGAGCAATTATCTTCTGAGCTACATAGAGAATGGAAATAAGTACTTAATCGAACAAAACAATACACCATTCAGCAACTTATATCTGAAACTTAAAAATAATGAACTAACAGATTACGAGCTGGCTCAGTTTATTATGATACTATTGGAGGTCATAAAAAATGAAAAATCCATTCATTGATAAAAATGATGATTGGGAAATTATCAAAGCAGTAAGACTTGATATAAAGAAGCCCGAACACGGGGTACGTGAGTTATTTGATCTCATCTTGTCAGGTCACGGACAAGTTGGAGTTCTTGATGGAAAGATAGTGTACATACCAAGCAAAGATTATCACATTTATTATATGAACACGTCTTCTTCTGTAATTCGTATGACAGATGGACATGGTGAACCAATGAGTAATGAAATGAAACTTGCATTATTAGAAGACTGGCAATACTGGGAAAATGAAGTTCTTTCTTTAATTATTGCGAAAATGAACAATGCTTTATCAAAGGTAACTTCGAAAGAAAGAATAATCTATTTAGAGAGCAAAATAATTAAACTAAATAGAAGTAAAATTATTGAAAAGTACACCATAAGTAAATGGACATTTTATCAAATTATAGCAAAAATTGATAAACGTATTATTCATGAATTTAAGTTATACTCTGATAAAAGAGATGAAAATGCATTAGAATTTATTATAAAAACGTTTCAAAAATATGACACAATCACAAAAGAAAGCCCTTGTCAAGAGTTTATTGAAAATACTTTAGCCTGTAGAGAACTCATTAAAACCCTTTATACAGTGGATTAATTCATAAATCACATAATGTGTCCGGTAGTGACCGGACAACATTATATAAAATATGGTATAATATACTTAATAAGAAACGTCAAGAAGCGTGTAAGTAAGTATATTATGCGCTTCTTTTCTGTTCATTAAGGTGTGTGAGAAACTAAAGAAGAACGCATTTCGAAAATTGAATATTCTATTGTAAATGATAGACTATAATTGTAAATATGAAGGAGGAGCACAATGTCAAATCCATACAAAAAAAGAGCCGAGTTCAAATCAGACAAGGATCATATTAATCATGATTAAGAGACGAAATACTGCAATGGTTGAGATACTAAAAATGATTGATCGAGATGGGGGTGAAACTCGAAAGCGCATTTCAGTATATATTCCCGAATCATTTAGAGACAAACGAAAACCAAAACAGATTGTAACACTTCACGATAAAATTCTACTAGAAATCAATAATGTTGAGTATATAGGCTTAGTGGAGGATATCTATTATGAATCAGATGATAGTCTTTCTTTTAAAGGAAAAAACGCTAAAGGCGTGATGAAAGGATTTAGGTATGAAGAACCTTAAAATGTTGCTTAAAACTACAAAAAATAAAGTGTTTGTTGGACTCGTTGTCGTTTTTATGATCGGCGCTGCTGGTTTTATATTAAGAACACTAGCAAAACCCATAGCAGATCCTGTTATCAAATTTAAAGATCACCTTGTACTTGAATATGGCCAAACTTTTTCTGGCGAGACAGATGAAGCAAATGACATGCTACCAGGTGTGAGTGAAGAATCTTTGATTCAAAAAGAACAGTCACATTATGATACACTCTCTTTCAATGAAATTGAAGGGGCTGACCCTTCAGACAAAGCAAATGTGATTCCCTTTGATACTAAAACACTCGGTAAGCATCAAGGGTTTGTATATGCGCGTCTTGATAAGACAGTTAAAGTGTTTCCATTCAACTACGAAGTGAAAGACACCCATGGCCCCATCATTGAAGGTGATGATACTGTGACTCTTACCCATGATGAAGCCTTTGATATCAGTAAATATAAAGCACACGACATTGTGGACGGAACATTAGAAATTAGTGTTGAAGGGATGAAGGACGATGCAGGAACATTTGACATCACTTTAAGAGCGACCGATACTAACGAAAACACAGTTGAGAAACGTGTAAAAGTGACACGTCATGAAAAGCCTGTTGAAACACCTTCCGCACAAAATCCCTTAGAACGTTACGCAAGTGGTGAAACACAGCAAGCCTCACGTTCCGATGCAAACAGTGGAAGAAGTTCTGGAAGCAAGTCAAATGCTAACGCAAGTACCCCCGCAACTCCAAGTAAACCAGCGGCACCCAGCAAACCTGCTGCACCTGCAGCTCCAAGTAAGCCAGTAGCTCCCACAAAGCCAGCACAACCCGATGATGATTTTGATGGTACATTATATAAATCATACGGTAGCTTTGAAGCATGCTTTGCTGTGGCAGATGACCTTCTGATGGAAAAGACTTGGTCAGATGATTGGAACCAAACCTATTGTAATGATCGTGGAGATTTGTTTTATTGGAAGTGGGCTTAACACTAAAGAAACAGTTCAATCATAAAAGAAAGGATTAGATGATAATGATCTACAGGAAGCGTAGTCCGTAATTACAAAGACATATCTTACAGATAAAAAATTAAAGAGCACATTAAGCGAGCCTAAAAGCTCGCTTTTACTTTGCATGCATTTATAGAAACAAGGAGGTTAACCATGCAGAAACTACTTAAAAAGATGGGTATTACCCTACTGACATGTCTATTAATATTGACAGGCTTTGTCACTAATATCGCTGCTGACAGCAGTGAGATGTATCATAACGAAGATACAAGTGTTGTCGTAAATGTAAAGCGGCACCTGAAAAAAGATGAACTACAACTTGAATTTGAGATCACTTCTGATGAAACAATAACTATTGATGCGATTAAAATCGATGATAGGACAATCAAAGGCAATGACTATCGATACTCACATGCAGTCGGTGAAAATGGCCAGTATAAATTTACAGTGAGCTACACGCGTACTGTTCTGTTAGAAAAAGAGAATACGGAAAATCAAACAATTCAAAGACAAGAATCCTTTGATTTTGTCGTAACTGTTGATGAACTCAATCAAAAGGAAACAGAAGCGTCACAGACTCAAGAAGACAACGCTACTGATGAGGATGAATCTGTAGCACTGAGTGAAATTTTGGATATTGATGCACCACTGGATGTGGTAGTCCCTGATTCAAATGAAGTCATCACGCTTCAACCTACAGCGCGAGCACGCTCAGTCTCAGGAGGATATCAATTCAGAGCAGCAGGTGGCCATGTTGTGACGGTACGCTCTCTTGGGATTGGTAGAGCCGGAGCCAAACGTGTGATTGATGGTTATACAATTTGGGATTATCGATACCAGGATATGCCTGCAATCTATGTCGATGGCAAATTAGCGTATTGTTTGGAACCTTTGATTGCACCTGCTAGAACCTCAAATGCTTCAAGTATCAGTTTGAATGATTTGACGACACTGAAAGTAAGTGATGTCTCTTCTAGAAGTCTCACGCTTACAGAAGCACAAAAAAACCGTATCACCTACATTGCAAACTATGGCTATGGGTATGATACCCATACTTCCGACTTATGGATTTGGGCAACGCAAAGAGCGATTTGGGAAGAATTAGGCTGGGAAGTCTTTGCACCGGATGCACCCAATACCGATGGCATGGTCCGTGAGATTTTAAATCTCGTGGCAACACATAATGACAAACCAAGATGGGATAACACAGTATTGGATGTGAAATTAGGAGAGACTATTGATTTATCAGAACGTATCGTATCACAATTTGATATTCATAGCACATCCGGCTTAACGATACTTGAACATCGTGGCAGTACTTTAAAAGTACGCATCGATTCAAAAAATGCCTCATTGCTGCTTCGCAAGAAACAAGGGATTGAAACAGGAACTTCAATTGTCTATTCGGATGGGAATTCGCAAAAGGTAAGTGTCTTCAAATTGTATGACCCATTAATATCAAGAATTCGATTTGAAGTCAAATCAGGACACCTTGAACTTACAAAGACCAATAATTTCAAAGAAGTGCTCTCGGGTGTAACTTATGCATTTAGTGAACATCGTGATATGAGTCATCCTTTCGCAACCCATAAAACAGATGCACAAGGTAAGATTCTCATTCAAGATATCGATGCTGAAAAAGTGATTTACTATCGTGAAACAGACACGGTAGAAGGACATGTTTTGGATGACACAATTCACGGTCTTACGATTGTATCAGGCGAAACAGTACGTAAAGCACATACTAACATCGCCATTGAAGGGCAAGCAAAGCTCATTAAAACCGATGGACATCGTAAACTCTTAGAAGGTGTTGTCTTTGGTATTTACAAACAGGATGGCACACTTGTTGAAGAGAAGACAACGGACGTCAATGGAGAGATCCTTACGTCAAAACTCCGTTATGGGGATTATTACTTTAAAGAACACCAAGCGCTTTATGAATACTGGCCGGATGCAACGCACATTCCTTTTGAAATTAGAGAACATGACGAAGTCAAACATCTTACGATGGCCAATACACTCATTGAAGTCCATGTCGAGTGGCAAAAGACAAATGAAGATGGCGAAGCGCTTAAAGGTGTAGGTTTCAAAATTCGTAACACTAAAACTGGTGAATTTGTAACACTTGCGCATGCCGATGGGAAACATATTATTCAAGAAGACACCTGGTTTACAGATGCTAAAGGTGAGGTATTTATTAAAGGCCTTATTGGTGCTGGAGAATATGAACTTGTTGAAGTGTTACCACTGGATGGGTATCAAACCATTGACCCTATTACATTTAGTGTCGATGCAGATCAAACCTATATTGATTTTGGGACACTGGTAGGTTTATCACTTGATGTAGGCGAGATTGTTAACTATCACAAGAGAGGCCATCTCAAAATTACAAAACTCGATATGGATACAAAAGCACCATTACCTGGATTTGGCTTCAATCTCTATGATATTCAGAATAACCTACTAGGTTACTATGAAACCGGTGATGATGGCACTGTAACCATCGAAAACTTAAAATACGGGGTATATACTGTTGAGGAAATCAAAGTGAATGGCGAGTATGGGATAGATCCTCAAAAAGCACGTCAAGATGTCTTCATCGAAACTCATGGTGAAACCTATGAACTTACCTTTGAAAACAAACGTTCTGATATTAAAACATCCGTCTCCTTTGTGTCGCGTGATCCAAAAGCACCACACATGGTAACGTTGCGTGATCGGGTTTCGTATACTGATTTACAAGTAGGGCAAACCTATACGGTTACAGGCTTCTTAAATGATAAAGATACAGGGGCACCGATTCTAATTGATGGTCAAAAGATTGAAGGGTCTACCACATTCACCCCGACTGAAAAAGATGGGTTTGTGGATGTGGATTTCACCTTTGATGCACGCCGTGTATCTGCAACGCGTATTGTGGTCTTTGAAACATTATGGCGTGGTGATCAAGAAGTTGTGGTTCACCATGATATCAACGATATCGATCAAACCATCAATATCCTTACATACCGTATTTTAAAGAAAGACATTGGTACAAAAGAAATTCTTAAAGATGCAGAATTTACACGTTGGGATCAAGATGGCAATGTGATTGAAGTCAAACGAACCGATGAAAATGGTATTGTAGAGTTTAAGTTATTCCAAGGTGAAATCAATACTGCGAAAGAGACGGATGCACCGCTTGGTTACCTATTAAGTGAGGAAATCGTAACAATGGACACAACAGTTCATGAAGATGGAACGCTTTTTGAGATTGAATACTTTAACACACCAAAACCAGCAGTGATGTTACCTTCAACTGGAGTTGATAACACCACACTCTTGTTTGCCTTACCATTAACGCTATTTGGAATGTTCTTAGTGATTGTTGCAATCATCAAGAAACGTCAAACAAGTACTGCTTTTAGTACATCGACACCTTCATTTAACGGAACATCCAAATTCTATGAACAGTTTATTCATGATAAACCAAGTAAAGAGAATAGTTATGTTGTTGGAAAAACTTCACGAGGAGTTGAAAAGAGATATGACGTAAAAATTATTGGAAATTTAGCCGCAAATCCTGAGCTTACAAAATACGGTGAAGGGGAAGATGATGTGTGTTCGTTTGCAACACTTGCTGTTTCGCGTAGAAGTAATCGTGATCGAGTCGATTGGGTCGAATTTGTGGTTTATGGAAAACTCGCTCGTGATCTTACGAAGTATAAGAAAAAGGGAGACACCATTCTTGTTGAAGGAGAAATCCAAAGCTACAAAAAAGATAAAATGACCGAACAAGGATTTGTTGGTAATCGTATCGTATACCTAAAAAATGTAAGTTCAAATGAAGCAAAACCAAATACAGTTGAAACTAGCAAAGAAGAAAAAGAAGAATTTAAAAAACCGACTCTTATTGAAAAAGCAGCAGGTTTCTTTAAGTAGTGAGCAAATTTGCTCACGAAGGGATGTGATTTAATGAAAAAGATTTTGAGTTTCTTGGCGATACTAGCTTTGCTTTCTGGATGTTCTCAGAACAAATCACTTGAGGTGGAATTAAGTCAAGATACTTTTGAAATTCATAAAGTAAAAAATACGTGCGAGCTTGTAAGCACTGTTAATGGTAAAGAAGTTGAAAGTATCGAAGCAAATAACAATACCTTAATATCCAATGGCAATGTTATTCATTGCTCTGTTGTTGATATGGATGCAATTGGCGAGAAAACAGTCATCTATAAGATGGATGGACTTCAAACAGAAAAGACCTTTCAATTAGTTGATACAACCTCACCATCCATTCACTTCGATCAAGACAGTATCAGTGTAGAAGAAGGTAATGAATACTTTAAACTTTTAGATGTCATTAAAGTCACTGATAACTATGACAAAGATTTTTATGTTGGACTTGATGGTGCTTTTGATATACATCAAGCAGGAGAGTATCATGTAAAAATTCTTGCTAAAGACTCTTCAAACAATGAAGCTGAAAAATCTTTGGTTGTTAATGTCAAACCAAAAGAAAAAGAAGTAGTGACTGTGATTGAGAAGGAAACAGTTTATGTTCAAGGTCATGGCGGAAGTGGTACAACACCAAACCCAGCGCCAGCAACTGCAAGCACAGAAACACCGTCTAAAGGCTCGAAACCATCAAACAAAGACTTCTTACACTCAGATGGTTACAACTTAAATACCGCTTACTCAGCGTGCGTTGCATACGCACAGGAAGTTAACGCAAAAGGATGGGGAGTATCTTGCACATCCATTGATAGTGATAAAGGATACTCGCTAGGAATGCGTGCAACAGTACAATAACAATTCCGTGAGCAAATTTGCTCACACACATGAAAGAGGAGAAATATAACTTATGAAAAAAATCAGTAAAATGTTGTTATCTATTGGTAAAACAATAAACAAGAATAGAAAAGACTTAGTATTTCGCTTAAGTCTTGTTGGAACAGGTCTTTTTTTGAGTACAACAAACGTATTTGCGGCAGGAGTGGATGAACAAGCGTTTAAAGACCTTATTGATTCATTCCTTAATCCATTAAAAAACTCAATACTTTATGCAATTCCAGCAGCGGCAGTCATTGCGATTGCTATAATGGCAATGCGAAATTTCTTTAAAAATGAAGAACAAAAAGAAGAGTTTGATTTAATTGGTAAGATCATTAAAACAGGAATTATTGCAGGGCTTGCACAGAGTGCAGCACTTGTATTAAAAATCTTTGGAGTTGTGTAGTGAGCAAATTTGCTCACTACTTTTCATTAAGAAGGGAGTGATGGCATGAAACTCATTACGGATGTAATCCGAATGTTTATATGGGGTATCGTTTGGGCGGTACTTCAAATATCAGATTGGATATATGGAATTACAATGAATGTAGCCTCCTTAGATGTTGGTGATTTTTCAACGTTATGGCAATGGTGGGGTGCGCTATCGATGCTCATTGGTACATTTGCTACATTTAGAATGTTAATGCTTGTCTTTAAATACTTCTTTGATACAGAATATCAAGATAAGATTGATGTGATTAAAATAGGGTCAAGAGTTCTTATGGTTAGTTTTGCGATTGCATTTATGCCATTAGGAGTTAAAACACTAACAGCAGCAGGAAGTGCAGCAGTTACAAACATGGGAGTAGTGTTTGGATTTAAGGGCGATAGTGTTCCATCAACGATTATCATATCGTCACTACTTGATGAAAAAGCAGAAACAATTGTTGAAGGACAACCCGTTACCATCATGAAAGAATTTAAACTTGCTGATATTGATATTAATATCTCTGGCGAGGGCGACAAGGATTATAAGTTTTTTAATTCTATGGGCGACCTTTTTATAGCGATGATTATGGGTGGAGTTGCTGCCGTATTCATACTCCTAATTGGAGTTGATGTTGGTAAGAGAATTTTCTCAATTGCAATGCTTGTCTTAATTAGTCCCTTGCCAATATCAGCTTTAATTAATCCAGAAGATACAAGTTTTATTCGATGGCAAAAACTAATACTTAGTGATGTCTTTTCAAACTTTGTTCAAGTGTTATTACTTAATTTTGTCCTTGTTGCTTCATCATCACCTTGGTTACGAGAACAAGGTGCGTTCGCTGCACTCTTAGCGTTTATAGGTGGACTCTTTGCAATCCTTGGAGGAGTATCTCAAATAAGCAGTATTATAGGTGGTGAAACGGGGACACAAGGCACTCTTCAACAACTTGCTACCCTACGACAAGCAACTCGTGGAATGGGTGGTGGTCGAAAAGGTGGTGGCGGTATGATAAGTCGAGGACTATCAAGTGCTGCATCACTTGCGGGAGCAGCGGTAGGATATGTAGCAGGGCGTATGCTTGGTGGAGAGTCCATGCGTTCCATGAACTCTAACAAGAATCGAAGTGGTTCATCAAACAAAAATGGATTTAAAGGTTCAGAGGCTCGTAAAGGAACGAACAATTCGAGAATGCAATCCAATGTAGAAAAGGTTGATGGTTCAAAAACACAATTTAATGATTCAAATAATCAAGGAAGTGGCTATGAATTTGGTGCTACCAGCAATGATTCGATGACTCAAGGTCAAGTAAATGAATTTGAGGGTGGCAAAGAAGGAAGAACACAAGAAAGTGTCAACAATTCATTTACTGATGGTTCATCATCAAGTGTTAAAGGCAACTTTGAAGCAGGACACAGTGAAAGTGCTTCTGGTACTAGCCAATCTAAGAGTTCTTTTGAACAATCTGAAAAACGTTCAAGTGCTTCATCAAATCAAGGCACACAAACGGGAACACACACTTCACAGAAACAAAGTTATTCAAGGCAAGGTAGTTTTGCAGATCGTTACGCTGAAAAAGCGTATAGCACTAAAGGTAGTAAATTTGCAAGAGTGGCATCTAATTCTGGAAGGCACGTGTATCAGTCTTCTGTTAATCGATTACAAAGAACGATGCCAGCACGTACTGCAAGAGCATTAAAAAACTTAGCAAGTGTACCAGAACATCACCAACAAGGGGGTGAATAAAAATGAAGTTTTACAATCCCGATAATTTTAAACAAGGAAGTCTTATTTTAGGACGTTTTAAGGCACGAGAGCTAGTATATTTACTTGTTTCAATGATTGTCTCAGTAATACTTATTATCGTGATAGGGCAAGCTCTAATAGGTCTTGTAAACCCAATGATACTTATGTTATTTGTGATTATTGCACTGTTACCCGTTGGACTGGCTTTTTTCTTTACAACAGCCAAAACGGGGTATCACAATGCGCTTTATTATTTCAAAATAAAAATGCGATTTAAAAAGACCCAACGCAAGTATATGTGGGAAGGAATCCAATACGATGATGAAGAGGAATAGTTGTGAGCAAATTTGCTCACGAAACGAAAGAGGTGGTATGTATGGGTCTTAAAATAACATGGGAACCCAAACCCAAAACAGTTAAACGACAGATTAAAGATGCAAAGCGGCTAAAAAAAGGCGTAGCATCAACTTTGAAATGGATGCAAGTAGAATCCATTGAAAGCGACCATATTGTATTAAAACATGGTGGTAAAGAAAAGTTTGTAAAGGGAATTAAATTACAGCCTATCAACATCTTTATTGAACCGCAACACGTGCAACAGATGCGGGTAGGAAGATTAAGAAATGTCTACAACACAATTCCATTCAAACTGTACCATTCGTTTGTTTTCAACCCCGTCAACTTAGATCATGAATTAACCTACATTGCTCGTAAGTTAGAACGGGAACAAGATGAAAGTGTTCGTGAACTCTTGCAAGATGATATAAACAAAATGCTCTTATTCATTGCCTCATGGTATGAATTGGAGTTTTTTATTACTATCCAAGAATCTAGTATGAAAAAACTCAATGAACGTTATGAACAGCTTGAGTATCAATTTGAACACGCTGGCTTTAGTACCACAACATTAAACCGTATCGATTATGAAAACTACACAGCCTATATTTTTGAGAATCAAATGATTAATGACTTCTTGTTTGGACATGGAGCATTTGAAATCCTTAATGATGAAAACATCAGTAAGTTTTCTGATGATAAACTCAGTTCAAAGGATATGGAAATAAAATGGAATGAGGGACAAGAAAGTGATGAGAATGGAAAAGAGGTACAATCATGAGCTTAAAAAACATCTATGAAAAAAGCCGATTAGCACCAACCAACTTAAATATAAAAGATGACTATTATGTGCTGGGTGATCGTTATATTCGTAACTTATTGGTAGTAGGATTGCCAACAGATTTTGATTTAGGAATGTTGTCACTTTATTGTAGCAATCAAAATGTTAAACTCTTTATGATTACTGAGAAACATAAGATAAACATAACTAAAGCACTACGTAAAGAATTAAAATCAAAACGTAAGGCATACAAAGAAACGCGTGATGATAGTGAAGCAAAACGACTTGAAATTGAGATTAACTCATTAAAGGATTTTATTGATGAAATCGCATACTCTCATGACAAATCTCATAACGTAACGATGGTCTATTCAATTGCTGCAAACTCCAAAAAAGAACTCGACCAAGAAGTGAGTGATTTTAAAGAGTCCTTGCATCAAGAAGGATTTAAAACTGCAACACTTCATAGTGTTCAAGCAGAACTGATGAAGAATACAACTCCGCTCTTTATGGATGATGATATTCCAACAGTTATGAAAGAAAATTATGGAGTCGTAACACCATCAACCAGTGTCGCTGGATTATTTCCTTATACCTTCCAAACACTTAAAGATACTCATGGTTTCTTATATGGAAGAGAACTCAATCAATCGGGAATTGTTTTGTTTAATCCACTTCTTTATAATGAGGACAGAAAATCATCTGTATCTCAAGGACGATTGAATAATAACATCGTAATTCTGGGCGGTTCGGGTTCGGGGAAGACAACTGATTTAGGGCTTATTGTCCGTCATGCAATCCGTGAAAAATTCCGTATTGTATGGATCGACCCAGAAAATAAAAATCGTTACCTAACAGAGAAGTATAATGGTAAATACATTCGCTGGGGAACACGTAACGCACGTATCAATATCTTTGATTTAAAGCCTATTTCATCAGAAGAAGGTGAAGATGTAGACCCATATGATACTGAACTTGCTATTTATGCAGCAATTCACGAATTTAAAACAGTCTTAACGCATTACAAAAAAGAAGTAACAGAAGATATGTTAGATAGTCTTGACCGTATTATTATCAGAATGTATGAACGTAAAGGGATTACCTTTGATAAGAGCTTTAAGGAACTGAAAAGCGAGAGTTTTCCAATCGTTCAAGATTTAATTGATGAAATTGAGATTAAAATAAACGAAATTAAAAAAGATGAATCACATAGAGTTGACTATGACACCTTAAGGCGACTGTTAAAGAAACTTGATTCTATGGTTACAACAGACCGATTTTATTTTAATGGACATACTACCTTCAATATTGAAGATGTAAAAAGCGGGATGTTATCATTTGGTGCTAAAACATTTGCTGAAAAAGCAAGTGGGTTGTCTGATGCAATGAACTTTATTATGTTTAGATATGCTTGGAGTTTATGTCTTGATGATACGATGCCAAGTATTTTTATTATTGATGAAGCGCATCATTTCATACTAAAAGGACGTAATGCTGAGGAAGTTTCAACGTTCTATCGCCGAAGTCGTAAGTATACAAATATATCTGTTATTGCATCACAAGAACCGCAAGAACTTGATAGTGATGTTTTAGTAGATGGTGTATCACTGAGAGTTCATGGTCGTGCTATCCTCAATAACTCATGTTATAAAATCATTAAGAAACTGAATCATGGTGCAGTCACAAGTCTAAGTCATTTAATGGAATTAAACCCAACCGAACAAGAAAGAATCAAGGCGTTTGGACAGGGGGACTCCTTATTTGCTTATGGTGATCGACGTATCTTAATGACAACAATTGCTACTGAAAAAGAATTATCGGCAATTCAAAATGAATATTAAACAGAAACTTAAGAAGAAAGCGATGTTGTGGGGGACTTCCGCTGCATTATCGCTCTTGATGTTTGCTTTGCCTATTTTTGCTATTGGAACAGTTGTAGCAGTACCGGTACAAGCAGTATCCGATTTCTTTGATGGTATTGGTACTTTTTTGTTTGGTGATGGAGAAACAGATGCCGATCAGTTAATTATCATCCTACAATCAGCAATGGGTAACTCTGAGACTCAAGCACAAATTAAACAAGTCTATACTTCAAAACTTGAGAATGCAGATGCACCCATTCCACTTCATCAGCTTGTTGTAATTCAGTTCATTACAGGAATAGAATTTGAAGATATGAGTGATGAACTTTTGGATACAATGATCGAAGCTTCAATTACACGAGCGAATAAAACAGAAGTGGATGATGAAGGCAATGAAATTGTCAGTGAAGAAATTGGACTCAATGAACTGAGTCTATATGTCGATAACTTAAAGAGGCATGAGCCTTTTAAATCAAAATTAAGTAGTGTTGATACTTCAGCAATTGTTCAGATTATAGAGCGTGTTGGAAGTGTTGACGTAAACTCGAGTATCCCACAAGAAATCATTGATAAATATAAAGGGAAACTTCTTTATCCTTTCAGACAAAAATATGGTGTAGGGGACAGTGTTGGTATCTATTATCCAAGTGGCGTAGCAGAGATGCACAATGGACTTGATATCCAGGCGCCTTGTGGCGTAAACGCTTATGCAATGGACGATGGTGTTGTCAGCCAGGTAGGTAACTGGGATAACCTAAGAGGAAACTACATCTTTTGGGAAAATGGAGACATGCAATATCGTTATCTTCACTTCCAACAACCCGTACCTCATAGAGTCGGAGATACAATCAAGAAAGGTCAATTCATGGGTATCGTAGGAAATGAAGGGTATTCTTTTGGGTGTCACCTTCATTTGGAAACAAGGCTCAATGGTGAAGTCCTTGATCCATTACAAATACTTGATGCACATAATCCAATTTTTGAGTAGTGAGCAAATTTGCTCACGAGAGAGTTGAATGTGGTATTTAATATGATATAATATTAATAGTTAAGGTATCCGACTACCTGTGAAAATCAAAGGCTCGGCACAGTAGGACTCATTAAAGAGTCACGCGCAGTTTAAAAGGCTGCAAAGGTTATCCGCCTAGAGGGAGTAGTCACTCTAAAGAGTTAGGGTATCGGGATCCCTGGGGAAGCTCCAAAAATCGGCATGTAGTGTCATCTACGGGTGATAAGGGTTAACAATTAAACAAAAGACCCACAAAGAAGGACATCTAAATGGTGTCCTTTTTTCTATTATCTAAACTTGTGAGCAAATCTGCTCACGCCTATTATATTATATATAGATAAGGGGTGAAGTTGTGTGGTATAGAATTGATGAAAACTATTTGAATCATCTCAAAGAAGAAGGTGATGAACGGATACCAGACCAAGATTATGGTATTGACAGCTATAAACCGTTTTTCAAGCTCTTCACAATCAAAGATATGACGTATGTTACACAGATTAATCACTTTAGAAAAAGACATCTTCATATACGTGAAGACTTAGATTTTACTAAATTAAAAGATAATACAGGAAAAATACTTGGAGTTGTCAATCTTAACTATATGTTTCCAGTCTTAGAAAAACATCTCACAAAAATGGAACAAAAAGACATTGAAGCTACCGTCTCCCAGAAGTGGAGTGATGAAAAAGTTCAAAGTTATATGAATATGTTAGAAATAGAAAAACAACAAATCTACGACAGGAATATTCATGAGAAGGCAGTCTTGCTCTATAATGAAAAACAACTCAATCGTTTAGACCCGTTCATGAATAAACGCGTACTCGATTACACACATCTTGAGAATAAATGTGTCGAATATGAACTACATCAACATTTTGATAAAGAAGAAATATCAGTAAGCTCATCAATGGGCTTAATTTTTGCAGATGTAGATGATGAACGCTACACCATCAAATATGATGATATTAACCGACTTCATTTAATAAAAGAAGTTCATGAAATAGCTTTGGAACTTGATAAAGATAAATCGATTGAAATTGACATCTCAAAAGATGGTGGTAAATTATTGTGAGCAAATTTGCTCACGTTTTATTTTGGAAAGGAGAAGTCACGTGTCACTTATTGAATATTTAAACACGGTTACCGTTGAAGAGGTTAGTGAGTCATTATCTCACATCGCTAATCAATTTGGAGAAGTTGTAGCTTTTGGATTTATGATTCTATTTCTAATTATTATCTTATTGTTAGTGGTTTTATGGAATCAACGTAAAAATAGAAAAAACATAGAACTGATTCTAAAAAATCAAATTACAATCTATGAACGAATTGAAAAAAGAGAGGAGCTTAATTCATGAAAAAAGAATCCAAACAAGAAATTAAACACGAAGGTGTAATACTGCTTGATATTTATGACCTGGTTACGAAAGAAGAATATGACACGATTGATGTTCAGGACTCAAGCGTAAAAGAAGAAATTTACGCGCATGAAAGTGGTGAGGAGTCATGACACAAAAAATTAGACTAAATTACGCTCAACAAAAACTAGTAGATCGTATCCTTGAACGTCTTCAAGAAGGTGAGATACCTTGGAAATCACCTTGGAAACACGTTAATGTCGTACCTTACAATGCAACCACCACTACAAAGTACAAAGGATTCAATCAAGTATCTTTAATGATGGAAGCTTTTTCTAAAGGATATCAAGACCCACGCTGGTGTACCTTCAAACAAGCAAAAGAGAAGGGTTGGAGAGTTAAAAAAGGGGAACAAGGCGTAAGCTTGTATTATCCGCTGCTCTATAATCATGAATTGAAACGCTTCTTGACTGCAAAAGACTTTGAAGGATTGGATGATAAACAAAGTGGCAAATTAAAAGCAGCATCAACACTTAGAGATAAATCATTTACAGTGTTTAATGCAGAACAGCTTGTAGGGATTGAAAAACTACCTCAAGCTGAACTTGCAGGTGTTCCATTTATTAATTTGATTGTACAACAAGTGATTACAGACTTAGAAAAAAATATGGATTTAGTAATTGAACATGAAGAACAAGATCGTGCTTACTATAATACAGTTGATGATAGGATTATGATGCCTCATCAAAAACAATTTCTCAGTGAACAAGGATACTACGCAACACTCTTCCATGAAATATCTCATGCAACAGGACATGAGGCGAGACTCAATCGAGATTTAAGTGGTAGTTTTGGAAGCCCTGAGTATGCTCAAGAAGAATTGGTTGCAGAATTCTCATCACTCTTCTTATCTCAAAAACTAGGACTTCCACAAGAACAAAGTGAAATCGACAATGGGAGCGCCTATATAGCCTCGTGGATGAAAGTTTTAACAGATAACCCAGAAGTATTAGCCCTATCTATAAACAAAGCAAATCAAGCTTACAACTACGTCTACGATAAAGGGAATATTAAGTCACTTGAAGATGCTTTAGATAAGATACATGATGATGCCAAGGAAAATCTCAAAAAAGTACGTCACAATTATGATAAGAGCGATAAAGTCGATGTAGAAGTCCTGAAGCGTGATGTATTAATTACAGATTATGCTCAACTTGAACTAGGACTCAATCTAACGCAACATGGAAAAAACAGAGTAAGTACGCAAGAACATGATTCTCTGGTAATTTATACCGACAAAAATGATTTCTTTAGATACTCTACTCAAACTGGAGGCGACATTATTAACTTTGTAATGCACTTCAAAGAACTAGACTTTAAAGAAGCACTTAATGATATTCAAGGTTTTTATCAAAAGTATCAGCCAAGTGTTCAAGAGACAAAGACACTAGATGTACCAAAAGATGAAAACATCATTGGAACAATTGAACTTCCTGAACCTGCAAAAAATAATAAGAAAGTCATTAACTATTTGTCTCAAACTCGTTGCCTTCCAGTAGGACTCATTCAAGATTTTATTGATGAAGGTTATCTTTATCAAGACAGTCATGACAATTGCGTCTTTGTGGGTAAATTTGAAGATATGAATGTTAATGCAGTAAGAAGAGCTGCAAACAAATCAAGTAACTTTAAAGCAGATGTAGAAGGATCATACAAGCAGGGTGGATTCTACTATGGCAACGATTCAAAAACTCTGATTGTTACTGAAGGTGTTATTGATGCAATGTCTTTGATGGCAATCCGAAGTGACTATAAGTCGTTTGATTATTTGTCAGTGAATGGTGTTGGCAATACGCACAATGCACTCAAGTTTCAAATGGACAAACGAGAAGGAAAAGAAAAGTATGACTGTGTAATTTTTGCGCTAGATAATGATGATGCAGGACAAGACGCCACTTTGAGAGCTATCAAGTTTATGAACAATGAATATCCTGGTATCGAAGTAGAATACACTTATCCAGAATCTAAAGATTGGAACGCAGAATTAATCCATCAAACAAAAAAGCACGATGACCCTACATATCAACATCATCACAGTGTCTCTTATGAAGTAGGAGGGAAATCAATGTGCTGAAGGTTGTAGGGTTTGTATCAAAAAGAATCGATTTAGTTTACGCGATTGAAGGGATTGAACCAGTCCCTTTAATTGCTCTTCATGTCTTAACAGATGATGGATTGATAAAATTAATTGCAATGGGAGATCAAGCTCAAGATTTGTTTGAAGAAGCAAAAAAAGGAATGAAGATTGAAGTCTCCTACGATGATACAGAAACATGGAATGCTCTTCCTGATGGAGATACACCATCACGAGGGAAAATACTTAACTATAAATTATTGTCGTGAGCAAATTTGCTCACGATATTTTAAGAAAGGAATTTATTCATGAGAGCGAGCATTAAACAAAGAAACGATTTGATTCAAAAAATGATTGATGAAGGTGGTGAGCTAATGTGCTTTAAGAAGTAAGAAGACTCTATGATATTAATGGCAATAAGATATACTTTGATGAAAACGGAATGCCTGTTAAACGGAGTATATGGATTGCAGCAATAAAAAATTGTGTAGGAATAATAACACCACTTATTTTATTCAGTTTAATGATTCTATTGCTTGGGAATCTAAACAATTACGAAGCAATATTTTCTAACCAAAATCTAGGAAGTGCAGATGAAATTAGGGAAGTAATGAATATCCTAATTTTAGTGATTATAGCAATAGGAATACTTTTAAGATTGATGTTTTATATGTTTATGAAGATTAATAGTGAATACAGATTCCAAGTAACTTTATCAGATGCCCTAATAACAACATTTGCTTTTTTCTTTATTATGACTCTTGCTCCGATAATGACAATGATAACAAAAATCATTTTAGTCGCAGTATTATCGTCATCGATAATATACAAATTCGCTAAACGATTACATGGACTCTCTACTCTTAAAACATGGAATCCTGATAGATTAAAGTATTATGATGGAGGATGAGTGAAAATAATTGACACCATTAGAACCGAATGACACAATCCTATTTTTGTTTGAAACCACAATTTATCGATGACCCGATGACTTGTGACGGCGAAGCCGAAATGTCAGACTCACTTTACGTGAGTATCGGGAAGTGAGAAGCGCCGCAGGCGAGAAACGAAACTAAAAATTGCAATTTAAGATGTTTGACCCATTCACAGTGTGAATGGAAAAAGCGGCTCATATCCGTGAGCAAATTTGCTCACAGAAAGGAGGATTGAAATTTATGGGAATGTACACAGAGTATGGTGCGAAAATTAAATTGAAAAAGGAAGTCATCCCAGAAGTCGATGCCATGATACGAAGCATAGATACTGAGGCTGACTTCTGGAATGATGACAAAGGGAATATTTATCACTTTTCAAAAAGAAAGAGTATTCGTGAATATGCCAAAGACTTCAGGGCGGGATTTATTAAATTAGAAATAGAAGATGATGTGTTAATTGCTTATGGTGATTTAAAAGATTACACATCAACTATAAATAAGTTTGTTGAATCGGTTATTTCAGAATTTGCGGAAGATATCATTTTTTCATACTCTCATTATGAAGAAGATACTGATGATAGATTTGGAATTGAATACAAACTGAATTGCGGGAATATTATTAAGACTACCATATCAGAATCAAAATGTATTGAGAAAATTAGAGAATATAATATGTATTCGGATTATGTTAGAATTGGCGAAGAGTTGGATGGCTATAAAGAAAAACTTTAAGTTATTGTGAATATTATCTATGTGAGCAAATTTGCTCACTAAAAAATCCAAGGTGTACGGTTGATGAATAATAGAAAAGAAAGAAATTTTTGGTATGAAGCAATTAGTGAATTATATCGAAATGATTGGGATCATACAAAAGATCATGCAATGGTGATATTAGGAATTCATGATCCAAAATCACCAATACTAATTTCTATATTGACGAGTATAAATCATATTGAGAAAAACCAAAAGCTAATTGATGCAGATGAATCCTAAGGAATAATTGGTGTTAATCATATGATTTATTCTATGTCTTGAGTACGAGCATAAGGAGTTTGTAACACAAGTCTGTGTTACAACTCGGGAGAAGAAGTGGGCAACGCCCACTTTTTAAGTGCATAAAGAGATGTTTACAAATCAGTGTTTTTTTGTAAACAAATAATGGGAGGTAAAAATGATAAATACAAATAAAGTTTCTGCATATAGATTTAATCAGAAAACAAAAAATATGTTGGAAAAAATAGTTGCTTATGAAAATGCAAAAGTAACAAACAAGAAAAATAAAGTTGTCTTCAACGAACGTGAAATCGTTGAACGTGCAATAGAGTCACTTTACTATCAGACGTTTTCTGATAGTTCAATGCAATCAGTCGTGCCGAAAATATGGACTGAAGTTTCAAACAAAGCAGGACTTATGATTGAACCCTTAGTTCTAAGATTTGCACAAGTATTAAATATTATTACTTTAACAGAAGAAGTAAATCGAGAAATGATTGCTGTGTTAATGAGACAAGCAGGATTTGATATAGAACCCCTGTATCGTCCAAATAATATTTATGATCTTACAGTTGAAGATGAGATTATTTTTGAAACATTTAGAGCTGCTATTGATAAAAAAAGTCGTGAGCAAATTTGCTCACAAGGAGAAAATCATGAATAAACAAGTTAGGCAACACAAGCAATTTCGATTAAAGAAAAAATACATTGATATGCTAGAAGAGATTGTTGAGTATCAAAACAACCTTCCTGAATTTAAAGAAAGTGGAGCAATCAGAAATGATAGGGCGGTCATTGAAGATGCCATTGAATATTATCACGCTTATGTAATGGGTGGTGATATGTTTGATTCCCTAATACCTGAAGTCGTTGAAGATATCGCAAAAAACATTAATGAAAACTTGAGTGATTTTCTAGACACTTTAGAACCTGCATTACAGAACCAACTAGAAATCCAAAGCCTAAACAAAGAAATGTTAGGTGTAGCGCTTCGACAAATGGGATTTGAAATTACCAATATTGATGAAGAAGAACTACACGCTCAATCGAAAGAAAATGAGATTGTATTCTTTGAGTTTGAACAAGCACTAAACAAAAAGAAAAAAATGAACTAGTAAAGGAGTTTAACTTATGTCAAAACCACATCTTGTAAATATGAATATGTTTCTTGAGAAAGGCAAAGCTTTTCCAAAGAAGTTAGATCCTGAAGGGAAAAAAGGACTCGTAACAACAGAGTCGGCAATCGGGTATTCAAAATATACAGCTCGAAGTAATTCAAATGAGAATACTTTTGAAAAAGTAGATTTTGCACCAGGTGGTTATTATGATTATACAAACAAAAGATTTGGAGCAACACGTACCTTTACCAATGAAGGATGGAAAGATAGCAATCAAGACCTCAAGCAGTTTCGGAATTATGTTGCGAAACATTTTCAAGATGATGGTGATATTCTTTGGATTCCAGTTCAATCATATAAAGACTTTACGACTGCAAACCAGTATGGGCTTTTCACGCAAGAAGATTATGCGGACATCACGAAGAAAAGTTTAGATCGTTTCTTTAAGTATGTTGGACTTGAACCTAACAACATGATTTGGTGGATGAACTATCATAACAATAAAAATCATCCCCATGTGCATCTTGCTTTTCTCGAAAAAGATAAGACGCGTACTAAAGGTACGTTCACACAAGAAGAGCTTATTCAGTACAAACGTTTTATTTTAACTGAGATGAAGGAACGGGAACGTTTAATATTGGGAAACGATAATAAAATGCTTGCTACGTTTAAAAACATAGATTTTGAAAAACAAGCGATTAAGAGCAATGCGCTTGACCTCATTAGCAGCAAACACAGTTCAAACATTAACTCATTGATCGTTAAGTTATCTCAAAAACTTCCCGATACAGGACGACTTCAATATGGATCATCGCACATGATTCCGTATCGAGAAGATATAGATATTATTGTCGAACATATTCTACATCATGAGAAAATACGAAATGAATATGACGCGCTTAAAAACACCTGGTTAGAGCTGGATGATGATTATTCCAAAACCTTAAATGAAAACATTACAAACATGGTTGATGCAGAAGATGGTAAACTCAGAAAGCAAATAGCTAACCTAGTTCTAAAAGAGATTAAGAACAAGACGTTCGCTGATGTTGAATATCATGAACCATCTGTGAGCAAATTTGCTCACGAAAACGACAATGATGAAATATTATTGCCTTATCATTTAAATGCAGATGATTTCATTGAGGAAGATGTAGCCGATATCGAACCAATAGAAAGCTCGTTTGAAACACCAGGTGCTTTTATGGAATGGACACAAGACTATAAGTCAGCATTGGGCTACCTTTATGGAAGTATGGAACAAGAACGTGATTTGTTAATTGCTAAAGAGATGCTACAAACAGAATCCAACAAAGGTAACGTTCTTGCAACGCATGACCTTGCAAAAACAATCCTTTTGTTAAAAGAAGAGAACGCGCAAGGAAAAGCCTTTGATTTATACAAAGAGTCTTTAGAAACGTTTGAAATACTTTTGATTGAGAATGAACTCAATCGTGATGACCCATCTAAAGAGAAATCCTATAAATATATGTTCAAGTATCTCAGTTATCGAATTGGAAAAATGTACCTATATGGATTAGGGACTGAAGTGGATTACGAACAAGCGATTAGAAACTTAGCCAATGCTGATAATAAGTATGCCCTTTATTCTTTAGGGACACTTTATGAACGAGGTTTGGTAGTGAAAAGTAATATACAAGCTGCAAAGAATTATTATCTCAAAACAGCAGAGAAAGAGAATCCTTATGGAAGCTATGCTTATGCGCGACTTAAAGAAAAAGATAATGTCACTGTATCGCAAGACTACTACACTCAAGCGTATGAAGGTTTTAAAAAGATGCTAGAATCAACTAATGACGACCAGTTACATTACAAGGTGGGTATGATTCTTATTGATGGTAAAATGGGTCATATCGATATACCTGAAGGAATTAAACATCTTAATAAAGCAGTACTGAGAGATAATGAGTATGCGAAGGTTCAATTTGTTAAAACGGTTGAAAAGTATCAGCTTGAAGACAAACTTGAACAAGCTAGTGAACTCAAACAAGAGCTTCTTAATAACAACAATCAATCGATGTTATATTATGAAGGATTTAAACTTACCAAGAGTGAAGACGTTCATGAATTAATGGAAGGGATACAGTATCTTAAACGTATTGAAGACCATGAAGACGAAGATAGCGCATGTTATCGCTTGTATAAGAGTTACCGTGACTTGGACTCAGAACAATCATTTCACTATCTAACCTTAAGTGCAGGGCATGATAATGAATACGCGTTATATGATCTTGCGAAATATCATGAAGACAATGACAATGTTGAAATGTCTCAGAGACTTTATAGAAAGTCATTCAATATCTTTCTCTTGAAAGCAAACGAAAGTAGAAGTGACATTTTTACACATAAACGACTGGCGCATATGTTTGAGAAAGGCAAGGGAACAGATATTGATATCCATAAAGCACTTCAATATTACCAATTCGCCTATGAAGCAGGGGACGTTAAAACAATCTATGACATATCACGAGTCATCCTTCAAAATAAAATGATTAATAATTATAAGGACATCGAACAAGAACTCAGTGCATCTGAATTTAAAAATGATCCTAACGCACTGTACTGGAGATCACGAATTTATCTGGATAAAGAATCAGAATTCTTTGACTTCAATAAAGGAATAAAGCTTCTCAATAAAGCTTCAGAATTCAGCGATGAACCTTATATTAAACAGTCAGCGGACTATTATCAAAACATAAAATCAAATAGTGGGTATTCTGGAAGCGTACTGGATTCTACTTTATCTCTGATTAAACGCAATGCGAAACAGAATGAACGTTTACTCGAGCGTGGACGTGAAGAATACTTAGAAGACGGATTAGAAAAAGAGAAAAGAGGGAAATCACTCTAATGAAAATATTAAAATGGTTATTAGAATGGCTGGTAATGGCGGTCATTCTTTTTTTAGTGATGCTCAACATCCTTAACTGGTTTGAATTTGTTCTCCCAGCAGTAGAGGCTTCTGCATCATCAATACACTTTTACACCTTTGATATTAACTTAATGTTTGAACCACAATATAGAAGTTATCTTGTTGTGTATACTTTAATGGTTGGTATTGGGTTTGTAATATCTTTGTTTAATAAGATTGATTATCAGCGTAAAATTGGAGTCAAAACTTCCTATGACAAGAAGAGCTATGCGCGGCTTCTTACAAATAGAGAGCGTCGTAGAGGGACAAAACTTGTACGTTATCAACCTTATACTTTAACGCGTCTTGTCAATGTACCAAAGTATGTTGAAACACTTGATATTATCAAACAAAAGTTACTTAGTTTACTTGGGCTTGGAAGATTACTTGATCGAGAAGATGAATCAGTCAGTAAATCAAGAGAAATTGTAATAAGACAAGGTGATGTAACTGAAGAAGGTTTTTGGAAGTCTTGGCTTCGATTTAAGAGCATCTTTTCAAAACGCTATAATAAAATCGCACATCATTTCTTACTTCCAGCAACAAAAATATGGAATGAAGTAAAAACAGACAAAGATGGAAATGAAATCATAATCGGTGGACTTCCTGTCATGGCAATGCGACAGTACTTTCTTTATGGTAAGTTTGATAAAGTGTTCTTTATTGATGGTGATCTTCATACCTTGTTTGTTGGTTCAACAGGACGTGGAAAAACATATACCTACGTATTACCAATGATGTATAGCTACATTGCAGCTGGCGAAAATATCGTTGTGCATGATCCAAAAAGAGAAATTGATGCTTATACTCGCAAAAAGCTTGAAGAGAATGGCTATAACGTTATTGTAATCGACTTTGTAGACCCTTTACAATCTGATGGATGGAATCCTTTGGAAGTTCCATACAAGGCTTGGAAAAAAGCAATTGATGATGAATTTGCAAAAGACAAATGGAAATATGATGAAGAAACAGAAACTTACACTTCAGTCCAACTTATTCCTGATCGTTTGTCTTCTGATTACCAGGTACAAGAAAAACACCTTGAGACCATAACGATCACTAAAGAAAATAAGTACAAAGAAGGGTACAAGTATGCAAACGTCAGTGATGCAACGGAGCTTACAATGGCAGTTGCTCAAGCGTTGACCTGGGAAGAAGATGCAAAAGACCCATTCTGGCATGAAGGTGCAGGAGATATGTTTGCAGGTGGTGCTTTATTTGCAATGGAGGAAGGTATTGATGAGTATGTTAATGCTAAGACTGCTCGATACCTTATTGAGCTGGGAGATGATGCTGATGAGGCGGGTGTACCACTTCTTAAGAAATACCTCCGTAAGTATCGAGACATTGACTCAGAATCGACACGTAAGCTTGCAACCTATTTGAATGCTGATGGGAACACCAAGCCATCGTTAAAATCCGTATTTATGAACAAGGTATCACTTTTAACTGCTAACGATAACATTATGAATATGACGTCAACGTCTACTTTTGATATGGAACAAATTTTTAGAGAAAAGACTTGTGTCATCTTGAAGACTCATGATGAACGATCTACCTACTATCCACTCGTAACAATCTTTTTTAAACAACTTTATGAGGTAGGGATTAAGGTAACGCGCGAACGACCATCTGAGCAACGACTCGAAATACCGATGAACTGGATTATTGATGAGTTTGGATTACTTCCTGAGATTAAAGACATTGAGGCAATCTATGGTGCTGCTCGATCTCGTAGTTTTAGAATCAATGCTTTCATTCAAACCTTTGAACAACTTCAAGATAAGTATGAGCCAAATGTAGCTGCAATCATTGAGGATAACTCATCGAACGTTATTTACCTGGGTTCTCAATCCGTATCAACTCGTAAACGATTTAGTGAGCTTGCAGGGAATGAATTAGTCTATGATAAACGTAAGAAAGACTATATTTCAAGACCTGTCATAACTCCAGAACGTTTAAGATTATTTGAAAAAGGACGTTCCCTCATTAATACGATTGAGTGGAATCCGTATATTGCGAAACTACCACCTTATACGCGCTACTCTTTTGCGAAAAAGGCAGCATGGGAGTTTAAACCAGAGATATCAAAAACTTCTGAATACTTTAACATTCAAGTCGAATGGGTAAGACGTAATAATGAAGCCAAAACAAAGCGAAAGAAACAACATCAATCTTCAGGGGCAAAGGAAACCAAATGGAGTGATACCGAAGGCAAAACAAAGACAGTTTCAATGTCTAAAGAAATATAATGAAAACCCGTAACTTTTTTTATTGAAGTTACGGGTTTTTTGTTGTGACTGTGTTATACTAAAAATATATATAAAGGAGGAACTGTCATGTTAATTACGACAACAGAGTCAGTACCAGGAAAAGAGTACGAAATTATAGAGACAGTGTTTGGCATCACTACTCAATCAAAAAATATGTTTAAAGACATAGGAGCAGGGTTTAAAAGCATGGTTGGCGGTGAAGTAAAATCATATACCGAGATGCAAGAAAAAGCTCGTAAAGATGCAGTAGATAGAATGCGTGAAAATGCGATTTCCTTAAATGCAGATGCAATCGTTATGGTTCGCTTTGACTCTTCAACTATTGGTGGAGATATGCAATCAGTAATTGCTTATGGTACAGCCGTTAAATTTAAATAATATTTAATTAGTTGAAGACACCACGTAGGTGTCTTTTTTTGTTGTGGGAAAATTTACTCGCAAGATTATTCAATGATACTTGTATTTCTTATCGATTCCCAGGGTAAAGATAGGAACATCCGCAAATCCTTCAAACTTACTGCTAATACTATCAAATAAGTTGCCATACTTATCTCTATCATTGAGTTGAATAGTTTTTATCTTGCATTTTAAGAATGAAAGTTGAAGAACAGTGTCAATTTCGTTCTGTGTCATTTGAGGAAGTTCTTTTACTCTCTTATTTGTCGTTTTCTTATTTATATTAGTAGATTGCACTAATTCATCCAACGCAAAAGCAATACCTCACTTAAATCTAAAAGGGCGATCGTGATAATCGTTGTAGTTAGTAAATTCCTTTTTATTTTTTCTCATAGTCATCATCTTTTTTGCAATACCACTCACCCACCAGCGCGACTGCCAACTAAAGCGCTTCTTTCAATTGCTCATCCAACTTTAAGCAACTGCTTAAATATACAAACATTGTGGATCCATATTTTCCATTATGGTGTTGGTGACTTCATCACCCGCACTCGTGCATTATACATCTAATTATAGAGTGACGATCCAATCGGATATGCGCAAAAGCATTGCATTTTCTTTTTGTAAGATTGAACCGAAGGATTCAATCTTTTTTTTAACCATCACTCTGAACCTTTGCCACCCGTACCTTACCACTTGTCGTTACGATTTCAAAATTCGTAAATTTTTATTAAAAAGTAAACCCTTTTTTTGAATAAAATTTTACTCTCAAGCATCATTCCATCACAGATCCATTCGCTATGCTCATCCTTCAACCGCACTCGTGCGACTTACGGTCAGTGATTCCATGTTGTTTTGCAATCTCTCTTTTCCAAGTGGTGCGGATTGGGTGGCAAAGGAATTAAAACCGAATGCCTAGAAAGCAAAGCGAAAAACGCTTGTAGGGTGTAAAGTTATGGGTTTAGACCATAGAATTAGTGTTAAAGATAGAAGTGGCGAATTATTGAAAGAATACTGGTTCAGAAAAGTCAATTGTCTTCAAGGGTATATGGAGGTAAAATACAAGGTTGAAAACTGTGTTGATGAAATAATGACGTTTGATGATATTTGTTATTTGAATGACGTAGCAATAAAAATACTGGAAAGCCGTTCGATTGAACTGGGTAAAGTATTGTTGCCAATTCAAACAGGTTTCTTCTATGGAAACTATGAGTATAATGAATTCTACTTTGATGATATAGCGACTGTTTTAGGAGCAACGTCTGATATCCTAGAAAACTTCAATGAAAAAGACCATCACCTTGTATACTGGTGTTGGTACTAAAGCAGATAGATAATTCGAACGTAAAGGTTGTATAAATTGAGTATATAAGGAGCAAGAAAATGAGTAAAAAATATATTGATGATTTTATAAAACTACCAGTAAGCAAAATGGCTCAAAAAATGAGTGATATTACGTATTTACATGAACATACTGAAGTACCTAAAGCCCATTATCAAAAAATACTTCAGCGAGAAGTGATAGAAATGATGGCACAAGATAGCACGATGGAATGTGTATTATTAAATGCGGTGCTAGGCCAATTACTATCGCTTCAAAAAGAGAGTCCGAAACTCTTTCTAAAAGCCTTAGTGTGTATGGAAAAAGGGATTAAAATTGAGAACATGAATAATCGTATCTTTGATAGTTTAGAAATTACGTATCAAGAGTGTGAACATCATAAAGAGATATTGAATGAAGATATCAGTGCGTGTTACGATTATCAATTCGAAAATCATAAAAAAGTAGAAAACGAAGAAGGAAACGATAAGACCTTGTCTTAATTGAATACATTATAGAACCCGTGAGTGGCTGCATTCACGGGTTCTCTTTGTCTTAAAAGAAAAATCTCGGGGTCACCTCGTTGAAAATTCTTCCAATACACTATTTTAAAGACCAATCACCACGTTCTTTTATAACGGGTGTTCCACCACGTAATACTTTAAAATCAGTGTATCTAATTTTCAACGAGACGACCCAATGATAAGATTTTATAGAATGTTATCAAAGTCTCTTAAGTATCTAAACGAATCTTATTTTACAAGACTTAACATGAACATTGGCAATTTGACGATAATAGACTATACTATAGCCATAATACACTGTAGTGAAAAGGGAGGATATATGAAAAGCAAAAAGATATTTATAACTTTTTTGGCATTAATGTTAATGATTGTATGGGGATCTAATCCAATTGGTGCGGCTACATCAACCGCGAACGGAGAAACCGTGAGAAATTCATCTGATGATGTTAATGGGATCAATAAACTGCAAGCAAACGAAATACAGCCCATTGTAGAATATAGCTTTGACAATTCAACGTTTATTGACTTGAAAGGAAACTCAGAACATTTTCTTTTTAGCTCAGAAAATGATGGTTTTAATAGAAATAACAATGAGAGCATATTTGGCGTAGATGATATTGGAAGTTACTGGCAATGGAAATCATCTCTTCCAAGAGGAGGAGGTTTCCAAGTTAAAATAGATAGAGAGATTAAAGCTGAGTATGCAATAGGTATGAAGTTTTCCTTCGATGATGTAAAGGGTATATGGAAAAAAATCATTGATTATAGGAATTCAACTTCTGACCGAGGATTTTATCTTTATAATGATGGCTTATTGCAATTTTATCCACATACCGCAAGTAGTTACAAAGTATCCGATAATGAAGTAGTTGATTTGATTGCAATTAGAAAAGTTGAAGATGAAAATGCAGTATTTACCGTCTATTTAAGAAATCAACAAGGAGAATTAGTCAAACAACTAGAAATTAGAGATAATAATAAAGATGCAATTCCTGTTGTAACAGAGGACGGTAAAACAATTCTGGGGTTTTTCTTTGATGATATAATTACTGCTCGAGAAGCTACTTCAGGAGGGAAAATTTATCAATTGACAATTTGGGATAAAGCAATAAGTGTGGAAGACATTCTTGAAAAAATAGATAATGGTATAGTCAATGTTAATTATAAAGATAAACAGGGAAACATCTTAAAATCCGAACAAATAGATGGACAAGTTGGAAGTCACTATAATTCTTCAGCATTAAATTTCGAAGGATACCAATTATCTGAAATGCCAGCAAATGCAAGCGGTCTTATAACAAAAAACACACAGACGGTAGATTTCATCTATGATAGAATCTATACCATTACTTATACTGACGGATCTAACAATAATGCTTATTTTGAAGATCAAGTTTTCGCCAGCATTGTGGAACAAGAAGAAACGCCTAAATTTAACGGTGAACCGATACGAATTGGATACAGTTTCGACGGTTGGGAACCAACAATTAAAGAAACTGTTACCGAAGACTATGTGTACACTGCTAAATGGAATATCAATCGATTTATGGTTAAGCTTGAAACAGGAGAAGGGACAGCTGTTGAACCGATAATGGTAGAATATAATAAAACTTTCCCTCAACCAACGAATCCGTTTAAAGAGAATAGTATTTTTAAAGGGTGGTATACGGACGAATCGTTAACACAAATATATGATTTTACATTGCCTGTAACCATGGATCTAGTGTTGTATGCCAAATGGGATAAGGTTGCAAGTGATGACAAACCATTACCACCCGTTGAATCTGATAAATCAACTGATTCAAACAAGCCAATCGCGCAAGTAAATCCAACAGAAAATCACGGACAAACTCCAGGTGAAACACTTCCAAAAACTGGAATTGCAAATACTCAATTAATCGGTGGCTTAATAGTTACGTGTTTAGGAATAGTAATGATTGCATTTAATAAAAGGAAGGATTAAGAGGATAATCATTTAACTACATATCGAGCAGATGCTCGATATGTAGTTAGTACGATAGTATTGAATACACAGAAAAGCACCGCTTATTTGTACAAACACTTCTAAGAAGAACATACAATAAGCGGTGCTTTTTGATTGCGTGATTCAATATAAATGATTTAATAACACTCTTGGACTGATTCAAGTGCTAAGAATATAAATGATTCAGATTAATTTCATGCGCTACAGATAACAACTGTTCTTTTAAGAATAAATTATCTGTATTTGTAATTATTTATTTTTTTGAAAATAGCTATATTATAAATTGTTGCTATCAGAGAGGCTACTGCAATCAAAAGAGAAATAACGTTGCTAAAAGTAATGTTGCTTATATCAAATGAGAGCGCAAGTTCGTGAGTAAAAAAAGCAAAAATAACTACGAACACTATTGCGAAATTCAAATTGTCTTTCATAAAATTCCTCCCTTTTCATTACAGTGTATTATGGTTATAGTATAATCTATTATCGTGGAATTGCCAATGTTCATGTTAAGTCTTGTAAAATAAGATTTGTTTAGATACTTAAGAGATTTTGATACCCTTCTATAAAATCTTATCATTGGGTCGTCTCGTTGAAAATTAGATACACTGATTTTAAAGTATTACGTGGTGGAACACCCGTTATAAAAGAACGTGGTGATTGGTATTTGAAATAGTGTATCGGAAGAATTTTCAACGAGGTGACCCAATGATAAAAAATATAATGAATGATATAATGTATTTAGCAAACATTACGATAAACATATAAGGAGGATTCAAATGAATCAAGCAGAAAAAGGAGCACTCACTATTATTCTTTATGGAATTATCTTTTTAACAGTTGGGAAAACTCTATAAACAAAGATATGCGAAGTCACGTTATTGCTTTAAAATTTAAAAAAAGGCGAAATTTCATGAGAAAACATGGACATAGAATTAAAGATGTAAACCGTACTTGAATGTTTTAGTTTGACTCGAACAGAAAAAACCACAACACTGGTTTCATCCTGCGCAAACGGAACAAAATGAAGGGGGGAATGTTGTGGCTTTAAGTTCCCAGAAAGAATATCTAAAATGATAACGAGGAAATATATCTGGGAATGCTCTAATGAAGGCATGTATTTGGATACATAAATTCATTATGTAGAGACACCTCGATTATAGATGGATATTGCTTTTCTATCAAGTGAAAGTATTGGTTTTCACAAAAGTTTTACATGGAATCTTGCTGTTTGAAAAAATGCTAGGATATGAATGTACCAGAAAAAAACGAGAACTCATCTTTATACATTATAGTCATTAAACTTACCAGGTTGGTAAAAAGTAATACGGAATAAGGGTAGCCTTGATCCCTTTAGCTCAGGTTCATAAGCGTACTTTGTGATTTTATCTGCCTTGTTTCTATAGTGCTATAGCGATAAAACATCGTATACCGTTCTATCTTCAGTCATAATTCCAATGATTGAGATTTCATTATCGAAATCCCAATTTCCCCGATTATAGATCCTATCAATTTTTAAATGTACCTTAAGTTCTTTCAGTGTAAAAAAATGTCAAGTCATCATGAAGTTCTTTTTGTATATATAAGCCAAAACATTCTATAGTTTATGCTTTTTGTAATTGAACAGTTCAAAGTTAAACCCAGGATACAGTTCAATAATATCTCTTTGATCCTAATTTATAGTTACTGTATTATACTTGACTGATGTGTGCGAATGGTTCCATCGGTATAGGAAAAGATATAAGGCTACATATATCTGAAGAGGAGACCTATAATAGAGGTCATGTATTAGAAAGTAATTAAAAATAATCTAAGTTCTAACACTTCACTATATTTGCCTCTTAATTCTGGAATTTTATTGAACACAATAATGAATAGTATAATTGGCATAAATCATGTGTTCGAGTGCAAAAACATTGAAATTATAAAAATACTAATAAAGTGTTGACTCTAAATCAATAAAAATATTTGGCAATTTTATGACAATAGGTTATAGTGTAATTGTTAAATGGTGGATATGGGCCATTTAACACTGTATAGATCGTATAGGGGCAATCTATACTCTTCCCTGGCGCATATTTATTATAATGAATATGCGCTTTTTTATGTGAATTTTTGAGATTGATAATTATCGAGATAAGAGTAGTTAATAATCATTTTGACGAGATTAACCAAAATTTGAAGTTCACCTAATTCTTGGCAATATCTATGCATTTAAAATTGTGTAATCTGAAATATACTTTGTTTCGTATTTTTAAAAAACTTGAAATAAAGAATTTAGTTTTCTTCTACACTGAAGTAAATAGATAATTTAGCCAACATATTATATTGATTGGTTGATGTTATATTTTCTTATTTACCCATATTATTTCAATCTTGTCATAGTTATAAGAAAATCAGTTTGTTTTGCGTACATTGATTCATTTATTCCGCAATATAGTTAAACCAGTACTTAGATGAAGTCTATAATAATCTAAGCTAATTAGAACAAAAGTGACATAGATGTTACTAAATGAAATTCGTATATAAATTATTAAAAACATTAAATAGCGAACTCGCTAAATGGTCAAGTAGACGTAAATCGATTAAATTAAGTTGAAAATATGAATATTTTCAACTTAATACGCAACAATACAGTTGAAAAACAAAAATGTATTATCTATTTCTAATGTAAAACTTGACAAATCCAAAATGAAGTGAAATAATTCTAGTTGCAAATGATTCGCAACTAGAAACGATGAAGCACGAATTTCGGAAAGGGAAGGCTTGCAAGCAAGCTTAACAGAGATGTATTGCTGGATGAGTATCGAAATATGGATAGTCTACAAAAGATTGCTAATATCCTTCATAACCGAACCAAATATTAAAATTGGAGAAATCATTAACCAGCGTAGAAAAGAGATTAAAATTGATTAGGGGCATAAATTTAAGCAAGACTTTATAAGCCAAATCTAATTAATATCATACTTTCAAAATTAATGATAGTTTCCGGATCGCGAACAATAATAAGGAGTAATCGAAAATGAAAAGTAAAAAGAAAAATTCAATATTAATTATTATAATTACATTGATTCTTGTTGGTTGTTCTAATAAAAGTAATGTTAGTGATGAATCGTATCATCAAAACAATATTATAGACAAGGATCAAGGAATAGAAAAATCAAATTCTAATCCACGGATTGTCGCAGGTAGTAAGACGATTGCCGAATATTTGGCGGTTTTTGATCAAGAATTAGTTGGTGTTGCAGAACAAAAGGATTTACCAAGTCGATATGTAGATGTAGTTAAAGTTGGTTCTCCAAGAAAATTGAATTTGGAGATGATACTAAGTTTAAAACCTGACTGGGTAATCGCAAACGAATCGGTTAAGAAGGATATTGATCCAGTTTTAAAAAATCAAAAAGTAGAGACACTGTATTTGGATTCATCAACTTATGATTCAGTTTTTGATAACATTCTTACAGTTGGAAAACTCCTTGGGAAACAAGAAAAAGCAGAGACTCTGATTAGTGAATTAAAATCTAAGGAATCTTCACTGAAACAAAAAGCTAATGCGTTGCAAGGGAAATCTGTAGTACTATTATTTGGAACTGGTGATAACTTTCAATTAATGACAGAACACACATATCTTGGCAATTTACTGAAACTTTTAGGCATGGAAAACATAGCAAAAGATGTGGGTGGTGAAGAAAATAAGTACTTACCTTTCAGTTTGGAAGGGGTAGTGGCTAGTAATCCTGATTATATTTTAACACTAGCACATGGAAATCAAAATCAGGCAAAAGCGATGTTTGAAGAAGAATTTAAAAAGCAACTTTGGAAGCAAGTGCCAGCAGTACAAGAAAATAAACTCTTTCATTTGGACGATTCAAAATATCCTGTTACAGGTAATGTTCATGTAATGGAGACACTTGAAGCATTAATGGAGTTAATGCTTCAAGTAACTGACTAAAATGTTGATATGTTTAAAAATAAAATAAGTCTAATCGTTCTGTTAATAATACTATTTGTTCTAAGTATCACCACAGTACTTTCCTCGATTGCGTTTGGTTCTATTAAGATCAATTTTACCGAAATATATGAAATTATAGTAAAAGGACAGCAAACACGAAATTATCAGATCTTAGTCAATATAAGACTTACACGAGTAGTATTCGCAATTGTAGGAGGAATGAGCTTGGGTATTTCTGGGTTGCTGCTACAAATTGTCTTAAGAAATCCTATGGCCGACAGTGGGTCTTTAGGGATATCATCTGGAGCATTATTTGCTACAACTTTAGTGTTATTAGTAATCCCACTCAATTCTGATTTAGTCCCATTAGTTTCATTCGTAGGTGGAATGGGTTCTTTTTTCTTGATACTTCTAATTTCTTGGGAAAAAGAACTTACACCAGTGAGGTTGATCTTAACTGGAGCTGCATTAAATGCAATTCTGCGCGGTGGACAGTCGTTATTTATTACATTATATAGCGACAAACTACAAGGAGTAATAACTTGGCAAAATGGCAATCTAGCTGGAAAGACATGGCAAGAGTTCTGGCTATATTTGATGTACATTATCCCTGCATTTATCACCATAACTTTATTGCATAGAAAGATCAACGTATTAAATTTATCAGAGCAAACGAATTATAGTTTGGGAGTTCCGATTGCTAAGTATAGAATGATTGTAGCTACCTTGGGTGTATATATATCTGCGATAACTGTTTCACAATTGGGGATGATTGGATTTGTAGGTTTATTAGTTCCTCATATGGCTAAGAGCATTGTTGGAAGTAGTATGAAAAAGTCGTTGCCTCTTACTGCGATATTGGGGTCGAACTTGTTATTATTAGCTGATCTATTATCAAGAACGATAGCATCTCCAATAGAAATTCCCATTGGTACAGTTATGTCAATAATAGGAGGTCCGTTCTTCCTTTATTTAATTTCAAGAAGGAATAAAAAATATTAATGAAAAAGAAAAGCATGTTAACAGGTGAAAATTTAAGTTATCAATATAAAGAAAGTAAATCAAAAGTCGTCAAAAATGTAGACATAGCAGTTTATAAAGGAAAGTTTACAGCCATAGTCGGTCCAAATGGTTGCGGTAAGACAACGCTTTTTAAGTTATTAATGGGTGAATTAAAGACTGATGAAGGTATTGTAAAATTTGAAAATGAAAATATTTTAAACATTAAACCGAAAGAACGGGCGAAGAAAATTGCAATTGTACACCAGCGTAATCAGGCAATCGAAGGTTTTACCGTGAAAGAGGTAGTTGCTATGGGGAGGATCCCATACCAAGGAATTTTCAAATCTTGCACTGAAAGAGATGAGATTATTCAAAATAATGCTTTGTCCTTAGTAGGTCTCGAAGATTTAGCTAATAAATACTGTACTCAATTATCTGGAGGGCAACTTCAAAGAGTGTGGCTAGCTTTAGCGTTAGCACAAGAACCTGATCTAATACTACTTGACGAACCAACAACATATTTAGATATAAAATATCAAATTCAACTCATGGAAATGATTAGGGAACTTGTTGACAACCACGGAATTACCTGCCTTGCAGTACTCCATGATTTAAACCTCCTTATAAATTATGTTGACTATGTTTACCTCATGAAAGAAGGTAAATTCGAGGATTCGGGACCCACTGATAAAATTATTAATTCCAAAAATTTACAGAGTTTATTTGGTGTGAAAGGAAACGTTTTGAAGAGTATTGGTGGAAGAAAAGTTATTGATTTATATTTAAGTAAGGAAGATGAATATGTACATAAAGATGTTAAGTTTGGCGCAGTCTTATAGGTTTAGGGCCTCAATAGAAATATTTATAAAATTTTTCGACAGTTTTGTTTTGCTTACAACGATACTTGCTGTGTATAATTTATTCCTGAATCGATTACACTATTTTGTCGGAATCATTGTCCTTTTGTGTATTGTAAAAATAATAGCACTAAGCAAACAGACTAACTTCATTATCAAGTGGTCTCAGAGTTCTGTAGATAACATTCTATTAAAATATATTGAATCAGTCTATAAGAATTCTCAATGGGGAATTAAAGATGAAGAAATGGTAGAAATAGTTTCTGGAGATATAGATTCTTTAAAAAAAATTGCTGTCTTTTACGAAGAAATAATTCCACAGTTTGTTTTGATAAGTATGTACTATTTGTGTTTATTTGTAGTTTCTGTGTATTACAGAAGTACTATTTTTCTTATATTTATTATTGTAATAACTTTAATTCATTCATTTCATTTATTAATTAAAAAGTATCGATTGAAAATATACAAGGCTCGGGAAAGTAGCTACATAAATATTAAATCTAAGTTTATTGAGAATATTAAAGGATTAAACACTATCATGATGTATGATGTGGATGATTATTTTCAGAAGATTTTTGAATCTAGTGCAGAAAAATACAGAAAAAATACGATGGATTCGTTATCAGTAAATCTATTGGAATCTAACATCAGAATAACTATCGCAAATGCGGGCATAATAGTTGTAACTTTACTACTTGTGAATATGGATAAAATTCCTTTTGAAATGAAGACTTTGATGTTATATCTCAATATTTTAATCTTCATGTCTACAAAAAAGTTTGCATATGCAAACAAACAAATTAAAATGATAGAACCAGTACTAAAACGAGTTTTAAGCTTAATTAATAGTGTAAATAATTATAGTGTTGAAAAGAATAAACAGACTATAGAAACTACAATTAACTCTATTAGCCTGCATAACCTTTCCTTTTCATATAAAAAAACGAAAAGAATACTTGATAATGTCACTTTTGAATTTAGGAAAGGAAAATTATACAGTATTGTAGGTGAAAATGGAGCTGGTAAATCAACTTTAGTCGCTTTAATTAAGGAACGAATGCTAGTGGATGAAGGATCAATCAAAATTAATTCTATGAATATAGGAGAAATAAAAAGATCATATTTAAACGCACAGATTGCAGTAATTCCAAAGACAAGTTTCTTGTTTAACGCGACAGTAAGAGATAATCTGATGCATGCACTAGATAGTAGTATGAAATTTGATGATGCAATTGAACAACTAAAGTATTATAAACTATTAAATTTTGTACATACATTGCCTGAAGGATTTGATACAAATGTAGGTGAAAATGGTTGTTTACTTTCTCCTGGTCAAAAACAGCAATTAGTAATTGCGATGTTTATAATAAAAAATCGAGATGTGTATATCTTAGATGAGGCTACTTCTAGCATAAATCCTGACAATTCAGAAATAATATTAGATGCATTAAATAAACTAAAGAGAGATAAGATCGTAATTAATATTACTCATAAGTTTTCTGATATACAAAAAGCTGACGAAATTGTATTTATTAATAAAGGGGAAATAAAATATGGATCCCACCAGCACTTATTAATGGATGAGAGCTATATGAGCTTGTGTAAAAAGTTGGGAAGGGAGTCTTGATGAAAAATCTTATTAAATATGCTAAAAATTATCAATTGGAAATTTTGGCATCTAGTATTGGTGCCTTTATATATGCTTATGGCTATGTAATGATTATTTATAGCTCATTTGCCCTCTTGTTAAATTTCAGTTCTATTACTCATACAAATATTTTTATCATTGCTTTCTGGGCAATTGCAACAGGTATTGGGAATTCCATTGAGCATTATTATGGTCATGATATTGCATTTAGAGTATTAAAAGACTTCAGGTCTATGGTATTTCGCAAAATTAGGGTACTAGGACCACAGATTGTTGATAATAAGGATTCGTCAGAATTACTAAATCTTATTGGTAAAGATATAGATAATATAGAAGTGTTTTACGCGCATACTATCGTACCGCTAATAAAAATGTGCTGCTACATGGTGGGAATATTCATTTTTTATCTCAAATTAAATCTGCTTATCGCGGTAACAATCACAGCTACCAGTATCGTTGTTATATATCTATCAAACATCTTATTCAAAGAAGAGGCATACGATTTAAGCAAAAAATATCATCAAAAGAATGGACGTCTACATAGGAATTTACACGAGTTAATAGAAGGAAAAGATTCAATTATTCAGTTGAACATACAAGAAAAATTGAGTGAAAATATAAACAGAGATTTGACTTTACTCAATGCTTTAAAAGTAGAACGGCAGTACTATCAAGATAAGAGAATTAGAACACTTAATACAATATATTTGGTAGGATTTGTACTTCTGATATTATGTTTGCATAACACAATAGGCATAAATAAATTAAACATAAGTTATTTACTAATTTATCCGTTTGCATTTGAACCTTACAAGTCAATTACCAAACTACAAGTAACTTTGAGCAACGCTATAGTTGCGGCAGATAATATGTTTGCATTTCTAAATCTTAAGACTTCTTTTGAAGAAAATGGAAAGTGCATAAAAATAGATGTTTATCCTATTGAAATTGAAAATCTAGATTTTATTTATCCAGGGACTAAGGAACTTGTTCTTAAGAATATCAATCTAAAGATAGAAAAAGGCGAAAAGATAGGGATCTATGGTGATAGTGGAGCAGGGAAATCTACATTGGTTAAAGTTTTGATGAAGTGGTATCCATATAGTAAAGGGAGCATCAAGATTGGAAGAGTTGAACTTAGCGAGATAAAGCAAAGTGATGTAATGAGAAAAATTAGTTATATGCCGCAGAATCCAGATTTTTTCACGTATAGCATTAAAGAAAACTTAAGAATGTTTGATGAAAGCATTAGCGAAGATGAAATATTGAAAGTTTTAGTCGAATTAAATCTAATTGAGAAAATTGAAACTTTAGAAAATGGAATAAACACAATATTAAGTCCCGATAATTTTGGTTGGTCAAGCGGTGAACTACAACGGCTTGATTTGGCAAGAACACTATTGCATAAATCAGAAGTTCTGATTTTAGATGAACCATTGAGTAATATTGATAATAAAAACGAGTTTAAAATATTAAATTATATTACAAAGTATTATACTGGGATAGTAATTATTATTTCTCATAGATTAGAAGCCTTTACTATTTGCGACAGGATTTATCAAATTAACAATAAAAATTTAGTGAAAAAAATTTAGGTTGTAAACGTAGTTTATATCAATATTGTTATTATTCTAAACAAAAAAGCTTTAAATATATATTAGTTTTGTTGTCTAAATTGTAGGCTTGAAGTTGAACGGGTACTATCTTTTCATCCAATCAGAATAAGATATATTCAGGATATTTTGGAATGTGATATAAAAATCGAAACATCTTAATTAATTCGTGACAAGTAAAGTTAAAAAAATTACACATTTTTGTAATTCAAATTCGGTGTCACAATAAACTGAATGAGCATTTGTATGTACACAGTTGTATAGCTCTTCATATTCTAGTGTTGGTGATAAATCATCAGCACTTTTTATGCATAATTTTGAATATAGTACTAGACATTGATGATTTGTATGACTTACCTAAGCTACACACTCTATGACAGGCGATCGACTATATATTCGAATCTACCACTATTGTGCTTAATTCAATATTACATATACCACGAGTTTAGATAATCATGACTATCAAATTAACAGCTAAAAAGTATCGGCAGATTTAATTGATCAGTCTAAATCTCGCATCGGTAAACCGATGTTCACTTATTCAAATAGAGAGTTAGAAGCATTTAACAATCCAATTAATGTAATAGAGTGTATCTCTTTAATTGGATATCGAAACATCTATAATTCTAGATCAATAGTTTTACTAATATCAAACCCTTGGTACAATTATGAATAAAAGAACCATCATCATATTTTTATGACGATGGCTATAATTCTAAATATATTGGATTATTTATTCAACACAAAATTTAAAAGAGCCGATTATAATTATTACTGGAATTGATAATATATTGAAATTTATTATTTTTTTAACTTGTCTTTAATATCTTCGATTACATTTTCAGTTGTTTCTTTAATATCTTCAATTACGTTTTCTGTTTTATCTTTAATGTCTTCAATCACATCTTCTGATTTTTCTTTTACGTCGTGAGCTACTTCTTTAACCTTACCAATTGCTTGATCAACAACACCTTCAGTCTCTAATTTTTCATTGTCAGTCACTTTTCCAATAGTTTCCTTAGTTTTACCTTTAATCTTGTCGCCTATACCTTTATCAACCATATATATACCTCACTTTCTAATAAAATTATAACATGAATAAATTTATTATGTAACTAGTATAATTATTTTGAAAATCCATATCTGAGTGAAGACATCTAGTATTGACTGGTCTTTATTCGAAAAGAAAAAACACCAAACTAAGTCTGATGTTAACCAATACTTAATTGCACTGATTTCACGATATGAATAATTATACAATCTTACGTTGCCATGCATTGCCATTTGTTTTTCTATAGTTGCTGTTAACAAAATCGCAGTTTAATAAGAAATCATACATTGATAAAGGATCCTTTCACTTAAATTTAACTTTCTACTCGTATTCGCAGTATTACTTAGTTTATATCAAATTTTGATGCGTGTATATAATTTTGTTCTGTTTCTCATTATTAATAGATACCAAAGTTAATTTTTCAAGAAATTCAATTACCAATGAGAAGAGTAAACTGAATGCTTTTTCAATGTATTTGCTCCATATGTACGATCAATAATACAAAGTGAGTGTTTTGATAGCGTTTAAATATTTTGAGACTTATTTATTCAATTAAACCGCACTCTGAGCATGAGAAAAAACTTGCCAACATATATAACTCGCCCTCTATTGATTTTAGGATTTATAAACCAATAAGGAATTTGCCTTTAAGGACCCAATCAGCGCCAATATAGTCGAAAATGGTTTTATCACAAGATATAATTTGAGATGAAAATATTGTTCGGAAAATATCTAAATGTAATAATCAACTAAATCTTTCGTTTCATGCTACAGTATGGACAATTACTACTCACTAATTGAGAAGTTCTATTTTTAACAGTAGCAATCCATCGATGATTTTTTTCACACTTCCAGTATACCCTTATATTGCTCCCATAAGTGATACTTGTAGGTAATATAGTGTTCTTTTCGAAATCCCATTCTTTAATTAGTTGAGGGTGTGTAGTGTTCAAGTCGTTAAAGTTTATTAGTACCTTCTTGTTCGAGCAAATAGGACATTCTTGTCCATTTGTCCTTTTTTCAATCGATGTAATCCAAGAGTGTCCATGGATGCATTTCCATGAAACCTTCTTTTTACTTCCGAAGGAGACTTCAGACGGAAGTAAAAAATTACAGCTGAAATCCCATTCGTCGATTAGATATGGGTGTGTAGTGGCTAGATCATTATAACCATTGAGAATTTTTTTATTTGAACATATCGGACATCCTGTGGGAGTTCGTCTCGATTTATTTGTTCTGCTGTTTAAACTGGCTATCCATTCATGTCCTTTGCTGCATATCCAATGTATTTTTCTTTTACTACCATACGTTATAGTGCTTGGAAGGATATCATTTTTGTTATAGTTCCATTCTTTGAGCAATTCAGGATGAGTATCATTAAGGGTAAGTATCGACATGAAGCAACTCCTATTCTTACATCGGAGAAAACAATTCTAATATACTGATTTGGTTTAGTTTTTGTGAAAATGTGTAACGATAAGCACCAAACAAAAATTGAATAAATTCTTTTATCGCAGACCGCACATCATAAATACCTATGTATAAAATGAACTTTAAAGCTCTCTATTTGCATTTAAAGTATAGCCCAAACCTCTAATTGATCTGATCAAATTATTTCCTAACTTCTTTCTGATATTTCTTATATGAACATCAATACTTCGATATATTTTATCTTCATTTTCTTCATTGTTTTTCACATGAGGTTTTAATACCATATACAATTCTTTTCTAGAAACAGGTTGAGTTAGTCTTTTAAATAAGTGTTTTAGTATTTCAACTTCGTAATTGGAAAGAGACACTTCTACATTATTCATTTTAGCCATTCTTTCTGCTGTGTAAATTGTCCACCCTCGAATTATAAAGTTAGTGCGGTCATAATCATCATTTAAGTTTTTAAAGTTTTGGATATACTTTTCCAAGTGGATTTCAATGGGGTTACCATAGAAAGAGTAATTTAACGATTTTCTCTTTATTAAATACAATTCAATCTCTTTAGAGTATTCGAAGACGTATAAAATGTTTGCTAGAGGATTAGTATGATAGATTATCTTTTCTAAATCGTCTAAATTGCCACTAAGATCCGAGGGTATTAAATTTATGATGAAGCCATCAAAGTGGATAGATGTATTTTGTGCAAGAGCACTTACAAATGAATCGAAGTTATATATTTCAACAACATTATCGCCCATTCTAGACGTATACATAGACTTGAACGCATTACCATACTCGGTTCTTATATTAATAAAACATATTTTTTCCATTGATTCCTCCTGAAAATTAAACGTATCGGAAATTAGAATAATCAACAAGTTACAGAAGTTTCTAAAAAAGAACGAAAAGTTTATCCTCAATTAAAAATAAGCAGATGCAAAAAAACAGAAAATAATAGCGTTCTTAATTTTCATATTTTAGTTATATTATTATTATACATTTTATTTTTAAATATTGAAATTTTTTTGGATTGTTTGTGTATTTTATTGTTTATTTGTGAGTGGTGGTTCATTTTTTAAAAAAAATAGTAAATTAATTGTGAAAAAACACTCATTATGTTAATATATGAGCTATGTTTTGATTTAAAAAGGAGGATCTATGAGACCAAACAAATCTAAAAAACTACTAAATGCTTTATTATCTATTATACTGTTTTCCATGCTCTTTATGCAAAGCTCATTAAATTTTATGAATGTAGCAGCAATCTCGGAGGATATAGAATCAGAAAAATCGTATGTAGAAAGTAAATATCCCGAGTATACGATTGTAGAAGTCGACGATAAAAAATATATCGATCCTAAGGATGGATATACACCACCAGAAATTAGTGAAACAGTAACAACAACAACTGATGGCATTTATACAACTGAAACAAAAATCACAAAAAATTCCTGTTCTGTAAATTTAGGTGCTTCAGCTGTTATAGATAGAAATTTAGATGATTATTCTAACAATGGTTTTCTTTCTAAAGTCTTGAAGGATAAGTATCCAGCGTATATGTCATTACACCATTGGCAGCAAGGTATTTCGAATAGTAATGTATTGAAACAAATGTGGCGACCACTATTCACCACTAAGGTGGGTATTCAGAATGCAATCATGAAAATTACACTGCCATATGATGGTTTAACATATGTTGATGCAACAGATTGGGCAATCACGCGGTATCTCCCTTCTACAGATATAGACGGGGCTAACCATCCTTATCAGACTAAAATTGAAGTGGTATCGATGAACCAAATAGACAATGAATTGATTTTTGATTTAGGGACCATCCCTGCAAACAGTGCCATCAGCTTTGTTTTGACAAAATCATTTGCTACGGAAGTAAATCTATCTGAAAATCTTTCAATAGGATCGATTGAAGTTACAGGATCGTGGGTAAAAGGTGAGTTGGATAATTTTAATTGGGATACGTTAGCGAAGCCGTGCAGCGAAACAATTACAGAAAAAACTACTACTCCCTTAATTCCTTTAGAACCTGTTGTTCCGGTTGATCCAGTAGACCCGGTTGATCCAGTAGACCCGGTTGATCCAGTAGACCCGGTTGATCCAGTAGACCCGGTCGATCCAGCAGACCCAGTCGATCCAGTTACCCCTGTAAAACCTGGTATACCAAATGAAAATCAAAATGATTCCACGATAGGTGAGCAAACACTTCCAAATACCGGTGTGGGCAATGTACAACTTGTGCTTGGACTTACAACATCTAGTCTGGGTGCATTGTTAGTTTTTTTGTCAAAGATTAAAAAATAAGATTAACTATTAACTTTTTAAATGTCCAGAAATGAAATTAGAAACTAAAGAGAGGCGTAATATTGTATTATATCTCATAATATAATGGTACAAAACCGACGCTCTTTCCTTAATTCAAATTTCAACCGCACCAGCACAGGTGCGGTTGTTTTATAATAATAAAAGGAGCCCACCCGACTAAAAGGAGCTCCCATATGAAGTATAAACAATTAGATAAAAAAATGAAAGTTCAGATTGATGTTTTATTAAGCATTGGTTATTCAATGCGAAAAGTTGGACGAGAACTTAATATTTCTCATTCGACAATATCACGTTATAAAAATAATGTTTACTCGAAAAGAACCGTGGATATTCGCAGGGAAATATTCGAATCTGATTGATTACCTAAATTCTCATTATGAGCCGAAAGTACACTCAGTTGAAGTCTGCTTAAGTAATTATAAACGGTATCACCCTTATAAACCTATAGTATCAGCTCAACAGGTTTATAACTGGATCAATCAAGGTAAACTAATTATTACTCCTGATAAGATGTGATATAAACGCCGTAAACGTAATAAACCTCTAAGTGGCATGATGAATCATTTCTTTTGGAATATGGATACTAAAACTGTACTCCCAATAGGTCTAAGGCCCAAAAACATCGAGAAACATGATGAGATAGGTCATCTAGAGATTGACTCAATTATTGGCAAATAGAATGAAGAGACAGCCATAATTTCAATTGTAGACCGATGTTCAAGAATGACTTGGCTTATCAAAGCTGAGTATCGCTATGATTACTATACGTCATCATTAATCTATAAATTCATAGAGAAAAATAAAATTGTTACAAAATCTATAACTGTTGATAATGGATTTGAATTTAAGACTATGGGTATCACGGCCAAGAGACTTGGTGTCAAACTCTATAAGTGTGATCCGTATTGTTCTTTTCAACGTGGAACGAATGAACGAGCGAATGCGATTGTTCGAAGATTCATTCCAAAAGGACGGTCACTATATAATTTAGGGCAACAGTATCTCGATGATATTTGTTTTAAAATTAATTCGATGCCACGAAAAATATTTGACTTTAAAACTTCCTATGAGATAGACTTTAAGAAAAGTCAAAGTGGTGCGGTTGAGATTTGATAAAAGAAAGAGCGGCGTAATATTGTATTATATCTCATAATATAATGGTACAAAACCGACGCTCTTTTAATAGATTCGAACACTCCTAGCTTATAAGTTGATAAATTATTTGTTCAATTACTAAACATGTCAGAAAATCTAATATCATATGTTTTGTTTTTTTTAGTAAAGAATTTCTATTTTAATTACAATTTTGATAACTAAATATATTTAGAATCTTATTTGAATCTAACTTGACAGACAGTGCTAAGAGCCATATTAAACTTTATTGTCATATTTTCAGCAAGAAAATCAAAATATATTTGAGCGTATTTGATAGTTTATATTCATAGTTGACAGAGAGATTAATTGTGATTAAATTTACAAATTTCGACTTAATTGTTACGTTTTATTTGTTATACTGTTAGAATTAAAAATATATAGAAAGGGTGATTATAATGAAAGAGTTTAAAAATATCTTCATTGGTTTTGGTAAAGGCGCAAAAACACTTGCAAAAGAACTTTCCAAACATGGAGAATCTTCATTGGTAATTGAAAAGTCAGTGGAAATGTATGGGGGAACATGTATCAATATCGGTTGTATTCCTTCCAAATCATTAATACTATCTGCTTCGGAAGGTAAACCACAAAATTTGGCTGTTTCCATTAAAGATGAAACTACTCAATTACTACGTAAAAGAAACTATCATATGCTTTCGGATGACAAAAATATTACTGTTCTTGACGGGACAGCACGATTTTTATCTGACAAAATTGTTGAGGTGACTGATGCTTTAGGTAATAGAGTGAAAATTACCGGCGATAGAATCTTCATTAATACTGGCTCCGTACCAGTAGAGCCGAAGTTAAGTAATTTAATTCAAAGCGAGCATTATCTGGATTCAACTAAAGCAATGGAATTACTTGTCACACCAAAAACCATTGTAGTAATTGGAGCAGGTTATATTGGATTAGAATATGCCTCAATGTTTAATGATTTTGGGAGTAAAGTGACAATTATTGATGAAAGAAACGAGTTTATGCCTAATGAAGATCATGATGTTGCAGAAGCAGTATTACAATCTTTGACAAAAAAAGGAATTGAGATTAGGTTGGGAGTGAAACTTAAAGAAGCTGAAGAAACTGATGGAATTTTGAAGTTAACCATTTCTACTTGTGATGGAAGAAATGAAACCATTTATTCGGAAAAGGTACTTGGAGCAATAGGGAGAAAACCAAATACTGAACATTTAAATCTTGAAAAAACAACAATTGAGGTTAACGAAAGAGGGGCAATAGTTGTCGATAAGTATCTTCGAACCACAGCAAAGGGGGTTTGGGCACTTGGTGACGTAAAAGGAGGATTACAATTTACTTACATTTCACTTGATGATTATAGAATCGTACTTGATTCCTTGTATGGAGACGCTCGGCGAACTACAGAAAATAGAGGAAATGTTCCCTATACACTCTTTATAACTCCACCGTTATCTCATGTTGGAAAAACTGAAAAAATTCTGACTAATGAAGGTAAGACTTTTGATGTTTACAAACTCGATGTTTCTAGAATACCTAAATCACATGTGATTGGTGACAAGGAAGGATTATTTAAAGTAATTGTAGATCCCCAATCAAGAAATATTTTAGGTGCAACTTTATTTGGGAATGAATCTCACGAAATGATCAACCTATTATCCCTAGCAATCGATTTAAAAGTGGATTACCATACATTGAAAAACAGAATTTATACTCATCCCACAATGACTGAGTCACTAAACGATCTCTTTTAAAACTTGAGGGTTTCTAAATTAATGAATCTCAATGACATAAGAAATTGAGCTTTAGCATATAAAAAATCACAACAAATTACTAATGATTCTTGCTTTGCAGCTGGATCAAGTTTGTTGTGATTTATTTTCCAGAATACGAATAGGTTGATCCGTATAAGTAAACGGAAATACTTCGTTGAAAGACGTATTGTCAAGAATAATAAAAATGAAGAATATCTATTTAATAGACAACTATACTATAAGTGATGATAAATTTAATTGCAATAATTACTGATCAAATCTGTTATAAAAATTAAGGAATAGGTGTGAATGATGATTTATTGACTACATTTTTGAGGTCAGTGAGCATAGTGATAAATTTTTTGACCTTTAAGTGGGACACTGTAAGCACTCATCAATTCCGAAACAGTCACAAATTCAAAGCCCTGTGCTTTCAATTGTCGAGCTGCACATTCAAAACCCTCATAAGTTGAATTATAGATATCGTGCATTAGTACGATGTCTCCTTTAGAAGTATGTCGCATGATTTCAGTACAAACCGCTTTCCCGTTACGTGATTTCCAATCTTTTGTATCTACAGACCAGTTTACAATTGGATTGTCAAAATAGCTCATCACTGTTTCATTTACTGCGCCATAAGGTGGTCTTAACAATAGCGTACCTTCACTATTTAAAATTTTATGAATTTTTTGTGACGACTCATTAATCTGGAATAAAATATCTTTTTTGGAAATTGTCGTTAAGTTTGGATGATCATATGAGTGATATGCAATCTCATGTCCTTTTTCTGCTGCTGATTTCACGATCTCAGGATGTTTCTCAAGTAAGGATCCGAGTGTAAAGAACGTTGCTTTTCCACCAAGCTCTTCTAAAAGGTTTAAGACTTTCTTTGTCACTTCAAAGTGAGGTCCATCATCAAATGTCATTGCAACCAGTTTTTTGTTTCGATCCATCTTACGTGGAATGTATACATAAGGTACTTGTGTTGGTTGTTTCGCATCCTTGAAATAACCTTCAATATCCGCACGTTCTAATGTAACGTCACCAAATGCGAGAGATTTCTCAGATAAATAATAGGATGCTTGTGATTTCAATGTCTCATAAGCATTTAATAACATGATTTGATCATATGACTTTGGCATGCTCTTAAATGCGATATGCTTTAATGCATCATCACGCATGAGTTCACTCAACGGATACCCTGCACCATCTTCTGTTTTCAATGTCATCATTTCTGTTGAGACTTCCGCATTATCCACAGACCATACGAAACGAAGCGTTACGGCTTCTGTATTAATATTCTCTGCTTGATAATCCAATTTTGCTTGTGTTTCTGCATCTGGATTCATGGCTTCAAACGTTGTAACGTATGTGGATACCTTTTCTTGAATCACCTCATTGAGTTCTTTTTGTTTAAACTTAGGATAGTATACAATTGCTTGATTTTTACCCGTCTTATACTTCTTGTACTGCATTTCACCTGATGCTTTTTCCTTCGTTTCTACCTTCATCCAGGATGGCATTGAAGATTTCTTCAAATAGAATAATCCTGCCGTACCTAACCCAAGAACTAATAATAGAATGAGAACCCACGCTACAGGTGTTAATTTACGTATTCTTGAATGTTTCATAATTTTCTCCCACATTCGTTACTTTTAACCAATTAATGGTTTATGTTTTCAATCACAAGTAGAAATAATTGGAAATAGTTAAGATTTATTATTTTTGGTTTAAAATAATTGTATTCATAAAAAGCACTTGTGGATGTTCCCATGTCATAAAACTGGGTCATATGTACAAAGTGCTTTTTAAGTATCACAAGTTGCTAAAAAATCATACTTGTCAACACTATAAGGAAATTTAATTTATTGTAATGTTAGTCTTTCTTGTTAGTAAATGCAATCATTAATGCTCCTAAAAAAGTAACGATGAACCCACCAATTAATTGAGTATTTGCAATTCCAGTTTTTGGTAGAGTTTGTGCATCTTCTTTAGAATCATTTTGTTTTTCATTTGTCGTTTCATTTGTCGTACCAGGTACTATAGGGGTAACTGGATCGGCTGGATCAGCTGGATCAACTGGTTCGACTGGATCAACTGGTTCGACTGGATCAACCGGATTGGAAGGTTCTAAAGGAATTAATGGAGTTGTATCTTTTTCCCATTGTGCCTCATAAGTAGTTTGACCTATCACAATGTCTGACATCATAGGAGTCCACCCTATGAAAGTGTAGCCTTTTCTTATGGGGGTCCCAATAAATTTAGGTGTTGTTGCTCCTTGTATAGTTGTGAAAACTTGATCCTCGAAGATATTTTCGTCTTCAACTCCATCAGTGTAGGTGACGGAAACTTCTTTAGCTAATTTTTTATATGTAAATACAATTTCTTTAGAATTTTTTTCAAGGAGCCCATTTGTATCACCAGTTGTAGAAGTCAATTCATAATTATTTATTAGCTCAGCATCAACATTGTAGGCATCACCAATAAATCCTGAGATAGTAAGAGCATCTCGCAAATTATTACCATCTTCATCAACATATCTAACTGTTAAGTCAGCTGCTGTATTTTTTACAGAATAATAATGAACATAGATTGATCTAGCAAAAGCTCCCCCCTGGAATTCAACAATAATAACGTGTTTGCCTGCATTTTTGTTGTATTCCTTAGGTATTACAATCGTATCCCCTTGAATTGCTTGGTCAATTTCAATAGGTTGTGATTTATTGATAATTTCGTCCCAACTATCACCATCATTATACTGTGCTATCGATAATTGGAGTTGATGTTCCCCTTCGGTATGTAGTTTTGCAAATGTTGAATAAATACCTAATGGATTTAGAACATAATCAGTTTCATCTGACACTATTTGACCATCAACCGTCGCATTGTATTGTCCGTTTAGCCAAGTTTCATTTTTATTTTTGATGAATTCATACTCTTCTATTGTAATGTCAGTCAGATAATTATAGCCAAACTGGACTGTTTGCAACTTTTCTAAAGCGGTTAACCCCATTGGAAGTGTTGTTAGCTCAGCACCATATGCGTATAGAGTTTGCAAATTTTCTAATTTTGAATAGTCGCCAGGCATTGACTTTATTGGTGCATTTGTAACATTTAGGAAACTTAGGTTTTTCAATTGGGTTATACTTTCAGGTAAACTCGATAAATTGGTTAAGTTTATATTAAGTGTTACGAGTTCCTGTAGCTCTCCAATTTCCGAAGGGACGGGACCACTCATTGCTCTGTTAGATTGTAACGACAGTTCCTTTAAAGATTTTAATGACAATATTTCTACAGGGAATTCAGTGAAATCATTTCCAAACAAAATTAAATTTGTAATGTTTGAAAAATTTTCCAAACCTTTCAAGGAAGTGAGGCCTTTGCTAGAAATTAGCACATGATTTAAATTTGCTATATCGTGATCAGTAACAATATAATCAAGGTTTTCCTTTCCTGATAAAATAATTGACATTTCCCTTGCTAAGTTTTGATCGGGGAAAATGTCAGTTACTGTTTTTCCACTTGCGGTGGATGCAGCGGCACCGATTGGACTGGAACCCCATACAACCATTAATATCAATGCCAGAAAGGTTACAAATGTCTTTTTGCTTTTCATATGTCCTCCTTTTACACTATAGTGTATTATACTCATAGTATAGTCTATTGTAGTTAGATTGTCATTTTCTTTTGATTTAAAGTATATAAAAGTCTATTTTTTATATACTTTTAGAAAATATTCTAAAAAAATGATGTGAAGTGCAAAAAAAAGATGCTAATTAAGGTAGTTTTGTATTTTGACAAATAGCTTCTAATAATCTTCAAAAATAAACAAATTTACGAAAAATTACGGTGATGTAACTCTTGCAATGTTACTTCATTTATCAAACAAATACTTTATTTTATTGCTAGCATTAATGCAATTGTAGTGTTAATAAGAGTAAATTTTGTTGGATTCTACCAGATTAGAATATAATTATGGGTCGATGGGTCAGTGATTTATGCGGAAATTTCAAAAATTTTAAATTAGTGTTAAAAAATTACATATGTCATTTTATTATTAATCGATGCTACTGGTAGATTTAATATTTTATCAATCTAATGGAAAGATTAGCATCTTATTAGTTTCATTTTAGAGAAATTGATAAACTCGTGTCGACGTTTCTGAAAAGCTCAATCAATTTATTAGAGTCTTCTTCAAAGATTTGACGAGCATTTCAAACCTAATTAATTAACGTTTCGAATAAATTATGCAAAGCTTTTATCTGAAAGAATTGATGAATGAGGATTGATTATTTTGTGTAGAAATAAATAAATTTTATTCTAGGTAATAGAATGTGGTTTATTTACCTAGTCAAATCAAACTAGGATTCTACGCTCATTATACAGAACCTATAAACGTATAATAATTAATGAAAACGAAAGTATTATAAAGTTATGTAAAGAGTATCTGGTACTGAAGATGTAGAATAGATATCCCATATTACGAAACAAATAAATTTATAGTCAAACATGTGTATAAGAAATATTTTCAAAGTGACAATGAACGCAAATATCAATGATCATGTTGAAAAATGTAATTGTCAACAAATATTACTATTAATAAATAATATAGCTATCTCAATAATTGGCATGTAACTAATATATGTTTGCCAAATTGTAATTAGTTTGATATGACTAAATTGGGTGTAAGTAGAATAATTACTCTGTTGTTACTCACGTAAACATTTGTTAGTTTTTCAGTACTTCACGCCTCAATTATTATTGTGCATTTTCTTACGCACAAATTCTCATAAAATCCTCATAAATTGAATTGGAATTATTAAGGTTTACTAAATGCAGTAATTATAGCACAATAATAAAAGGAGGTGATTTAATGACGTATCAAATACAACTTGGATCGTGGATTTTATTTTCAGAAATACCAAATGTTAGAGTCTATGAGTGTATGGAAGAGTATGTAGTACACGCTGGTGAAAATCATGATGAACAAATTTGCCAATTTTCGTTAGCTGGTTCTGAACAAATATTGATCAAATCAATTGCTTGGGGAGTTAAGTTAGAATTTAATACCAAACACAAAAAGATTAATCTATTGCAATCAGGATATTTAGAATAATTTCAACTATGTATTACTGTTATACTACATACCAATGGGCAATGTGTATGGAAACTTTGATAGAGTCGATCTCTAAAAGTTTTAGCATTTCTAGTCGGAATAGGATTGCAAAATTATTACTAATATTCTTATTCTGAAAAGCAAAAGAATGAACTGAAATTTAAAATTTTTGGAATGATAAAATTTTTTTAACTGGAAATCATAGTAGTAGAAAAAACTATTAAACTCTAAAAAAACTACGAGAAAAGTGCGTGTAAGATGATAATAATTTGTTTATTATTATAGATCGTACTATTTGTAGTTTTTTTATGCAATTTAGTTTTCAGTAGCATAATTTAGTAAAGAAGTAATTAATATTGTAGATATTATAAACTCAAATTGAAAAAGCAATTTATAATCTCGATTAGTATTATGGGCTCGTAACAATTGTGAATTAGAGTATCCGTAACGATTAGTAAATTTTTCTTATATGATTGTGCTTTGGTTATTCAAAACTATTTATAGTAAATCTGTTAGAATTTTTATGTTCGTTCTATGAGTTTAAAATTTATATAGATATTTGTACATGAATTAAAGTGACTTGCGATCAGGCACATTATAATTTTAAAGTTAAGAATTTCTAAATAGAAGTAACGATGATTAGTTTTTACGCTGATATTTTATTGTATGAGAAATATTCATTAACCGTTAATGCATTTCCATGTTAACAATAAATTGCTATTTAACCCTTTTATTGTTAATATATGATTAAAATAGGAGGACATATATGAAGAGATTATATAAGGGTTTCTTTGTGATATTATTGACATTCACATTGTCATTTTCAAGTGTTTTTGCGAATTCAGACAATACTAGCTTATCAAATATAAATACAGATACTGCAGGTGTAACTGAGACGCTAGAAAACACTACTAATTCAGTAACTACAGACCAGGGTGATGATGAGCCAAAGTCTGAAACTGAACACGAACTTTCCGACCAACCAATGGTTGAGAATGCTTTAGAACCTAAAGATATTGGAGACGTTGAAAAAGAAGGGACTTTAAATATTGAAGCAAGGGCTGCAACTGCTGAGTTGCCTAAATTAGAGACAACAAACTCGATTGGAATTTCGCGATTTGAAATCAAAAATAATCGTGAATCACAAACTTACTTAGCTGGTGAAGAAACGTTAATAAACATTGGACTAGGAATGACAGATGAGAGTCCAGCACTTTCCAATGCACGAATCATTCTCCAAGTGCCTTTAAATCATGTAAACTCTATTACTGGATCGGATATCTCTTCTCAGACCTATAAAAAAATTTCAAAGGACAACGATTTTCATTATATTGAGTACGGATTAAGGCCAATTCAAGGTGGAGCAAATATCGATTTCCCTGTAAAATTTACAATGAATAACGGTTCGACCCCCGATAACTGGGAAGTTCCTGTTAATGCGAAAATTATTACGGATGATGGCACAACTTTAAAAGAAACGAGTGCTAACTATGTGTATACTGTAATGAAACCTAATTTACTTACCAAAAAAGTACTCATTGACTCAGTTTTCCAAACATCAGATATTTACACTGTCAACGCTGGACAAGAAGACACTAACAAACCAGGTTATTTATCGAACAATCGTGACGAGCTACAAAGTCTTGTTTTTTCATTTCAAGCTTCCTACGGAATTGATCAGTATGCACCTGGTAATAGGCTTTATGAAAAAGCAATAATACAGGATATTCTGCCACCTGAAGCGGTTTTTATAGCGGAAGATAATCCGGGTTGGACTTATGATGAAGCATCTAGAACCGCTGTTTACGAATACCAACCGACGAACCCTTTCAGGCTATCAACCGGTGCTCTTAAATACCGAGATTTTAGAGATGTTCAGCTCAAACTAAAGTTTCCTGGAGCTAAAGTGGGAGAATCTATCACAAACAAACAATCTGTTACCTTCTATCCGTCAAATATGTCGGACAAAGAGACTCCAACAACAATATCTGATGACATCATTTTCAAATTAAAGCCAACTCCAAAACCTGTTTCTTTTTTCGCGTCTAAACAACCTGCAAACGCTCGCTATTATGATGCGCCAAGTGGTAGAAATGCCATTCATTCCTGGTCATTGGGAATTGGGAATAATTCTATAAAAGCTGATTTTTCAGACTTGAAATTAGAAAATGTAGTTATTAAAGATCATTCACTGGATCCTAATTTGAAATTTAACAGTATCGGCATAGGGAGCTATGGCGTAGACACATTCGTCGGTTCATTAGATGTAATCGCGACGATGCATGATGGATCAATCCAAGAACTGGCCAAGAATGTAACGACAACCGTCGCAAGTAGTATTCCTTTCCCTGAAAATACAGCTTCTTTTGAAATTAAGTTTACAGAAGGGAGTTATTTGGTACAAGGAAAATCAATGTACTTTTATGTCTATACTGAATTAAAAAATAAAGAAATGGATGTTTTAGGCGAAAATGAACAAGAAAAACGCATGTATAATTCCGTAGAATTTTTGGGTAATTTTTCCAATACATCGACGATTAAAAGAACACTAACTAATTATACTAGGTATATTAAACCAGTTACAGAGCTTTCATTTTCTAAGAACATCAGTGGAAACCAAAGTTCGGCATTTTTGAATGATAATATTAATTATGAGTTAAAAGCAACTTTTTCTCGGGGAGTAAAAGATTTAGAAATTGAAGAACCAACAATCGTTGATTTACTGCCCCAAGGAATGGAATATGTAAATGGATCATCGGAATTCACTATGTATGTTTCAAATATTACTCAGGATTTCCCTGGGGGTGGAAGAAGAAACCTTGAACCAACAGTGATTCCTAATTACAAAGATTCAGGTCGTACAGGACTTGTTTGGGATATTGGAGCTTTCAGATTAGTGAGAGACGTTACATATAGTTCTACCATCTTCACAATAAATTATAAAGCAAAAGTGACTGAATTGGCTCAACAAGGCGTTAACACCAATGATGCTCGATTTGGCTGGAAGTATGAGAGCGCTCAAAATATTAATTATATAAATTCAGTTACTGGTGGATCAATTGTAGATGATACATATGATATCAATAATAATGGTGACACAAGTGACAAAGTGTTTCTAGCCACCAAAGAAATCAATTACGTTCCACCACGAGAATTAATTGTAAAAAAAGAGGTTAAAGGGTCATTAGACAACGTGTTCTTAAGCGATCCAAGTGAAGCGACAAGTGAATTAGGAACTGAATCGCAGTATCAATTCACTATTTTCAATAACTCGGTCGTTGACTATAATACGTTTTACATGTTGGATTTATTTCCGATGATTGATGACCGCACGGTTAGTGAAGACCAGAATTTAGAAGTTCCTGAAAGAGTTTCAAGGGGTTCCACATTCTCGCAAACCTTGACAAAACCTGTTACAGTTCCAGATAAGTTTGAAATTTTCTATACAACTGACACACCCGGGACGGATATGAAACAGTTTACGAGAGAAGGTACTTGGGTAAAAGAATTGGATGATTACTCAAAGGCCACTGCATTTTTACTCAAGCTAAAACCAGGTCAAACCTTGTCAAAAACGGAAGAGTATGTATTTACCGCAATATTTACCAATGCAACTAAGTATGACTTAATTGCAAGCGATAAAGCTGTCAATTCATTTGGGGCGGCTGTTAATGAAGGTTTAAGTTACACAGAATCAAATATGGTAACCAATAAACTGATATCATACTCAGTGGATGGGTATGTATTTGACGATTTTAATAAAAACGGTTTGTATAATGAACCAATAGATAAAGCTTTGAAAGATAATGTTGTACAACTGTTAGATGCAAATGGAAATGTAGTCCTTGATCTTGATGGAAAGCCGTATCATGCAACTACTGACGAGAACGGATACTATAAATTTGATGTGTACAGAACTGGTAATTACACAGTTAAAATCACTACACCATCAGGTTATGAACTAACCACGCCTACAGAAGGTGAGTTAGGATCAAGTATAGTTTCCAAAGAATCCGAAAAGTCTTCTCCATTCGAGTTGTCGAAAGCGAAACAAGTAGCCCGCATAAACGGTGGATATTACAAAGAAAAGAGTACTCTTATTGTTGAGAAGGAAGTACTAGACAGTAATGGTACTGAACTCGCAAGTGATCGCTCATTTAAATTTGAAGTCAAAGTAAATAATGTTCTTTACAGTGGAAGTGCTATTCTAGATGGTGAAACCATCCAAATTCAGAACGGGTCGGTCGCCCTAAAGAATCAAAGCAAACTTACCATTCAAAATATTGATAAAAACTCTTCCTACAGCATTCGTGAGATAGATACGAGTGGATACCTTGTGACTCCAGTTAACGGAGAATATGTGGGTACATTAGATGAAACAGAGAAGAGCTTATCTTTCACAAACAAATATGTTATTCCAAAGACATCGGTCACAGGAACAAAAGTATGGATTGATGGTCCAGAAACGCATCCAAGCATTGAATTGCAACTGTATCGTAATGGTGAAGCGTATGGCGAAGCTGTGAGCGTAGCAAATGGTACC
>NZ_WTTA01000003.1:0-514365 GCF_009828825.1 Erysipelothrix aquatica | reverse complement strand
GCATTGAATTGCAACTGTATCGTAATGGTGAAGCGTATGGCGAAGCTGTGAGCGTAGCAAATGGTACCCTTACACATGTATGGAGTGACCTTGATGCAACCGATGCAAAAGGTGTGGCTTACACCTATACAGTCGATGAAGTCGCTGTACCTGAGAATTACACCAAAGCAATCAGTGCCGATGGACTCACCATCACAAATACCTATGAAAAAACTAATAATTATGTACCTGTAAAGGAACCGGATCTACCAAACACAGGTATTTCAAATTCGAACCTAAATGTGGCATATGCGTTAGTTGTAGGCGGTCTGATTTTAGTATTAAAAAGAAAGAAACGTCAAATAAATTAAAAGCAAAGTAATATTTAACTAAATTGGTAATATCGCAAAAAGTCATCATTTTTAAATGATGACTTTTTGTAACTTTTAAAATAATGGTGGGATGGGTATTGCTAAATACACAGTTAATTTCATTAAGCAAGATTGTCCACGTTTTCATTAGAACAACAAAAAACCACAACTTAGTTTTCATAGTGTAAAAAGGGGACAATATGAGAGATCCAGTTGTGGTTTTTTCTAGATAATAAGACATTAGAGAGACTAAATGAATCATTATCAGGAAGTACTCCATCGAAAAAATCGCCATTGTGTTAGCAAATACGACTTAAATCATGTCGAAGGAGATAATAACATTATAGGATGATAATGGTTTACTAGCAAGAGATAGTACTTATATTCTCGAAATTTTTATTTCCCTGTTTTACTGTACCTTGTTTTTCTACATTTAGATGTAGCTAGAGAATTAAATCTAAAATAAATGGAAGTTATTTTATACAAGTTCATACATGAAAAAGTTCTAACAAATATGTAAAATAATGCAAATGAGACCAACTATGAACTTGTCAAGAAAATTTAGTAATTTAAGGCAATATTTCAAACGACTAGAAGACGTAACAAGAAAAAATTTTGAATAGAAGAAAACCACTTATTCGTGCATTCATTATATAACAAATTTTCTAATTTAGATTTTCTCATATAAAGAATATGAAATGAATTAATTTTTTTGCACAATGACCAAGCGTATCTGTATTCCGTGAAACATGATATGCAAACAAAATACGGGATCTTCGAAGCATTCGTTTCCTCGTTTAGACATTCGAGTGTTGCTTGAATGTCATCCATACCCGGTATTTGTTGATCGGGGAGTCAAGAGATTTAATAATTTCTATTATTTCAGATTTTACTGTTCTAATTAACGAACATAAAATTTCAAATTGTGAAACCCAAGATTTTAAGCAAAAAGACAGGGCTTATAAAACTAACACAGAATTGCGAGGGTGTCATTGAACCGAAAACTAACCACGTAAGGCTTTTTATAATATTAGTAGTTTTTATAGTGCGCTAAAGTATTAGAAGAGATGATGAACACTTTTGGTAAAATTTTCTTTCCTTAATATATCGGGGATATGATAGAATTAAAGTTGGAGGTATCTGAGATATGATATTTTCCAAACATTGCTTTGTAGGACAATTAGCAATACCTGCCCCTAGAAGGGAAGGACTTGCGAGTGCAAGAACTAATTTTGGTTCTTTTACTCATGGTGATACTGGTTAGATTATTGCTTGATAAGTAATAATTAATTAGTCTCCAAGTCCTATAAAGCAAAATAAAAGGCAGATGTTTGCGCATCTGCCTTTTCCTTTGGACTAGTCTCCATGTCCTACGAGTTAATTATAGCAATACAAGCTATAAAAATCAATTTCTTTATATTGATTTTCGTATACGATAGGAGAAAGAAAAACATGGAAACAAACAGAAAAAGAATAGGAATATATTGTCGTGTTAGCACCGATGATCAGGCGATTAATGGATATAGTTTAAGAGACCAAGAAAGACGAATACGACAGTACTTAGAGTTATTTGATGATAAATACAATCAAGAAACAGAACTATACATTGATGATGGGTATTCTGCAAAATCTTTGGATAGAAAAGATATGCAAAGATTGCTTAATGATATACAAGAAAACAAAATTGATACAGTTGTAATTCATAATCTAGATCGGTTAACAAGAAATATAAAGGATTTAATTACTTTAGTTGAATTATTTGAAGAGTATGATGTTAGATTAATTAGCATAAGAGAGAAGATAGAAACATCTGATCCAACAGGAATGTTATTTATAAGTATAATTGTACTCTTTGCTCAGTGGGAGAGGGAGACTACATCATTACGTACAAAAAGAGCAATCGATCAAGCTATTCTTGAAGGAAAATGGGTTCATGGCTTAACGCCAGTAGGTTTTGAATCTATTGATGGATATTTATCAATTGTTGATAAAGAAGCAGAAGTAGTACGAGAAATATTTGAAATGTACTTAATGGAGGAGTTTAATGTCCGTTCAATTTCAATTATTTATAATGCAAAAAACAAGCTCAATAAGGAATGGACTAATGAGATAATTAGAGGAATATTAAGAAACAGAATATATATTGGAGAGTATATAGGAAAAAGGGTAACAAATTTAAATCATAGTCCAAGTATTATTGATAGATCGTATTTTTATTCTGTTCAAAGAAAACTTGATGATAATGCGAAGATAAGGAAGTATCCTTATCTTTTCAGAGACAAGTGTTATAATGCTTATACTCTACAAAAATTTGAACAGAAAAGTACAAAGAAACCCAACTCTATTTACTTATATTATGTTGATCCGACTGACAAAATAAGAATTAATGAGAATATGATATACGAACAGCTTGAACCATTTATTGATAAACATATAAATTTAACTATTATGAAGTATGTAAAAAAAGAAGTCTTTAAACACAAAGATAACGATTACTTAATAAAGTTGCATACACATCTACATGACTCAGGCTTTATAGATTCTGATTATTTTACTGATGCCATAGAGCAAATTGAACAAACAACAGAAAAATTAGTAGACTTAATGAATAGAACGATATCAAGGATTAATTCGTGGAAACAGATGACAGGAAAAGAAAGAAAGAAATTTATTGCACTTCATATTGATAGAATACTTATAAATCCCAATGAAAAGAAAGTATTAGAAATTGAGTTTAACCAGTTGACACTCTGGTAACATAATGATATTATATTAGTAATAATAATTAGCAAGCAAATCACTTTGTAAACGGAACGCCAAACCAAAAGTTCGACTATGGGAGGTGCTCCCACCATGACACAAACGACAACCACTCATATTTGAGTGGTTTTTTTTAGCTCATTATTATTTAGTGTTGGTGAGATACTCCGACATATTTAGAGTCAGTACCATAGTCATAGAGATATGATGATGGTTTTTTAATTTTTAAGTGTATCATTGTATTCCATATTAGTAAAGTTCTGGATCTAAAGTTATAGAAATCCCGGTAACCAAAACCGATGCGTTTTATAACTTTAATAAGATTGTTGGTTCCTTCCAATCTCCCATTTGAGTAAGGATATGTTAGCGCATTAATGATGTAGAGTTCTTGCTTATAAAAGGTTTTCAAAACAGTTCGAATAGAAGCAGCAACATAAGGATTTGACGGATTGATTAAATTGGACAATAAGATGTGTTCTTACGCTTAATAGCTTGTTTTGATCACCTACAAGGCAAGTCTGAATTAAATTTTATGAGGATGTCTTCATAGAACTTCCATTAGCTTTGATTACATCATAAAGTAATTGTAACTTATGAAGTTTGGATAAAAAGCATTATCAAACTGGAAGATCCCTTTCTAGATATTTACACAGATACTGCAGTATTTCAATATCATATTAAATTGGCATTTAGTGAGTACATAGTCAAGAAGATAGAGACGTTTCGAAGCGGTCATAACACGTGGGTGTAGTTTCTTGACACTTTTGTGATAAGTTCATGCTTAAAGTTTTCAAAAAAAGATTTTAAATTCAAAATTATTATATGAATTTTAGTGAAGAGAAAATGATTGCTTCAAGCTGTTTTGTTCAAATAATTTTCCAAATGTAAATGAAGTCTTGTATTGATTTCAAGAACACAATACTTTGAAGAAGACAATTACTTCTGTTCTGCATTTACTTAGTTGTCCAAATAATACAGTCGTCATTTCAATATTATACTTTTTCCCTTCACTTACAACAGAGTAAAACTGTACAATTTGTGCTGAATTAAAATTTCTAACGTATGAAGATTAAATAATTCTCGTTAGGTAAATTATTTTCGCCAATACTGTAGATTCATGATACAAACTGAATATTTCTATCATCGATTAGGGATGATAAAAGGTTTTCTATTTGCAATTTAATCAAACTGTTGTGTTGACATCATCTGATGCTCTTGTTATATTGATAATGTAAAAACTAAATAAGCTCATGTAAATGGGCGAAAGTGTACCTAGGGTTCCGGAGCTTTGCTTGCTGGTCCGAGCGGTACAGACGCATCATGTCACACCTAAGGGATAAAAGCCCAGAGGGGTAGGTTTCGCTAAGCCTACCTTCTCTGGGCTTATTTTGTTTTATGAATGAAATCTATCTTAAGGAGGATAATGATGATTTTAGTCAAAAGAGGTAAAACAAAAGATGTTTATCAGAATGATAATGGCATGTTACAACTGCTTTTCAAAGACGATGCAACGGGTGCCAATGGAGTCTTTGACCCAGGTGCAAACACAGTTGGATTGACACTCCCGGGTATTGGTAAAAGAAATTTAGAATTGTCTAAATATTTATTTGAACTATTACGAAATAATGGAATTGCCACACACTATATAGATTGTGATGTTGACAGTTCCACAATGACAGTATTGCCAGCTACTGTGTTTGGTCATGGAGTTGAAGTAATTTGTCGTTTTGTCGCAACAGGAAGTTTTATTCGTCGATATGGTGACTATGTAGAAGATGGTGCAGTCTTACCTGCATACGTTGAGATCACATTAAAAGACGATGAACGCAACGACCCACTCATTACTCAAGCTGGTCTCCAAGTTTTAGGAATCATGAGTGCAGAAGAATATACTAATCTTGTAACAAAGACACAAGATATATCAAAACTAATTAAAGCAGAATTCAACAACTATGGAATTGATTTACTCGATATAAAACTTGAGTTTGGAAAAAACCAAGAAACTAACGAGATTATGTTGATCGATGAGCTTTCAAGTGGTAATATGCGGGTTTCAGAAAATGGAAACGTACTCAAACCTTTTGAACTCATTGACAAAGTACTAAGTCAAGTATAGTTGTTTTTATTTTGAAAAATAGAGTGAAAATACAAGGAGGAGTTATGGGTCAACTCATTGTTACAAGTCGTAGCGGGCTGGATGCGACAGAATCAAATTTTCTTACAAACGAAGCAAAAACATTTCTAAATCTCAATTCATTAGTAGAAATTCAAATTTTCCACATTTTTGAATTTGATAACGTAACACCCGAACATATGGACATTATCAAAGAAAGAGTATTTGACGAAGGAACAAATATCATCAGAACATCATTACCAGCGTTACCAGATACACATATACATGTTCGTTATGTACAAGGACAATATGATGCTTTGCAAGATGAAGTAGCATACATGGTAAATAAAATGATGGGCATGAGTTTAGCAAAAGTTTCTCATTCGATAATTTGTTCATTAGAAGGTGTTAATACTGAAGATTTTGAAACATTCAAAAAATACTATATTAATCCAGTAGAACTGGAAGTCTATGGTGGAGAAAAATCAACCCAAAACGTTGATACGTCTGACTTAGATCCAATCAAAGGATTTATAACTATGAATGAGGAAGAAATTCTGGAATTTAGTAAAGACTTTGCCATGGATTTTGAGGATATGAAGTTTACACAGGCATACTTTATGAAAGAGGGACGTAATCCTAACCGAACGGAGATAAAAGTAATCGATACCTATTGGTCAGATCATTGTCGACACACAACATTCTTTACTATCCTTGATTCCGTTTCAATTGAAGGTCAATACAAAGACTTAATAACAGAAACTTGGGAATCTTATTTAGAAACACGTGAATTAACTCAATCAACACATAATCCAATATCACTTATGAATATTGCGACAATTAATGCTAAAGAAATTCGCCAAAAAGGATTGTTGGAAGATCTTGATGAATCAGAAGAAGTAAACGCTGCAAGTATTCATGTTGATATTGATGGTGAAGACACATTGTTACTTTTTAAAAATGAAACACATAATCATCCAACAGAGATAGAACCTTATGGGGGAGCTTCAACCTGTATTGGTGGTGGGGTGCGAGATCCACTATCCGGTCGTGGATATGTATATCAGGCAATGCGAATTACAGGTGCTAAGAAACCTACACTACCTTACGCAAATACACGTCTATCAAAATTGAGTCAGCGTCAATTATGTCAAAAAGCAACTGAGGGATATACTGACTATCTAAACCAAATGGGTATCGAGGGAGGATATGTAAAAGAGTATTACCATGATGGCTTTGAAGCAAAACGTCTCGAGCTTGGAGCTCTTGTAGCTTCAGTACCAAGCGACTTTGTTCAAAAGAGTATTCCATCGCACGGTGATCGTATCTTATTTTTAGGAGCCCGTACGGGTCGTGATGGATTGGGTGCTGCAGTTGGGTCATCGAAGACTGTGAAGAAAGAAGCAATGGAATCAGTAGGAGCTGAAGTTCAAAAAGGAAATCCATTTATTGAACGTAAGATTGTTCGATTGTTTAGAAATCCACAAGCAATTAAGCGTATTAAGCGTTGTAATGATATGGGAGCAGGTGGAATATCTGTTGCTGTTGGAGAAATTGCTGATAGCTTGAAGATTAACCTTGATGCTGTCCCATTAAAATATGAAGGATTGAACGGTGGTGAAATCGCATTATCTGAATCTCAGGAACGTATGGTTGTGATCGTTAATCAGAACGATGTGGAAGAATTTAAGAAATATGCAAAATTTGAAGATTGTGACTGTGTAGAGATTGCAGAAGTCACAGACAGTGGTTTTATGGAGATGATTCACAAAGGAAAAACTGTAATTAAGTTAAATCGTGAATTTTTATCAAGCAATGGTACAGCTAAACATGCGGAAGTTCGTATTGAATCAAAAAAGGTAGTTTCAAATATGGAAAGTATAAATCTTGCTTCTCAGCGAGGATTAACAGAACAATTCAATCAACAAGGCTTACGTTCAGCAGAATTAACACCTTCTGAAGGTATGGCTGCACCGATTCCGGTATCAACTGGTTTATCAAACATTGCTTCAATTATGACTCACGGCTACAATCCATTTATTTCAGAAACAAGTCCATTCCATGCAGGATATATTGCGACAATCGATGCAATTACAAAAGTAGTAGCTATGGGTGGTTCAATTGATAAAATTCGTTTAAGTTATCAAGAATACTTTGAGAGTTTAGGAAAAGACCCGGTTCGTTGGGGTAAACCGTTAGCCGCTTTATTAGGTGCTTTCAAGGTTATGAAAGCACTTAATATTCCAGCACTTGGTGGCAAAGATAGTATGAGTGGAAGTTTTGATAATATTGATGTTCCCCCAAGTCTCTTATGTTTCGCAGTTCAAACAACACCAGTAAATAAGTTAAATAATCGCGTATTAAAAGATGTAACATCAAAAATTGTCTTGGTTAACAGTGGATATACACATGATACATTAATTGATATGGATCATTATGCTCGTTCAATGAATACGATTAAAGCATTAAATGATGAAGGAAAAATTCTCGCTGCATCATCAATTACTCGTACAATTGAACATGAAATTTTCGAGATGAGTGTAGAAAATCGCCTTTTGGTAAGTTATGACACTAAGCCACAAGAAGGTATCATGCCAGGATCACTCTTAGTTCAAGTAGAAAATCCCAAGATTTTAGAAGAATTGGATTACACTGTTATTGCGAGTGTTGCATCAGGGAAGGTTGATGAATCTCTTGAACAGAAAATTAGCGCATGGGAAGAGCCACTCAAGGAAATTTACCGTAATACAGAGTGGAATAGTGTAGCGGTTAAGCAAGAACTGCATCCTAAAACAATGAGTAAACACGTTCAAAAATGTAAGATGATTATCCCGGTATTAAGTGGAGTAACCGGTGATATTCATCTCGAACTCAATCTGAAGAGCTTAAATATTGAACACGAATTTGTTGTTATTAATCATGAAAATTATGAAGTATCTATCCAAGAGTTTACAGACAAGCTTAACGAATCAAATACACTTTTCTTAGCAGACGGATATAAAATGGTTAATAACGTTCTCAATAGCGGAACATACTATCAAGTGTTCTTAACACACCCACTGGTAAAAAACGCAATTAGTAGATTAATACGCCGACAAGGTATTGTCTTGGGAAGCGGTGCTGGCTTTGTTGGTTTAGTCAATACTGGTTATTTCCAAGGAAATACAAAGATTACAGCAAGCAAATATCACAAGTTTATCTCTAAAGCGTTAACTGCATGTGTTGTAAACAATCGCAATCGCCTATTTCAAGGGATGTTAGGGCAAGATATTGCAGTAAGACTAAATGGGTTCTACATCAACGTAGAAACAGATAGCACGGAATCATGTTTCCTCGTTTCGGAAGAAACATTGGGAGAAACACCAATGGTATTAGGTCTACAAAGTAAGGATGGTCATGTCATTGGTACAATTACTCAAATTGAAAACAATGAGGTTCTGTTAAGTACATTACTGAACTACTTTGCATAAGGAGAAAAATATGAAAGTTTCATTAATCATGGGGAGCACAAGTGATCAACATATTGGGTCAGCATGTGTTGACGTGCTCAAAAAATTTGGTGTTAATTATGAAGTACATATAATTTCTGCTCACCGTGCCCTTGACGTACTCCAAGAGTATTGTAGAGCACAAAAAGATGATACGGATGTTTATATTGCAATGGCAGGTAAAGCTGCTCATCTTGCAGGTGTTTTAGCTGGAATGGTTACTCAACCAGTTATCGGAGTTCCGATTAAATCAAGCATACTCGACGGTCTTGACGCACTTCTTTCAACAGTGCAAATGCCTAGTGGTATTCCTGTTGCTACAGTGGCAATTGATGGTGGTACGAATTCGGCACTTCTTGCAATTCAAATACTTGCGATTGGGAATTCAGCATTAAAAAAGAAATTAATCCTGTATAAAGAATCAATGAAGGAGCAGGTTTGTGCAATGGACTCAAACCTCGAACTGTAGATGAGTGGCATCATTGGTTGCATTTCCTTTAGTGGCGAGAATGTTTATCCAAGTCTTATAGAAGGGATGTATGGGCTCCAACATCGAGGGCAAGATAGTGTTGGTTTAGGATACTATATTGATGGAAAACCAGAAATTGTACACTATCCAGGAATTATAGGTGATTGTAGCTATCCTGTTGTATCTACAAACTCAGGTATCGGATTTATCAATTATGCCTTTACGGAAGAAAAGAAATCTCAAGAATCTTTACCGAAAATAATCAATGACACGGTGGTAGCATTTGATGGGAAATGTTCCTCTGACTCTGATGTAGCTTATGCTCATGTTAGCATAAAACCGACACGGCTTATGTGTTCACGAGATACTTACGGGATTAAACCCCTCATCATCGGAAAGGTCGATAATACATGGATTGTTTGTTCAGAATCATGTGTTATTGACACGTTGGGTGGAACTATTGTACGAGATGTGAAACCAGGTGAGTCAATAATAATCACCAAAGAGGGAATGCACTGCAGTGATACTGTGGTCACGAGCCATCACTTATGTCTCTTTGAACTTGTCTATATTGCGCGTCCTGACTCACATATTGATGAAATATCAGTTTACGGTGCTCGTATAAAGATGGGACATTACTTGTATGAAGAGAAACCAACAGAAGGAGATATCGTGGTAGGATCTCCTGATTCTGGAATGATTGCTGCTTTAGGATATTCTCAAGCTTCAGGAATCACTTATCAAAAAGCGCTTGTAAAGAACCGTTACATCACCCGAACTTTCATAAATAATGATGATGTTCAAAGAAAACAAAGCATTAAGATTAAGTTATCAGTAATTAAAGAATTGATAACAGGTAAACGCGTAATCTTAGTGGATGACTCCATTGTACGAGGGTCAACCATTAAACGAATTGTAAAATTGCTTAAAGAAGCAGGAGCTAAAGAAGTACACATTCGTGTGTCTTCACCACCCGTACTCTTTTCAGACAATGTCAGCATTGATATTCCTAAGAAGGAAGACTTATTGTGCTATGGTAAAGATTTAGATGCAATCCGACAAGAAATAGGTTGTGACTCAGTCTATTTCTTATCATTGCAAGGCTTAAAGTCTGCATGTGGAGCTCAAAAATTCTATACCCAATATTTCGATGGTAAAAGCCCATTTAAAGGAGAGAATAAATGATGTCACAAACATACAAAGAGGCAGGTGTTGATAAAGAAGCTGGTTATGAACATGTTGAACGTATTAAAGAAAGTGTAAAAAGCACACAAAATGCAAATGTATTATCACATTTGGGTGGATTCTCTGGATTATTTGAACTGGATTTAGATGGGATTGAGAAACCTGTATTAGTATCTGGAACAGATGGTGTTGGTACTAAAGTAAAACTTGCGTACGAACTTGATATCCATAATACAGTCGGAATCGACTGTGTTGCAATGTGTGTTAATGACATCATATGTCAAGGTGCTAAGCCTCTATACTTTCTTGACTATTTAGCAACAGGACATCTTGTGCCCGATAAAACAGTTCAAATTGTAGAAGGTATTAGTCAAGGGTGTATCCAATCAGGTGTGGCTCTTATCGGCGGTGAAACTGCTGAAATGCCTGGCGTCTATCAAGGTGATGACTACGACTTAGCAGGCTTTGCAGTTGGAGTTGTGGGTAAAAAAAAGATAATTACCGGTAAAGATATTAATGATTATACTGTGCTTATAGGTATTCCAAGTACGGGTGTTCACAGTAATGGTTTTTCATTAATTCGTCATGTATTAAGAAACACCGACTTAAAGGCAGAATTTGGAAGTACAGGTAAAAGCGTAGGTGAAGTCTTATTGACACCTACTAAAATCTATGTGGAATCTGTACTGAAACTCATCGATCATATAGAAGTTTTGGGTCTTGCCCACATTACGGGTGGCGGTTTGATAGAAAATGTTCCACGAATGCTACCAGAAGGATATCAAGCCAATATTGATTTTGATGCATTGAAAGTACCAGCAATTTTTAAATTAATTCAAGAGACAGGTTCAATTTCTAAAGGCGAAATGTTGAACACATTTAATATGGGTGTGGGAATGGTTATTGCAGTGGACAAGGAAAATGTAACAAAAGCGTTGGAGATCCTTGCTGCTGAAGGAGCTTATGAAATTGGGATCGTTGAAAAAGGCAATCAAGGTATAATCATCAAATGAAAAAACGATTAGCGGTCTTAATTTCAGGTAATGGTAGTAATTTGCAGGCGTTACTCGATGCTAGCTTTACACAAGGCGAAATAATTCTTGTTGTTTCGAACAAAAGAAATGCATATGGCTTGCAACGTGCCGAGAAAAAGGGTGTAGAAACATTCATTCCTGATAAAGAAAATTATGACGTCTCCCTCTATGAAAAACTTATGAATGCTAAGTTGGATGGAATAGTCTTGGCAGGTTACCTAAAGATCATTGACAAGAAACTTATCGGTGCATTTGAGAATAGGATGATTAACATCCATCCATCATTAATTCCAAGTTTCTGTGGTAGAGGGTTCTATGGTGAACGCGTTGCCCAAGCAGTTCTAGAATATGGTGTTCGTTATACGGGGGTTACAACACATTTTGCAACTGAGTTGGCGGATGAAGGTCCTATAATCTTTCAAGAAGTGGTAGCGGTAAATCCAGATGACACAGTGGAAACTTTATCAAAACGTGTTCTTGAAATAGAACATCAAATTATTGTTAAGTCTGTTGAATATTTTTGTAATGATGCCTTAGAAGTTCAAGGTCGTCATGTATTAATAGGAGCGTGAATATGAGTAAACGAGTTTTAATGTCAGTCTATGACAAAGAAGGCATTGTTGATTTTGCGAAATCATTAATAAAACTGGATTGGGAAATCGTATCAACGGGTGGTACTTACAAATTGTTGCTAGAAGAAGGAGTTAAAGTAACCGAGGTTAATGCAGTTACGGATTTTCCCGAAATCTTAAACGGCCGTGTTAAAACGCTGCATCCTGCCATCCATGGTGGAATTCTTGCTAAACGAAATTGTGATATGCATATGGATACTATTAAGACTTTAGGGATTACTCCTTTTGATATGGTAGTTTGTAATTTATACCCATTTGAAGCTACGATTCGTGACGAGAGTAAAACTGACGTTGATATTATTGAAAACATCGATATTGGTGGACCAGCGATGATTCGCTCTGCTGCAAAAAACTATCGTGATGTCTATGTTGTTACTGATAGAAATGATTACAATTTAGTAGTTGATGCGTTGCACAGTGATGACTTCGATATTCATCAGTATCTAGCATCAAAAGCATTTTCTTTAACAGCTAGTTATGATGCGTTAATTTCTCAATATTTCCTACATGTGGAAGGTAATGATTTACCATCCACACTCACGAAAACATATCGTAAGGTATCTGATTTGCGTTATGGGGAAAATCCACATCAAAAAGCATCATACTATGAGGAAATTACTGCCTCGGAAGCTATCGAGTTTCGGCAACTTCATGGTAAGGAACTGTCCTATAATAACATCAATGACATGACAGGTGCACTACGGGTTCTTCAAGAGTTTACAGAACCAACTGCAGTTGCAGTTAAACACGCTAATCCAAGTGGCATTGGAAGTGCTGAAACACTTAAAGAAGCATTTGAGAAAGCACGTGATTGTGATCCAGAGTCGATTTTTGGCGGAATTATTGCGCTTAATCGCCCAGTTAAACTTGATGTTGCGATGTTACTTAGTGATATTTTCTTGGAGGTCATTGTAGCTCCTTCATTTACTCATGAAGCTCAAGAAAAACTCATGAAGAAAAAGAATGTTCGTTTAATTGAAATGCCTAAAATTCAAAAATACCATGAAAATTCGACGCTAATCAAAGATGTACTAAATGGTGTATTGGTTCAAGAGCGTGATTTAGCACTGATTAATGAAGCGAAATATGAAGTTGTATCCAAGCGTCAACCAACACCTGAAGTGTTAGAACAACTTGATTTTGCATGGAAAGCATGTAAACAACTTGCCTCAAACGCGATTGTGATTGCTAAAAATAACATGACATTAGGTTTAGGTCATGGCGAAGTTCAACGGTACTGGGCGTGTGAGAAAGCTATTGAACGCTCGTTATTTCCGGTTGAAGGTAGCGTTATGGCTTCAGATGCATTTTTCTTTGAGGATACCATAGAACTATGCGCGAAACATGGAATTAAAGCGATTATCCAGCCTGGTGGTTCAGTAAAAGATCATAAAGTGATTGAACTTGCTGATAAATACGACATGACGCTCATATTTACAGGAATGCGTCATTTTAGGCACTAATATGAAAATACTTGTGATTGGAAGCGGTGGGCGTGAACACGCTTTGTATTGGAAATTGGCACAGTCGCCCAAAGTTACCTCGATTGTTTGTGCTCCGGGCAATGGCGGAACTGATAATAATGTTGATATTGCTTCAGATGATATTCAAGGACTCTTGAATTATGCAATTGAACACAAGATTGATCTTACAGTTGTTGGACCTGAAGATCCATTATGTCTAGGGATTGTCGATACTTTTGAAGAACACGGACTTGCTATATTTGGTCCAAACAAACACGCTGCTCAACTTGAAGGTAGTAAAGATTTTTCTAAATCTTTCATGGTGCGACATAATATACCCACTGCAGAATATAATGCGTACACCCACCATTATGATGCATTAAACGCGATTTCATCTATGAAGTTTCCTCTTGTGATTAAAGCCGATGGATTGTGTAAAGGTAAAGGTGTTATTATTTGTGAAACACATGAAGAAGCAAAAAATACACTGTATGAAATCTATGTCAATAAGCAATTTGGTAGTGAAGGGAACAAAGTTATCTTAGAAACATTTTTGGACGGTTATGAAACATCACTCCTATGCTTTGTCTCCAACAATCGTATTTTCCCAATGGAAACTGCCCGAGATTATAAAAAAATTGGAGAAGGAGATACAGGCGAAAACACAGGTGGCGTTGGTTGTTATTCGCCAGCACCTGCGTTTAGTAATAAAGTACAAGCAAACATAGATAAGATTCTAACTAGTATTGAAGTTGGTCTTTCTAATGATGATTTTGATTTCAATGGTGTTCTCTATGTTGGATTAATGATTGTTGAGGATACACCGTATGTTTTAGAGTTTAATACCCGTTTTGGTGATCCTGAAACTGAAGTATTATTACCAAGACTTCAAAGTGACCTTGTAGATATCATGATGCATGTAGAAAATGATACATTGCAACAATCTCACCTACAATGGGATCCACGAACATGCATTACTACAATTGTCGTATCAAAGGGTTATCCGCGGGGTTTTGACAAGAACATTTCTGTGGTCCTAGAGGATAATGGGTTAGTATTCCACAACGGTACCCAACGAACAGGATCAAAAGTAGTTTCAGTAGGTGGACGTGTTCTATCTTTTGTAGAGATAGGTGATAATTTAGTTGAGATGAATGCAAAACTAAACAATCGAATTGAAAAACTAGAATTCGAAAATAAAGCATATCGAAGGGATATAGGATTAATTTAGTAAAAGAAACTCACATAAACTGTGAGTTTCTTTTTGTGATTGTAATCGATGAATTATCACTGCAGGTCCATACAGTAAAATTAGGAAAATATTTTGATAGTTACATTTCTTTGATATGGAGGTATAATTCAAAAATTGTGATACATTTACAAGAAAGAATATACTCAAAAAACATAAGTGTATTAAATGTAAACTAATAATTTTTTCCGAATAAATAGAAGCACAAAATATAACAGCAATGCATATCTATTTTAAAATTATTGAAAATGCGGAAGCCTTCAGAACATTCTATGCATTCTTTAACGATACATTTCTACTTCAATTTCAAGGTATTTCGGACTAATGGTTTTTAGTCCGAAATACCTTGTACAAAATATGAATTAGCGCAATATTCTATATAAGAATTACTGATATAATGATTAAATTCTTTATTTCAGAAGTGGAGATAGTTATTAAGACTCTGTGCGGTTTACAGTTCATTTGAGGAAGCTTCTTGAAAGACTTTTATGCTCTTTCATCAAAATCATGATATTTAGTTTAATGAAATAAAAACCATAGTATAAACAGGGTGAACATACTTAATACATAAGTAACCGCTTACAAGATAAATGTTATGTGCTATGTTTTAATGGATGATGAACTAGGACATCTTATGAACCAGTAAACAGTAAAATAAATGGCGTTAGAACTTATTAAGGATTAATTGAAAAATAAGATTAGTGTAATTGACTTGATGGGAACTAACATTTCGAAAAAAAGTTATTTGTTCGCGTAGTTTTGATAGTAAATGCTATTGTGACAAATGTAAAGGAGAATAATATGCAAAACTTGACTGTCTCTTTGGTTATACTGGCAATTATTGCGTCAATTTATTTGGGTGAAAAGTTGAGTACAAACACAGGCTACTTTGCGCTAGGATTTGCGTACTTAATTGGTGCGTTTGCACTTGATTTGGGTATCAAAGACATTATTGGCATGTGGCCAACAAATTTATTCTTGGTAATATTCTGTATTTCCTTGTTCTTTAACTTTTCGAATGCAAACGGTGCGATGCCAAAAATGGCAATGAATTTACTCTATCGAACACGAAAGTATGTTAAGTTCTTACCTTTAGTACTGTATTTCGTAACAACCCTTGTATCAGGGATGGGAGCAGGGTTCTTCACATCAGTCGCTTTAATGGGTGGGATTGCAATGATACTGTGCAAAAATGCTAAACTCGAGATGATTACACCATCAATAGCAGTTGCTTTAGGAGCATTATCTGGTGGTAATTTTATGTCGAGCCAGCATGGAAATATATTTAGAGGTATTATTGAAAATACGACACTTGCAACTAATGTAGAAAGCTATGTTAAAGACATATTCGTAGTATCCTTTGTGTATCCAATTGTTGTTTTAATTTTACTCATTCTGTGGAATAGCCGTAGAAATAAGGATGCGAATCACGAACTCAAATTGGAAAAACCTGAGCCTTTCACTAGTAAGCAAACGATAAGCTTATCGTTGGTTGGTGTAATGATTATTATTGTTTTAGGGTTTCCAATGCTACAGGGCTTTTTTCCAAATGTCGAGTGGATAACGTTCGTAAATTCTAAAATTGATATCAGTTTCATTGCATTACTTCTCGCACTTGTTTCCTATATGTTAAAGCTAGCCGATCCCAAGGAGGTAACAAAAAGTATACCTTGGGATACAATTTGGCTAGTCTGTGGAGTAGGGGTTTTGGTAGAAGTTGCTGTAGAGGCTGGTGCGATTGAAGTATTATCCGGATTCGTGAATTCCTTTCCACCAATCTTAATTCCAGTAGCAATGTGTTTTATCGGTGGAATCATGTCGTTCTTTAGTAGTACTTTAGGCGTTGTTGCACCCCTTATGTTTCCGATGGTAGCTGCAATTTCCATCACGTCGGGAATTAGCCCAAGTTTATTGTTTGTAGCTACAATTATTGGTGCTCAGTCAACAACACTTGCACCGTTTTCTACAGGAGGGACCTTGATAATGTCGTCCAGCGCGCTGGATGACGATGAAAGAGAAAGTTTATACCACAGTTTCTTATACATAGCGACACCCCTGTGCCTACTATTTGCATGTGTTGCAACGCTGATTATACAGATGTTTTTCTAAGGAGCGAAAAATGACAAAAATATTTGATTCACATTTTCACATCATAAACAAAAAATATCCCATAATAGAGAACCAAGGGTTCATACCAAATTCATTTTTGGTGAATGATTATATTGATGCAATATCTGATTTTCAACTAGAAATAACCGGAGGAGTAGTCGTATCAGGGTCCTACCATGGTTATGATCAAACTTACTTTGTTGAGGCAATTGAGTCATTAACAAACTTTTATCAGGCTCCATTTGTTGGTGTTACACAACTACCTCTAGACACATCTATGGCAGAAATCAAGAGATTAAATGAGATTGGTATTAGGGCCGTACGATTCAACCTCTACAGAGGACAGACAATTGACTATCAAGAGGTAATTAACTTTGCAAACAAGATTTACGATGCAGTGAAGTGGAAGGTAGAGTTTTATCTTGATTTCTCAAACGTTGATCAATCATTTATGGAAATGATAACCGCCCTTCCAAAGGCTTCGATTGACCATATGGGGCTATCATACGAATCATTACCAACTTTGAAGAAATTACTAAGTGAGGATATTGCTATTAGAATTTCCGGTTTTGGTCGTATCGATTATACAAATGATGAAATAGTTTTAGCAATTAGGGAACTCTATGAAATAAATGAAGAATTGTTAATTTTTGGATCGGATATTCCGTCGACGCGTGCAAAAAGACCCTTTATGTTGCGTGATGTGCAAATGATTACAGATGCATTGGGGGCTGAAGCGGCTAATAAAGTCTTGTTCGAAAATGGGCTTAAGTGGTATGTAAATGAATAATAGAGGTAGAAACGAAGGAAATAATATGAAAAATGAATGTTTCGAGAGTAGAATAAACACAAATGATAAAAGATATTTTGATATAAAAAAATTCGCAAAAAACAATGGGGCCAATATTCATAGCTTACCCTATACCATTCGAATATTGCTCGAAAATACAATTAGACAGGAAGCAAATGATGGTGTGTATCCAAAGTCCAAAAAGTTATTGGATTGGGTCAGTAATCGGGAATCTCAAATTGATTTTTTTCCGACAAGAATTCTACTGCAGGATTACACAGGTGTTCCATGTATTGTTGATCTTGCATCAATGAGAGATGCTGCCGTTTTACTAGGGTTTGATGCGGCATTGATAAATCCTAAAATACCTGTTGATTTAGTAATTGACCACTCAGTTCAAATTGATCGGTATGCTTCTCCTAAAGCAATGTACTATAATATAAAAAAAGAATTTGAAAGGAATAGCGAGCGTTACCGACTGATTAAGTGGGCACAAAAATCATTCGACAATTTTCGAGTTATTCCTCCGGATAGCGGTATAATTCATCAGATAAATATAGAGTATTTATGTGAAATGATAAAAATGGACGATGAAGGATATATTTATCCGGATAGTGTTTTTGGTACGGATTCCCACACTACAATGATCAATGGTATGGGTGTCTTGGGTTGGGGTGTTGGAGGAATAGAAGCAGAAGCCTGCATGCTTGGGGAACCATCAGTATTTTCGATTCCAGATGTAATAGGCGTTCGATTAATCAACACTTTACCCGAAGGGGTCGTTGCAACTGATTTGGCGCTTACAATTACTGGCATTCTTAGGAGCAAAAATGTTGTCGGAAAGTTTGTCGAGTTTTTTGGCGAAGGATTTCAAAATCTATCACTCTCCGATAGAGTAACTATCTCAAATATGTCGCCAGAGTATGGTTCGACATGTGGGTATTTTCCATTCGATAAAGAAACTCTAAAATATCTTCAATTAACAGGAAGGACAACGGAAAGTGTTGCACTTATTGAGGAATATATGAAATCAAATAACCTCTTTTACGATGAGACGCGTGCGAATCAAATCAAATTTAGTGAGGTTATTGAAATTGATCTATCTGTTGTTAGCACATCATTATCAGGGCCAAAACGACCTCAAGATATTGTTAGATTTGATGATTTATCCAAAGACTTTGTTAAGAGTCTTACAAATCCGGTAGGTCATAAAGGTTTTGGGTTAAATAATAGTGATTCTAAGAAAAGTGTTTGCATTGACATTGATGATGAAAAAATGACTTTGGAACATGGTGATATCCTACTAGCGGCAATTACTAGTTGTACCAATACATCTAATCCAAGGGTATTAATTGGTGCTGGTTTATTTGCAAAGAACGCTGTCGAAAAGGGATTGAAAGTGTCTAAAAAAGTCAAGACATCATTTGCACCTGGATCTAAAGCTGTTACAAAGTACCTCAGTGATTCGGGATTGATTGAATCCTTTAATGAGTTAGGTTTTAATATTGTTGCTTATGGTTGTACGACATGTATTGGCAACTCAGGACCTTTAGATCCTAGAATTGAACAAGCAATCGCGTTAAATGATATTGTTGCTGCAGCAATATTGAGTGGGAATAGAAATTTTGAAGGAAGAATTCATCCGTTAATAAAAGCAAATTACTTAGCATCGCCATTGTTAGTAATTGCATATGCAATTGCAGGAAATCTAAAAATAGATTTAACGGACACTCCCATCGGTCAAGATACTTTTGGGAATCCAGTCTACTTTAACGAGTTATGTCCTACTACTGAAGAAGTAGAAAAATATGTAAATACATTCGTAAATGACACTGTTTTTAGAAGTGCCTACCAGAATGTTTTTGAAGATACACCTGAATGGCGTACGATAGAAGTTGAAAAGTCAGAAACCTATGATTGGCAAAATGAGTCGACCTATATTGCGAACCCTCCCTACTTTGAAAAACAAATTAATCAAGAAACAGAGATAAACAATCTCAAAGACATGAGGGTTTTGGTCAAGGTTGGTGACTCAATTACAACAGACCATATTTCGCCTGCGGGAAAAATATATCCAAATTCGCCTGCTGGTATGTTTTTGAGTGAACATCAAGTTCGCGAAGAATTATATAATACATACGGATCTCGTCGGGGACATCATGAAGTAATGACACGTGGAACATTCGCAAATGTTCGATTGAAGAATCAATTATTAGATGATGTCTTAGGCGGATATACATACTATTTTCCAAATCACGAAGTACTTAGCGTTTATGAAGCGAGTCAACGCTATAAAATGAGTAACACGGGTCTTTTGGTTGTAGCTGGAAAAGATTACGGTATGGGGTCATCTCGAGACTGGGCTGCTAAAGGGGTAAGGCTACTTGGAGTTAAAGTTGTGATTGCAGAATCCTTTGAACGTATTCATCGATCTAACCTAGTGATGATGGGAGTTATTCCATTACAATTTCTTCCAGAAGAGTCATTTGATGGACTTGGGTTGAAGGGAGATGAAATTTATTCGGTTGAGATGGATGAACATGTTAAACCTGGTGATCTAATTTCAGTAAAAGTAACGACTCCAAATCAGGCGGAAAGGAAGTTCAAAACCGTACTCAGGTTAGATTCTTATGTTGAATTAAATATTTACAAGCACGGAGGAATTCTGAACAAAATAATTGCAGAATTGGACTAGCCAATTTAATAAAAGAGTATTGATGGTTGTTTTTGCAAATTTGCAAAAACAGAGGGGTATTTAGTATAATGTATTTAGGATGATGCGTAATGAGAAGAAACTATGATTTTGAGAGTAAAATCGCCAAAAACGCAGATTTCACCAAGGAGGAATCGTTGGTGAGCATTATTTATGATGCGATTAAACTCACGATTTTAGAAGAAGATGTCCCGTTAGGTGAACGCATTAATGAGTATGGTTTAGCGGCTCAACTCCCGCTATCAAGAACCCCGATACGTATAGCTGTAAAAAAGCTGACAGATGAAGGACTTTTAAAGTATATTCCTAGTTATGGTGCAGTAGTAGATAACTTTACTATCAAAAAAGTTGACGAAATCTTTAAGATTAGGTTATCTTTAGAGATTATTATTTATGAAGAGTTACTCAATCATGCCGATGTAGACCAGCTCAATGAAATAAAGTCAATTTGTGAAAAAGCGATATATTATAATAATACTAATGATTTAAATTTATTGCTCATTTCATTTGCTATGTACAATAAGAAGATTCAAGAAGTGGCAAATTTAGGTGTAGCAAGTGCGATGCTAAACGACTTAGATGTTTACCTTAAGAATTTTAGGGAAATGTCTTATGAACGTAGAAAACGTGTTTCGCAAGCAGTTGATGAGCACTCTAATATTCTCGATGCACTTGTTCAGAAAAACCGTAAACTACTACATAAGAATCTAAAAATACACGTAAGAAATGCACGTGAACAGGTCATTAAGACGTATATGCAATGATAATCATGACGTGTAACTTGTAATTCGGTTTTTGAAGCGATTGTTCGCTGACTACTCTGAGTATGCATTACGTACCAGATTTACTTGAGTCGGCTATAAATATTATTAGAAATTAAACATAATGAGTTTCATCAATTCGTAGAATTGATGAATATTTTAGTTGGAAATTTTAAAGAAGGAATAATTGAAGAGGGCTACCCCGAAGATTTCGTTGAAGGTTTAGTCGCTACTATAACTGAAAAAGTTTCTCAAAGCAGCGAATGGTTAACAATGGATACAATGCTTTCGGACTTTTTTGGTATTGCTGATGATATGTCAGAACTTGACGAAGAGTATATGAGTTAAGGGCCGCTGAGTATTAGTTCAGGAGGAACTTGAAATGAATATTAACAATGAATGGTGTTTAATTGTTAGAAGTTTTTATGCAAAACAGATTCCATCTATGGAGCGTTTTGTTTTGTTTGCCGGAACAATTGCGAAAATCACTGGTAGATATACTGGAGGTCGTAGATTATCGGTTTATTCAAGGAAGGGCAATCGATTTAGCTTCCTCGTGGAAGAGAAAAATTTCAAAAAATACTGTCAAGGAATACAAACAAAAAATCGTATAAATGTTGATCTCAAAGAATTTAGTGTCACAACAAACGCAAAATTATATTCTTTTGTATGATTCAATGATTGACTCTATATTTTCATTAATCTAATTCTAAAGTTTACTAGAAGTAAATTATGATGATAGTGAGCACATTGTGTATTGGGTGATAGATCATAGTATCGGGCACTACAACATGCAAATGACTACATTAACAAACAATTATAGAGTGTAAGTGCCCCGTCAAAAATCAAAAGGGGTAAGTTAACAATAAAACTAACTCTTATAGAGAAAGATACCATAAGCAAAGCTAAATCAATGATACTAATACCTACAATAAATAACATCAAACTTGTCCTAGAAAAGAGAGGTCTTAATTACATATTCGACATCCTAATTAGTCGTTCTTGTAGCGGAAGTTAAGTGCGACTGATAAAAGCGAATTTGTAGAGTTTCGATTACCCTCTAGTATTAATGGTGTTTTAAGTCGGTACCTGACAAAAATATTTGAAGGGAGGTTAAGGTTATGATTGTTTCAGACGAGACAATTACAGGTGATTTAATTAGAAGATTACAACTCAACCAACTTTATTTGTTGGAGGAATTTGATCTATTCTGTGAGAAAAATGGAATTTGCTATACTCTTGATTTTGGGTCGATAATTGGGGCAATTAGGCATAAAGGATTTGTTCCTTGGGATGATGACGTTGATATAGCAATGTTAAGGTGGGACTACGATAAATTTCTGAACGCTTCTAAACTTTGGGAGAATGATTGTGTATTTGTTCAAAATTATGAAACGGACCATGAGTTTGTTCACTCATTTACACGTCTCAGATTGAATAACTCGTTAGCACTTCAGGAAGAGTGGGCTCACCTTAACATCCACCATGGAGTATTTATAGATATATTTCCATATGATGTCATGCCTGATGATGAGGAGACAATATCTGAACATGAGGCATCAATACACTACATTCAGGAAGCAAAGCTAGAACGTGTGCGACTTCTTAAAGTTAACCGTAAGCGCGAATGGAAAGAATCTCAAAGGGTAAATCCGTTAGTGCTATTGAGTTTGAGAGATCTGAATATACTCCAAACTGAAATAATGATAAAGTATAACAACAATTATAATGACACAAGTTTTGTGAGTCATATGACCCAAGGGTTCGAATCATATTATTGTTATAGAAGAAAAGTTAGGGATCAATTATTCCCTAAATATGGTGATTTTGAGGGCTTAGTTTTACCGATTCCAGATAACTATGAGATAATCCTCAGAAATACGTACGGAGATTATTTAGAGTTTCCCCCTATAGACGAAAGAAAACCACATCATGGACTCATCGAAGTGGTCATCAATGATGAAGTAAATGAGAAGTACTACTCCATAGTCTAAGACTAACTAGATCCGTTCCAGTCAGTTCAGTATCTATGTATTCAAAAGAGGTAAGAAATGTGTATCATATGTCTCTCTTTATTAACATTAAAGATACCTGACTTATCCCCATTCATCGTCAGAAATTTCTAAGTGACCACTATCGAATACAAGCGCAGAGTCGATTCAACCAAGGAAGATATGCATTGACACTGATTGGTTTTTCTAAAGTATATTTTGTTAGTATTGTAACGAAGAGGTAGAATGATGAATCTCAAATATAGCCTCGCCATTTCGATTAGAACGGTTATATACGATGTATAAACGATGCTGAAAATAATGAATACTCCAGATCAATCGAGAAATATTCAAATCAATCCGTACTTTCATGAAGCTGAAACAACATTTTCGTAAAGGTTGGAATTATAAATTTCCAAAAACAGACATTTCAAATATTAGTATTAGAACGATCCTTGATCTGTAATCATTGATTGGTTTTACAACACGCGAAATAACATGAAGACTAGCCAATATCTCAATGTGTTAGCTAGTCTACAAATTTTCGCGTTTTTTGATATAGAATCAAAAGTGTACGACATAAAATGGCGTGTACTTAGAGTATAATATTGATAGAAGAAAGGGTGATGCTTATGACGACGTCTGTGAAGTTTGATTACGATAAAGAACCATCACGCGATATTCTCTGTATCGATTGTAAGAGCTTTTACGCGTCGTGTGAAGCAGTTTCGCGCAAATTGCATCCACTAACCACTAAGCTTGTTGTGATGAGTTATCCCAGTGACAGTGTGAATGAGCGTGGAAGTGGTTTAATACTTGCATCTAGTCCAGCTGCTAAGAAGGCTTATGGAATCAGTAATATTAGCCGGGCGCGTGATTTACCATTTCCTTATCCTGATGATTTAGTCATAGCAGCGCCACGGATGCATATGTATATGCAAATGCATCGGAAAATTAACGAAATTTTTCGGAAGTATGTTGATGATGAGAATATTTCGACCTATTCCGTTGACGAAACATTCTTAGATGTGACGGATTCACTCGAATATTTTAGTTGTGAGAGTGCATATGAAATGGCAAGGTTAATACAAACTGAAGTGTATCGTGAAACTAAGATTTACACGACAGTTGGAATTGGTGATAATCCCTTATTGGCGAAATTAGCACTCGACAATGAAGCAAAGAATAATAAAGACATGAAGGCCGAATGGCGTTATGAAGATGTTGCTTCTAAATTATGGAAAATTGAGCCCATGACAGCGATGTGGGGAATCGGTTATCGAGGTGCCATACGGCTACAAAAACTAGGAATCTTCAGTGTTTACGATTTGGCTCATGCCAACTACGATATGTTGAAAAGTAAACTCGGGGTATTGGGAACACAATTATACGCACATGCATGGGGTATTGATCGTACATTCTTGGGTGAATCGTATGTCCCGAAATCTCGTTCAATCGGGAATTCTCAAGTGTTGAACCGTGATTATACAAGTAAAAAAGAAATTGAAATTGTGATTCGTGAAATGGCCGATCAAGTTGCGACGCGTCTACGAAAAAAAGGTATCAAAACGAGTAACGTAAGTTTGTGGGTGGGCTATTCATTAGGGTTTGTTGATCGTGATGGGAAGACTGGATTTAATAAACAAAAGAATATCGAAATGACGAATCAAAGTTATAAACTTGCTGAAGTTCTCATTGATATTTTTGAACAACATTTTGATCACCAAACAGTGCGTAATATTGGCATTAACTGTTCTAAGCTAAGTCATGATAAGCCGGAGCAAATTAATATCTTTGAATCGGTAGTTCAAAAAGAAAAGAATCATAAATTTGATAAAGCTATAGATACTGTTCGTGAGAAATTTGGTTTCACTAAAATGGTTTATGCAAGTAGTCTTATGGAAGGCGGTCGTGCAATTGCCCGGAGCTCATTAGTGGGTGGCCATGCTGGTGGACTAGAGGGTATGGAAAGTGAGGGGCGTATTCGTGACAAGAAAAAGAACAAAAAAGGAATTCAAAAACTACAATGAGTATCAAGATCGACCTTTTGGTCTGAAGTGGGGTACTGCTTTTGCGCTTGCTGAACTTACTAAAACGATTGATGAGGGGAAGGATGATGCCCTTAAAGTAGTATCGGCTTTACCGCAAATGGATCGTGAGGAAATAGATGCCGTTTTACAGTTCGCATTTCTAAAATCTAAGGTGATATCTGTACAAGTCAATTTAATGGATGATCATCAGCGTCTTAGAGAAAGCGTTACTGGAAAATTTGAGGGAATGGCGGATGATTCGTTCTTCTATGTTGAAGACTATGCGATTAGTTGGGATATCGTGCGGAATGTTGCGGTTATTAAGTAAGAATTTGGTAGAATGAAAATAAGAAAAGAAAATACTTATCGAAACTGATCGATGTAATCCAATTGGTAGAAATGCTTTGGAATAAGTAATGGAGGACTTTATGAGCATACTGATCAAAATTAGAGAATATCAAAATTTATCTCCGACGGAAAATGATATTCGAAATTTCATCTTGAAAAATTCTGAATTATTTTTAGAACTGGGTGTTAGAGAAGTTGCGAAAGCAACGTATGCATCACCATCAACAGTTGTTAGATTTTGCAAGAGAATTGAACCACTTGGTTTTAACCAGTTAAAAATTAAGCTTGCCTCAGAAATTAACAGCTATGAAAACATAAGTATAGATATTCTAAATTCAACAATTATTGAGGAAAACGATTCGTTCACAGATATAACAGATAAAATAACAAATATTTCATTGAAATCGATAGAAGAAACGAGAATGTTGTTAGATGAAAAAACTATCTGTGATGCTGCAAAATTAATCTGCGATTCGCAAGTAATTGATTTGTATGGTACTGGGGCTTCAAATGTAGTTGCTACTGATGCAGCATACAAGTTTATGAGAATTGGTAAAATATCGCAGTGCTATCAACTATATGATCGCCAAGTTGTGCAGGCACTAAATTCGAACCAAAATCACACCGCAATAATTTTCTCATTCTCCGGTGAAACAAAAGAAATGCTGGAAATAGCAAGAACTTTACAAGAAAATGGGACACCAACGATAGCGATTGTAGGATCAATTGGTAGTGCATTATCAGCATATATTGATCTAATGATCTATGTTAGTGCTAAAGAAACTACATATAGAAGTGGTGCAATGGCATCACGAACTGCGCAATTATACGTAGTGGACCTATTATACGCGTTATGTACTCAGTACGATTATGATGCAACTCATAAGCATGTCGCAAAAACAAGAATACCACTGTAAGCCGTTTCATATTATGAAACGGCGTTTCTTTTCGTGTCCGTAATATTGAAACAAATATCCAAATGGATATGATTAGAGTAAGGAGGATACTATGATAAAATTACTCAGAATTGATGAAAGACTGATTCATGGTCAAGTTGCCTATGCTTGGACAACGCAATATAAGAGTCAAGCGTTAATGGTGATAACAATGGACGAGAAGAATAGTTTAGAAAAGATGTCTCTTGAACTTGCCTGTCCAAGAAACTTAAAATGCTTCATTTGCACGGTTCCAGATGCTGTAGGAATCTTGAATAAATATGAGAATAAAGATTTCTTTGTCGTAACAGATACCCCTGAAACGGTAATTGCCTTACTCGATGCTGATATTGCAATCAAAAATATCAACGTTGGAGGTCTTTATCACAAAGAAGGTCGTGAGTCTGTCACAAAAACTGTTTTTTTAGATGATTCACTAAAGAACATGTTCAAAACATTACATGAGCGCGGTGTTGATTTAGATATCAGAGCGACACCATCTGATAAATCGGTAGATTTAAGTAAATTAATATAGAGAGGAAAACTATGAATCTATTACAAGCTTTGATTTTAAGTATCGTTATTGCAGTTATTATTCTGGAAAATTATGGTTATGGATATTGGATGATTTCGAGACCTATTTTTGCGGGGCCTGTTATTGGTTTGATTATGGGTGACTTACAAACAGGGCTTCTAGTTGGGGCGAGCGTTGAACTGATGTATATGGGAGTACTGCCGATTGGTGGTTCGGTTCCGCCAAATGCTCAAATTGCGGGAATGCTCTCGACCGTATTTGCGATAATTAATGGTGGTCGACCTGAAGTTGGAATTAGTCTCGCATTACCAATCGGAATACTAGCACAACTTCTTGTAATGTTCGCGTGGAACATTAACATTGGACTTATGCATAAAGCGGATAAATACATTGATGAGGGCAATATAAGAAAAGTTGAGCAAACTCACTTGTTGGGATTGCCAATATTCTTCCTTGTATTTTTTATTCCGACATTCTTAGCAATTTATCTTGGAAGTGATGCTGTTACAGCAGTAGTAAATGCTATGCCCGAAGTGATTACAGATGGATTAAAGATTGCGTCTGGTATTCTTCCTGCGGTAGGTATGGCAATGTTATTGAAAATGATGAACTTTAAGAAGTATTGGGCATTTTTCATTTTTGGATTTGTACTTGCAGTCTACCTTGAATTGAATGTTCTTGCAATCTCATTGATCGCATTCTGTCTAGTGATGGCACATATCACACTAGGACAAAAGGAAGAGAAGTTTGATGATTTTGAATCATTCGAGGAAATGGAAGACGAAAGTGTCCTAGAAACAAATAAAGTAATAGATACAAAGACACTAAAACAGACTTTCCGTCGTTCTTTCTTTAGTATGACATCCATAAACTATGAAAGGTATACATCTTTAGGTTTCTGTTATGCGATGATTCCGACAATTAGAAAATTATATAAAACTGAGTCAGAGCAAATAGAAGCATTACGTCGTCATAATGAGTTCTTTAATTGTCATCCGTATACAGGAAATGCAGTCATGGGTATTTCTATTGCACTTGAAGAAAGCTTGGCAATGAACACTGAAGGTGTGACTCCTGAAGCAATTTCTGCAACAAAATCTGCCTTAATGGGACCATTGTCAGGAATTGGCGATTCAGTATTTAAAGCGGTATTCATGACTATCTTTGCAGCAATCGGTGCAGGAATGGCAATGGAAGGAAATGTGTTAGGTCCAATTATATTTATTGTACCTAATGTTGCTCTAAATCTATTTTCTCGCTGGTACTTCATAAAATATGGATACGAGTTCGGGTCAACATTAATTCTAAAAATGAAGGGAAGTCAATTAATTGATAAGTTCATTGAAGGTGCGACAGTAGTTGGTCTGATGGTAGTCGGTGCAATGAGTGTAGGTTTTGTAAAAATTCCAATAGCTCTCTCATGGAAATTTGGTGAAGTTGAAATCGTATTACTAGACTTGATCAATTCTATCGTTCCAGGCATTTTATCAATTTTAGTTGTACTTGGATTTTATAAAATCCTTGTTAAGCAGAAGAAGGGGATGTTCACCTGCATAGCATTAAGTTTTTTTGTTGGAATTGTGGGCAAATTGTTAGGAGTATTTTAGCACATGAGAAAAATGGATACACTAAGTAAGATAAAAAATGGACTAATCGTGTCTTGTCAGGCTCGACCGGGTTGGGCTATGCACGGACCGGAAATAATGGCAGCATTTGCTGTGGCAGCCAAACAAGGTGGAGCATGCGCAATAAGAGCAACAGGTAGGGATAATATCAATGCAATAAAGGAAAAAGTTGATTTGCCAATTATTGGAATAAATAAAATATTCGACCCAAGATATGATGTATATATTACGCCGACATTTGAAAGCGCAGAAGAAATTTTAGAGCTTGGAGTTGATATTATTGCGTTAGATGCAACAAGTCGCAAACGCCCTAATGGGGAGATAGTGTCAGAGATTATTACTCAAATTCGTCATGAATATCCCAGTACATTAATAATGGCTGAAATCTCTACGATTGACGAAGCATTCACTGCTCTAACTTATGATATTGATCTAATATCAACAACATTATCAGGTTATACAAAAGAGTCTGAGAACATTCATCATGTTAACATTGATTTAATTCGCGACATTGTAGCAATAACAGATATTCCGGTTATCGCGGAGGGGAAAATTGAAACAATTGATGAGGCAATATCTGCACTTGAAGCAGGTGCGTTCTCGGTAGTTGTTGGAACATCCATAACTAGGCCGGAAATAATCACGTCTCGCTACGTTAATGCATTGGATAGTTATAAGGGTCCAAATTTATGAAGATGATTATCTGTGGGCATGGACGCTATGCCAGTGGCATAAAATCTGCCTTAAACTTAATTTGCGGTTTAAATGAAAGAATTAGCGTTATTGACTTCGTTGACTCTGATGATGGTACGAAGCTATATGAAGACTTGAAAAGAAGTGTTGGGGATGATCAGGTACTGATTGTAACTGATATTGTTGGTGGAACTCCATTTAAAAAATCTGCAATGCTTGCAATGGACAATGAGAATATCGATGTTCTTGCAGGAGCAAACCTGGCGATGATATTAGAAATGTCTTTTAAAATCGCACATTCGCCTACGTTCTCAGAGTTGCTTGAAGGTGTACTTGAGGGTGCATCTGAGCAAATTGTATTGCTAAGTAAATGCTATACATGATTATAACTGCCCGAAACAAATATTTCTCTTCAGATACATCCAAGTATAAAAGGGGCAGTGTCTCATTAAAGTACTGATTTATAATCAGTACTTTTTATTAATAAAACCGTAAAAATTGATTGTTATTTCGTATGGATAATTATTAAGGACGGAAATTCTGACTTCTGTGAATTTATTTTTGTTATTACTATAGTTATGCTATTATCAATGTGTATCAGGGGGGAACTAAATGAAAAAAGTGCAGTTGTACTTTTAGGCGCGTTACTATTAGCTAGCTGTTCGATGAAAGGAAATCCTTCACCAACGCTGTGTGAGTTGAAGGATACTATTATTACACAATTGATGCGAAGGGTATTGACATCACAAGGGTGGAGAATGTATTTAAACTTGAATATAGTTCCGATTTACCGAAGGAAGGTTTTGAAATGCTTGCTAATGAGTTTCAAGAAGTCTTTGAAGCAAGTAATCAAGTTATGATCGATTCTGCCGGTGGTACAGATATCCCAGGGATCGAATCAAAGGTAATAAGAACTGACAGTGTGTTAGAATTAATTCAAATTCAGACGATGAAAGATATCGATTTTGATTTAATGAAACGAATCGATTATTATTCAGGATATGATCGTAGAATATAGGGATTGTTTCTGGATGATGAAGTAAGCGCATTACAGGATGATGACTTTATTTGCACGAAAAGTAGGAGAAACAACATGAAGTTATATGTTAAACAAAAAGTATTTGCAATCAGTGAGAGGTTCACGGTTAAAGATGAAACTGGAGTCGATAGATTTGTAGTCGAGGGAAGTTTCATGAGAATACCCAAGAAGTTTGTAATTCGTAATGAATTTGGCGAAATGGTATCGGAAATTGAGAAACAAATGTTCCGAATTTTTTCGCGCTATGATATTACGACACCAACAACAGATCATGTTGAACTTGTACGAAAATTTTCATTCTTCAAAAGTAAATTCGAGATAACAGGGAAACAATGGGAATTGCGTGGCGATATATGGGATCACGATTACAGTGTCGTCTATGGTGATAGGCCTGTGATGTATCTGAGAAAGCACTGGTTTACATGGGGCGATAGTTATGAACTGACAATTCCTGATGATCGTGACGCAGTGCTTGCGTTGTCGATCGCAATTGCTATCGATAAAGAAATTGCGGATGATCAACAATCAAATTAAATGTCTCGAATCGTGAGGCGTATATCAAGACAGCACATCAAATGGGCTGTCTTTTGTATGGGTGTTACTTCAACAGCATCACCGATATTTGTGAATTCTGTAATTAATAAATTGCATACAATTGATAGATAAGTATGTCAAAAACCAATTAAAAAGAGCTTGTGAGCGTTTTGTGATTATTATCAAACGAACGGAAAATATGTTATTTATAAATAATATGTTATATATTTCACGGCAAATACAATGAATATACACCTCAAATGATAACCACTATTGATATACTTTAAGAGTAATACATTAGGTATGGGGATTTGATTCTAATAAAGGAGGTATCTTGATGTATAATCAATGGAATGGTTTCAAAGGAAACTATTGGAAAGAAAATATTGATACGCGTGATTTTATCAAACAAAACTACACTGAGTATCGTGGAGATGATGAGTTCTTAGAAGGACCAACACAAAATACAATTGATCTTATGGAACAATTGGAAACTATGAATGCTTACCAACGTGAGCATAATGGTGTCTACAACATGGATACTAAAATTGTATCTACTGTAACATCACATGGACCAGGTTACATGAATAAAGACTTGGAGCAAATTGTTGGTTTCCAAACTGACGAACCTTTAAAACAAGCATTCATTCCTTTCGGAGGAATTGGAATGGCTGTTAAGTCATTAGAAAGCAATGGATACGTTGCTGATGAAGAGCTTGTAAACATCTTTACAAAATGGCGTAAAACGCACAACCAAGGTGTCTTTGATGTTTATACTGCGGAGATGCGTGCAGCTCGCAAAAACAAAATAATCACTGGGCTACCAGATGCATATGGACGTGGACGTATTATCGGTGACTACCGTCGTGTTGCGTTATATGGTATTGATCGTTTAATTAAAGCGAAAAAAGATGACCTCAACCATGCAGGTTATCGAACAATGACGGATGACGTCATTCGTCTTCGTGAAGAAATCAATGAACAAATTCGTGCATTAGCTGACATGAAAGAAATGGCAGCAAGCTATGGTTTTGATATTTCACAACCAGCTGCAAATGCTAAAGAAGCTGTCCAATGGTTATACTTTGGATACCTTGCAGCAATCAAAGAAAACAATGGGGCAGCGATGTCTATTGGACGTATTTCTGCATTCTTAGACATCTACCTACAACGTGATCTCGTAGCAGGTACTATTTCAGAGCAAGAGGCTCAAGAGTTGATTGACCACCTCGTTATGAAATTACGTATGGTCAAATTTGCTCGTACACCAGAGTATAACTCACTCTTCAGTGGATACCCAATTTGGGCTACACTTTCAATTGCTGGGATGGCATTTGATGGACGTTCATTAGTCACAAAAACAGACTTCCGTCTTTTGCATACACTCATTAACATGGGTCCATCACCAGAACCAAACTTAACTGTTTTATACTGTGATGCATTACCAGAAGGTTTCCGTACTTTCGCTTCACGTATCGCAATTGAAACATCTTCAATTCAATTTGAAAATGATGAATTGCTCCGTGAAAAATGGGGTTCAGATGATGCAGCAATTGCTTGCTGTGTTTCAGCAACAGTTATTGGTAAAGATATGCAATTCTTCGGAGCACGTGCTAACTTGATTAAAGCATTGCTATATGCAATCAACGGTGGTGTTGATGAAATTACCGGTGCTCAAGTTGGACCACGTTACCGTCCAATTTCATCAGAAGTCTTAGATTTCGAAGAAGTTAAAGTCGCTTACCAAGACATGATGGACTGGTTAGCAGAACTGTATGTTAACACCTTGAACTCAATTCACTACATGCATGATAAATATGCATATGAAAAATCACAACTTGCATTAATGGATTCAGATTTAAAACGTACTTTTGCAACAGGTATCGCTGGTATCTCACACGTAGCAGACTCATTGTCAGCGATTAAGTATGCGAAAGTTAAACCGATTCGTGATGAAAATGGTATTGCAATTGACTTTGAAATTGAAGGTGATTTCCCACGTTATGGAAATGATGATAACCGTGCGGATGATCTTGCTAACTGGGCACTTCAATACTTTATGAAACAAATCAAACGACACCATACATACCGTAATTCAACACCAACATTAAGCTTGTTAACAATTACATCTAATGTTGTCTATGGTAAAGCAACAGGAAATACTCCAGATGGTCGTGGAAAAGGTGTTCCATTGGCTCCAGGTGCTAACCCATCATACGGCGCAGAACGTAACGGTCTTCTTGCATCACTAAACTCAACTGCTAAGCTAGACTATAACTGTGCGTTAGATGGTATTTCAAATACACAAACTATTGCACCAATCTCATTGGGTAAATCAGATCCAGAGCGTGTTGCAAACTTACGAGGCATCATGGATGGATACTTCTCACAAGGAGCATATCACCTCAATGTTAACGTCTTCGACAATTCATTGTTAGAAGATGCTATGGCAAATCCACTCAAATATCCGAACTTAACAATTCGTGTTTCTGGATATGCAGTTCGCTTCGTTGAACTTACAAAAGAACAACAACTTGATGTTCTGATGCGTACAGCTCACGAACGAACAGTTTAAAATTATTTATAATCAATAAATAGTAAAGCTGTTAAATTGATAAAACTTAAAAACATCAGAGTAGCCGACCTGCTAAAGGTTTATCTTCTCTGGTGTTTTTTTTTCATATTTTTTGATGTGTACTGGAGGGGATTTCTCAATTGAATTACCTAGGACCCGCTTGGATAATCATAGATTGGGATGCTGTGAGGTAAAGAATTGTAAATACAATCTTAACGTTTTAATATAAAAATATGAATTTCTTAACAGTGTTATAATTAATATTGAAATAATAGTGAAGTTAAGAAAATAACGAATAAATATAGCTTATATGGTGTTATTATTATATTATTCGAGAACTGGGAGTGTATTTATTGGAATCGTGGATGTTGTGTTATGAATCCGGTGGGACACAATATTAAATTGCTGACAGGCCGCTTGAATGTATTTGTACTGTTAATTTGAACGAAATTGCGAAGTTTGCAATCTTGGTGAAATCGTGACACACGTCAAAAATCACTGAAGTTATCATGGGGGGGAATCCAAGATAATTTATCAGACTCTAAAAACACCCAATTCTTATAGGATTGGGAGTTTAAATAAAGAGTCTTTTATAATATTTTGGCTTAATAGCTTTTGTTCGAAACAGATACCTAAATACAGTTTTAAATTATATCCCCCTTTATTGTTGGGCAACTGCATGTAATGCAAAAGTATCACATGTGGTTTATCTGACGTATTGAACTTGAAAGAGTTCGGATAAAGGAGAAATTATGAAGAAGTTCATAAGTTTATGTATGGTCATTCTGATGGCCTTTGTGACAGTGCCTATTACGGCAGAAAGCGAAAAATTGGATTCGATGTTTTCTGACAATCTACAGGATTATGTTAGAACACATGCGTATTCCCATGCAGATAAGTTACTGACAACGGATGAAGAATTTATTGAATACGTAAAGACAATCGAATCGGTTGGGTTTGTACGTGGTGATAATGTTGAGTTCAATCACATTACAGTCTTCGATTTTAAAGGGATTGAATACTTTGAATCCTTGAATGATTTAACTGTAACGATTAGTTTACCAATGTACGCAGATCCCGGCAGAAAGTTAAAAGAAGTGAAGAACTTTACGAAATTGCCTCAGAACTTTATTGACAGTGGTAATACAGTTAAAGTGCAACCGGGTATTTTCTTATCTTCGAGAACGATTTATGTTGCGCCACATTACTTGTACACTAAAGGTCAAGGGACTGGTAATACGAGACCAGATCGTTTTGACAATATTAAAAAAGAGTTTTCAAAGCAAATGACAAATTTCCTCACACAATATCAAGGTGAAAGAATTGTTGCAGAGATTGAAGACTATGATGTTGTTGTGGATGACTTCAATTGGCTAAATCAAGTGAATCGCAATATCGACTTATCGATGAGTCTAGAAACACAGGATAGAATCCAAATTGGAACAGTTCATAATGTCCCAGTAAATGACAAAGAGTACTACGAATTTGATATTGATAGTAGTCAAATTCCAGATGTCATTGTTGCGGACGGTAACAAATATCGTGCAGCAGGTGCAAATGAGAAAACAATTGGTATTGATTATGAAGCAACCAAAGCATATGTTCAAAACTACTTAACACCTTCAGGATCGCCACTAACAAACTTTGAAATTGTCGCAACATTAACAGATGGTCGAACCTTTACTGCAGACCAAGACTTTACACTAGCAGGAGATGGTAGCGACACGGATAAGTTCTTTTCCAAGGGTACGTCTTCCGATGGTATTAGAGGAGCGATCGATGTTGTGAAACTTCGTTTTGAAAAATCAGACGCTGTAAAAGCATTAGTGATGAATCATGCGGAGCAATATGAAATATTTAGAAGTGAAACATTTCCAGAGGTCACAACAGACTATTCAAAAGATATGGCGCTGAATCCAGATGTAGCCATCAATCATAGATTTTTTGCTGATAAGTCAGGACTAACAATCCAATCTTATTTCGTGAATGATGATAATACGTTACGCACCAACCCGTTCGGAATTAAACCAATATTTGTAGGTTTCTTTGGTGAACCATATACTGTTACTTATAACTATGACAATGGTGCAGATCCATTAGTTCTTACAGAACAATATGAAGGGACTCACCTCGCCAAACCTCAGAATCCGATTAAAGATGGATTTAAGTTTGATGGTTGGTACACAAGTGAAGATTTCGCAACGGCATGGAACTTTGACACAATGCAAGTTACAGATGATTTAGACTTATATGCTAAATGGTCAACAAGTGACGTCACAGTGACGTTTGTGGACGGTGGTGTGTCAACACCAGTATCGACGAAGTTTGATCAACCCTTAGATACAAGCAAGATTCCTTCAACGATTAAAGAGGGTTATACATTCAAAGAATGGAACACTCAAGCCGATGGAAAAGGCACTGCATTTGATACCACAGCGGTAGTTAAAGCAGATCAAACAGTTTATGCAATCTATGAAGCAAACAACGTTACTGTAACGTTTGTGGATGGAACTACATCAACACCAGTCGTTACAAAATACAACCAAGCATTAGATGCAAGCAAGATTCCTGCAACGGTTAAAGAGGGTTATACATTCAAAGAATGGAACACTCAAGCTGATGGAAAAGGAACTGCATTTGATACCACAGCGGTAGTTAAAGCAGATCAAACAGTCTATGCAATCTATGAAAAAAATATTGTTCCAATTCAAAAGGTGACGGTTAAGTTTGTAGTTGGAACACTAACAAGCGCGGTTACAGTTGATATTAATACTGTAATTTCAGCAGACAGAATCCCTTCAACAATTAAAACTGGATACACATTTAAGGGATGGAACACAAAAATAGATGGACTTGGAGCTAAGATAGATTTCACAAAAGCTATCACAGAGGACCAAACAGTCTATGCAATTTATGATAAAGATATTGAACCTGTACAAAAAGTAACCATCACATTCGTTGATGGTGAAACAACAACTCCAGTCGTAATTGATGTCAATACTGTAGTATCAGCTAACCAAATTCCGACAACAGCGAAAGCAGGTTACACCTTCAAAGGATGGAATACACAAGCTGACGGCAAAGGGTTAATGATTGATTTAACACAACCCATCACTACAGATCAAACAGTTTACGCGATTTACGAAAAGAACATTGTCCCTGTAGAAACAGTAACCGTGACATTTGTTGATGGAAGTATCAAAACACCAGTCGTAGTTGCGATCAATACGGTAATACCAGGGGCTAAGATACCGGCAACGATTAAAGACGGCTACACCTTCAAAGGTTGGAACACACAAGCTGATGATAAAGGTCAATATTTCGATACATCAATTGCAATAGCTGAAGACATAACCCTTTATGCAATCTACGAAAAGAATGAAACGAAACCAGTCTTACCTGCAACCGGAGTAGCATCCAATTCATACATTTTAGTTGGCGGAGCAGTCCTGATTGTTAGTGGTCTCTACCTATCGCTAAAAGGAAAGAAACAAGAGAATAACTAGTACGACCTAAAAACATTACGTGACAAATCGTACCAACTAAAAAAAGAACCACGGAACTCCTTCGAGTCACCGTGGTTTTTAGTCTTTTCTATTAGCGAAGTAATTCTTACGATAGTCACCCGGTGTTTCTCCGGTTACCTTTTTGAAAGTCGTTGAGAAGATAATCGGTGAGCTAAAGCCAACCATCTCAGAGATTTCATAAAACTTAAGACTTTCGTTTTCAATGAGCTCTTTGGCTTTTATAATACGAACCTCATTGATATACGAGACAACAGATTTTCCAATAATTTTGGGGAAGAGCCGACTCAAGTACGAGGGTGTGACATCGACATTTTCTGCGATGACGGTTAGATGAATGTCTTCAAAATAATGATTTTTAATATACATCATTGCCTTATTAACGATGTAGTTGGATGAACTCGCAAGTTCCTTATCTTGCATTGGTAACATAAAATCTCGAAGGGTAGCTTTCATGACTTCCAAATTGGGCATATTGGTTAAATTCAAATTTGGAAACTCAAGTTTTTTCTTTTCAATGAAAACATAGAAAGCGTTATGTATCATTAATGCAAATTGGTCATACGTTAAAATAATTTTTTCGTCGAATATTTGTTCGATATATTGATCCATTACAAGTTCAATTGAACCAAAGTTTTCTTGGTCGAAAGCAGCATGTAAATCACTCAAGAATTGTTGGCTTCCAGCCTGTTTAGAATCATTTATAAACGTAAAATCTGTAAGGTTATGAACTGCCGCATCATCTTTTAAACGATGCATTTCATGCAAAGCTTCAAGGTTTTTAAATATATCTTTGACGTCAGAGAGCGCGATAACTTCGTCAATATAATAAATTGAATTATGGATATCTAAGAACTTGTTAAGGCTCTTATGCAACTGATTTGCTTTATCTTGAATTGTTTTCGTGAAGCTTCCAAAGAAATAGGAATTGTGCATGTTTAGTAGAATTGCATAAGCACCGGATTTCTCGGTAACGTGAAGGAACGTGCACTCTTGAAATGTATTTTGAATTATGTTTTTTAAGACAAAGTCAAATTCGAGGATATCCCGCTCTGCGTAACGCTCAAGTACGTGGTCAAAATTCTCAATCGCAATAATCATGGGAACGTAATGTGGCATTTGTTGTGGTAAATCAATCACCGATAAATTGGGGATGGTATTGCTTCGTTGAAACAACCAATGTTCAAATTGTGCGAGTGTTTCATTGTAGATTTCTTTAACTTGATATTCGGCAATGAGGGAGTCTTTCTGGCCATTAGTACGTCTTGCTTCATTTTCAGCACTTACGCCATCAATCATTTTGATAATATTATCGCGAGAAATATCCGTTTTAAGAATATAGTCATGAATACCATAAAGCATTGCTTTTTTCACAATTTCAAATTCGTCATGAGCAGACATAACGACAACGCGTGTTGCGAAGTCTCGGGTTGACATCCATTCAAGGACATCCAAACCTGTCATGATAGGCATCGTAATGTCCAAACACATGACGTCGATTTGTTGCTCCTGTAGCATGTCGACCGCCTCTTTACCATTGCTTGCGGTCAAAAACTCATATCCATGCTCTTCCCAGTTCACTAATATTTTTAGATACTGAAGGATTTTTTGTTCATCATCGACAAAGAGTATTTTCATCATTTAATGTCCTCCAAGGGTATATGAATCGTGAATTGTGTATAGCTCTGTGCATCACTTTCAATCTCTAAAGTCGCCGCTTCGCCATAATGTTGCATTAAGCGTTGGTTAAGATTGTTTAAGCCAACTTGAGTACTCGAACTGTTGCGTTTGCGCGTTAATGCCTCAAGATTGGTTGTCGGTACACCTTTTCCATTATCACGCACTTTAATAAGCATTTCATGATCGTACTTCGCGATTGAGATTTGAATCACTTGATTGTTTGATTCGTTGGTAAATGCATGGATATATGCATTTTCGATGAGTGGTTGAAGAATGAATTTCATGATTTCGATATCAAAGGTTTCTTCGTCGATGTCATAGTCAATATCGACTTCATCGGAATAACGAAGCCGCATGATTTTAATATAACTTTCGAGTAATTCGAGTTCTTCAGCAACTGTATTTGTACTGCTATCATTTTTAAGAATTGACTTTAGATAATTAACAAGCGCTTCGATTGAGCCTGCAAGCTCATAGGCGGAAATTGACTCAGCCTTCCATTTTAATGCATTCAGCGTGTTGTATAAGAAATGTGGATTCACTTTAGTTAATAAGATTTCGTAGCGTAGGTCACTCTTATCAATTTCTGCTTGGCGAATGTCTTCCACTTGAATTTCGAGTTGTTCCATCAGGCTATTGAAGGCATCACTGAGGTCTTGGAATTCCCCCTCAAGTTGCGGACTCCTAACAGCTAGATCGCCATCCATGGCTTCGCGCATATCGTTTTTAAGACTAAGGACAGGCGAGGCAATTGAATCAGTCACTTTGGTGATGTTACGCATTACAATGTAAATTAGTAGGATAAATCCTGTTAATAAGATAAGGGATTGGATCGCAAGCACGGTAAACATCTTGCTATAGTTGGTGATATAAGAGAAATAAAATCCAGGATAAGTTCCTTCAAACTCTGTCACTACGAAGAAATCTGCAGTATTTGGGACTTTAACAATTTCCCATTCAACTAAAGAATATTGTAAGTTCTCATCACCAATCCCAATGATTATAAAATCGTCGGGATTAATTAAAGCATTGATAGCAAAGTTCTCAAGTTGTTTCATATCAACATCCAATTTTAAAACGCCAAGCGTGTTTTGAGTTATTGGGTCATTGATGCGTTGGACGACTGAGAGATTCTTACAATCATCACAACTCTTATCAATATGTAAGAAGTAAGATTGTTGGTTTAATGCCTTTTGATACCAGTCTGAGGTTATTGCGTCCGCGTAAGTTCCGGTATCAGTTTCGGCAAAATCGAGTGCACTGCGATATACTTCTTCACGGTTTTCCGGAATCAGTGACACGTTAGAAATAGAAATATTGGCATTTAAAATTCGATAACGGAGTTGTTGATTCATCTGAATTGTATCGGTTTGTTTAGCCCAGGCATCATGGCTATAAACGGTAGCGTCCTGGCGAAGTATTTCCATCATTTCTTGGCTTGCATACGGTGCTTCGAGGGATTTGATGGACTGGCGAAGACTGGTATCAAGCATGTTATCAATTTGATGCAAACTAATATTGCTGGTTTGCGTAATCCGCTCGGTGAACGTTTTAATAATCGTATAGAATGACAGAACAAAAACCAAGGTCAAAATTGGGATAATCAAAAGCAGTTGTTTTTTTATAATATCATGTTTAATTGAATTTTTTTTCATGGGTTTACATGGGGTGGCGATTGTATATCGTAATCTCCCAAGGCCTTCCTATATTGATTATGTAATGACGTCTTTGGTTGCAATTTTGGGGCAAGGTTAACGTCATAAGTATAAAGTCTTGAAATACTATTCACATTATAACACAGTACACATTTTGGTGGGAATTAGACCAACACGCATGAAGGACAAAAAAGATACCAAGGATATAGGTTGTATCCTTGGTATCTTTTGTGCTTGCACACTTGTAAATACGATATCTGTTCTTCATTGAAAGGCGATCTGGTAGGAAACCAGATATTCCATATGAATGTTAGCCCCCCCGACCCAACAATCATTGGTGTGTAGAATGTCAATCGTGCTTAGATTATGTTCAAGTGTCCGACGCATTCGATGTAGATTTAGCATAACCTTGTATGATATGTTGCAAGGTGGATTCGATAAGCATTAGCCCCCCGAACTAATGTTTATTAAACTAGTAATTCACATCATGATATGTTGATGTGTGTGCTAGCTGTCTTCTAAATCTATTTAAATTATAGTTAATATAATGCGTTTTGTGCCCCTTTAATAATTGCATTTTCTTAATTATTTTTGCACTTTTAAGTAAAAAATATATAGAAAATTTGTCTAAGAACACAATTTATACAGAAATGACAAAATTCATTAATGAAGTGCAAATATAGAGAATAAAAGGAAGCAACTATCTATATTATACTTTTTGTAGAAGATGGAGATGTGCCATGCGAAAGAAAATCATATCTTTATTTGTTGTGCTGGTGTTGATCATTACGGGATGTTCAACGGGCAAGAAAAATGAAGATAAAGAAAGTATAATCTCTGTTGCGTATTGGGGAGACATAAGAGAAGATTTAGTATATCAAACTGCAATTGAAGGCGTCGAGGATGTGGTGCCAAATACGCGTGTGGAGTTACATAAATATGAGAGTGCGACTGCATTTTGGAGTGCCATGGTTAATCGGGATGAGAGCGTCGAACTTCCTGATATTATTTCACTCACGAATGAAAATCATTTGGAATACATTGAGGCAAGTTTTTTATTACCATTGGATGAATTTAATATCAACTTGGAAACTTCAAAGCCTTCTGCAGTGAATGTATGGAATTATAAGGGCAAACAATATGGAATCCCATTAACTGCTTCACCGGCGGTCATGGCAATTAATCGTGATATGTGGAATGCATATAATTTAGGTGCTTATCCTAAAACATGGAACGATGTTCGTTCAATTTCCAAGGAAGTCGAAAAATATGGTGTAGAAGGTTTAATTATTAATACAGAAGATGCCTACCATCTAACGCAATACATGAATTCATTTGGAGGTGGATGGCGTTTTGGGTCCGCAATTAATTCGGAAGCGAATCGTGAGGCACTAACCTACATTTTTACGATGTTTGACGAGGGGTTGGCTATGAACCCAAAGGATGAAGGATATACGTGGGATGGTGCCGCCTTTGCAGATGGGGCAGCACTCATGACTACTGCTGGAACATGGTACATTGGGCTTCTACAAGATGAAGCACCAGATATGAATTACGATCTAATCCCCATGCCATCACGGACTGGTCATGAGAACGGAACGCTGTATTCTAATGCACTCGCTATTCGTAAGGATTCGGAAGATCCTGAAAAAGCTGCACAAGTTGCACAGTACATGGCCCGCCCATTGTGCCAAAAAGAATTTGCACGAGTTATTGGATCTGCTCCTGCAGACATTGAAGAGAATAATGACTATTATCAAGAAAATCCCCATATGGAGCATTTGCAGTCACGTTCAGCAAATGCTGAACCATTCGCATACCCCAATCAATCGACACAATTTCAAAAGAACTTAAGTGACGAAGTTGCGGCAGTAATTTATGCACCCAAACCCATTGACAACAGCGCTCGAGCATACGAAATTTTAAGTCGTTTAGAGCGTGCATACAAATAGGAAATGTACATCACACCTACACCAAAAAGCGTATCCTAAGGGATACGCTTTTTGTTTTTTTTGTGAGTGGGAAACTGGTTTGTGAGGGAACGTCATTATCATACAAACAAACATAATAAATTACGCTTCGATGTCTCGCCGACCATTGACAAAACACACCAAAATAGCTATAATTTAATCATAAGTTAGAGCTAACCATTCAAAGTTATTTTTTTAGTGAAGTACCATTAAAAAGTAATCTTTGGGTGGTTTTTTTTCATATTCAGGCAATAACTTAGTGTTCTTATCAATGAAAAATGCTGGCGAAATATCTGTTAATTTGTTGGGAAGTTGACATATATTAAACGTAGATAATATTCAAAATATGCTATGGGGGGGTATATGTTGCTTTTTACTGTGGACTACAGGAGGAAGTAGTATGAAACATGAAATGGTAGCAATGATTTTGGCGGGAGGACAAGGAACGCGTTTGGGTAAATTAACCAAAGAAACCGCGAAGCCTGCTGTTCCGTTTGGTGGCAAGTATCGAATTATTGATTTTACATTAAGTAACTGTGCGAACTCAAATGTTTTTGATGTGGGGGTAGTAACACAATACCAACCACTTGAGCTGAATGAGCATATTGGAAATGGGGCATCGTGGGGACTCTCGCGACGTAATAGTAGCGCAAAAATACTACAGCCTTTCTCAAGTCAAGATGGCGAAAAATGGTTCCGTGGAACTGCTAATGCAATTTATCAAAATATCAGTTATATCGATTCAAAAAATCCTGATTATGTCTTGGTATTGTCGGGGGATCATATCTATAAAATGGACTATGAAGCGATGCTTGATTTCCATAAAGAAAACGAAGCAGCATTGACGGTCGCCGTTATCGATGTTCCTTTAGAAGAAGCTTCGCGTTTTGGCATCATGGAAACAGATACCTCAGGTCGTATCATTGAATTTCACGAAAAACCAGAAGAACCTAAAGGTACACTTGCGTCGATGGGAATTTATATCTTCGATTGGCCTAAATTGCGTGCTATGTTGGTCCATGATCAAGCAACAGAACGTAGTATGGAAGACTTTGGTAAAAATGTTATTCCTGCATACATTGCGAATGGAGAGCGTGTCTTTGCGTACGCCTTTGAGGGGTATTGGAAGGATGTTGGAACCATTGAAAGTTTATGGGAAGCAAACATGGAATTCTTGGATTTGGATCACAGCTTAAATATACGGGATAGCCATTGGCCAATTTATACGAAGGATACTATATCACCACCTCAATACATTGCTAAAAATGCGTTTGTGAAGCATGCAATGATTGGTGATGGATGCTATATCGATGGTACTGTCCAACACTCTGTATTATCGCAAGATGTTAAAGTGGGTGCTGATAGTACAGTCTTGCAATCAATTATTATGGCAGGGGCGTCCATTGGCAAGAATGTCAATGTTGAATATGCAATTGTTGGTGAACATGCAGTGATTGCGGATGGATCTCAAGTCATCGGAAGTAAAGATGCGATTCAAGTAATTGGATATCACGAAGTTGTGGGGGTGAAGAAATAATGAAAAAGAATAGTGTATGCGCAATTGTTAACTTAGCAGGTCATGAAACCCGATTGCATCCGTTAACGAAGCAACGTCCGATCGCGGCCTTACCGTTCGCAGGACGTTATCGAATTATCGATTTTTCGTTATCGGCAATTTCATCGGCACACATCAATTCCGTCGCAATTTTTATCGAGGAAAGTGGCCGTGCCATTTATGACCATGTCCGAAGTGGTCGTGAATGGGATTTACACGGTGCTGTGAGTGGTGGTATCTTTACATTTTCACAACAACGGCGTAAACTCGCAGATTTCTTGATGCTTGAGTCTAAAGAACGTTACTATGAAAACCAACGTATCTTCATTGATCGTTCGGAAGCAGATTATGTCTTAATCATGGAAGGGGACGCTGTCCATAATGTTGATGTTAAAGCATTAACGAAATTCCATCAACAACGTGATGCTGAAATAACCATCGCTTATAAATCAATCCCTACGGAAAAAACAAAATCATACAAAGCCGACGAATACTACCGGATTGATGATGAAGATTATCTTGAAGGGGTCATGTTGGGAAACACCAAAGATGATGAGCGTCATGCCATCGATGGTCATGTGTATCTTGTAAATAAAGCAGTCTTGTTCGATATCTTTAACCATGCTGAGGCTGGAAATCTATTTGTGGATATTGGATCACTAATCCGTAGTTATTCGCTCTTGTATCGCACAAGTATGTATGAATATACCGGATATTTAGAAGTTATTAATTCTTTAGCTTCATACTATGACGCAAATATGTCGATGCTTGAGCCTACAAACTTAAATGCCTTATTTAAAGGCAGCAACACCATCAATACACGTTCGAAGAGTGGAGTACCGACCTATTATGCTGAAAGTGCATCCGTTCATAATGCCGAGTTGGCAACGGGATGTATCATAGAAGGAACAGTGGATTCATCCATCATCTCCCGAAAATCTTCCGTAGCACGGAATGCGCATGTGTCAAATAGCATTATCCATTCGGGTGTCAAAGTATGTGAAGGGGCTCATGTTGAGTACGCAATTATTGAAAAAGGTGCTGTTGTTCAACCCAATGCGGTTGTAGTTGGAACCAAATATGCACCAGTAATTATTGGCAAAGGTGCATGTGTCGAATGCCAAGATTCCCTGTAATTTACTGATAAGGAGAACTTTTATGAGTTTTGATGTTACAACGTTTCCACATCAACTCAGCCATGATGCGTACCGTTATTTTGGTGCGCACCTTGTTGAGGGTGGTGTCGTCTTTCGGGTTTATGCACCGAGCGCTGCAAAAGTAAGTCTTGCGGGTGCATTCAATGGTTGGAATTATTATCAAGATTGGATGCATCGTATTCATGATGCTGGAGTTTATGAATTGTTTGTAGCGGGTATCGGTGAGTGGAGCGTCTACAAATTTGGTATTTTTAACCATCAAGGAACCTATGTTGAAAAATCGGATCCTTACGGTTTTTATCATGAATTAGCACCCGGGTATGCCAGCAAAGTTGTGGACATCAACCGCTATCAATTTAACGATGATGCCTGGATGAAACAACGTACGACGAATATGGACAAACCCATGCACATCTATGAAGTGCATTTAGGATCATGGGTTCATGATGGTGTTGATACCTACGAATCGCTCGCATACAAACTCGTAGACTACTTGCGTTTTATGCAATATACGCATGTAGAACTGATGCCGATTACAGAGCACCCTTTTTTAGGGTCGTGGGGCTATCAGGTTACAGGCTTTTTTGCTGTGACGGAACGGTACGGGTCTTTAGATCAATTTAAACTGTTTGTTGATGTTTTGCACCAACATGGCTATGGCGTTATTTTAGATGTTGTCCCTGTTCATTTTGTAAAAGATGCACATGGGTTACGTCAGTTTGACGGCAGTGCACTTTATGAAAACGTGGATGAGTCTGAGTGGGGGACCTTATATTTTGATTACTCTCGCGTTGCGAATCAAACGTTCTTCTTATCGAGTATCGCTTACTGGATTGAAATGTGTCACATTGACGGAGTGCGAATGGACGCTGTTTCGCATTTAATCTATTACCAAGGCAATCGCGACCATGGTGTCAACGAACCAGGGATTCACTTCTTAAAAACGATGAACGGCTGTTTGAAAGCAACCTATCCAACAGTGATGTTAATTGCTGAAGATTCCAGTGATTACGGTAAAGTTACCCATCCGGTAGCGGATGGCGGACTTGGGTTTGACTACAAATGGGACTTGGGGTGGATGAATGATACACTTCGTTACTATATGTTAGATCCAGTGTATAAAAAAGATCACCATCATGCGATAACATTTAGCATGGCATATTTCTACAGTGAACGCTTCTTAATGCCCTTATCTCACGACGAGGTTGTGCATGGTAAAAAAACAATTGTCGACAAAATGTGGGGAAATTATGACCAAAAATTTGCGTTGGCTAAAAATTTGTATATGTACATGCTGACGCACCCTGGGAAAAAACTAAATTTTATGGGAAATGAACTTGCGCATTTTCGCGAATGGGATGAAGAAAAACCATTGGATTGGTTCTTGCTCGATTATTCGCGCCACGATGCTTTTAGAAGATATATGCGCGATCTTAACCACATTTATACACATCATGATGCCTTGTTTGAAAAGGACTATTGCCTCGATGGATTTAAGTGGATTGAAGTTGATAACAGTGACTTGAGTATTTTTAGTTACTATCGGGTTGGCACGACAAGTACGATTGTTGTAGTTCTCAATATGACACCCAACGCTTATGAAACTTATGACGTTGGTGTTCCGGAATCAGGTGTATATCGTGAATTAATTAATTCAGAGAAAGCAATTTATGAAGGCTGTGATATGACGAACTATTCTAAGTTATCCAGCACCGCCGAACCGCTACATCAATTCGATGATCGAATTCGGACACGCATTGCGCCTTTTGGTAGCATGATGTTCATCAAAGAGTAAAGGAAGCAGTCCGAAAGACTAAAGGAGACAAAATGAATATATTATTTGCCGCAAGTGAAGGCTTGCCTTACGCCAAAAGTGGAGGACTTGCAGACGTTGTCGGTTCACTCCCAGCTAAGTTAAAAACACGTGCAGTAACTGTTTCGGTGATTATGCCTTTGTATCAAACAATTATCGAAACAATGATGCCTGAGTTAGAGTATGTTAAGACAATTAATGTGAAGCATGGAATGTTTGATACGGATTCACGCATTTTTGCACATACAATCAGTGGCGTTACCACATATTTTGTGGAAAACCGTGAGTACTTTGAACGCGATAATTTGTATGGTTATGTTGATGATGGCGGACGTTTTGCGTATTTCCAATTGGCTGTTATGAATTTCATATTAGAACACGATACCGTATTTGATGTAATCCATTGCCACGATTGGCATACTGGAATGATTCCTGTACTGGGCAAAACATTGTTTAAATGGCACGAACGGATTGCCCACTTAAAGTATGTTTACACCATTCATAATCTTGCATTCCAAGGTAATTTCCCTAGTAGTGTTTTAACAGATTGCTTCGATCTTACAATGGATTTGGTGTACGACAACAGTGTAAACTTTGATGATGGTATCAGCTACATGAAGGGTGGTATCTTTTATGCAGACAAGATTACAACCGTTTCCCAATCGTATGCGCGCGAAATCTTAACGCCTGAGTTTGGAGAGCGCATGGATGGTGTGCTTCGATTGCGTGAGCCAGACTTAGTGGGGATCGTCAATGGCATTGACACAAAACTTTGGAATCCTGCAACAGATACGCTGTTAACGTCCGTTTACGATGTCGATTCACTTGATCTCAAAGCACCAAACAAATCATCCTTACAAGCAAATTACGGATTAACGGTTGATGCTGATATTCCGCTTTTCGGAATGGTTACACGCCTAACAGATCAAAAGGGCGTGACTCTTTTGATTGATACGATGGAAGACATTGTACAGATGGGGATACAAGTGATTGTGTTGGGATCTGGAAATCCACACTATGAAGACCGTCTCGCATACCTCGCGTACCAGTACCCTAAAAATGTATGTTTCTATAAAGGATACAATGAGAACCTTGCTCATGAAATATATGCTGGTAGTGACTTCTTCTTAATGCCATCAGCATTTGAACCGTGTGGTATTTCACAACTTATATCAATGCGTTATGGGACACTGCCAATTGTTCATGAAACAGGTGGTTTACGAGATACCGTAATTCCCTATAATGTTTATACAGGTGAAGGAACAGGTGTTTCCTTTACTTACTTCAACAATGACGAATTTTACAGTGCAGTTGAACGTGCAGTGGGCGTCTTTGGCGATAAACGCTTCATGAAGACGCTACAAACAAATGCCATGAGAACGGATGTTGATTGGCTAGAATCCGCAAGAGCTTATCGCGATTTGTATCGCAATTTGTAAAAGGAAGACCCACCATCGCGTGGGTCTTTTTAATGAATATTTGCCGTATATCTCTAACTTTAAGTGAATTCACAAAGGCTACATTTTCTTGGTTTTCACATAACATTTGTACTTACTTAATACAGTATGGGATGGAATCACGATAATATAAGAATAAATAGGTCAGAAATGTGGGGAACATTATGGAGAAGATTATAAGTTTTGTGAATGAAAATCCAATGATATGGCTATACGTTGGATTTATGCTTATCGCGGTCGTATTTTCAATCGTTTCTATGAGACGTGCAAAAGCCGGGAAGGTTGATTTTTTAGACAATCATCCAGATGCAGCACGCATTTTATTGAACCAACAAGGGTACATCAGTACGACAACCATTCATCTGTATGAAGTGAACGATGAACCTGTCCAATTGGACTTTAAAACATTCAACAAAGCAACAACCAAAGAATCACAATATTACTCAGAAAAGATGAAATATGGTGTACTTGTTAAACCAGGCGTAAATAAACTCTTAGTCAGTTATGAAAATACCAAACCTGGAGTTGTGCATAAGAGTGTTACGACGTATTCTGATCCAGTGCATGTTGAAATTAACTGTGCGCCAAACACAACATATCGTCTAAGCTATGACTTGGATACAAACTTATACAGTGTGGAGGAAGTCACAAAATGACAAATCGCGTCTTTAAACGAACACCAATAAACATTATAAAGAACCTTTTATATACCCTTTTTACACCTGTCTTTATTTACATTGCTGCCTATTTCTTGCTCCAGTTTACAGGCCTTGAAGCCAAGATGCAAGAAATGATCGCGATAGGACTGTCGGCATTAATCTTCCTTTGGATGTTAAAGATGTTAGTCGTTGATGATAAGGTTGTGGTTACGGTTGATGCAACAGGACTTACTTATAAGTCAGGCTCTAAAGAATCTCGCTACGATTTTGAAGATTGCCAATTTGGCTATAAAACAGTATCAAGTCAAGGTTCCACCGATACGATTAATTTGTATGTATACAAAGGTGACCAAGAAATAATGTTGAATTGCGAGCCATTAGGGCCACGTCAATTTGACGAATTATTTACTATCCTCAAAGGACATACTGTTAAAGATGAACCACAACGCTTAAACTAATATTTTGACCACTACGCGCAGTGGTTTTTTTTGAAATTCCTCATTTACTATAGAGTTAGTATACTGTTAAGAAGATAATTAAAAAAACGACCCAATAATTAATCTAGGGTCGTTTTTGTGTCATTGACATCAAAAAGTGTTGTTTCGATGTGGTCGATTGCTTTTTGGTCGTATCCAGCAAGTGGAAAGCGTTGCCGTGTTCCGTTTGATTTTTGAACAATTGTCAGATACAAGAGTGGCGCAAATTGTTGTTGGTAAATGGTAAAACCACCAATACTGCCATAAAATTCAGAATCATTGCGCGTAAAAATGTGTGTTTTGCCAAAAATAGTGCGAATGCATACCGTATCACCTTCAAGCTCAAGGGTGTTAAAGGTTTTGATTATTTTATAGGCGATATAGACGATTGCAATCGGTAAGGCTATCGCCATAATTTGCTCGAACTTATCCGGTATTTTATGGGTTAGGACTAATATCAGTGACACAATACCACCTATTCCAAAACCATAGACCGTATACCCAAAGATAATTTTTGCTTTCTGTGTTGTTGATTGTTTCATTGTAGTGTTCCCCCCTGCTACAAAAAAATTGTATCACATGTATTTCAAAAAGTATTGGGGTAAATATTTGACTTCTATAATTAAACGCGTTAACATAAACATACCGATTGAATGTTTGAGAACAATCAAGACATTCTTAGGAGATGGAAGGTACAAAAAAATGGAAAAATTTTGGAAATATTTTAAACGCCTTGTTATTGGTATTGTTGTAACAGCGCTCGTGTTGTTATCATCAATGTTTATTTTTGGAAAAATTGGAAAAGCATCAGACCGTAAAAAAATCGAAGACTATGGTGAAAAAGTAGAGGTGTTCGGTAAAAATATAAACATGTACATTACAGGAGAAGGCGAAGGAAAAGAAACAATTGTGTTACTTCCTGGATACGGAACGATTGCTCCCAAAATTAGCTTCGATCCTGTGACCGAAAAGCTTAAAGATGATTATCGTGTTGTCTTAGTAGAACCTTTTGGATATGGATTAAGTGATCAAACAGACCGCGAACGTACAACTGCAAACATGGTTGAGGAAATTCATATGGCACTTCAAGCGAAGGGGATTGATGACTTTATCTTCATGGGACACTCCATTGCAGGAATCTACATGTTAAGCTATATTAATACATACCCTGGAGAGGCGAAGGCATTTATTGGAATTGATACGAGTGTTCCTACACAACCGATGTTCCCAATGGACACAACAGTACTTCGTCTCGCAGATAAACTCGGTTTCTTACAACTTACAATGACGCCGCCTTTTGGAAAACCAACAGTTCCTTCATTTGTTCCTGAAGAAGATATTGACCAATACATTTACTTTACTCGGAATACAAGTCTAAATGACACATTACTTAATGAATTAGGGAATCTAAGTCAAATTTTTGATGATGCCAAAGGCTACTCACTACCGAAAGACATGCCAGTATATTTATTCGTTCAAGAGTTCAATGAACCAATTCCAACATGGCAAGCGTTGCACAAGGAACAAGCGAATTCGGTCGATAATGGAAAAATGATGCTTATCGATGGTGATCACTTCTTGCACTTTGAACATTCAGAATTAATCGTGAAGGAAACAAAAGCATTCCTTAATGAATTTGTTGTTAACCCACAATAAACCGAAAACTCCAGAAACTGGAGTTTTTTTGTTGTAAGAAGATTAATGATTTATGTCCTTTATTAGGGATAATTGTAGTATTTGAGCGACATATCGGTTCAATAAGAAATTTGAATATATTTCGGGCTAATATCACAAAATAGCGTAATAAAATGAAATATTAAACAATGAACAATATCGCATACGTGACCTATAATAGAGTTAGAATAGCGCCAAACATCTAGAACGGATTTTGATTTAAGCGCGAGGTTCTTGCATTCGTATAAACCAAAAGGGGAAGACTATGAAAGCACGAAATAAAATTATGTCCTTGATGGTGGCATTAATACTCATGATTACGGTGATTACAAGTAATGGTATGGATACTAATAGTATTCATGCAGAGTCTATAACACCTAAAGGAACAATTTTGACGATGTACGGTATTACTGAAGAAACACCGTCACTATTGATCAAAGGGAAACTCATAGATCGAGAAACCCGTTCATTTGTGAATGGGATCACGCTGCGTGTTAACTATTATGACAACGTTCGGGGTGGAAATCTGGTTGAATCATATCAAATCATTTCTGGCTCGCAACAGGACAATAACTTTAATGTCTTCGCCAATGTAAATGCGTGGAGAAACGAAGTTAAGTTGGTCGAAATCATTCTCGACCAAGATGTTGCAGAGGACGTCATAATGCCGTCTACATCTGGGAATGTTGGGCGTATTAATGCGAGATATGATGCAAATGGCGGATCATTTACCAATGGAACCGATAAACACCTTGTAAAATTGTACATCGGTGGAACATTATCGAGTTTTGTCGGCTACGAAGAACCAACTAAAGAAAATGCGACATTTAGCCACTGGACCCAAGAGAAGAGTTCAGGCCTAATTAGTTGGGAAAATCAGGGCAAAGTTATTCCTGAATCTGAGCGTGGTTCGAATACGATTAGTCTTAAAGCAGTTTGGATTGAAAACACAACAGAATACGATGTGTTCTTTGAATCAAATGGTGGAACGGCTGTCGAGGCATTGTTAGGAATAACAGCAGGATCAACAATTTCAGAGCCCGTTAATATTTTAAAAACAGGGTTTAAGTTTGATGGATGGTTTACAGATTCAGAATTAACATTACCATGGCAATTTGCAACGGATACAGTACAAAATACGATGACACTCTACGCAAAATGGACTCCAAGACAATACACAGATAAATTCGTTGATGTGATGAATCAAACACTCGTTGAATTTACGGACTTAAAATATGATGCAGCGGTTCCGACGTCATATGTTAATGCTATGTCTAAAGTGGGACACTCATACAAAGTATTCCATGATCAAAATTTAACGAATGTATGGAATTCTCAAAACTTTACAGTAACTGAAGATACCGTTTTATTTGTTGATTACACAAAGAATGATTGCGTCTTATCATTTGAAACGAATGGTGGAACATTGATTCCTCGACACGAATTCCAAAAAGGGAGCCTCATTGGAACGGAATACATCACCACCAAATCGGGACATACCTTTGAAGGCTGGCTCTTGGATGCAAAATTCACAACGCCTGTAACGAATGAAACAGTTATAACCGAAAACATGACAATCTACGCGAAGTGGAACAAGAATACGGATGCTGTCTTACCTGCAACTGGGATGTCAACCACAAGCTACGTCTTTATCGGAATTACGGCTGTGATTGTTGGTTTAGGTGTCGTTCTTTGGTCACAAAAAAACGATGACGAATAACCAATTACATACGCTATAGAGAAACTGTTCGAAAGGCAGTCTTTTTTACGCTCTAGACTGGAAGATTGAAGTGATAAAAGCTATAATACAAGTCTATGATAAGGTAATGGAGTCGATATGAAAAAAATTGTTTTAGTTTTAGCACTACTTGCTTTTTTAGGGGTAGTCTACTATGCGTTTAGTTCGTTACATGATAATGTTACGAAAGAAGCGAACCCAATTGTATCTGTTGATGCAAGCATGGGCAATCAATACATCAGTTTTGAAGAAATGAAAAATGCTCCCATCGTTGATAACTGTAAGACTTCAAAGTTGAAAAAAAATACAACGGTAAATATCTCTGCGTCGGGAGAATTTGCGTATTATGCAAAAACAGATGACCAAGGGCGCGTAAAATATATCTACGCACCAGAACTCTTCTTCGCAAATTATGACGAGCGATACAATGGCAACAAACGGCTGTGTGATCGTCAACAAAAAACACCGGGTGATACAAGTAGTGATGATGCCGGGCATATGATAGCGAATCAATTGGGGGGGAATGGATCATTGTACAACCTTGTGGCACAAAATGAGGTTCTTAATCGCAGCGGGGGATGGCGTAAAATGGAACGAAAAATTGTGGAGGATATGCAAAACAATAACCCGGTTACGAATTATAGTGTTGTGATAAATTATAATAATGATGAGCTACGTCCAGATCGCTTTACGGTGTCCTACGATGTTGATTATCAAAATCCAAAGACTGGGAAGAAAACGTATGAACATAGTTTTAAAAATAACGGGACGAACCAGAATTTACAGCAAGCAAAACCCAAAGCTTAATCTTACCCACTGAGTTAATCAGAAAACCCACATCTGTGAAAGATGTGGGTTTTTGCACATTTGGATTGCAACATGACGAAATTGGTTTATATATGAGTTCAATTTTAATAGCGTGGGTGGGGTAAGGGACATGTATGTACAAAAAGGGTGCTATGATTAAAGAAAAGCGAGGGAATGCCATGAAGATACGTATCGATGAAACATTTTATAACATTGTACAAAAAGATCCGGAATTGCGAAATATCTTGGTTGATTTTGGATTCAAACCGATGAAACATGATTTGCAATTTTCTACGGTGGGAAAAGTTGTGACAATTCGTAAAGGACTCAAACATCTTGGTAAAGATATGGAAGCACTCAATAAATGGTTAGAAGAACATGGGAGTACACACCGATTTATCGATGAGACGATAGCGACCAACGATGAACATGGAACCGAAAGTCAAACCCTCGGAGCTCTTATCAAGCGGCTTCACGAAGGGGAAAATCCAGAGCATGTCAAAGAGGATTTTCAAAAGCATTTTGGCAGTGTACATGCTTCGGAAATTGTCACCATGGAACAAGAACTTGTGAAAGAAGGGATGCCAATTGGAGAGATCCAACGTCTATGTGATATCCATGCAGATGTGTTCAATGGTTCGATTGAAGCTATTCATGCAAGCATGAACGATATCGACATTCCAGGTCATCCAGTCCATGTTTTGAAAGCGGAAAATAAAGCCATAACGGATCTGCTGGAAACACTTAACCAAACTTTACTAGCGTATGTAAACGGAGCAGATGATTCGATTAAGTTTGGAATTTTAATGCAGGTTAATGAGCTTTTTGACATCGAAAAACATTATAAACGGAAAGAAGAGTGTTTTTTTCCACTCTTAGAAAAACATGGTTTTACGGCACCGCCACAAGTTATGTGGGGCGTCGATGATGAAATCCGTGCTGACCTGTCGGGTTTTCATAAATCGGTGTCAGAGTTACCAGCGATAGAGGTTTACGAAATCTTTAAAGCACTAAGAAAACGTATCGAAGATATGATTTTCAAAGAAGAAATGATTCTTCTTCCCATGATTATTGATGTTGTTACGGAAGACGATTGGCTTAAAGTAGCCCATGATTCAAAAGAAATCGGGTACTGCTTAGTTAGCCCATCTCAAGAATGGGTTCCTGTTCGAAAATCGTTCTATGATCGTGTTAAAGATGATCTTTCGACACGGGATAATTCACTTCATTTTAAAGTGGGAACGTTACGCTTTGAAGAACTGGAAGCAGTCTTGAATCTCTTGCCGATAGATATTACATTCGTCGATAAAAATGATACCTTTAAGTATTTTAATCAAACCAAAGATCGCCTCTTTTTCCGTTCTCAAGCACAGATTGGACGGCAAGTTCAACACTGCCATCCCCCAAAATCACTGGATATTGTGGAAGGTATCTTACGGGACTTTAAATCTGGCGAAAAAGATGAAGAAAGTTTTTGGATAGAAATCAAAGGGAAACTAATCTATATTACGTACTATGCAGTTCGAGATCAATTTGGAGCCTACATGGGAACCTTAGAAGTCTCTCAAGACATTAAACCCTATCAGGCAATCAGTGGCCAAAAACGCTTACGTGACTAAGGAGGCGACGATGGATAAATTTGAAATGTTGCGAACACAAATCAAGCACGATTCTGAGAATAAAGTATTTACTGAAAAAGGATGGGAGCCTATTTATATGGTCGATGCGCGTGCTCGCATCCTCATTATTGGACAAGCACCAGGTGCTAAAACACAGGAAATGAAGGGTGTATTTCATGATCAAAGTGGTGTTCGATTGCGCTCTTGGATGGGGGTCGATGACTCCATATTTTATGAAAGTGGGCTGATTGCTGTGCTTCCCATGGATTTTTATTTTCCGGGTCATGGAAAACAAGGTGATTTACCCCCACGTCCAGAGTTCTACCAAAAATGGCATCCGCAATTTCTTGAAGCAATGCCTCATGTTGAACTGATTATCCTCGTGGGAATGTATGCACAAAATGCGTATCTCAAACCGAGCGCATATAAAACGATTACTGAAAATGTACTCCATTATAAAACATTTCTACCACATTATTTTCCCTTGATACATCCCTCACCACGAAATCAGGTATGGATGTCACGGCATCCAGAGTTTGCAGAAGTAATTCTTCCGGATTTTAGAAAGTGTATTCAAAAAATATTGAATGCTTGATCTAGGTCAAGGTGTCAAACTCAGAAATCTCTATACTATAAGTATGGAGGTTGAAAGACTATGGAAAAGAAAATAAGATTAGAAACGCTAACATGCCCATCATGTGTTGCGAAAATTAAAAAGGGCGTCAGCCAAATGGAAGGTGTTGAAACTGTTGATGTGGGATTTAACACATCGACCGTACGGGTTAGCTATGATGAGAAGAAAGTTGATGCGAATGTCATCGAGCAACGCATTAAGGACTTAGGATTTGCACTTCGATAAGAAGTGGCTTCCATTTGGACTTGCTCTCATCTTACGTATTAGCGTTGCAAACACGGTGATTGCACAACTGATCTTTGGACTGGTAGGAATCTTTTATGCTTCCTACTTTTCAATACAAAGTTTTCGAAATCTACGATTCCGTATTGTAGGAATTGACTTACTTGTTACGTTGGCTGCACTTGGATCCTTACTAATTGGCGAACCTTGGGAAGCCGCCTCAGTAACATTCCTGTATGTATTTGGAAAACATCTCGAATCGCGAGCACTTTACAAGACGCAAAAGGAGCTCAAATCACTCATTAACTCGATGCCAACAACGGTTGTGGGTGCAGATGGGATGTCCTATACGATGGAAGAAGTATTCCCCGGTATGAATATCAAAGTTGTTGCTGGAAATGTTATTCCGGTGGATGGTAGTGTGTATGAAGGAATTGGAAGTGTTGATGAAGCATCGATTACTGGTGAATCAAACCTCCAGCAGAAGACTGTTGCTAGTCAAGTCTTTATGGGGTCGATACTGAAAGAAGGTTATTTACTGATACGGGTTGAGCGTACGAGTGATGATACTGTCTACGGTCAAATTTTAGATTTGGTTGAGAATGCCCAGAATAAGAAATCTCGAGTTCAAAATTTTATTGATCGTTTTTCACAATACTATACACCTGCGGTGATTGGAGTTGCGATTGTGGCGTATCTTCTAACCCAAGATATCCGGATGGCGTTATCATTGCTTGTTGTATCATGTCCAGGTGCTCTTGTTATTGCGATTCCCATCGCATCTTCGGTAGCATTAAGTCATGCTCTGAAACATCATGTCTTAATTAAAGGTATCGATATCTTTGAAAAACTGAACAAAATTGAAACAATCGCATTCGATAAGACAGGTACATTGACATTAAACAGACTGAGTGTGGTTCGTGTCGAAGCCCACGCACAATCACAAGAAACAGTACTGCAAATCGCTACGTCGTTAGAACATTTTTCTGAGCATGTCATTGCATCCGCAATATTGGACAAAAATACATTGCCGCTTAAAGAGGTATCCGACTTTGAAGTAATCGGTGGTATGGGTGTTACAGGAACTATTGACGGCGTATCTTATCGCGTAGGTCAAGAAAACCTCTTCTCCTATGATGTCCCTCAAGTTTCATCAAGCGCAGTATATGTCGGGACAGAAGTGGAACTCTATGGTATTGTTATTTTAGAAGATACATTACGCCCAGAAGCACCTGATGCACTTGCTCAACTTCAAGACTATACACTAATGATCTTAACGGGTGACAACGCCCATAGTGCTCAAAGAATTGCGGATATGGTAAATATCAGCCATGTTAAGAGTCGGTTATTACCGCAAGAAAAGCTCAATATCATCAATCAAAATGAAAATATCATGATGGTTGGGGATGGTATGAATGATTCACCATCGTTAATTGCAGCTGACTTGGGAGTCTCAATGGGTGGTTCGGAAAATCGTGTGGCGATGGAATGTGCGGATATGATTTTGGCACATCGTGATTTAAATCAACTGCCAAAGATGTTCCGATTAGCACGTCGTGTTCGCAATGTTATGTATCAGAATATTGTGATTGCATTGGTCACAGTTGGTGTGCTATTTATTGGAGTGCTTAATGCACATGTATCCATGTCATTAGGTATGATAATTCATGAATTATCAGTTTTAATTGTCATTGTAAATGCAATGAGATTGCGAGGATAAAATGGATCAATACAACCGTTGTTTACTACAGGTACCGGTGTTTCAAGAGTTAACGGAGGACCGCTTAATTGCGATCTCTGATTTGATAGAACCACGTCATTATCATGCGGATGAAAGCATCTACGATGAAACAGATGTGATTGAAACACTAGGGGTTATTCATCGCGGGTCAGTCAAGTTACGAAAAATTAATGAAGATGGCAAAGAGCGAATTTTGAGCATCCTTTATCCAGGTGATTATTTTGGCGAAGCATCATTACTCATTTCGAAGGAAAGTCAATATGACATTGTTGCGCTTGAGAAGAGTGCCATTTGTACAATTGAGTTGGACGCATTTCGGACAATTATGAAGCGTGACGAAACCATGATGCTATCCATGATGGATTCTTTAATCCAAAGAATTGCGAGTCGTGACGATCTCGTGATTGCTGAGAGTTTAGTACCCGCAAAAGACCGTGTGCTCAAGGCATTAGCACACTATACAACGCCTGACGGACTTGTGCAGTTACCACTCACAAAAAAAGACTTAGCGAGCTCGCTGGGGATAACACCCGAAACAATGAGCCGCGCAATCAATATTTTAGTTCGAGAGTGTATCCTTGAGAAGAAGGAGAATGAACTCTACTTTAAGACTTAGATTGTAACCTCAAATGACCTCTCGTATTTAGGTTTTGTAAATATAAAAGCAAACACTGATTAAGGTGTTTGTTTTTTTTGTGGTATTTCCTTGGAAATTTTCCATAGATAAATTGAAATAATACTACGGTAGGGAGCGTAGGGAGAAAGGAGCTGGTTATACTGCGACTCATCAATCGCGTCCAATTGGTACCATGTGACGAGACCTCTTCGAAGGGCAACATCCGCATAACTGGTCATGTCCATGCGACCATATCCGTGTAATGCAATCATGCGTGCACTCCAATCACCAATACCTGGCAAGGCAACCAAAGATTTAATCAAATCAATATCATCGAGTGTATCTAAGCGTGCCAAGTTCAGTTCTTTTAATTTTATCTGTGTGGCAATAGCGTGAATTGCTTTGGCTTTATTATTGGTTAATCCAATCTGTTTTAAATTTTCTACACTATCTTTCGCAACTGCGTGATAACTGGAATATGCGTCAAGATAACGTGCATAAATACTATCTGCGGCTTTCACCGAAATCAGTTGGCCAATAATAGTTGAGACAATGGCATCAAAAGGGTCATTAATCGTGGGGCGGTCTACAAAGCCATACTGATCAAAGATACGATCAAATCGTTGATCGATTGTGCGTAAATGGTCGATGTGATCGGTATTATATTGAAAGATTGGCTTTGCAAATTTTTCAAGTGGGTCAGGGTCGCTAATCTTGCGTTTGCCGTAAGCAACAATCAAAGCATGAAATTCTTGATACAAAGCGACATCTTGGGAAAGTTGCGTCATAACATAGTCTTGGTACTGATTGTAGGTGGAAAACTGGGGAAGATGAACGTGCTTGAACAGGCGCTTCAGATAAGTGTCCACTACAAAGACAGGTTGATTAAATGCATATAGAAGGATAGCATCTGCAGTTTCGGGTCCAATTCCTTTTAATGCGAGCAAGTCTTTGCGTAAGGCATCAAGATTAATCGCATCAAAATCAAAATTAGCAGGTTGGAAATACGCAACAAGATTTTTAATGGTGTTTGATTTTGCGCGATAGAAACCTGCTGGCTTTATAAACGTTTGGAGTGTTTCGAGTGACAACGCATTAATTGAAGTAAAGGAAAAATCATTGTCAAAGTTAGACAGTGCTTTTTCAACGTTGGTCCACGAAGTATTCTGCACGAGGATTGCACCCAACATCATTTCTTCACGACTTTTGGCTGGCCACCAGTCCTGAGGACCATATGCGCTATATAGTTCATAGTAAATATCCATTAATCTCAGCATAATCTCTACCTCACTGCCTTAATTATACAAAAAAAGCCCTCTTAGAGGGCATGATTAACATTAATAATTGATATCTGGAATTGCTCCTTGTCTTTGGACAACCTGTGCACTAACATTACTTGCGTGTGCAATCGCATCTTGTAGATGCGTTTCTAACCACGTATCAAACGAAACGTTTGAGAGCGATAGCGATGCTAAAATCATTGCAATATAACTATCACCGGCTCCGGTTGTATCGACTTGTTGTACAATTTCTGGCGTGTATGTAATGAGTTCACCATTTGGTTTGAGAATCTTCGATCCTTCAGCTCCAAGGGTACAAATAATCAGCTGCTTGTTTGTTTGAAGTCGCTCCATCCCGATAGTAACATCATGAGTTTCCGTTAGCCATGCTAACTCGTCCTCATTAACCTTGATGATATCTACATGTGGAATCAATGTCATGACAGCAGCATAAGCATCGTCTAATGATGACCATAATCGCTCACGAAGGTTAACATCAAAGCTAACAATACCACCAGCTTTTTGACATTGTTGGATTGCGTAATGATGGGCATCCCGTGTTGTGCTCTCAGCTACGAGGCCTAACGAACAAAAGTGCAAAATGTCATCTGGTTTGAATGCAATGGTGTCAATATCTTCAATGTTTAAAGATAGGTCGGCAGTATCATTGCGATAGAATTGAAAACTACGATCGCCATTCTGATGCGAAACTAAAGCTAAAGCCGTGTTTTTGTGACTGCGAGGTAAAGGGAGCAAAATGTTGTGTTCTTTGAGCGTTGCGTATAAGAGATCACCTAAAGAATCTGTACTTATCTTACCAACAAAGACGGCATCTGCACCACGTCGGCGCGCGTGGGCTGCAACGTTTGCAGGGGCCCCACCAGGATATGGCACATAATGAGAACCTTCTTGCATAAAATCAATGAGCATTTCGCCAAGACTATAAATCATGATTAACATCCTCCAAAGGGTAAAGTGTTTTTAATGCTGAATCGTTAAGTGTCTTTATTTTAACATGGCCTTCTATATGCTGAGGGAAAAATCGCAGAGACATTGTATATCGACCTTGGTTTATAAATATTTCCAAGGTAGATGTATCACGGAAGACATGAAGGTTTTTAAGTGGTTCATCGAGGCGTACTGTTCGAGTTTCGCCTCGTTCTGTAGCATAAGTGTTTTTAAGTGCGCTGCGATCAAGGGTCAATGTCTGTGTTGATGCATCATAGCGAAAATTAATGCACTCACCTTGATAACGATAAAGGTCAATGTCCAAATCGCCTTGGATTGAATCAAGAATCAGTTCGTAGGAACATAGTGGGGAATCAATGGGAACGGCATCTGTGCGAAGTGCAATGAGATTGGGGTGTGGCTGTTGATAGAGGTGGTTATCAATCAGTGTGAGTACACGTGGTAGTGTTAATACATGAGCCCATCCATACTTATCACTTGGATATCCGCCTTCAGCGGCTCCCATCCATGCCAAGAGCACCCGTTGACCCGTTTGGTCAATAAATGTCTGCGTGGCATAAAAATCAAAGCCATAATCGAGTAATTGAGGATTGGTATGATGTCCCATATCAAAATGAGTTGTGTCATATTTTCCGACAATGTAAGCATTGGGGTAGATATTAGTATTCAATTGTGGCAAATTCATGGCTCCTTGCGGACAAAATAGCAATATACCTTTTTGATCGAGTTCGAAATAATCAGGACATTCCCACATATAACCAAAGGATTTTAATGCCGTTGTCAGTTCTTTCGCGAGATGCCAAGCTTTAAGATCTGTGGATGTATACAACAAAGCAGTTCCTGTCATATCTTGGCGTTGCGCTCCGAGAATCATCGCGTATCCTTGTGGAGTTGTGAAAACTTTGGGATCGCGAAAATGGTCAGTATATCCTGATGGAATATGGTCAATAACAACCGTTTTGTCCACAATGCCGTTTGTATCTAAGCGTGCGTTGAGTTGGTACGGAATACGGATATCATCAGGTGTCCGAGTGTTTCCGGTGTAAAAAAGTTCAAACGTGTCATCGACGATAAGTGCAGATCCGGAATAGGCACCGTGACTATCATAAATGGAGTCAGGTTGAAGAATTCGTTTATCTTGAGTCCAATGGACGAGGTCGGTTGATGTAACATGATTCCATGACTTTAAACCATGTGTTGGTCCATCTGGATGCCATTGATAAAAGACATGATAAACGCCATCATGGTAGATTAAGCCATTGGGATCGTTAAGAAGTCCAGTCGGTGGCTGAATATGAAATTGTGTGCGCCAATGATTGTTGGCGTTATGATTAAGAGTTTGTTTTGTATCTTTCAATGGATGTACCTCACAAGACAATATGTCGTTTTAATGGGAACGATACCGCACATTTAGCCTACCATATCTTGGTAAGGAGTGCAATGGTGATGGAAAATTTGTTGAAAGGGCTTGCTTTATCCTGAAAACGGTGTTAATCTGTGGTTGTGAACGTGGTAACGATACCACATTGTAGGAGGACAATATGAACTATCAAGATATTGCAGCACGCATCCTTGAATCAGCGGGTGGCAAAGATAATATTCAAAATTTTGAGCACTGTGCGACTCGTCTGCGTATTATTGTGAAAGATGATACGGCGATCGATGTTACAAAAGTTGATGCATTAAAAGAAGACATCGGTGGATACTTTTTTCAATCCGGACAGCATCAATTTATTATTGGAACAGGAAAAGTCAATTATGTTTATGAAGCATTTCAAATGCTTATGGGTAAAACCCCTTCGGATTCAAACTTTAAAGAAGATGCTTATGCAAATATGAAACCTATGCAAAAGCTCATGCGAATCTTCGCCGATGTGCTCATTCCTTTAATCCCCGCTTTAGTAACAACAGGGTTATTAATGGGAATTAGAGGGATGCTTACAAACATGGGTATCGAAATGTCAGTTGAATTCGCAACCTTGTTTGGAATGTTGACTGATATTGCCTTTGCATTCTTGCCGGTATTAATTACTTACTCTGCAACTAAACGTTTTGGCGGAAATCCTATTCTTGGAATCGTTGTTGGATTAATGATGGTCGCACCGCAACTTCCAAATGCTTGGGCAGTTGCTACTGGTGGTGCAGAACCAATGGTAGTATCGATTTTCGGCTTATCGATTAATATTGTAGGATATCAAGGATCCGTTTTACCTGGAATTTTTGCTGGATGGTTAGTTGCTTGGGTTGAACGTCATGTTCGTAAATATGTACCTGCTATGATGGACTTGATTGTTACACCATTTGTTTCCATTCTTGTATCAATTACAGTTGTACTCTTTGTGGTTGGACCGATCCTACATGGTGTCGAACAGTATGCAACACACGGCGTGCTACTTTTAACACAAATTCCGTTTGGCATTGGTCAGATCTTCTATGCTGCAATTCAGCAAGTGATAGTTATTACGGGAATGCACCATGCGCTTAGCGTTATCGAAATTCAACTAATTACTGAAACAGGTGTTAATATACTACAACCATTGGGTACTGCATCAATGGCCGGACAATTTGGAGCGGCGATTGCTGTAGCAACATTAATGAGGAATAAGAAACAACAATCGAATGCAATTTCTGCTTCGGCGTCGACGTTGTTCGGAATTACTGAACCGTTACTCTTTGGTGTCACCTTGCCCAATCCCAAAGCTTTCGCAATGGGAATGATTGGTGGAGCAGTTGGAGGGTTCGTAACATATATCCTTGGGGTAGCACCTGCGGGGATGGGAATTACATTCATCCCAGGACTTCTTCTCTATACACAATCTGTTGGAGCAATGATTGGTTATCTCTTAGTTATTGCAAGTTCATTTGCAACCGCATTTATCTTGACCCGTATGTTTGTGAAAGTAGATCAATAATAAAAAAACACCACGCTTTAGAATTGCGTGGTGTTTTTTTATCATAAAGATCTAGAAGGGTCTTTTTTTATTTGCTTGAATTGCGTTCAATGAGTTCCAAATGAACTTGCTCAAGTGTAAAAGTGAAGTCTTTTTCCAACAGTGCTAACATAGCATTTGCTGCATTACGACCTAACGTTTGATAGTCAATGTGCAGTGTTGTAAGTGTTGGATGTATAAAGTGACTTAAATCATAGTTACCAATTCCCACAACTTTTACTGTTTGGGGAACTTCGATGTGTTGGCCGTGCAAATAACGTAATGCACCAATCGCAATATTATCTGTGGCTCCGACTACAATATCAAATTTTACGGTCGCAGATTCGCGTTTCATAACCTCAAAGGCATCCGTTTGTTGGAATCCTGTGACAAGCGTACGAACGGGCTTATTTAAATGCTGTAAAAAACCTTGCTTTCGGGAAACACCTACCGCATGATCACTCTCGGATACAGAGAGATATAAAACATTTTGAACATCCAATGTATTGACGTATTCAGCAACTTTCTTGCCAATCTCGAAATCTTCTAAGGTAATAGAGCGAGTCTGTGGATGATGTTGTCCTGTGAAGATAATGGGGGTTTGGGATGCTTTCGCAATCGCAACATGATCATCCGTAATGGCATGTGCCATTACGATGATGCCATCAAATCCCTGGGTTGTGATTCGACGAAGATAGGTAATTTCATCTTCTTCAATTGTATTTTTAGGAACGACAACCATTTGGTAACCATAGTGTGATAAAACAGTATTCATACCATTCAGTGATTGAATGGATGTAAAGGAATCCAAACGCGGCAATATAATAGCAATCAATTTACTTCGATTGGTTTTTAACCCACGGGCAAAAACATTCGTTTGATAGCCTGTTTCTTCGATTGCTCGACGGATTTTTTCCCGGTTTTCATCACTGACATATCCGTCATTCAGATAACGAGAAACAGTGCTTTTAGAGACCCCAGCTACTCGAGCTACATCATTAATTGTCATTCGATCACCTCTTCGTGTACCTCTATTATACGCATCTTGCTATTAAAAAGCGATGTAAAGCTATTTAGGTGCGTAGTTCTTTGTATCCACGTTACAATTCGAGTTCTTGAAAATAAGGGCAAGTGTTAACAACAAAATGATAGTAAGTAAAAAAACAATAATCCAAGTATAGTTGTCGACGTAATTATAGGCAAGAAAAGAGAATTCAGTGGTGCCCTGGTCTCCATGATCCATGAGAATATTCGATAAAGAAAGAATGTTGAACGTTCTTTTGATAAATACAATATAAAAGCATAGAACGGCATAAGCCCAGACAGTTCCGATAATTAGTAGTGCTTTTTTCATGACAAGAGACCTCCTAATGTTGGTGCAATCCACAATAACAACAAAAGCTTGGAAAGTCGAGCGTCGCAGTTTAAGTTGCTAATTTCCACGGTTAAGTTGAGAATTGGTTAAATTAAGGATCCAGTTTCTTCGATCTGCGCGAACGCATATGCTTGATATGCATCAAATAACTTCCGGGCACGTTTCGTGTCTTTTGTTTTTAAGGCAGCAATGAACTCAGTGAGTTGTTGAATTGTTGTTTGTGGTTTGGGCTGTATTGTATTCCGGTAGGTAGGATTAATGTAAACTGCAGAGGTCATTGTTTGCAGTGAGATGCGACGGGAAACATTGATAATGGTTTGATTATTGAGTGGTTCCATTAAGGTAATATAAATTTTATGGATGGTTTCAGCATAGGCGACGATATCTCCAACATCACGATATTGATATCCAAGGGTACATAATTGATTAAGTAATGAAAAGTTAACCGTACCTTTACCAAGAAGTAACGGCTCGATTGCATTTGAAACAAAAAGAAGCAGCATTTGAGTCGCGTCTTTGACTTCTGAAGGTGTTGCCTGTCGGATGCGAATTCCTTTGTTCCGATGATACGTTATTAAGTGATCTTGTTCTAACTGTTTTAGTGCATAGCGAACGGGTGTCCGGCTAATATTTAGTTGTTGTGAAAGGGTGACTTCTGAGTGATATTGGTCGCGTTTTAAATCGCCGTTTAGAATCATTTGACGTAAAATTTGATAGGTATTTTGTTCCGTATTCATGTATTTTCCTCTTAACTTTCTTTTAACAGAATCATTACGGTGAATCCAAAGACATAGTGTTATGATGACCTCAGTAGTATCCTATTGACAAACAAATACTACACTATTTCCATTATAAACGGGAGGAAAATATGAAGATTTCAAAAATTATTGCGGGTGGTATTGCTCTTTTTGCCCTTGTCGGTTGCAGTGCTCAAGGTCAAGAATCATTTACGATTGCATACTTACCAGTTGAGGACTCAATGGCAGTTCAAGAATTGAATACAGCCTTTCAAGAAGATTTATCTAAAGCAATTAATATGGAAGTTAAATCGTATCAGACAACAAGTTATTCTGCAGCGATTGAAGCCGTTTCAAGTGGCAAAGTTGATATGGTGCAACTCACACCATTCTCGTATGTGGTAGCCCGAAACAAAGGCGGCGTTTCTTTAGTGGCCAATGTGGAGATGCCATCCATGGCAAATGACAATGGCTACGTCGCTTGTTTCATCACATCACAAGCTTCCGACATCCAGTCTCTAGATGATGTTAAAGGAAAGACGATAGCCTTCGGTGATCCTGCTTCAACGACAGGACATCTTATTCCTAAATACAAATTATTAGTTGAATCGGGTGTTCCATTGGAAACATTAGAATCCTCATATTTTAAACAAATTCAATTTTCAGGTGGGCATGATAAAACGGTTATTGGTGTTGCTCAAGGAACGTATGATGTTGGTGCGACCTATTGCCAAATGCCACAAATTCTTGAAGATAATGGTGTGATTGATAAAGATAGCGTGCGTGTTATCGGTGGTGCGGGCAGTGAACTTGGTGTTGATATTAGTGCTGTTCCAGTCGTTGTTCGGGAAGATCTTGATGCCACTGTGAAACAACAAGTTCAAGATTTCTTAATGACATATTCAAATCCAGATTATTTCAAAAACCTTGGTATGAAAGGTGGTAAATATGGTGCACCCAACGATGCCTTATACGATGGCCTCGAAATAATGTCGAGAGAACTTAAACTGACTGAAGAAGTGATGTCGCAATGATTCATACGCTTAAACATAAATGGCAAACGTTATTGGTCTTGGGTCTTTTTGCAGGGCTCTATATACTCACAAGTCAAGCAATTGATTTTAATCTTGCAGTCTTTTTGACATCGATTCCAGGTTTTATTCGATTTATTATCGTGGAGTTTTTACCACCGAACTTAACAGCGTTACCCCTCTATGTGGAATCAATTCTTAATACAATTTTTGTTTCCATTCTTGCAAGTGTTAGCGGAGCCATTCTTGCATTCGGGTTTGCATTGTTGATTGCGAAACGAACGACACCTTTTCCAAAAATTGCAATTGTGATTCGTGGGGCACTTGCCTTTGTCCGAAACATTCCAATGATGGTATGGGCATCGCTATTTGTCATCATTGTGGGAATAGGTATTACGGCTGGAGTTGTTGCTCTTGTCTTTTTCTCAGTATCGTTTCTCAGTCGTGTGTTCGCAGATGCACTCGATGATATTGATAAAGGAACGTTAGAAGCGTTGCGTGCCAATGGCGCTTCCAAGTTAGCATTGATTCATCACGTTATGATTCCAGAATTTCTTCCAACCTTTTACGGTTGGGTCTTATTTCTCTTTGAGATCAATATTAAAGCATCTTCCATCTTAGGGCTGGTAGGGGCAGGTGGATTAGGATACGAACTTAAAAAATCACTGGATTTGTTTAAGTATCATGATGCGAGTGCACTCATACTGGTGATTGTTGTATTGATGATCACGGTAGAAATTATTTCCAACAAAATTAGAAAGGCCATTTTATGAGACCTGAAGACTTAACCTTAACAACCTCGAAACAGGCCGCAAGAAAACGCATTCGCGTGAAACATGGCCCCACACAACGGCAAAACCGTCGCTTTATAGTTGGGGCAACGATCCTTGTTTTTGTATCGTTGTGGTATGTAAAACTCGATTTCTCAATGTTTGTTGCGAACATCGATAAAACGTACGGAATTATCGGACGACTCTTGAATCCAAACTGGACCTTGGCACTTCCGTATCTAACGAGTTTTATCGATACGCTTGCAATCGCGTTTGTCGCATTATTGACGGCATTATTATTTGCCTTACCCATTGCCTATCTGACCGCATCCAATACAGCACCGTTTCCAAAGTTGGCTCGCGTCTTACTCGTGCTCTTTTCATTGATTCGAGCAGTGCCGATAACGATTTGGGGATTGGTCGGAGCTGCGAGTATTGGATTCGGATCCCAAGCGGGCGTACTTGGCCTCTTTCTTCCTACGATCTCATACCTTGCGAAAATCTTAGCACAGCGTATTGAAGAAGCAGGTTATGACATTATTGAAGCCATGAGTTCGAGTGGAACTCCCTGGATTGTGATGGTGTTTCGTGGGCTCACCCAAGAGCTAATGCCACAACTGATTGCAACCGTCGCACTACGATTTGAATTAACAACATCAGAAACCATTTCGTTGGGAATGGTTGGAATTGCAGGTATTGGATACACCTTAAATATGTCGATAGGAACCTATAACTTTGAAAATGCAAGTATGGGGATCCTCATCATATTTATGGGAATGTGGATCACAGAATATACTACCCGACGCATGGTGTCGTGGATTCGAAAGGAACGTTAGCATGGAGGCAATCTTAGCAATGCATGATATTTCAATGGTTTATCCGAATGGGACCCAGGCTCTTAAGGATGTGAACCTAACAATTTATGAGGGAGAGTTTATTGCAATTATTGGTCCTTCTGGGTCAGGTAAATCCACTTTACTACGCTCGATTAATCGTCTGGTGACACCGACATCAGGCACGTTAAGTGTGAAAGATATCGAAGTCTTAACGGCTTCAAAGCATGAACTGCGAAATGTCCGTTCACGCATCGGGATGATCTTTCAAAATTATAATCTTGTACACCGATCAAGTGTTCTCGAGAATGTGCTTCATGGTCGATTGGGCCAGATGTCAACCTTCAAAGGATTCATGGGATTGTATTCCGAAAAAGACAAACGTCATGCAATTCGACTTTTAGAAGATATTGGATTGGGTGAAAAAGTATATGCTCGTGCAGATGCCCTATCTGGGGGCCAAATGCAACGTGTTGGGATATGTCGTGCATTATCTCAAAATCCTGATTTGATGCTGGCAGATGAGCCCATTGCATCGTTAGATCCGAAAGCCTCTAAAGATGTCATGGATACGTTAAAGCGCGTTAACGAGGCACAAGGAATCACAACGATCGCAAACCTCCACCAAGTAGATGTGGCGAAACACTATGCAACGCGAATCATTGCATTAAAACATGGACGCATTGTGTTTGATGACAGTCCAGACAAATTGAGTGATGCACTCATTCATGATTTATACGAAAACATCGAGGAGAAACACTAATGCAAAAACGTTATCGCTTTAAACAGGTTCATAATTTCCGTGATTTGGGCGGTTATCCGTTAGCGGATGGTTCCCAAACGAAATGGAATGTAATATTCAGATCGGATGATATGGGTCTATTAAGACCCGAAGAAGTTATGTATCTTGAGCAACGTGGACTTCAAACAGTCATTGACTTGCGTCATCAAGAAGAGCTAGCCCAGAGTCCGAATCCTTTTGCGGTTCACGAAACAATTGCATATCACAATCACAGTGTATCCAATTTAGATTTAAATCCCAATCCAAGTTTGAAATTGGGCGATATGTATGTCATGATGATGGACGATCATGGGTTTATTCGCAATGTTTTCAACACGATAGCGGAAAGTGAAGGTCCCGTTGTATTTCATTGCTCTGCGGGAAAAGATCGGACAGGTATCATCGCAGCGACACTTCTTGGTTTAATGGGGGTTGAACATCGAGATATTATCAACGACTACCAACAATCTTACATCAACATCAAAGATCGTTTTCAAACTTTGGATCCCGAATTAAATCAACGATATATGAATTTAATGAAATCAGAACCAGAAGCCATTGAACAGTTCCTGCATGCGATTCATGACCGTTATGGTTCGTTTGTATCATATCTTTCTACAGTTGGCGTGGATGTCACAGTCCAAGACCAAATTGTCAAAAAATTCACCTCAAAATAACACGAAAGACCACCTATAGGGTGGTCTTATTATTTGATGGAGGTGGCAAAATTGACATACATTGTGACTCTAGGTATAATGTACATAGATACACATAGGTAGGAGGGATACCATGAAACGAAATCGAGAATGGTTGCGAACCGGTGCAGAATTTATGTTGCTGTCACTCATCCAAGAACAGGATCGCTACGGCTATGAAATCATTAAAGAATTGGAGTCACGTTCCGACAATACTTTCGAGATGAAAGAAGGAACGTTGTATCCAATTTTGCATCGCATGGAAGCATCAGGATATTTAAAATCTTATATGGCTAAAGGGGAGAATGAAAAGAAAAGGAAGTATTATCGCATCACGACTGCGGGTCAAAAACAACTTGAAGAAGAACGTGCAATTTGGGAACAATTCTCAAATTCTGTGAAACGAGTTGTGAATACACCGCAAACACTTACGACATCATGACACCACGACAACAATTCATCCAAACCCTGATTGCTCACATTAAATATCCATTTGATCGAAACGCAATTCGTGCTGAGTTTGAAAATCATCTTGATGAATTGACGGAAACTTTTACGGACTTAGGAATGTCTTTAGAAGATGCCGAGCTAGAAGCCGTCCACCAGATGGGAAATCCTGACGACATAGGTAAACAATTGAATGCGGTGCATAACCCCATCATTGCATGGTTATATTTCGGTTTGAAAATAGTACTTGTGATTTCAGTTGTTTATATTCTTATAGCAATTTATCCTTCGTTAAGTCGCACAGTTGATATTGCGAGAGCTCCTAAGCCGTCACTCACAACGGCATTGGAAAATGAAAATCCTACTTTTGTCCAGCCGGTCGAGGGGGCAATGACAATCGCAAACACGGACTATACGTTTCTAAATTTCGCATACTTCGATGACAACTTGTTAGTAATTACAGTACATAAAGAAACGCCACCGTTTACGGTCTTTAGCACGGATATCCAATACCTTGATTGGACGATGACATTGAATGGCAAGCTACTCGAGAGCGGAGAACGCAGCAACTATACTATGCCAGGAATCCCTGAAGGAGGGTTTGCCGCACTCGATACACATGAATCATTCGCACTGAAAGTTTACTCGCAAACTGAATTTTATCTTATAGTTCGTAATGTGATGGAAGCACCTGAATCCATAAAAATAACGGTTAATCGTGACGACGGCGTTGCGATCTCGACCGATTTAGAAAGGAAGTAGGCCACATGCGTAGAACTCATAAATTAACACTTGCGACACTCATAGGGGTTGCACTTGTTGGAACGTATCTCTTTGTTTCAGGGTGGAAGTTTTCCACAGATGCGTACATTGAAGACGTGTGTATAGGCGCAACAATCCCGCAGTGTGACGTTGGGTATAAAGAAGACATAAATCAACTGGACACCCTCTATATTCTTGAAACAGATACGCATTATCTCCCGATTATTTTTGAGAAATTGGGTCCTTTAACACGTCCCAAAATGCTATCGGGAGCGACGTATTTTGAAGGGTCGCCTATCGAAACCTATATTCGATTCTATCCGAAAGAAAGTACCTCTTCGCTAACGGCATTGACAAAATACCGTACACAACCAGATACGATCGTACTTGCGTTTCCAGGAGATGCAACTAAAAATTATGCGGTCGCGCTCAAAAAAACAAATCAAAGTTACGCGAACAATAAGGAATTCGGTGTTTTTACATTTGATGATATGTTTGATGAGCCAGAAAAAATTCAAAAACAAGGGAACTATTATGTGCACGTATTACCAAACGACACGTCGACCAATTACGTTAATTATGCTGTGATTGAATCGAAGCTTGATGGTACGAAGCTCATGACAATCGCGGACTACAGTATAGACATCGATGGCACAGTCGTCGAAGCATATGACAGTGTCAGTGAACAAACGATTAATACCCCGACGCCGTTCCAATTTAGTGATGTGTTTCGTCGACGTGTTCATGATACGACCCTTGTGGATTCAGCTTTAGAAGAAAATCCAATTCTTACTTTGCGCTATCGGGATGCAAGCATAAACGGGATCGTTGTGGATGACTTACAACTGAGTGTGTATGCATTTGATCCAACAGAAACAGTAACGAAATGGGAGTGGACAGACCATAATAAGACCACCCGACATACAGAGATTTTCTTAACTCATAGGGATCGTTACTTTACAGACAGGTTATTCAATTAATGATGAGGGCATTTAAGCCCTCTTTTTTAATGGCGAATTATTAAGACTTTTGAAACACATGAGTCGTCTATTAAGTGTGGGGTGATTGTTTTGAATCAATTTGAAGAGAAGTTGCGGCGCTTATTTTGTGCCGATAAAAGTGAGTATGTTATTCCGAAACAACAATGTATGGACATTTGGAATAAAATTATGTTGCTGAATTTGCAACAGGATACGAAAACAATCTCAGAAAAAATACAACGGAAAAAATGAAAAGCTTCAGTACAGCGATTCATGATTGAACTACCTTGAAAAAACGCGGATTCCTAAGCACTACAGGGTAAAACGAACGGTGTTTTTGAAAATGGTATCGGTACATTTATAAGCCATCTGAGTGTTCAAATTTCCTCAGAACGTTGGTTTAAACAGTGATTTTAGTCTCCCCATTGCAAGACGTCATTGAAAGACTTGCAACCACACAAATAATATCAGCTGTTTTGATATCACGATACTTTCTCCATCCCCATTATGATCAAAACCGTCTGGTGCTGATCTGCAACAGGAAGTTATCGTACCGTATAATGATTCATTACGGGTATGTGCATAAAATCGTCTTTGCACAACACAGGTTATGCGCACCATGCCGATTCACATCGAGCACATTCAATAGGGATCCACATGTGCCAAGGTTATGAGATAACCATGATATGGGCATAGAAAAACACACTTGTCGAGTGTGTTTTTTTAATACAAGGGTAATGGCGTCGGCATGATATAATGAAATCAACACGTGTTAGGAGGGAATTATGGATTCATATATGCAATACATCGACGTCTTTTTGAAGTTACTAATAGGAATTGCGTATGCCATTCTTGTCATGAAAGTATCGGGGAAAGCGAATTTAGCACCCATGGCACCACTGGACCAAATACAAAATTACATACTGGGTGGAATCATTGGAGGTGTGCTTTACAACCCTGCGATTACGACACTTCAATTTGTGGTCGTGATGACAATTTGGGCAATCCTATCCATCAGTTTGAATCTCTTACGAAAGCATAATATTTTTGTCAAGCGACTGATTGATGGTGATATCATTAATGTTATTAAAGACGGCAAAATTACACGCAAAGGTGTGGAAAAAGCCCGTCTTCCCATTGCTGATTTGTATCTCAAACTTAGACTTCAAGGAATCCAAGATATTGCCCATATTACTTCTGGGCAAATTGAACAGAATGGGTCGCTCGTCATCACCACACACGAAAGCGATACGAAATATCCAATGCTCTTAGTTGTTGATAAAGTCATCTATAAAGATAATCTTGAGCGCATGGGTAAAGATACATCATGGGTATATGAGTTTATTAAGGAACAAGGTTATGCCTCTTTAGATGACATTGCAGCAATCGAATATTTTGATGGTGAGTATCGAATTATTGCGTGGAATGCTTAAATACCAGGCTTCATCATAAGTGCTAGACGCTCAAGGTCATATGCAATTGAATAGCGCAATGGATACGATATCTCAGCATCTTGAGTATAAACAGTTCCGTTCGATACGGTATATGCGACATCGCGCTTATTCACGACTTCAAAGTCGTTTATGACGTGGTATCCATCTTCTTTGAGCCAAGCAACAGCACGCTCAAAGCGATGCATGTCTGTATTGGGTGCGAGTGGTTCAATAACAATATACTTCATAAAATCATCTCCTCTCAGCCATACTGTAATGGATGGAACGCGTTTCATGTCAAGTCAATCGAGAGAATGTGGAATCCCTTCCACATATAAAAGTACGATACACTAAGACTAAAGGAGGATTACAATGGCAAACATCTATGATATTGCGAAACATGCAAATGTTTCGCCAGCAACGGTTTCCCGTGCAATTAATAAGTCGGGATACGTCTCAAAAGAAACCTATGCGATTATTATGAAATCAGTAGAGGCGTTAGACTATCGAAAAAATGTTCATGCTGTTCATTTGAGCACCGGTTCCACAAAAGTGATTGGTGTGATTATTCCTGATAATACCCATTGTTACGATACCTTTGTGAAAGGCGTGCTTCATGAGGCGATAAACAATGGCTATGAAATCCTACTGATGCCAACATATTTTGATGCAGCAATTGAGTTAGAACACCTTAATAAACTAAAAGACAAACGTGTTGATGGAATAATTCTCACCTCACGCATTAATGATGTGGAAGTGCTTCAGGCATTCAATGATGAAGGCTATCGTTTAATTGTATGTGAACGCGATCTACCCCAAGGAATTGCCTCCGTGTTTACAAAACGTTACGAAGCCTATCGAGAAATGTTTAAAACGTTTCAACACAATGGTCTGGAACGCATTGCGATTACTGTAGCCCGTGAATCACAGTCGCTCAAAGAATTAATGCGAGCTTTTCACGAGTTTTATGCAACAGACAACATTGTTTACTATCGGAGTGATGCCCATCATTTCGACGATGGACAAGCGTGTGCACTGGAAATGTTTCGATCACAACAGGTGCCAGATGCTATTTACACTCACAGTGATGATCACGCCGCAGGAATTATTACCGGAGCACTGTCATTAGGGTATCATGTGGGCAAAGATTTCATGATTGTTGGCGAAGATAATTTAACGTTAAGTCAAGTAATGGAGTTTTCCACAATTCAATTGAACCTCGACAAAGTCGGTGCGATAGCGGTCCAAACGTTATTAAAGGGTGAATCACAATCCGAAGGCGTCGAGGCCGAATTCATTCCCCGTAACATTTAAGATTCGCCAATACCGGACACAATGAAATGAAAGCGTGTACATAGTGTCATCTTGTGATAAAATAAAGATAGGATAAATAGGTATTGAAATAATCCACAGTTAGCAAAGGGGGACTAAATTATGGATGACTTCGAAAAACAATTATCACAGAATAAAGAAAAGGCACAACAAAAAAAGCGAACCACCAACATCGTACTGATCGTTATTGGTATTCTTGTTGTTGGAGTGGGTGTGTGGGCGTTGATGCGCAAGCCTAAACCCGTTGTCCCACCGATCATTGAACCACCAATTATTGAACCGCCGGTAGTTGATAATACCGATCCAGTATATGGGTTCGAAAAACTGTTCGAACCCATCGCATACAATCAGTTATTTTTCTTTGATGCATCGGGCGGGACTGTAATTGAAGATAATGGTATGGTAAAAGCTATTGATAAACAGGGGAACGCAACCAACGTTGTGGAAACATCAAAAGTAAATATGTTCAACTATAAATATGATAATGGTCACCGTTACCCAACTTTTATACTTAAAGATTTAGAATCGCAGTACACTGTTACGTTTAATGAGGATGGGACACCAAAGGTTCTAGAAGAACCGCTATATGGTGGTGACTACTATGCAGGCACTCAAATATACGGTGTTGAAAATGGGGTTCTATACCGTTATGAGTATTCTGTTGACTCATTGGTAGAAGGCGTAATTCGAACTGAAATTAACATTGATTACATTATAGAATATGAACGGTCAAACTTAATTCCAATCCATCAAATTGTAGCAACCGAAGGTCAAGCATATCAGGAAGACAGCCAAGCACTCACATTTGAGTCCATAACCGTTGGAGACAAAGTAGCGGTTGCTCTATTGCAAGCTGGTACGCCTATCGATGTTTCAAAATTAGATTTTAAATACGATATTGTTACAACGCCGCGCCATGATTTCCAAGCTGATAATAAAGCAATTGGGGTCATCGAAAATGGCAAACTTGGATATATCAATACGCAAGGTGAAACAGTCGTAGCCACTGAATTTGAGTTGCCAAACGGTTATGAAATCGTAGTAAACCAAATCATGAAATTTAACTGTGATTCTACACCAATCCGTAAATTCACATGTTTTGATGGGTTCCCAGAGATTGACGCACGATTCAAAAATTACCGCAAAGTTGCGGAGCCAGATGTGACACTTTCAACGAATCTGTCATTCCAAACACCATTTATGATTGTTGGGAAAGCGGGCAAAACACATTTAATTGACAGAATGGGCAATGTTTCTAAACAAGGTTTTGATAAACTGTATTTGCATGATAACTATATTCTAGAGTTTTCAGATTCAACGTATACAGTTCACAAAGTCACTGTGAAATAGCTCAAGAAGGTATCCAAGTGGATACCTTCTTTTTATGTACCATTAGACTTTACTGACGAGGTACATCAGAAATCCAACCACAGTTGCTAGGGCACCAATTAAGAAGAATAAGTTTGACGAGAACAAAGTGGGTTTTTCAGGAGTTTTGACGACGACTGATTTCGATTGAACGGTTTCAGGTTTTTCTTTTTTTGCTAGTGCCGATGTGTTAGTAACTTGAGAATAGAACTTCAAGGCGTCCTGGACGTTATAAAAATCAAAGGGGGTATACGGCGCACCTGAAGAAATTAGCATGTAGGATGAGCCATTCACAGTCGCTGTTGAAGCTAGCGCCGATCCTGCGAGCTCGGTATATCCAGATTTTGTACCTGTTAAGGGGTTTTGGGGGTCAACACCATTCGCAAATTCAAGGTTTTTATCAACCCATATATATCCAGATTCTTTATAATTTGTCGGTGAAGACTGATATTCTGAGGCCGCGAATATTTTTTTGAATGTTGAATTTTTCAATGCAGCTTCAAGGATGATTTGTAAATCATGAGCGGTTGTTAAATGATTCGGATGATCTAAACCGCTTGTGTTTTCAAAATGAGTATTCTCGAGTCCTAATTCATGTGCTTTTTGATTCATCAAGCGTACAAATGCATCCTCGCTCCCACTAATATAATTCGCAATTGCGCGCGTAGCATCTGCGCCAGAAGGAAGCATAATGCCATAAAGAATATCAATAATTTTAACGGTCTCACCAGCATCAAAACCAGCGACAGAAGCATCTAATGAAACTAAATCATAAAATATATCATGGGTTAAGGTATAAGTTTCGTTTAGTTGGTTTTCATCCATCATTTCAAGTGCAACAAAGGTCGTCATAATTTTTGTTAAGGAAGCAGGGTGAATCAGCTTTTCATCGTTTAATTGTTCAAGAATAGCACCAGTATCTCGGTTGACCAAAAGATATGTCGTTGAGTAATAGGCGTCAGATGCTGCTAGGGTAGATACATTCATATTCGCTAAAAGTCCAAGTACAAAAAGTAAAAGGGTATATTTTTTCATATTAAATTCCTCCGTAAACATCTTAACGCTGACTTGTAACAGAAATGTATCCAGATTAAAATACCGCATGATATACTGAACTAAAAGGAGCGCTTATGAAAATATTAGTTATTGAAGACGATAAATCGATTCTTTCATTGATTGAACAAACCCTCGTAGAACATGGTTATGATGTTGATGTTGCGCAAGATGGCCAACGTGGTGCCGATGCGATAGAAGCGAATCCGTATGACCTCATTATTTTAGATGTTATGCTCCCGATTCATAGCGGCTATGACCTGTTGCCGATGGTTAAGGATTATAAGATACCTGTTCTTATGTTGACGGCACTCGGTTCGATTGATGATAAAATTAAAGCATTCGACTTAGGCGTCGAAGACTATTTAACAAAACCATTCGAAGTCCCGGAGCTTTTAGCGCGCGTAAAAGTAATTTTACGACGTTACCACAACCCAATGACAAACCTGCAGTATAAGAATATTCAAATTGATCTTGAGGCATCGACAGTATGGATGGACGGAAATGTGGTTTCATTAACGCCATTAGAATACCGTCTCCTGATATTTTTAATTGAAAATACTGGAATTGCGTTGTCTCGCGAGTACCTTCTTGAAAGTATCTGGGAAACAGATCATGATGAAACACGAACGCTCGATTTACACATCCAAAGGTTACGTAAAAAAATGCATCTTGAGACAAATATTCGAACTATTTTTAAATTTGGCTATATCTTGGATCACCTATCATGAAACCTTATCTTAAAATTTTTACGATCCTTTTAGCAACGTTTGTAACGTTTATCTGTGCTGTTGGGATAACATGGTTCACCATCGCATCACAAAGCCTCATGCAACAAGCACAAGAACGGGCCCTAGAAGAACATAAGTCCCTTGAATATATAACAAAGCAGCGCGTCCCAGATATTGAAAAAGACGCACCCCGAGAACCATTGGAAAATGATTTGCGCCAAACGCTTCAAAGTGAATATGTCATTGGTTCCACATCCGGTGGCATTTTGCTCAAATCAGAGGACTATTCGGCTTTTGGTCCACTAGAACTCATGAGTACAGTTAATTATGACACAGTATGGATTAAAACCTACCAGTCTCCTACAGAAACCATGTTGGTCACACAAGAGTATATTGAAACAGCATTTAGTCCATTGGTTATTAGCTTACGCTACGACCTCACGAATACGATTCAAACGATTAATGTCTTATATTTTAATGCCGTGAGTGTCATGATCGTGGCAACGCTTGGATCAGGAGTTATTGCATGGATTTTAGCACGCTACGTTGTTAAACCAACAGAGACTCTGACACAAGCGATGGCTGAAGTCCGTGCAGGTAACCTCAAAACAACCGTTCGTGTTGATGAGATTGATAGTGATCGGGTTGCGGCAGTAGCCCATCAGTTTAATATAATGATGGCGAGTGTGAACCAGCAACTCTCGAGTTTGACGGATGCGAATGCGTCACAACAAGAATTCATTAGTTATTTGTCTCATGAAATCAAAACACCATTAACCAGTATATTGGGCAATGTCAACCGCTTGCTATCACAAAACAAAAATCCAGAAGTAGAAGCAACGCTCGTTGCAATCCATCAAGAAGCATATCGACTCAAATCATTATCAGTTTCATTACTCAAGCTCTATAGTCAAAATACGAAAGTGCTTCAAAATGTAACGCTTGATACACAGTGGCTATCGGAGTTAATTGTTAGTATTGCCGAGCCGACCCGTCAAGCACTTACGATTGAACTGGAGTCATCTACATTCGAACTCGATGAAGGGTTATTCCACATTGCGATTCTTAATGTAATGACGAATGCGATTGAAGCAACGATGGATCGTATGATACCAATACACGTTTGGGGAATCGATACACCCACGCACTACACAATCCATATTAAAAATAGAATAACATCAAAGCGTTCCTTAACTTCAAAATCAGAAAACTTTGGTATGGGTTTATCATTAACAGATAAAATAATGATGCTCCACAACGGATCCCTAACAACCCATCATACAGAAACACATTATGAAGTGGTACTTACAATTCCACATAGAGGTTACTATGAAACAGTATAAACTTTATGTCATCATGCTTTTACTCCTATTTGTACTTTTTGCACTGAGTATCGGTATTCTCAACGAAATTCGACACAAAACAATCGTTGTGGATGAGATTATTACCCGTGTGAAGTGAGCATGTCGCTTGCATGAAATACCGGGGGTGGTATATTTATAGTCAATGAGGTGACCTATGATACGTAACTACATTACCAACAATAAATATAAGTTTTTTGGATTCTTTGCTTTCTTTTTACTCGTAAATCTAGTTATTGACAATTTAAATATAAGCTATAGTGAAATGCAGTCTCAGTATTCACTTGGACTTGTCATGACTAATATCATTCTTAACATTCTTATGGCAGGTATATCTGCCTATTTAATGATGATCAGTAGTTTGCAGTTTAGCATCATTGGAAAAGAGAGCAAAAGTCAAAATTTTAGTTTTGTATCAATAATCTTTGGTATCTTGACATATGGCTGCACACCCTGCGTGGTTGCGTTCTTTGCGTCCTTTGGCGTTGCATTTTCAGTTTATGCCTTGCCACTAGCGAATTTACCTTATAAAATAATATCATTAGGAATTCTTGCTCTGGGTATTTGGTTTACGCATCGTGAACTGAATAAAACGTGTAAGATTGGGTAATGTATGAATAAAGATTTAGTTGCTTTTACAGGCGCATATTTTGCAAAGTATATGGATCAACATCCAGATGTTTCTAAAGTATTTGATAAAACGTATTCGACATTTACAGATGCCATCGAGTTTGGGTCACGGACGTACCGGGATGATCGCACATTTTATATTCATGCAAAGATCACGAATGAAGGAAAAGAAACTGTAATGCTTATCCATGATTTTGGGGGTACGGCAGCATACTTTGAAAAAGATGGATTTTTTGAATTGTTGGTGTCATATTTACAAGTTCTTAAGAAAATAAGAAACGTGAACACGGTTCGTTTTACCCAAAACACTGACCATTATTATAGATATGATTTACTTGAAAGATTACGTTAATCGGCCTCGGCCGATTTTTTTTTATTATTTTGAATGTGAAAGTTGCTTAATAATTGTTTTGGAATACAAACTATCGATTGTGAAGAAATCGCCACTATTCACAGACTATTTTTAACGAAGGAATGTAAAAGTTTACATTGAATATATGTAAAACTTTACAATTTATGATGAAAACATTTGCAATCGACTTGCGTTATGTGATAAACTCGAGAAAACCAGTGAAGAGAAGGAGAACAAATATGAAATATCGCAAAAAACTATCGATCATTATGATCGCAGCATTCGCATTATTTTTAACCGCATGTTCAAGTGGATCAAGCCAAGGAGCAAAAGATTCACTTATCATTGCATCAAGTGCTGATGCCGTAACATTTGACATCCAAAATACGAATGACCAAGCAACAACACGAATTGCCCGTCAAATCTATGAAACACTGATTAAACAAAATGAAAAACTTGAGTTAGAGCCCGGACTTGCAGAGTCATGGACTGCTATTGATGATACAACATACGAATTTAAACTTCGTAAAGACGTTAAATTCCACAATGGGGAAGCATTTACAGCGAAAGATGTCGCATACACCATGAACCGTGCAGCTGCATCTGAGCAAATTGGACACATTGTCGGTTCCGTTGATCCAGCAAAAGTAAAAATTGTTGATGATCATACTATTCAAATTGGAACCAAAGAACCATTTGGACCATTCCTAACACATCTTGCACACCCTGCAACAGCGATTATGAACGAAAAAGCTGTCACAGAGGGTGGTCAAGACTATGGAACACAACCTGTTGGTACAGGACCATATAAATTTACGAACTGGACTGCAGGAAGTGAAGTCAATGTAGAACGCTTTGCTGATTACTGGGGGGAAAAAGGCTTAGCAGAAACAATTACATTTAAAGTTATCAAAGAGAATTCGGTCCGACTTATTGCACTAGAGAATGGTGAAATTGACATTGCATTGGATGTTGCACCATCAGACATTGCCAAAGTTGAAGAAAACAAAGACTTAGCACTTTACCGTGACCTTAACTTATCAACAGGTTATGTTGGTTTCAACACTCAAAGTAAAACACCGGTCAATGATGTTCGTGTCCGTCAAGCAATTAACTATGCTATCGACGTAGATGCAATCGTTAAAACGGTATATCAAGGTGTTGGTAAAGCTGCACAAGGACCGTTAAATCCACTTGTGTTTGGTGCGAACTCAGAATTAGAACCATACAACTATGATGTAGATAAAGCGAAAGCATTGCTTGCTGAAGCTGGATATGCAGATGGTGGGTTTACATTGAAACTGCTTGTTGGTGACAACAATGCTGAGCGTATTAAGATTGCGGAAGTCGTCAAAGAAGAACTTTCAAAACTTGGAATTACAGTTGAAATTAACCAATTAGAATGGGGAGCATACTTAGATGCAACCGGAAAAGGTGAAGGTGATATGTATATTTTAGGATGGACAACTGTCACAACTGATGCTGATTACGGTCTGTATCCATTGTTCCACACATCACAATTTGGTAAAGCTGGGAACCGTGCATTCTATAGTAATCCTAAGGTTGATCAATTACTAGATGATGGTAAAACAACAACGGATCCAGCAGCCCGTGAAGCACTTTATAAAGAAGCACAAGTCATCATTCGTGATGAAGCTCCTTGGATTTTCGTTCAAGATGGCGAGAATGTCACTGCAACACGTAAAAATGTTCAAGGATTTAAACACCATCCAACAGGTTCATACTTCTTGAGCCAAGTTAAGGTTGGAGAGTAATTAACACTGAGTGGGGCGACAATCTCCCCACTCTTTTTTTAAAAGAAAGGATGAGTACAATGTACAAATATGTTCTAAAAAGACTTCTATGGGTCATTCCAATTCTCTTGGGTGTATCATTGATTGTCTTCGCAATCATGCACTATTCACCAGGAGATCCCGCAACTTTGATACTTGGTGAATCTGCGACACCTCAGGCAATTGCTCAATTAAGAAGTGAAATGGGGTTGGATCAGCCCTTCCTCATCCAATATTTCAAATATATTGGGAATGCGTTGCTAAAATTTGATTTGGGTCGTTCTTTTGTCAATAACCGTCCCGTCATCACTGAGATTATGACGCGTTTTCCAAATACAATGAAACTTGCTGGATATAGTATTGTATTAGCGGCAGTCGTTGGAATTCCACTGGGAGTTCTTGCAGCCCGTAAACCCTATTCAGCTGTGGATAATGGAACAATGTTTGTATCACTTTTGGGTGTATCCATGCCAACATTTTGGCAAGGGCTCCTACTCATCATTGTCTTCTCATTACAACTAAAATGGTTCCCATCCACTGGATTTGAATCATGGCAACAAATGGTCCTTCCAGTTATTACCCTTGCATCGAGTTCAATAGGATCGATTGCGCGTATTACCCGTTCAAGTATGCTAGATGTGATGGGACAAGATTTCATTCGTACAGCTCATGCTAAAGGGGTATCCCAGCGTGGGGTCATTTATGTCCATACATTACGAAATGCATTACTTCCTGTTGTAACCGTGATTGGATTACAGTTTGGAGCGCTTCTAGGGGGGGCAGTACTGACGGAGACGGTATTTAGTATAAATGGGCTTGGGACCTTGATGGTCAATGCAATTCGTCAACGTGATTTAATTGTCGTTCAAGGTGGGGTTCTCTTTATTGCCTTTATCTTTACGATTGTGAACTTAAGTGTTGACATCCTATATGGGTATATTGACCCACGAATTCGTTCACAATACAAATAGAAGGGAGATCCAATATGTTTAAACGAAATAAAAAGAAAGACATCGTGGTAGCTCCTGAAGGATCATTTCGCGATATATGGCGTGCATTAATCAAAAATAAACGAGCAGTTGTCGGTTTAATTTTTATTGTTGTTCTTGTCTTTGTTGCTATCTTTGCAGACAAAATTGCACCGTTTGGCATGACAGAACAAAACTTATCGAATGCGCTTCAACATCCTAACGGAACGCATTTGTTAGGAACTGATGCGCTAGGACGTGATGTCCTTAGTCGTATTCTATACGGAGCTCGCGTATCGGTCACCATCGGAATTTCAGCAGTTATTATCTCATTATTCTTTGGTGGTATTTTTGGATTGCTAGCAGGCTACTACGGCGGTAAAGTCGATACTGTGATTATGCGCTTTACAGATATACTCCTTTCAATTCCATCGATTCTACTTGCCATTGCGATCGTTGCCTCATTTGGTCCAAGTTTAATGAATTTAATTCTGGCGATAGGTATTGGAGGGATTCCAAGTTATACCCGGATTGTACGATCTGCAGTTATGGCTGTGCGCGAGAAACAATTCATTGAAGCAGCACATGCAATTGGCTTATCCAATACATCAATCATGATAAAACATATTGTACCCAACGTTTTATCACCGGTTATTGTTCAAGCAACCATGGGTGTTGCTTCTGCGATTTTATCGGCAGCAGGACTTGGCTTCATCGGATTAGGCATTGAAGCATCCGTTGCTGAATGGGGTACCATGTTAAGTTTGGGACGTGAACATATTCGAACACATACCTATCTTACGGTATACCCTGGACTTGCAATCATGTTAACCATTTTAGCCTTTAATTTATTGGGTGATGGGATTCGTGATGCAATTGATCCAAAAATGCGTGATTAGGAGGACTCAAGATGACAACACGACAATTATTTAAAATACAGAACTTACAAAAATACTACCCTGTCAAAAAATCCAGTGTCTTCCAACGTCACCAAGAGTATGTAAAGGCAAATAAAAATATTTCCTTGGAAATATTTGAAGGTGAGACGTTAGGCATTGTAGGTGAATCAGGATGTGGTAAATCGACATTTGGTCGAACGTTAATTCAACTTCAGGAACAGACTGGTGGTACAACCATGTTTTATGGTGATACCATTGAAAATCTGATGCCTTCCTACGTTAAAGAAACCTATGACTCAATTCCAAAAATATCAGGATCCTATGATAAAGATTTTGCGGAGTTAAAAGCATTGGAAGCACAACGAAATGATGAAGCGAGCATCGATGCGTATCGTCTCAAAGAAATTGACTTTAATAAGAAGTATGGTAACGTACTCCGACTCGCAGGTGGATTGTTGGTGCATGATGATCTTAATTTTGTCCGCCAGTTACTGATTAAACGATACAGTGCGGGATCAAAGCTAGCTCAAATTCATCAGGATTTATACATGACACAAGCCCGATTGAAAATTGTTGGAACTGATGCAAAATTAGAAGCCAATGAAAAACGTTTACAAACACAGTTTGAAGATGAAACAAAAGTCTTTGAAACAATCGAGGCTGAGGTAGAAGCTGTGAAAGCAACCTTAAGTGGTCATGAGCGCTTTGCGTACTTTGAATCATTTTTAGATCACGGCATTGATTTGACGTCATTATCTACGAAAGAATTACGAGGATTACGTCATAATATCCAAATCATTTTCCAAGATCCCTATTCATCATTAAATCCCCGTTTTACAGTTGGCGATATTATTGGTGAAGGGTTGATTACGCATGGTGTTTTTGAAAGTAAAAAAAGTGATGGCTACATTGAATACATTGAAGATGTCATGGAAAAATGTGGTCTTAGCAAGTCTTTTAGGAATCGTTACCCACACCAATTCTCAGGGGGTCAACGTCAACGTATTGGGATTGCCCGCGCTGTTGCGCTAAAGCCTAAATTCATTGTTTGTGATGAAGCGGTTAGTGCATTGGATGTTTCCATTCAATCGCAAATCATTAACTTACTTCAGGAGCTAAAAGAGAAAGAAAATCTTACGTATCTATTCATCACCCATGACTTAGGAGTTGTCCGATACATTAGTGACCGAATTGGAGTTATGTATTTTGGAAATCTGGTGGAATTGGCACCTGCTGATGAAATTTTTACGAATCCACAACATCCTTATACAAAACGTCTCTTAGATGCGATTCCACGCCTCAATGCTGAAGAAGCATTGTATGAATCCCGTGAAGACACACGATTTGAATTCTTGTTTGATGAAATGGGCGAAGCGGATAAGGATTGGTTTGAAGTATCACCCGGACACTTTGTCGCATGTCATTTGAAAGAAAGAGGTGAAGCAGCATGAGTAGCATTTTAGAAGTTAATAACTTGCACACATACTTTACAACCCGTCATGGATTGGTAAAGGCTGTCAATGGTGTTTCATTTAAAGTTGAAGCTGGAAAAACATTGGGAATTGTGGGGGAATCGGGAAGTGGCAAAAGCCAAACTGCGATGTCAATTCTCCAACTGTTTACAGCCAATCAAAAAATTCACGAAGGTACTATAACTTTTGAAGATAAAGCCATCTCGACGATGCCTGAAAAAGAACTTCAACAGATCCGCGGGAATGAGATATCTATGATATTCCAAGAACCGATGACCAGTTTGAATCCTGTTTTTACGGTTGAACGTCAAATTAATGAAGTACTTATTCTCCATCAAGGACTATCCAAAAAAGAAGCGTCGCAGAAATCACTTGAAATGTTGGAAGCAGTTAAGATTCCGAATGCGAAACGAATCTTAAAGTCTTATCCCCACCAACTTTCAGGCGGAATGAGTCAGCGTGTCATGATTGCGATGGCCCTTGCATGCAATCCCAAATTACTCATTGCGGATGAACCAACAACTGCTTTGGACGTCATTATTCAAGCAGAGATTTTGAAGTTAATGAATGATTTGAAACGTGATTTTAAAACGTCGATCATGTTTATCACCCATGACTTGGGTGTCATTAGTCAAATGGCGGATGATATCATTGTTATGCATGGTGGAAAGATTGTGGAAGCAGCGCCGATCGCAGCGCTCTTCAATAAACCCACACACCCATATACAAAACGTTTGATTGCGGCGTTTTTGAAAACTGATATCGCTGGAAAAACACAAGAGCGTCATGCGCTTGATTATTTCTCAGCGGAAACAGATGTGTTTGATTTTAGAGCCTTTAGAGAAGGACAGATTGATCCGGATTGGTATGAAATTGACCCCGGACATTTTGTAGCAGTAACACTTAAATAGACTTAAAGCCTGTACGATGAAGAAGGAACATTGTACAGGCTTTTTATGGGGCGTATTATTTAATACCGTCTTAATACTGTATGTGGTATGTTTGGGATGAGGTGATACAGATGAAACGTGGAAGTCTAAAAATATTTCTTGGTTATGCTGCGGGTGTTGGTAAAACATATGCGATGTTGGAGGCAGCACATGCTTTAAAGCAAAATGGGCATGATGTTGTGGCAGGCTACATTGAGCCGCACCAACGTCCAGAGACATCGGCGCAAATTAAAAATCTTGAAATAATCGAACCACAAAGTGTGTATCGACAAAACGTAGCCCTTCAAGAGTTTAATCTTGAAGCTGCCTTAGAGCGTCATCCAGAGTATATTTTAATTGATGAATTGGCACATACAAATGCCCCGGGTGTTCGTCATCATAAACGATATCAGGATATTGAAGAGCTTTTACATAATGGTATCAATGTGTACACAACAGTGAATATTCAACATATCGAGAGCTTGAACGATGTCGTCGAAGTCATTACAGGGGTGGTTGTTAACGAACGCGTGCCAGATCGAATATTTGATGCGGCAGAAACAATCGCATTAATAGATATTGCGCCCCGTGATCTGATAGATCGTTTGCATGCTGGTAAAATATACAAAACGGAGCAGGCTAAGCGGGCGCTGGATAATTTCTTTACAGAAGAAAACCTTGTCGCGCTGCGCGAGATTGCATTGCGTAAAACTGCCGATCAAATTAATCAAAACAGCTATAAAACAGCCCCATATTTTACGAAAGAGCACATTTTAGTGTGTCTTTCGGCGTCGCCGACTAATGAGAAAGTTATTCGTACGGCTGCACGGATGGCAGATGCCTTTCATGCAACGTTTACTGCGGTTTATGTTGATGACGAAACGGATGAGATGGATGATGTGTCGCGCCGACAACTTAAAGTTAACATACGTTTAGCGGAAGAATTAAATGCTCAAGTATCGTTATTATATGGTGATGATATCGCGTTGCAAGTTTCGGAGTATGCAAAAATTAGTAATGTCTCAAAAATCGTGATCGGCCGAAGTATTCGCAAACGAAGTTTGTTTAAAGGACAAAGCATTATTGACCAAATGTCAGAATTTGCACCGATGATTGATATCTATGTCATTCCGGATCAAGCGTCATCTTATTATCATCGCCGCTCAAGCATCATCCAAAAAGAATATTTTCAATGGAAAGATGGGTTTGTGGCATTTTGTATTATCGTTCTTGCGACGGCTATGGGTGCAATTTTTGCCGAGCAAGGCTTTAGTGAATCCAATATTATTGTTGTTTACTTGCTTGGGGTACTTCTCATCTCGATTCTCACACGGGGCCGTATTTGGTCATCGCTAGCATCGGTGGTATCCGTTCTTGTTTTTAATTATTTCTTTACACAACCACAATTTTCATTACAAGCGTATGACACTGGGTATCCCTTTACCTTTTTGTTTATGTTTATTGCGGCGTTTGTAACTAGTACACTGACCACAAAACTCAAACAAAAAGACATTCAGTCGGCGAAGAAGGCATACCGTACTGATATTTTGCTTGAAACCAGTTTGCGTTTGCAAAGTGCATCTAATCGCAGTGAGATCATCGATGCTCTGGGTCATCAAGTAAAGAAATTACTCAATACATCTGTCATCATTTATACTTTGGAAGCAGACCAACTCATTCCAACTGTATATAGTGATTTAAGCTCAGACTATATTCATGACGTGCTTTTAACGCAACAAGAACGTGCAATCGCACAATGGGTTTTTGAAAATAACAAACGTGCGGGTGCCCATACCAATACATTGTCAAACGCAAAACTTACTTATCTTGCAATTCGGTCTGTAGACAAAGTTGTGGCTGTACTTGGTTTTGCGAATCGCGAAGACGGCATGGACCCCTTTGAAAAGAATCTTCTGGTATCGCTAATTAATGAAGGGGGTCTCGCGTTGGAGAAAGCGTCGTTGGATGAAGATCAACATCAGAATGCGTTGTTGATTGAACAGGAAAAGCTACGATCCACAATACTTCGTACAATTTCTCATGATTTACGTACGCCTCTCACTACGATACTTGGGAACATGGATTTGCTCCAACAAGCGTCTTTAGATACAGTCAAAACGCATGAAATTTATAAGGATGTGCGAAATGATGCCTTGTGGTTGATTGATTTGGTTGAAAATATCTTAGCCATGACGAAAATTGATCAAGACCATGTGATGTTGCATATGGAGGGGGAAATCCTTGAAGATTTAGTAGATGAAAGTGTCCAAAGAGTGCGTACGAAAGCGAAAAATCATCGCATCGAAGTCGTAGATTCAGATATCCTTGCAACCGTTAATGTCGATTCAAAGCTTATGATTCAAGTTTTTACGAATATTTTGGACAACGCTTTAAAGTATACTCCTAAAGGAACGCTCATTAAGATAACAACGGAAATTGTCAATCATGAATGGGTGACGGTTCATTTTGAAGATCAGGGACCGGGAATTGCCGATAAATCAAGAATTTTTGAGATGTTTTACACGCAAGACCAGGACAGTCGTCGTGGTCTGGGACTGGGTCTATTTTTAGTATATGAAATCGTTAAAGCACACAAAGGGCGCATTAGTGTTGAGGATGTTTTACCGCATGGAACGTGCTTTAGTATCATGTTAAGGAGGTATGATGTTGATGAAACCACAACTATTAATCATTGAAGATGATCCTGTCATCCAAAATTTGATGCGGAATACGCTAATTCAAGATGGCTATGCCGTGACTGTAGCCAAAAGTGCCCGTCATGGGATGAAACTGTTTCACGATGCAGTATTTGATTGTGTGATTCTTGATCTGGGACTTCCAGATAAAGATGGCGTGTGGGTTGTCACCCAAATTCGTAACAGCTCTGATATCCCCATCATTATTGTGAGTGCACGGGCTGAGGTTAGAGATAAGATTGAAGCATTGGATGCAGGAGCAGATGACTACATTACGAAACCTTTTCAAGCCGATGAATTGATGGTTCGAATTCGGGTTCTTCAACGACGCATGCGCCGTCATGAAGACGAGACCAATCTCTACACGAACCGCAATCTTGTGGTTGATAATAACGCGAAAACAGTGAGTGTATCGGGCCAAGATGTGCATGTAACGCCAACAGAATATAAGTTACTCTTGCTTATGGTTGAAAACATGGGAAAAGTAATTACATACCAAAAAATACTTCGGGAGGTATGGGGTATGTATTCCGACAACATTCCTGCACTACGCGTTTTTGTGACAACGCTTCGTAAGAAAATCGAACACTATGATCCAGAAAATCGGTACCTTCAAACCCATGTGGGTGTTGGTTATCGCATGATAAAGTATGAAAAATAAGACCGGGTTTCTGGTCTTTTTTCTATGTCAAATTATTAATGCCACCTTAATATCCTCAGTGCTAGAATGGGGATACTCAAGAAACGGGGGATTCTCTATGATCTTACTGAGTATCGTAATTATTGCTGTGTTTGCATATCTCATTTATGCACTTATTCATCCAGAAAAATTTTAAGGGGAATGGTTATGACGTATACATTATCGTTTTTTATTTTGGCGGCTGCAGGAATTTATTTAAGTGGTCGTTACTTATATGCCATTATGAGCAATACATCTCATAGTGGACAAAAATTCTTTTCTAAAGTTGAGGCACCGTTGCTCGCACTGAGCGATGGCTCGAAAACCAATATGTCGTGGAAAACCTATTTTTGGGCACTTGTTAGAATTAACTTGATTGCTGTGATACTGGGAGGACTCATCCTTTTGATGACGTCAAACATGAGTTTAACACAGGTTATCCACACACTTTCAAGTTTTATTACGAATACCAATTTGCAACATTATACACCTGAAACCAGCCTAACAATGTTGGGACAAATGTTTGTCATCATGGTCATGATGTTTCTCTCAAGCGCCTCAGGAATCGCGGTGGGATTTGCATTTATTCGCGGATTATCCGGACAAGCCCTTGGAAACTTCTATAAAGATATTACACGTGTGTTAATTCGTTATTTGGTTCCAATCGCATTCGTAATTGGTCTCTTGCTTGTCTGGCAGGGGGTACCACAAACGTTGCTTGCGACACAAACTGCACACACAATCAGTGGATCCACGCAAACCCTCTATATGGGACCGGTTGCGGCCTTTGAAGCCATTAAGCATTTAGGAACAAATGGTGGTGGGTTTTTCGCAGCAGGATCGGCAGTACCGTTTGAAAATCCAAGTGTTATAAGTAATCTAATCAACATGGTGGCGATGACGTTGGTTCCGGGCGGTATGTTACTCGCATTCGGATTCAATGTACGCAAACAACATGGTAAAAAAGGATGGCTCGAAAGTACGCCCATTCTAATAGCCTCTGTCGTTTTCTTTATGCTCGCTTTTGCCCTCTTGGTTTTTGCAGAGACGCAAGGGAATCCGTTATTTACGCATCTTGGATTGAACTCACCAGCGAATCTTGAAGGGAAAGAACTCCGCTTTGGAATAGTCCAAACTGCCCTATTTACGACAGTATCGTCGGCATTTACCACAGGTTCAGTCAACAGTATGCTTGACTCAACGACACCTCTAGGCGGCATGGTGCCGATGGTGCTGATGATGCTTAATGTGGTGTTTGGAGGTTCGGGTGTAGGGCTCATGAATGTCATGATGTATGTCTTCTTAACAGTCTTTATGTGTGGTCTTATGATTGGTCGCTCTCCATCTTATCTTGGCAAAAAAATTGAAAGCCAGGAAATGAAACGTGTTGCGATGGTGATTGTGATTCACCCCTTACTTATTTTAGGATTTACTGCACTCGCAGTTGTAATGATACAAGGTGCTGGGAGCCACCACAGCTTATCCCAGGCACTTTATGAATTTACATCAGCGGCAGCGAACAATGGTTCGGGTTTCGAAGGTTTAGCAGACAATACGACATTCTGGAATGTATCGACGAGCATCGTTATGATTGTAGGTCGATATGTCACGATGTATCTCCAGTTAAGTATTGCTGCAATGATGTTGAAGAAACAAAGCATCAGTGAGTCTATCGGAACGTTAAACACGAATACGCCGTTGTTTACAATTGCGTTGATTGTCATTATCGTCTTAATTTCTGCACTTACATTTTTCCCAACCTTAATCTTAGGACCGATTGCAGAAGCGGTAAGCATGGGAATTTAGAGGTATCGTATGAATAAAAAAATAATCAAACAAGGACTCCTTGATAGTATCAAAAAATTGGATGTTCGTTACATGATCAAGAACCCCGTTATGTTCGTGGTCGAAATTGGATTTTTCTTAAGTGTAATCTTGACCTTTGCGCCAACTGCTTTTGGAGATCCAAACGCATCTATGCAAGTTATCAACGGAATTGTTGCGTTCATCTTATTGTTGACATTACTCTTCGCAAACTTTGCCGAATCCTTGGCTGAAGGACGGGGAAAAGCCCAAGCAAATACTTTGCGTCAAACTAAAAAAGACATGATGGCCAATCGTATCTTGCCAGATGGATCGTTTGAACATATTGCAGCATCCATGTTACAAAGAGGCGATCGGGTGCGCGTTGTTGCTGGGGAAACAATTCCTAATGATGGTGAAGTTATTGAAGGGGTTGCGACGGTTGATGAGTCTGCAATTACCGGAGAATCGGCTCCAGTTGTAAAGGAACCCGGAGGCGATTTCTGCTCTGTTACCGGTGGAACAACTGTTACGAGTGATGCATTGTTGATTGAAATTACGTCAGAACCAGGGGCATCGTTTCTCGATAAAATGATTGCGATGGTCGAAGGTGCATCGCGCAAAAAAACACCGAATGAGATTGCTCTAAGTACACTTTTGGTTTCATTAACTTTAATTTTTGTGATTGTGATTGTAAGTTTGAAACCGTTAGCGATGTATGTTGGCATCACTATTCCAACATCAATCTTAATTGCTTTAACCGTATGTTTAATCCCAACTACAATTGGGGGTCTCTTATCAGCTATTGGGATTGCGGGGATGGATCGAGTTACCCGTTTTAATGTTATCGCAATGTCTGGTAAAGCGGTGGAAGCATCGGGTGATGTGGATGTCATGATTTTAGATAAAACGGGAACCATTACATATGGAAATCGGATGGCCTATGCGTTTCTACCTGTTGCGGGTATTCAAGAAGCAACGCTTGCGCAGTATGCGGTGATTGCTTCATTGGATGACAATACACCAGAAGGAAAATCAATTATGTCTCTCGCTACAACGAAGGGGATTCACGTTGATGATGCGTTACGTGATGGTGCAACATTCCAAGAGTTTACAGCTCAAACGCGAATGAGTGGTTACGAACGAAATGGCCTTGTGGTGATGAAGGGTGCAGCTGATGCGATTAAGACGTATGCACTCAATCGCGGCCAAGCGATTCCATCCGATTTGGATGAGCATGTTAATGCTGTCTCTAAACTAGGCGGAACACCCCTAGTGGTTATTAAAAATGCAGAGATTCTGGGTGTTGTATACCTTAAAGATACAATCAAAGAAGGGCTTGTGGAACGTTTTGCACGTCTCAGAGCCATGGGAATAAAAACGATTATGTGTACCGGGGATAATCCACTTACAGCTGCAACAATCGCCCAAGAAGCAGGCGTTGATGGCTTCCTTGCTGAATGCAAACCTGAAGATAAAATTGATGTTATCAAACAAGAGCAAGCGCAAGGAAAAGTGGTTGCCATGACGGGAGACGGGACGAATGATGCGCCAGCGCTCGCACAAGCCGACGTTGGTATCGCCATGAATAGTGGTACGATTGCTGCGAAAGAAGCTGCAAACATGGTTGATTTGGACTCTGATCCAACTAAAATCTTAGATATTGTTGAGATTGGAAAACAACTTCTTATGACGCGAGGTGCACTCACAACGTTTAGTATCGCTAATGATATTGCCAAGTATTTTGCAGTGTTACCAGCCCTTTTTGTTGCATCTGTACCAGCATTAGGAATCTTGAATATCATGCACCTCAATTCGGCAACATCTGCAATCCTGAGTGCTCTTATCTTTAATGCATTGATTATTCCAGCATTAGTCCCTATTGCCATGAAAGGTGTTAAATACCGACCAACAAGCTCAGATGCATTATTGAGCCGCAATCTCATGGTCTTTGGCTTGGGTGGAATTATCACGCCATTTGTGGCGATTAAGTTGATTGATCTTGTGATTACGCCGCTCTTACTTTGGGCAGGAATCTAGGAGGAACTATGAAAAAAATACTGAAAAATTGTCTCTTCGTTGTTGCACTTACGATTCTATGTGGTGGTGTCTTCCCCCTTGCACTTACAGGCCTTGCGCAACTTACAATGCCCCATCAAGCGAATGGTAGCCTGATTTATGCCGGGAAGGTTGTGATAGGTTCGGAGTTGGTTGGCCAGGACTTTGAGGGTAGTGATTACTTTTGGGGACGTCCATCGCGTGTTGCTTACAATATGGATGGGAATGCGAGTGGATCGGGGTCAAACAATTACAGTGTGTCAGACCCACAACTCGAACAACGCATTGTAAATCGCAGCGAGGGACTTTCCCTTTTCGATACGGGAAATGCAATTCCAACAGATTTGGTAACAGAATCAGGTTCCGGATTGGATCCGCATATAAGTTACGAGTCAGCACGTATTCAAGTGCCCAGAATAAGTCAAAATACAGGTATATCAGAATCTGAGCTTATCGTGTTAATTGATAAACATACTGATAATTACAAACTCACTCATGTCGTGAACCTTAACTATGATCTTTACGAACTTAGAAAGTAATGGAAAAGCGTTGATCGATCAACGCTTTTTTGGTGTCAGAATAGGAAGCACTTTCGCGTCCGTGTTATAATTATAAAAACAATGACTGATGCGGAGGTATTATTATGCATGATGAATTTTTAACAACACTTCGGGATGCAACGCAACGTGAAAAATTAGCGTCCATTTTGACATGGATTCAGTTGCACTATCCACATTTAGACGCCGTCGTAAAATGGAACCAACCCATGTTTCTCGATCACGGAACCTTTATCATTGGATTCAGTGTCTCGAAACAGCATATCGCGGTTGCACCCGAAGTTGTGGCAATGAAGCAATTTGACCTCGCGATTCAAGAAGCTGGCTATAAAGCTACAAGTAATTTGTTCCGTATTAAATGGAATGATGCCATTTCATGGGACTTGTTGGAGCAAATTATTTCCTTTAATATCGAAGACAAAAGCGCCATCACATCATTTTGGCGCTAAATGTTTTTAACAGAGTATTTACACAAAAATGATAGGATAAAAACAGAGTAGGGTTAGACTATGGCTGTAGGGATGAACACTACACATTATTCTGGGATTATGCCACACGAATCATTGTTTCTCTTCCTTGTTCTCAATTCTGAGTGTGGTCAAAAAAGGTTGTTTATGAACAATCTTTTTTTCTATTTGCAAGGAATAAAGACGTAAACCCGACGAATCTTACAAAATGTGAACATTCAATGATAATGATAACTATTATCATTGACTTTATTCGCACAAAGCGTGACAATGTATGTAGCGGGGAAACCCAAGGAGGATAAAGTATGTCATTAATTGGAAAAACAATTGAGCCATTCACAGCGAATGCTTATCACAACGAAGAATTCATCAGTGTCAGTGATGAAAACTTTAAGGGACAGTGGAGTGTTGTGTGCTTCTACCCAGCGGACTTTACATTTGTATGCCCAACAGAACTCGCAGATCTTCAGGATCAATATGAGACGCTAAAAAAACTGGGTGTTGAAGTATATTCAGTATCCACCGATACACATTTTACACATAAAGCATGGCATGACCATTCAGAAGTAATCAGCACAATTGAATACATTATGATTGGTGATCCATCACACCGTATTTCTCGATTCTTTGATGTTCTCAATGAAGAAGAAGGAACTGCCCAACGTGGAACCTTTATTATCGATCCCGATGGTGTCGTACAAGCAATGGAAATCAATGCGGATGGTATTGGTCGTGATGCAAGTACACTTATTGATAAAATTAAAGCAGCACAATATGTTCGTAAAAATCCAGGTGAAGTTTGCCCAGCAAAATGGAAAGAAGGAGAAGAAACACTCACTCCAGGACTTGACCTTGTAGGGAAAATTTAAACATGCTCGATGCAAATATTGTTAAGCAACTTGAAAGCTATGTTGCCTTACTTGAAGGTGATGTTGTCTTAACACTCAGTGTTGGTGATGATGAAACATCTCTCAAATTAAAATCATTTGTGGAAGAAGTTGCCGCATTATCGCCACGAATCACGGTTGTTTCTGATACCTTGTCACGAACACCAAGTTTTGCAATTGGTGATACGGGCATTGTCTTTGCAGCAATTCCCTTGGGTCATGAGTTGTCTTCGTTTGTGTTGGCACTCATTCAAGCCAGTGGTCGTGCTCCCAAAGTTGATGCAAGCCTTATTCAAAGAATTCAAGGCATTACAGATACCTTGCATTTTGAAACCTATGTGAGTTTATCGTGTCATATTTGCCCTGATGTCGTTCAAGCTCTTAATATTATGGCAGTACTCAACCCGAACATTAGTCATACAATGATTGACGGTGGTATCTTTAAAGCAGAAATTGAAGAACACAATATTATGGCTGTACCAACAGTCATGTTGAATGGTGAGGAATTCTCTGGTGGCCGTATTACTTTAGAAGAAATTGTGGATAAAGTAGGTGGTAAAGCTGCAATCACGGCAGATTTATCGAAACCTTATGATATTCTTGTCATTGGTGGTGGTCCAGCGGGAAGCAGTTCGGCTATTTACGCTGCACGTAAAGGACTTCGTGTCGGAATGATTACAGACCGTATGGGTGGTCAAGTTCTGGAGACACTTTCCATTGAAAACTTGATTAGTGTTCCACAAACAGAAGGCCCTAAACTAGCAATGGCTTTAGAAGCACATGTCAACGAGTATCCAATCGATATCATCAAATCACGGACAGTTGCATCCCTTCGTAAAGAAGATCTTGCGATAGCAACGTTAGAAGATGGTACAGAAATTCGCAGTAAAATGGTCGTCCTCGCAACAGGTGCCCGTTGGCGTAACGTTAATGTCCCGGGTGAACAAGCGTTTAAAAATAAAGGCGTGGCTTATTGCCCTCACTGTGATGGACCGCTTTTTGAAGGTAAACGTGTAGCTGTTATTGGTGGGGGAAACTCAGGAATCGAAGCAGCCATCGATTTGGCAGGAATTACCAAACATGTTACTGTCGTTGAGTTTATGCCTGAATTGAAGGCTGATGAAGTGCTGCAAAGACGTCTTGCGACACTTGATAATGTAACCGTCGTCACCAACGCTCAAACAATGTCGATTGAGGGTACGGAGAGTGTCAACGGCTTACGCTATAAAAATCGAGACACTAACGTTGAAAGTCATGTCGATCTTGACGGTGTATTTGTTCAAATTGGTCTTGTGCCTAATACAGAATGGTTGGGCGACTTTGTTGATAAGACAAAACAAGGCGAAATCATTGTCGATAAACATGGTGCAACAAGTGTACCTGGCATCTTTGCTGCAGGTGATTGTACCGATAGTTCTTATAAGCAAATAATCATTGCGATGGGTTCTGGTGCAACTGCTGCATTGGGTGCATTCGACGCGCTCATTCGTGAATAGTTAATAAAATTCAAAAAGATGCACACTGTGTGCATCTTTTTTTACTTTGTCTAAGTTGTATGTATTGATGTCTAAATGGACAAATATTCTTAAATGCTTGTGAAAATATGAGTTTTATGTGTAAATTATGCATTTGGCATCATATTTGATTTGAAAGAAAACGTTTCATGAATTAAAATAAAAGTATATGTACATCATGTAACTAGGGGGTAGGAACATGAAGAATTTGTTAAGTGCAAAAACATTACGATATCTTAAAATTATTGATATCACACGCGAGACCGGCGTTGTGACTTTCGATATGATTCAAGCCGTCAACAGTTCTAGTAAAAACACAGTGTATGCAGATTTAGAATTCATGCGCGAGCAATGGGGCGAGTTTTTGGATATTCGTGTCAATAAAAATAATGTTTTTATATCAAATAATGCTATGCAGGATTTTATTGAAGTCCGAAAAGAACTGTTTCGTAATGAAATCGGCATACGTTTTTTGCTGAACATTTTTGAAAATCCAACGCATACAATTGTGGATCATGCACTTGATTTATCATATAGTGAATCACACCTTCGAAAAATTGTGATTGAAATCAATAAATTCATGAAACAATTTAAAAGTGAAGTGGTCTATAATCAAAATAATGCCCTCGTCTATACGACAACGAGTGAAGGCCATCTTAATTATGCCATTGCAGAAATAATCAAATTTTCAGATTTAGAACCGACGCTTCCGACAGTGGATCGTCAAGTTTTTGCGGAGGTTTTAAACTATGTTTCAACGTATAAAAACGTAGAAGCTGTACATATTGTTGATAACATTGAAATGATCATTCGGGTTGCGATGTATCGCATTCAAACACATCAAACTACAGAAACTGCCATCGTTGACCAATTCCGTAATACTGTATTAGCCATTGATCATGAAACATTCCACCGTGATTTTGTGGACTCTGTTGAACGTAACTTTGATGCGTTATTTGACCGCACTAAAATTGATGCTGAGTCGTACGAAACGTTCCTCGATACCCTCTATATTCTCGTTATTTGGGCCCGCACGTTCCCTGTGAAAATAGATACGATTATGAATCGACATGCTATTTTTTATAAAGAATTTAAACGTCAAAACTCCTACTACGCCAATTACGTTGAATTAGGAACACAAGCACTGGGTAAGGATTTAGGAATCGATTTATTACCGTTTGTAGATGATATGGTTTTCCACATCTACAATAACATTCCCCATTTACGAAACTACAAACGTTTGGATATTGCGATTCATAGTGATTTGGGTTTCCATCACACGCAAGCGATTATCGCATTTTTGATGAAGTACTTTAACACACAACATTTCTTTGAATTTGACCCCAAAAAAGAATTTGATCTCTTATTGTCGACAACAAGCAGTATTTTTAGAGGAACACCGATCATCAAAAAATTGTATCCCATTTCAGATTTGCCGAATGATCGTGATATCCAGAATATTTTCAGACTGATTCAATATACACAAAAAGTTTAGGGTATAATAAGAATAATACAGTTTGAAGGAGATCGTATGAAAAACTTAGTACTCACATCATCGTTTATTGATTTTGCACCCGAATTAGAAAAGTTGGGAATTAAGAGTGACGATACGCCCTTACGTGTTGCCTTTATTCCTACGGCATCATATGTCGAGACCGTGGATTTCTATGTCGATGAAGCAAGAAAATGGTTTGAAACACATAACATGGCAATCACGAATCTGGAGATAGGTGCCTTACATGAATCTGACATTGTATCGATCATCGAAGGCAGTGATATTATTTATGTATCAGGGGGGAATACGTTTTATTTACTTCAAGAACTGCGTAAAAAAGGCGTTGATAAAGCGATTGAAAAACATGTTGCAACTGGGAAATGGTACATTGGTGAATCTGCCGGATCAATCGTATGTACGCCCAATATTGGTTATATAACGCTTATGGATAACGAGGCAGCAGCAACAACTTTAACAAGCCATCGTGGCTTAGGTTTGGTTGATGTTCATATCGTTCCCCATCAAGGCAATGAATATTTTGATGCCGAGGTGACTGAAATTATTGAAACATACAGTGAGGCTTACAATTTATGTGTGATTGATGACCACCAAGCAGTGGTTGTGATTGATGATGCATTGCAAATCATGACCGTCGGTAGTCCAAAGTGAAGGTAATAATTGGGGCAGGGGATACAGATTATCCTGGATGGATTGCCACGAATTGTGACGTTTTAGATGTACTATCACGTGACAGCATGCACGCGTTTTTTTCGAAGGAGAAAGCGTGTGCGTTTTTAGCTGAACATGTGTGGGAACATTTTACAGAAGAAGAAAGGGTTCGTGCTGCACAGCATTGTTATGAGTATCTACAACATGGTGGATACATGCGCGTTGCGGTTCCGGATGGAAATTTGCAAGATGCATCTTTTCTAAAAATTGTGGGTGTCGGCGGACCAGGGCCCAAAGATCATCCTGCAGCGACACATAAAATCTTATATACGTATAAAAAACTCATATCTGTTTTTGAACGTGTAGGGTTTAGAGTGAATCTTTTAGAGCATTGCGATGAAGTTGGAAATTTTCATTTCAGTTATTGGAATCCTGACGATGGCATGATTGGTCGTTCCTTACGCTTTGATAGTCGAAACAGCCACGAGAAGATTGGTATGGCATCGATTATCATTGATGCACATAAACCACTGACTATCAAGGCTCGCTAATTAGCGGGCTTTTTTATGATGTCATGAACTGAAGTGTCTATGTTATAATTAATGAAAAGGTGATATTATGTACAAATTTTTCAGTAAACATACAGGATGGCGCACCCTTATGGACTGGTGTGTCCTGCTGGGCGTTGTTCTGACCATTTTTACCCTTTTTCCCAACCAAGATTTATCAATGGCATGGTTTGTTCCTGTGTATATCAATTTATTTGTAATTGCGTTATTTGCGTATATCGATTGGGTTCACGAACCACCAGAAAATCGTATGGATGGCATCCAATGGCTCAACAATATTCGATGGATAAATGGCATAACCTTCGTGTTACATATGACAATTGGATTCTATAAGCAGTATACAAATAACCGTATCGTTGAACCGTTATGGATGCAAGGTCCGTCCAGTATTATTACGACACTAGCCGTCTATGCGTGTATGATAGTAATTCCTTCAGTATTAATCTATGTAATCAAACGACATCGCTAGGCACACTTGAGTCTCTAACTAAGATTGGAATTGGTGCCCATAGAGTCTATAAAATTTTGAAGATTTATATCTAGAACGCTGTAAGAGATAACAAGCGGTTCACTCAATCCGATTCCTATGTAAACCTTGGGTTGTGATTGCCGTCAACGGAAAATGAAAGTGTCTCAAAAATATTAAAACATAAGCATGGTAATCGAACTTGAGAACTGTGCTTTAAATCTGCTCTATATGCATCATAGCAAACGACTATTCAAGGATGTCGCTATTTTTGAATCATATAGATTAATCCAAATCAATACCACGCTTACTAATCCTTACCAGATAAATTCGGATGCATCCATTTCAATCATTTCTCCTACATATGTACAGCGAGTGCTTTAAGGGTGTGATTCATCTTGTGTAAGTTCAGTCAATGAATCAGAATTTAGTAGCATAGTTTTTTCAAGTACGCTTGCGTGCTTTCGGTGATAGTATTAATTCCTGGAATAACCAATTGCTAAGAGTGCGTGTATGAACATTGATACCCACATTTGAACTTGAACGCTTTGAAAAACGAGTTATATTTTCACCATCATATTTGGGATTGTACAGGTCAATGACTAAATCTATAATCGCTAAATCAAAAGCGATTGAAGGGATTTATTTCTTTTTTAATGTATAAAATTTACTGTACCTTTAGTTGATATACTTGAATCATCAGATTAACGGTTCGTGTTGTGCATCCTAACACAATCGCCGCTTTCTTTTTATTACCAGTATGATCGACAAGTGATTTAATGATTAAATACTTTTCACGTTCATTCATGCTTAAATTAACCTTTCTCATCGTATTATCCTAACGTTTTAGAACCATTTTACAACTTCAAGATATTAGCACTTTCATTTCAGAATTGAATATAAATTTAAAAAAAGATTGTTGACAACGCTTACATAGTTGATATAATGAAATTGAAATAGGATTGTTACTGCTAATAAGCAAGCAAAACCTGTTTGTGGGATATTAATACCTACGACAGTTTTGCTTGCTTTTTTTTCTATTAGGAGGATTCGTATGCACGAAATCATTTATAGTCCATTACAAGGGACTGCAGTTGTATTAGAGGAAGTAAACGATCCAATGTTTTCGCAGAAAATGCTTGGTGATGGAATGGCAATCATTCCATCAGATAAAAAATTAGTAGCACCGATAAATGGTAAAGTCGTCATGATATTTGAAACACGACATGCTATAGGGATACAAAGTGAATCAGGATTTGAAATCCTTATTCATATGGGAATTGATACAGTAATGTTAAAAGGAAAACCATTCGAAATTCTTACCAACATTGGTGACGATGTAAAAGTAGGAGATCACATTGCAAATGTAGATTTTGAAACCATTAAAGATTCGGGCTATGAAACAGTCACCCCTGTTATTAGTACCAACAGAGATGTTCGATGGAAAAAAGACGAAGGAGCAATAGCGTTTGGAGAAGCATTGTTTGAAGTTTCTGAATAAAGAATAGGAGATAATCGCTATGATTATTAAAAGAATCTATAACAATAACGTTATATTAGCTTTAGATGCCTTTGATAGAGAAGTTGTTCTTTTAGGTAGAGGCATTGGATTTCAGATGTCAAAGGGCGATACTGTCAACGTATCAAAAATTGAGAAACGTTTTGATCTCGATGATGAAGAACAGTTTAAGTTTCAAGAATTGGTTAAAGACATGCCAATGGATTATATATCACTCGCAGACGACATTATAACTTTAATTAAATCAAAGATTCATGAACCATTGAATGACAGTATTTATACAACATTAACAGATCATATCTCAAATTTGGTAGAGCGGATCCATATGGGAATCACTTTTGACAACTCATTACTGTGGAATATTCAAATGCTTTATCCATTGGAGTATGATATTGCGACAGAAGTTGTTGAAATTATTTCGAAAGAACTGGATATTAGAATCGACAAAGATGAAGCAAACTTCATTACTCTGCATATAGTTAATGCGGAAACGAATACACGAATGATGGAAATCTATCAAATAACAGAGATTGTAAGTCTGATTAACTGTGTTGTAGATGAAAGTTTTCCACACATTGATAAAGAAAACTATGCATATCAAAGGTTTTTAACACACTGTCGGTGGTTTGCGCACCGAGTTTTAAATGAGGGCTCAAATTCTAAAACAGAGAAAGCGAATTTTGAGACATTAAACTTACTTAATAGACAGTACGGAGGAGCATCCGACTGTATTGTTGAGATTAAAAAGATACTGAGTGAAAAATATTCCTATGAAGTGAAAATTGATGAAGAACTGTACTTAATGTTACATCTTATCAAACTAACGTCATAAGAATATACATTCATGAAAGGAGAGGATCGAACTTTTTGAATTGGATAGTTACAGTTAGGCTGGCTAAACCTCTTAGTAACAACATTAGCTTGTGAAAAGGAGAGAAAAAATGGAATACAAGAAATTATCAGAAGCAGTACTAGAAAATGTTGGAGGTGTTCAAAATATTAGTCACGTTGAACACTGTGCTACACGTTTAAGAATTCACTACATCAATAAAAAGATGGTGAATGAAGAAGCAATCAAAGTTATTGATGGCGTTGTTGGGATTATCAATAAAGGAGATCAAATCCAAATAATTATTGGACCTGATGTACATAATGCATATAATGATTTTTTAGAAATATCAAAATTCAAAGAAACGAATAAATCAACAGAATCAGATGAACCAGAAAATGGTAAAAAAGATGTTATGTATTACGTTAATGCAGTTGGGAACTTCTCAGCAGCTGTATTTATGCCAATTGTTCCTGCCTTAGTTACAGGTGGTTTAATTCTCGTTATTCGTAACTTACTGATTAACTATTTTGGTGTGAGCATGGAAAGTGGGACAGCAGAAGTTCTTACAGCTATCTTTACCGCTGCATTTGCTTACATTCCTGTTTACCTTGGTTACACAACTGCAAAAAGATTGAAACTCGAACCAATTATGGGTGCACTACTCGGGGCATTTATTGTGAGTCCTGCGATTAGTGGTGTGGAAGGTTTGGATTTTTTAGGAATCGCTGTACCAACCGCTGATTATGCAAGTAGTATCCTTCCTGTAATTATGGGTATCTTCTTGATGAAATACGTTGACCAACTTTTCACCAAAATTCTACCGTTATCAATTCGTTATTTCTTGAAACCATTATTAACAATGGTCGTCGTAGCTCCAATTACAATTATTGTTTTAGGTCCAATCGGAACACAACTCAGCGGATCTGTTGCTAACGGTATCGTTTGGCTCATGGATAAAGCTGGATTTATTGCAATGCCTATTTTATCTGCTCTTTACCCATACATGGTTATGTTGGGAATCGACAAAGCGATTACACCTATTGGATTCCAATCTGTTGCTACATTAGGTTATGATCCAATCACAGTTGTTATGGGATTCATCTCTAACTTAGCTGTTGGTGCAACAGCACTAGCGGTTTCATTTGCAATGAAAACGAATAAAGGAGAACGAGGCGTTATCACATCCGCAGCAATCACTGGTATTTGTGGTGTTACTGAGCCAGCATTCTATGGTGCATTAATCATGAGACCTAAAGTTCTCATCGGAACAGCAGCGGGAGCAATCAGTGCTGGTCTTATTGCAGGTATATTTGGGTTGAAGAGTTATGTAATGGGATTCTGTCCAGGACTCTTAACAATTCTATTTTTCTTAAATCCAGATGGATCAATGACAAACTTAATCGTTGCTCTTCTTGTAGGTATTGTTGCAGTTGTTGTATCATTCACAGTCACAACTATCATTATTAAAAATGATAAAACGCTTGTAGTAGAGAGCCAAGAATGAAAATCTTAGTAGCACAGTTTATGACAGAATCGAATGCGAATATTCCTTCTATGTGTCAACTTGAAGATTATGAACTTGCATTCGGTCAAAATTGTATTGACCGAATGCGTTGTAGAGAAGTGTTCGAAAAAGAAAAGGTTGAGTTAATCCCGTCCATTTACGCGAACTCTGGATCAGCAGGGGTTGTTGAAAAACATACCTTCGAATATATCAAGAATCGTCTTTTAAGAGATGTTAAGCATTCAATGCACGAACTTGATGGGATTTTCCTTCACTTACATGGAGGAAGTGAGGTAGAGGATTTGTTGGGTGGATCAGGCGACCACCACATTCTTCAATGCCTTCGTGACCTTGTGGGTGAATACTTACCAATTGGAATTGTCTGTGATCCGCATGGGAATCTCTCCCAGAAATACGTCAATAACTCAACGTTAATTCGTAGTTATCGTGAGTCTCCACACACTGATATGGATGAAACTGTTAATACGGTTGCATCGATGCTTGTAGATATTATCCGAAACCGTGTATTTACCAAACCGCTTTATCGAAAATTACCTCTTATTTTAGGGGGAGAACAAAGTGTTTCATTGGATGAACCGGTCAAATCTATTAATAAATACTTGAACAAGATTGAGGAAGATCCAAGGATTATGAGTGCTTCGTGGCATGTTGGATACCTCAGACATGATACAGATGTAGCTGGATGTGGTGTTGTTGTTATTCCAAGTTCGGAAAATCATGTGCAATACGCTCAAGAAGTGCTTGACGAACTCTATGACTTTGTTTGGGATCGACGTCATGAATTTCATTACACAGGAACAACTATGAATCCTGACGCGGCACTTGAGGCAGTCTTGACCTCTTTGAAGCGTCCTGCTTTTATTACTGACTCTGGTGATAACGTTACATCAGGATCACATGGCGGTAATACGTTCATTTTAAGACAAGTACTTGATAGAAAAGATGAGATAAGTAAGAGAATTCTTTTTGCTTCAATTCATGACAGTAAAGCCCAACGATTGCTCTACGACCTAGAAGTAGGAACTGTAAAGGATATTGAACTTGGAATGGGCTTCAATGATTTGACACAGAAAGTTCCACTCAGTGTAAAAATTCTATCAAAAGGCGCACTGAAAGGTGGGTTCTATGAAACAGAACACTCTGAGATTGTAGGTGAATCTGTCGTAGTTCGTATTGAGGGTACATCTATTGATATTGTAGTGGCGAACCGTAACTCAGCATTTTGCGAAAAACCTCAGTTTGATAGTGCCGGTGTCGATTGGAATGATTATGACATTGTGGTAGTGAAACAAGGATATATATTCCCCGAACTTAAAAAGTTCTCAAAACTAAGCATTATGTCCTTGACGGATGGACCTACACCACAAGATACGAAATCCATACCATTCAAACGCATTAAGAGACCGATGTATCCCATTGATAATATTTAAGAAGGAGGAATAGATTTGATTAAGTACAAAAAAATTAGCCAACCAGAGATTGAAGAGGATCTTTGTCCAGTATTAATAACGGATGAGACTATAGAACATCGAAAAGAACGTGTTCTTGAGAAGATGAAAGATGAGGGTGTTGATACACTTGTAATCTACGCAGACCTTGAACATTCAGGAAACTTTGAATATCTTTGTGGGTTTGTTCCTCGTTTTGAAGAAGCATTACTAGTGTTGCATCAATCAGGCAAAGCATATATGGTTTTAGGTAATGAGAATTTTAATAAAGCTGAAAAATCAAGAATCCCCGTAATAGGTGTTCGTATGCCACAACTTTCACTCCCTAACCAGCCGATGTTTGAAGGGAAAAGCGTTGCAGATATACTATCTGTTTGCGAACTATCTACATCAAAAACGATTGGACTTGTTGGGTGGAAGAACTTTGTTGGTGGTATGGAAGATGGTTCAAAGTTATTTGATATGCCCTATTTTTTAGTGTCAGCGATTCAAAAACTCTCACCGAATGCAACGTTGGTAAATAAAACATCCATCTTCATTGGACGAGGTGGTGTGAGACAAGTTAATAATGCTAATGAGATTGCACACTATGAATTTGGTGCAGCACTATCAGGGAATTGCATTCTAAATGCCATGAATAAGATGGAAGTAGGTATGAGTGAGCTGGAAGTTGCAACTGAATTGGGTGCATTTGGACAATACCATAATGTTGTCACAATCATGGCAAGTGGTGAACGTTTCGTTAAAGCAAATATCTATCCAACGTGTAAATCAATAAAACTTGGAGACCCGATTTCAATGACAACATCCTTTAAAGGGGGTCTTCAAAGTCGTGGTGGTTACGCAGTAGCAAAAAGCGAAGAACTTGATGCTGTTTCAAAAAATTATTTAGAACGGCTTGCGAAACCTTATTACAATGCCGTTACAGAATGGGTATCGACGATTCAAATTGGTATGCAAGGTGGACTCCTGTATGAACACATTGAAACCATTTTCCCTAAAAAAGATTACGGATGGTATCTCAATCCGGGTCATTTGTCCTCGGATGAAGAATGGATGGCGTCCCCAATCTACTCCGGTTCAAAGGAAATCATTAAGAGTGGTATGATTTTTCAGGTTGATATTATTCCTTCAGTAGAAGGATTTGCAGGTGCGAGCTGTGAATCGGGGGTATTTATTGCTGATGAGTCACTACGTCAAGAATTAGAAAAAGACTATCCTAAAGTATGGGAACGTATTCTAAAACGTCAAGCATATATGCGTGAGGTACTGGGTATTAATCTTCCGGAACACGTGTTACCGACAAGTAATGCGACATTATTTTACAGACCATTTTTCCTTAATAAGGAAATGGCGCTTACAGTAGAAGGAGGACAATAATGATGACAGACAAATTCTTGTGGGGAAGTGCAACAGCTTCCTATCAATGTGAAGGCGGATGGGATGCAGATGGAAAAGGATTGGGTGAATGGGATGTATTCAGTCATGAAAGTCCATTGAATATTAACGGCGCAACAGGAGATGTATCTGCTGATTTCTATCATCGTTACGAAGAAGATATCGACATGATGAAGGCCTCAGGGCAAAACACGTATCGCTTTTCCATATCTTGGGCGCGTATCATTCCTAACGGAGTAGGGGAAGTCAATGAAGCAGGTATTGATTTCTATAACCGCGTTATCGATTATTGTTTGAAAAATGATATCGAACCCAACGTCACACTCTTCCACTATGATCTCCCCAATGTACTTGCTCTTAAGGGGGGGTGGGAGAATAGAGATATCGTTGATGCATTCGAAAAGTACGCGGAAATCTGCTTTAAAGCATTTGGAGATAGAGTTAAATTATGGGTAACCATTAACGAACTTCGTTACTATTCGTATTGCTCTAATATTGTAGGAAACTATCCACCTAATGAAAAACAAAACTTTCAAAGATACTTCACGGTAATCTATCACGAAGTTCTTGCGAGTTCTCAAGCGGTTGCGATATATCGGAAATTAAATTTTGATGGACAAATTGGAATTGCTCACGACAGTTGTAATGTGGATGTTAATGTAGACACACATGAACCTGATAAGGTAAGGCTCTTGGCAGAAAATTTCTATAATAATTTGATTCTAGACACATCGATACTTGGAAAATTACCCGGGTCATTAATTCTACAACTTAGAGAATACGGTATCGATACATCGTTTATGAAATTTGAGGACTGTTTAGTATTTGAAAAAGGTACCATTGATTTCCTAGGACTTAATGTCTATAACCGCTACTATGTTTCAGATCCAGTTGTTGGAGGTAAGACGGAAGTCTTTCATAATAATAAAGGTGCAGGGTCAAATATGAAGGAAGGAATAAGAATCGAAAATTGGTTTGAAACGTCTTTTGATCTGACGACACAACGCAACCTGTGGGGACGAGAAATCTATCCCAAATGTATGTATGATACGTTGTTTGATATTAAAAATAAATATGGCGATATCCCTGTATATATCACAGAAAATGGCCACGGTTGTTATGAAACACCCGACGAAAATGGTTATGTCGTGGATGATGAGCGAATCGATATGATGCAATCCTACATCGACTATATGCTCAAAGCAAAAGCTGAAGGCTGCAATGTGAAGGGATACTATGCATGGTCAACAATGGATCTCTATAGCTGGGTCAATGGCTATGAGAAACGCTATGGATTCGTTCGTGTTGACTTTGAGAACAAAGATTTACCAAGATATCCTAAGAAGAGTTACTACTGGTTTAAAAAACTAATTGAAGCGAATCCTTACGGGTAATTTATCGATGTCTCAAAAATACTAAAGCATAAGCCCGGTAATCAAACATGAGAACTGTACTTTTGCTTTACTTTGTATACATCATAGTGAAAACCACTCCAAAGAGGGAGTGGTTTTGGTATTGATCGTATCTTAGAACGATGAGAAGTTTTATTATTTTCAAAATATCGCGAGTGCTCCTTGTAATCTTGAATAAGTGCAAGTTCATAAACTTTGTTATCAACATTTGCATAAAGATTTCCACCAAGTGTCTCGATGACCATAAGCTTCACTTGAATGACCTGAATCAGGAACCCGCTTACGAAGTCTTGAAAGTATGAGCTAGATCATGTCATCATCTTTTTTAAAATATTTGGTAATGTTTAATTGAGTTGCGAACTGTTGATTTAATGATTGGATCTATGATTGAACAATCGTGTTTGCTTCCTCAATTGAAATTATTCCAATCAATTTTAATTCGACCGGTAATTGAGTTTGAAGGGATTCCATTTCTATTCCCATGCATAAAAGCTTCTTGATATACCTAAGTCAACAGATTGGCGGTTCATGTTGCGCATACTAACTTAATCGCCGTTTTCTTTTTTATTACAATTATGACTGACAAGTAATTTGATGATTAAATATTTTCATTCTCATTCATGCTTAATTTAACCGCTGTCATTGTTTTCTCCCAATCAGGTAGAAACATTATTCAACTTCGGGACATGATCACTTTCCATTCAGATTATGAAAACCTTTGGTTGTGATTGCTTGACTTAACGCTTCAAATAAATTACGATATTCCTAACAGAAAATCCTTTAAGTAATGTCCAGAGAGGCATTCAAGGAAAGACTTTAAGAAACATCACACGATGAGTCTCTTTCCTTGTACGAAAGAGGCTCTTTTTTGTAAAGATGGAGGCTTAAGATGATGCATCGCTTAGAGACAGTTGATATCAATTCAAAAAATCAAATGCGAATAAAGAAAACATCTTTATTCCAAAATAGAGAATATATCAGGTGATTTCACTTTAATTGGATCCAGAGAGACCAAAAGCGAGAACACTTCTTTAAGTCATCTTGCTTGGTCATACGATCAAGCTTTTTTTATGGAGGGACGAATGGGACATTTTGTCAATGTGGAAGATTTATCTTCCAACCAAGTTATGCATTTAATTGATCGCGCTATCGCCTACAAAAAAGGTGAAGTGAAACATGTTACCGGTCATGTTGTGAACATGTTCTATGAAAACAGTACTCGAACAAAACATAGTTTTGAGATGGCGCAGTATCGCCTGGGAATGCACATTATTAATTTTGAGGTACAAACAAGTTCAGTGCAAAAGGGCGAATCTTTATATGATTCTTTATTAACAATGAAAGCATTAGGTGTTGATACTGCGGTTATTCGCCACTTTGATGATAACTACTACGAACCACTCATGAATCTTGGCATCAATATCGTGAATGCCGGATCAGGATGTGGGTCACATCCTTCACAATCGCTCTTAGATATGATGACGATTTACGAAGAATTTGGAAATTTTGAAACGCTAACAGTAGCAATTATTGGTGATTTGGTACATTCTCGTGTCGCGCACTCAAACATGCAACTCTTAAAGGCATTGGGGGCACGAGTTTTACTGGTAGGTCCCAAATGGTATTTCAACGAACGCATGTTGCAGTGGGGCGAGTATGTTGACATTGAGACTGCTATCGAAAATTCGGATGTTGTGATGATGCTTCGTGTCCAACTTGAACGTCATGATGATGTGATGCTCATGTCGGCGGAAGGTTATCATGAAAGCTATGGTTTGAGCCTTGAACGACAAAAAAGAATGAAACCCCATGCGATTATTATGCATCCAGCACCGGTCAATCGAAACGTAGAAATCGCAGATGCATTGGTGGAATGTTCACAGTCACGGATTGTGCGGCAAATGGAAAATGGTGTTTATATGCGTATGGCAATTTTAGAATCAGTGATGGAGGGGTAAATGAGACACATATTAAAAAATGCATGGATGATAACAAAAGGCAATGATGGGAAGTTGCAAGATATTGCGATTGAGAATGGCAAAATTCATGAGATAGGTACGGCTTTGCAAGGGGATGTTGAAACAGATCTTCACGGTCAACTTGTCATGCCAGGGTTAGTGGATGTTCATGTACACCTTCGTGAACCTGGGTTTACACACAAGGAAACAATCAAAAGTGGAAGTATGGCTGCGGCTGCGGGTGGTTTCACAACCATTTGTGCGATGCCCAATACCAATCCTGTTCCCGATACCGTTGAAGCGATGACACAGGTACGTGATATCATTGCACGCGATGCAGTTGTTAATGTTTATCCTTATGCGCCCATAACCACAGGATTAAAAAGTGAAACGTTGATTGATTTTGATGCAATCAAGGCTATCGCATACACCAATGACGGCATTGGGGTTCAAACTGCTGATACTATGTATCAAGCAATGAAAGTTGCAGCAGAGCGTAATGCACTCATTGTTGCGCATACTGAAGATGAATCCGTGCTTCATGGCGGCGTGATGCATGAAGGAATCCGAAATAAAGAGCTGGGATTACCGGGGATGAGCAGTTTGAGTGAGTCAACCCAAATTGCGCGTGATGTGGTGATTGCAAAGCATACGGGTGCGAGATATCACGTGTGCCATGTTTCGGATACCCTAAGTGTAGAGGCCATTGCGTTTGGGAAGCGAATGGGTGCGCAGGTTACTGCAGAAGTTACCCCGCATCATTTAATTCTTAACGAAATGCACATCACGGAAGATAATGCGAATTTTAAGATGAATCCTCCGTTACGATCGAAGAAAGATCAGATAAACCTTCTAGAAGCACTCCATAACGGAACGCTTGACATGATTGCGACCGACCATGCACCGCATGCATGGGATGAAAAAGCCTCAGGGTTTAGAAATGCCCCCTTTGGCATTATTGGGAGCGAATTTGCATTTCCCCTCATGGTTACGCATTTTGTAAAGACAGGGAAAGCGACCTATGAAGATTTACAAAACTGGATGAGTATTCGACCTCAAGAAATCTTTGGGTTACCAGGGTGTCAGTTAAGAGTTGGTGATGTTGCTGATATTGCAGTCTTTAATGTAACCGATACGGTCACATTGGCATCTGAACATATTCAATCAAAATCCCAGAATACCCCTTTTCTGGGAGCACAAGTAACTGGAATGTGTACACAAACCTATGTTGGAGGAGAACGCGTATGGAACGCATAATTATACTTGATGATAATACAGAATTTGCAGGATTTGGCTTCGGATCGCGTGGTGATGTGTCAGGATCCTTTATGATTGACCAAAGTGCTTATACGTACAATACCTCGATGCTAGAAAACGATATCACCATCTTTACGTATCCTGAAATTGGGATTCAGGGTGTCAACGAATCAAAACTTCCAAAAAGCATGAGTCCCTACCGTGCAATTATTGTCTCTGAACTTAGTAGCGATAGTGCTCATTATGAGGCAACAACTTCACTAGAATCATATTGTGATATGTATCAAGTGATTGGTGTACGTGGTGTGGATACTCGTGCATTGGTACGCCATATTGAGAAACATAAGAATAAATCATTACGCATTGTTATGAAAGAGGGACAGGAATGAAACGAATCTTAGTTATCGGATCAGGACCAATTGTTATTGGTCAAGCAGCAGAGTTTGACTATGCGGGAACACAAGCATGTTTGGCGTTAAAAGAACTGGGATATGAAGTCGTTTTGGTTAATTCCAATCCCGCTACAATTATGACGGACGCGGATGTTGCTGATAAAGTATATATTGAACCATTAACAGTAGAATTTTTAACACGAATCTTAGAACATGAAGCGATTGATGCAATTCTTCCGAACCTCGGTGGGCAAACTGGCTTAAATTTAGCGGTTGCCTTGTATAAAGCAGGAACCCTTGAACAGTTTGGCATTACGCTTTTAGGGACACGTGTTGAAGCGATTGAACAAGCTGAAGATCGTGACTTATTCAAACAGTTGATGTTAGAACTTGACTTACCGATTGCACCCAGTGAGATTGTCCACAAAGTTGACGAAGCAATTCAAGCTGCACAACGTATCGGGTATCCGATTATTGTCAGACCAGCCTTTACAATGGGCGGTAGTGGCGGCGGTCGGTGTGAAGATGAGGCTGCATTGGTAGATGTTGTGACACAAGGGTTGTTACTCTCACCGGTAAATCAATGTTTGATTGAACAAGACATTTCGGGATTCAAAGAGATTGAATACGAAGTGCTTCGGGATAAAGATGATAACTGTATGGTGATTTGTACTATGGAAAACTTTGACCCTGTGGGAATTCATACTGGAGATTCAATAGTCTTCGCTCCTGCTCAAACATTGTCCGGGGATGAACTTGACATGCTTCGTAACTCAGCATTTTCAATTCTCAAAGCCTTGAAAATAGAAGGGGGCTGCAATGTACAATTTGCTTTAGATCCATTCTCCAAACAATACTATGTGATTGAAGTGAATCCACGGGTATCGCGATCCTCAGCACTCGCAAGTAAAGCAACGGGTTATCCAATTGCGAAGATGACGGCGAAAATAGCGGTGGGACTGACACTACCTGAAATTGAACATCCAATTCTTGAGAATACATCAGCATTCCATGAACCGGTCGTTGATTATGTTGTCGCTAAAGTGCCACGTTGGCCATTTGATAAGTTCCTAAGTGGAAACCGTAAACTGGGAACCCAAATGAAAGCAACGGGTGAAGTTATGGCTTTAGGGCGAAATCTCGAAAGTGCGTTACTGAAAGCAATCCGATCACTTGAGCTTGGCATTCATCATATTAAACTCGACAAGCTTGAAGAGGTGGATACAAAATCACTATATGATGGTCTATCCGCTCAAACCGATGAGCGCATTTTCTATATCGCAGAATTACTTCGCCGTGCAATTAGTGTGGAAACAATCTATGAAATGACACGCATCGATCGATTCTTCTTAAACAGAGTTGCGCATATTGTGGCGCTTGAAGCAAGCGAAGATACCCTTCAACAAAAACGCTACGGTTTTAGCGATACAGTTGTCAAAGACCATAATCATAAACCTGTCTTTAAAGCCATTGATAGTAATGGTGGAAAGGCAACAACAACAGCACCATACTTCTATAGTACGTATGAACAGCATAATGACAGTGTGGTGAGTTTGAAACCATCCATCGTCGTCTTAGGGTCTGGACCGATACGAATTGGCCAAGGCGTAGAATTTGATTACGCAACAGTACATTGTGTCAAAGCAATCCAAGCAAACGGTTATGAAGCGATTGTCATCAATAATAATCCCGAAACCGTCTCTACAGATTTTGAACTGGCCGATAAACTGTATTTTGAACCACTGACATTTGAAGATGTCATGGCGGTCATAGACTTCGAAAAACCTGTGGGAGTTATTGTTCAGTTTGGCGGACAAACAGCAGTCAACCTTGCAGGACAACTTGAGCGAGCAGGTGTCAAAATTCTCGGGACTCCAGTCCGCGCGATTGATGCAGCCGAAGATCGCCACCAATTTGAACAGTTACTCAAAAAACTTGATATTGCACAACCCCTGGGATCCAGTGCTCAAAGTAAAGACCGACTGATTGCAATTGCTCAGGAAATCGGCTATCCGGTGTTGGTTAGACCAAGTTTTGTCCTCGGTGGTCAATCGATGAAAGTTGTTCATACAGAAGCAGCACTCATTGAACACATCGATACTCTAAGTTTTAAATCACCGATTCTCATTGATCGCTACATCTATGGAACTGAAATTGAAGTTGATGCCATTTCAGATGGAACGCACGTGGTTATTCCCGGTATGATGGAACACATTGAGAAGTCGGGAGTTCACTCAGGCGATTCGATGGCAGTGTATCCACCACAATCACTCAGTGCAGCGTTAAAAGAAAACATCATTGATATTACAACACGCCTTGCTTTAGGACTGGAAACAATTGGATTGATTAACATTCAATTTATTGTTCAAGATGAAACAGTTTATGTCATTGAAGCAAATCCGCGGGCATCGCGAACCGTGCCGTTCTTAAGTAAAGTTACGGGTATTCCGATGACACGACTTGCGAGTGAAGCGATGCTTGGGAAGCGGCTCCCTGAACCTTATGGATATCAAAAAGAAGTCGCAGGTGTTCATGTTAAAGCACCGGTATTCTCGTTTGCAAAACTTCGAAGTGTGGATACTGTGTTAAGTCCTGAAATGAAATCAACGGGTGAGGTAATGGGATCGGATTTCGAACTATCGCAAGCACTTTATAAAGCGTTTGTGGCGAGTGGTCATACAATACCATTACGAGGAACCGTTTTAATTACTGTTGCTGATGCAGATAAGGAAGAGGCACTTACTCAAGCCCGCTTCCTTCAACAACGTGGATATAAAATTATTGCCACAGAAAGTACAGCGAAGTACTTTAATGAGAATAAAGTTTCTGCAAAGAGTATTGCTAAAATATCAGAGACATCTGAGAACGGAATTCTTGCGGCAATTCGCAATAAAGAAATTCAAATGGTGATTAACACTATAAGTGGTGAATCTCAAACAATCACTGATGGTTTCCTCATTCGACGTGTTGCAACGGAACAAGGCATTCCACTCTTTACATCGCTGGATACATCTCAGGCAATGCTACACGTCATTGCTTCGAAGATCGTAACCCCTTGGGAATTGGGAGAACGAAGATGGCAATCATAAAAGATCTAAAAATACTTCGAAATCAAGAAATAGCAGACAACATTTATGAAATGATTCTTGAGAGTAAAGAGCTCGCAGAAACATCCAAAGCAGGTCAATTTCTTCATTTAAAACTCCATGACCAAGCGAAGACGCTTCGACGCCCCATAAGTATTGCCTCAATTGATACGAAACATCATCAAATCGTGATTTTGTATCGTGTTGTTGGCCAAGGGACATTAGAAATGTCGACATACACTACTGGAGATTTAATAAACGTTATGGGTCCGCTTGGCAATGGATTCGATATCGAAATCATTCAAAAAGATTCGAAAGTCCTAATTATAGGTGGAGGTATCGGCGTCGCGCCTTTGTACGAATTAGCAAAACAAGTAAGCACGAAAACAAACAATGTAACAATGTGCTTCGGATTCACCACGCAGGGTGATATCTATTATGAATCTAAGTTTAAACAATTAGGTCAAGTGATGTATACAACTAATGATGGTACCTATGGGCAGCAGGGATATGCTTTGGACGCTTTAGATGATACGGAGTCATTTGATGTGATTTACGCATGTGGTCCCCATGCATTGAATGAAGCAATTCAAAAACGATTTGAACATCATGATAACGTATTCTTGTCCTTAGAAGAAAGAATGGCGTGCGGCATGGGTGCATGCTATGGATGCGAAACAAAAGATAAGAAGCATCGTGTCTGTAAAGATGGACCTGTATTTAATACAAAGGAGATCCAGTTATGAATCGATTAGAAGTACAATTACCAGGGATAATGCTAAAAAATCCAATCATTCCGGCAAGTGGAACATTTGGTTTCGGTGAGGAGTTCGCGGACTACTATGACTTGAGCATGCTTGGGGCTATTATGACAAAAGCTGCAACGCTAGAAGAGCGCGTTGGCAATGACTTGCCACGTGTTTGTGAAACCACAAGTGGAATGATGAATGCGATTGGTTTAAAGAATCCGGGTCTCGATGTCATTATGAAGGAAAAATATACGTTTCTTGAAGCGTTTGATGTTCCTCTTATTGCGAATGTCGCAGGCTCGACGGAAGAAGAATATGTTGAAGTTTGTCAGCGCGTTGGTGAAGCGCCTAACGTAAAGGCAATCGAATTAAACATTTCATGTCCCAATGTTAAGGAAGGGGGGGTAGCATTTGGAACAGATCCCGAGACTGCGGCGCGTTTAACACGTAAAGTCAAAGCGGTGGCAACCGTTCCTGTTTATGTCAAACTCTCTCCGAATGTCACTGATATAGTTGCTATAGCGAAAGCAGTTGAAGATGCTGGAGCAGATGCAATTACAATGATCAATACCTTCACCGCAATGAAAATTGATATTAAAACGAGAAAACCGGTACTTGCCAATGGTACTGGTGGTTTATCAGGTGCTGCGATAAAACCCATCGCAATCCGCATGATTCATCAAGTCTCTCAAGCTGTATCCATTCCAATCATCGGGATGGGTGGTGTAGAGACGGTCGACGATGTGCTTGAAATGATTATGGCAGGTGCAAGTGCAGTGGCAGTTGGAACCGCAAACCTCCATAACCCAATGATTTGTCCGGAATTGATTGAGGCGCTCCCAGACCGAATGGCAATGTTGAAAATTGACTCAATAGAACAATTGATTAATGAAGTTCACGCTTCTAAATTCAAGTAGAGGACCCAAAAGGGTCCTTTTATTTACAGAAATTGAATTTTTAAAACTATTTTTGAAAAGTAGAAAATCGTTAAAAAGTGACATTTCCTCACGATGATAACGCTATCAGAAAAGGTGCGATAATATATTTTATTAGGTATACCTAATTTAATATTGAATTGCACTTAACAAAGTGGTATTGTATAACTACAAAGGAGAGAGATTATGATAAAAATTAAAGATTTGAATGTTGATTATTTCGGAAACCCAGCACTCTCCAATGTTTCAGTAGAGATACCATTTGGATATTCTGTAGGAATTATTGGACCAAACGGTGCCGGTAAATCAACATTTATCAAAGCACTTCTAAATATCGTGAAAGCAAGTTCGGGAGATGTTACGGTTGACGGAGAACCAATCAAAAACAGACAATCCAAAATTGCATATGTTCCACAAAAAAGTGATGTGGATCTTAGTTTCCCAATTACTGTCGAAGATACAGTTTTAACGGGAACATACCCAAATATTAAATTATTCAGACGCCCTGGTAAGAAAGAACGAGAAATCGTGAAGACGGCCATGGAAATGGTAGATATTACAAATTTAGCAAAACGCCAAATTAGTAATTTATCTGGGGGACAATTACAACGTGTGTTTATTGCCCGAGCACTCGCTCAACAAGCCGATGTGTTCTTTCTTGATGAACCGTTTGTCGGAATTGACCTAGTCAGCGAAACCATTATTGTAGACCTTCTTAAAGAACTGCGTGCAGAAGGAAAAACAGTAGTTGTTGTTCACCATGATTTACACGAAGTCGAAGCATACTTTGATAAACTCATAATTCTTAATAAAGAACTCGTCGCATTTGGTGATGTCAAAGATGTCTTTAATACAGAAAATATTCAGAAAGCATACGGCTCATCACTGGGACGTATCGAAATCAAAGGTTTAGGTGATACATTATGATCGAATATCTATCGCAATTAACCAATATTCCGATCTATATCCTTAATGCTGGACTCTCAGCGATTATTCTAGGTGTTGTATCGGGAATTATTGGAAGTTTTATTGTTTTAAGAAAAATGGCATTAATGGGAGATGCCCTTTCCCATGCAGTTTTACCAGGTGTCGCAATATCATACATGCTAGGTATCAACATGCTTGTTGGGGCATCCATATTTGGATTAATTGCCGCGATCTTAATCCAATTCATATCAGCGCGTAGTACGCTAAAAAGTGACACATCGATTGGGATTATCTTAAGTACATTCTTTGCACTGGGTATTATCTTGATCACACGTGCTCAAAGTGGTATTGACTTAAACCATGTTCTCTTCGGAAACATTCTTGCAGTGCCAAGTTCAGAATTGATGCAATCCTTTTGGGTCATGGTCGGTGTCATTGTGATTGTCGTTCTATTCTACAAAGAATTATTGATTAGCTCATTTGATCCAATTGTTTCCAAGGCATATGGATTGAACACAACATTCTACCACTACCTACTCATGTTCCTATTGTCAATCGTAACAGTTTCCTCCCTATCACAAGTTGGTGTAGTCCTTGTTATTGCTATGTTGGTAATTCCAGCAGCGACTGCATACTTGTGGACAAATAAACTATCACACATGATTGTTTCGGCATCTGTTATTGGCGCAATTATCGGAATTGTTGGAACATACATTAGTTTCAACTATAACCTTCCTACTTCAGCAACAATCGTCCTTGTGGGAGCGACTTTGTTTGTTCTAGCTTTCCTAACATCCCCCAAAAATAATTTCATAAAGAGAGGCGTTAAAGCATGAAAAAAATATTAGTAAGTTTAGTTCTAGCACTGGTAGTGCTAACTGGATGCCAACAGGCATCTGGCATCGAAAAAAGTGATAAATTACAAGTTGTAGCAACGTATTCAATTATTGCGGATATGGTAGAGAATATTGCCGGTGATAAGGCAGATGTCTACAGTATGGTACCAATTGGAACAGATCCGCATATGTACGATCCCCTCCCAAAAGATACTGATAAAGTATCTAAAGCGGATTTAGTTTTCTATAATGGTTTAAATCTTGAAACTGGAAAGGGTTGGTTTAATGACCTCTTAAAAGTTACGAATAAAGAAGACAAAGCCTTCGCAGTGACTCGTGATGTACAACCAATGTACCTTTCAGAAAAAGGAAAAGAAACTCAGGAAGATCCTCATGCATGGTTTGATGTACAAAACGCTATTAAGTACACAAACGTTATTGCGGAAGAACTGATTAAGGCCGATCCAACAAATAAAGAGGCATATGAAGCCAATCACGCTGCGTATGTAAAAGAACTTGAAGCCTTGGATGCGTATGCCAAAGAACAAATCGCGACATTGCCTTTAGATAACCGGACATTGGTAACCAGCGAAGGTGCGTTTAAGTACTTCTCAAAAGCATATGACTTACAAGCTGCATATATCTGGGAAATTAATACTGATAACCAAGGTACTCCGGAACAACTATCGCGTATTATCCAAATTATCAATGATGAAAAAGTACCCGCGTTATTTGTTGAAACAAGTGTGAGCCCAAAAACAATGGAAACGGTATCCCGTGAAACAGGTGTAAAAATTCATTCAAATGTGTTTACCGATTCCCTTGCTAAAAAAGGTGAGAAGGGAGACAACTACATTGACATGATTAAATGGAATGTTGATCATGTAGTTGAAGGACTCAGTCGGTAGTTGTGAATCCGTCGAAACCTATATTTAGAGACTAAAAATAGAGATAATAAAAGTAATATCGTTGAATGAGACTTAAACTAAAAACATCTTGTATTCGTACAACTGTCCAAGGACAGTAAGTGCAAATAGGAGGTGTTTTTTTTACATATCCCATATTACAGAAGCAATTCCAATTAAATCAATTAATTTTCTGAATATTATTCAATTTATTGACATTGAGCACAATAATTTAACATCACAAAATATACATCTGACTCGTGAATGCGAAGCATAAACTGAACTATGATGATATATAATACCGATAAATCATAACCAATTTATAGTGTTTTAAATATCATCTTGTTTGGATTGAAAAAAATGAGATAGCAAAATTAATGAATATTAAATAGTATTTATGCTCTTGACAAAAAAAGATTTCGATTTTAAAATATCGGTGTTGGCACTCGGTTTGGTTGAGTGCCAAGTGGTCGATTATGGAATAGGAGGAATGGATATGATTAAACCATTGTATGACCGGCTTTTATTAGAGACGATTCAGGAAGAATCAATGACACTTAGTGGAATTATCTTACCAGAATCAAAAGATAAGCCTACCATTGCACGTGTTGTAGCTATTGGTGACTTAGAAGATAATGAATCTGGCAACCAAATTCAGGTTGGAGATCATGTAATTTATAAAAAATATTCAGCAACCGAGCTAAAACATAATGGACAGGACTATTTAATTATTGAACTAAAAGATATTTTAGCACTTGTAGAGGAGGATAAATAATGGGAAAAGATGTACGTTATGGTCGAGACTCGCGAGATTTATTGTTAAAAGGGATGGACACACTTGCAAATGCTGTTAGTGTCACACTTGGGCCAAAAGGGCGTAATGTTGTTCTAGAAAGAAGTTACGGATCGCCTTTAATAACAAATGATGGTGTGACAATTGCAAAAGAAATTGAATTAGAAAATCCGTTCGAAAATATGGGGGCGAAACTTTTATATGAAGTTTCAAATAAGACAAATGATATTGCAGGTGATGGAACTACAACTGCCACGCTTCTAGCGCAATCAATTATTCATAAAGGTATCACGCATGTTGAACGAGGCGCTAATCCGGTTCTAATGCGATATGGAATCGAGAAAGCAGCACAAACCATCTCAAATTATTTATTGAAACAAAGTAAAAAAATCGAATCACGAGATGACATTTCTAATGTTGCTGCTATTAGTGCAGGAAGTGAAGAAATTGGTCAAATTATTGCGGATGCAATGGAAAAAGTTGGTAGAGACGGTGTCATCACAGTTGATGAGTCAAACACATTTGAAACAACTCTAGAGATTGTTGAGGGGTTACAGTACGATAAAGGGTACCTCTCACCATACATGGTTTCCGACCGGGAGAAAATGGAAATCGAAATGGAGAATCCTTATATCCTTGTAACGGATCGTAAAATCTCTACGATTCAAGAAATCTTACCGCTTCTTGAACAGATTGTGAAAGAAAATAAACCACTTTTTATCATTGCTGAAGACATCGATAGTGATGTTGTATCAACACTTGTCGTCAACAAATTACGAGGAACGTTCAATGTTGCAGCAACAAAAGCACCTGGCTTTGGAGATAATCAAAAGAAAATTCTTGAAGATATTTCAATCGTAACAGGTGCCACCTTTATCAGTAAGGATTTAGGTATGGATTTGAAGGATAGTACACTTGAAATACTTGGTGGTGCTTCAAAAGTAGTTGTTCGTCACGATGAAACCACCATTGTTGGAGGAAAAGGTTCAAAAAACAAACTCAATGAACGAATCCAAGAAATTCGTGCCCATATCGAACACTCAAGCAACGATTATGATACGCAACAATTAAATCAACGCATTGCAAAACTAACAAACGGAGTTGCTATTATTAAAGTTGGAGCTGCAACCGAATCTGAAATGAAAGAAAAGAAACTTCGAATTGAAGATGCACTCAATGCCACAAAAGCAGCTGTGCTAGAAGGTACTGTACTTGGGGGCGGTTATGCTCTAGCTCGTGCATACCTCGACTTGAAAGGAACGATTACTTCGGAGTCACAGGATGAAAATCGTGGCATATCCACAGTCTTTGAAGCAATTTTGAAGCCGTTATGGCAAATTGCAGAAAACGCAGGTTTTGACGGCGACGAAATTGTAAGCACTCAATTGGCATCAGATATCAATGTTGGGTTTGATGCAAAAAATGGGGAATGGAAAAATCTCCTGGATGCGGGAATTGTTGATCCTACTAAAGTAACTCGAAATGCCCTATTGAATGCTGCGTCAATTGCATCTTTATTTTTAACCACTGAAGCTGCTGTCGCTTCCATAGGTGACAGTAAATCAATAGCATCACCAGAAATGCCACTTTACTAGTGGTAATAATTTAAAGGACGTAACCCGGTTTTTCTAGAAAAATCGGGTTTTTAATTATCCGTTTAGAGACCCATATGCTATGTCTATGAGCATAAACGTATGGCGTTATAACAGAAAAAACCTTCATGTTATATAAATGTGATTGACAATTTCGAATTATAAAATGAGGTAATAACTTGGTGCCGAGTGAAAATAGTTTAGCACATACTTGTGTTGATCATATCCATTTGTTGGTGAAAATATCACTGAGACTTGCGATATCTGCATTTGTAGAATATCTCAAGGGAAAAAGTACATGGACGATATTTGATGGACATGCAAATCTAAAATATAGGTAGGGGAATAAAAGCTTCTAGGCAAAGGGATATTATGTTAGCACAGTGGGATTAAATCAGAAAACAATAGAAAATCATAAAAAAATCAAGAAACAGAAGATAAGCTTAGAGATGAAATGACGAAGCGAGAGTATATCTAACCCTTTTAGGGATAGCAAACAACGATATAGCGGTTGTCAGTCTCTAAAAGAAAACCCCCTTAATGGTCGTGAACAAAAAGCACTTTTAGGGCGATACTACACTACCTGTTCTACGAGTAATTATTTATTACTAGGGGATCAGATATCTACAAATTCTTCTATTATGCCACTGTAACTGACGGCAAAACAAATGAAAAAAAACAACGTTTCTTGAGAAATTCCAAGAAATCGTGCTAAAGATTAATTTAGACAACTTGGGTCGTTAAAATGAGTCCCAAAATGAAGACGTTATGCAGGTTTCATGAACAAAAAAAAAGATACTATTTGGGATGTAAATAGTACACGTTCTGTCGTCCTACAGAAAACATCATTTGGCAAAACTGATTTTGAAGTCAGACCCGAATTCGATTGTGTATTTGGCGAAGAAATAAACTAAAAAAAGACATCAGGGAAGTCGATTGATTGAGTAACCATGATGTGTGCGTGTATTTAATGCGTAAAGTATCTGAAATCAAAAAAAAATGCAATCCATGAATTCTGAAATTTTTATAATGTGATAGAGCCAGAAAGTGTATTACTATTTTATAATAAAATTTAGCTATCATTAGTTTTATGTGTATAATAGTAGTGATTAGTTTTCGTATTTTCGAAAGCATGTGTAAATTTGAAAAATGTCGGAGTCAAAAAAGTAGATATATATTTACATCACATATATATTAAACCAAACATTTACTTTCATTTTTCAATAAATAGGAGAGGGAGAATTAAACAATGATTGTTACTAAGACACCACTTAGAGTTTCTTTTTTTGGTGGAGGAACTGATTTTAAGGAATATTTTGAGAAAGAGGGCGGAATTGTTTTATCAACTTCAATTGATAAATACACGTATGTCACAGTTCGCGACTTACCCGATCTTTTTTCATTCAAAAATGAATTAACCTATTCGAAAACAGAACGCGTTGAAAATATCGACGAGATAGAGCATCCATTAATACGTAACGCAATGAAGTTTACAAATACAGATAAGATTCGACTGTTTTATGATGCAGATTTGCCTGCGGGAAGTGGTTTAGCTTCAAGTAGTTCTTTTGCGGTTGGTCTATTGAATGCATTCAAAAAAAGAAAGGGCGAAGTACTTTCTAATCGTGAAATGTCAGATCAATCAATTCATCTTGAACGAGTCATGTGTGCAGAATCAGGAGGTATCCAAGATCAAATAGCAGTCGCTTTTGGAGGCTTGAATAAAATTGAATTTTCGAAAGATGGCTATACTGTTAACCCAGTTGAATGTTCAGTAGAACGTAAAAGGCAGCTTAATGACAAGCTGATGCTTTTTTATACGGGAATCACACGTCGTTCTTTTGAAATTCAAGATGACACTCGAAAATCAATTACGGATTCAAAAAAATCAGAATCTATGAGCAGAATGAAAGAAATTGCATATTCTGCAATTAATGTTCTAGAAGATGAATCCCGTAATCTAGTGGAATTTGGAGAGTTACTAGACGAAACATGGCGTATAAAGCATTCTCTTTCATCTAAAATCAGTAACGATCAAATTGATGAATATTATGATATGGCTATGAAAGCTGGTGCAGTGGGAGGGAAATTACTTGGCGCTGGAGGCGGAGGTTTCTTATTGTTTTATGTTGATGAAAAAGAACAAGAATCAGTTATTAATGCACTTTCAGAACTTCACCATGTGAAATTTTCGTTTGAAGACACCGGAGGTACCATTATCTATGAAGAGAAATAGTGACAAATTTGATGTAGTCATCATGGCAGGAGGAATGGGAACAAGAGTTGCTGAAAATTTTCCCTTAATTCCTAAACCAATGATACTAATAAATGATATCCCAGTGCTAGAGCACCAAATAAAGGTTTTGGCAGACTCAGGATTTAAAAATATATTAATAGTAGTTGGACATTTGCATTCTGTAATCACAAGTTATTTTGATTCAGGGGAGAATTGGGGCGTTAAAATAAAGTACTTTGTTGAAGAAACCCCACTTGGAACCGCAGGAGCATTGTACAAAGTTCGAGATTTATTAAGCGCAAACTTCATTTTATTGAATGGTGATTTAATTTTTGATATGGATTTAGAGAGATTATACAAATTTCATATGGAATCGGAAAGACTGGCAACAATTACAGTACATCCAAATAGTCACCCATTTGATAGCGCTATTGTAGTAAAAAAAGGTGCAGAGGTTGTTAAATGGCTGTCTAAAGATGACCCAAGTAGAGCTGATGATGAATATTGGTATTCAAATTGTGTAAATGCAGGTATTCATGTTTTGAACAAAAGTATATTTGATAATATCCCAGCAAAGGATAAAGTAAATTTAGATAGAGACATTCTTAAACCTCTGATAAAATCGGGGAATCTATCCGCATATTCAACAACTGAGTACATTAAAGATATGGGAACTCTGGATAGAATCCCTGAAGTTGAACGTGAGATTGCTTCAGGATTTGTCCATAGCAAGAATTTGACATTCAAACAAAAGGCAATATTTATAGATCGTGATGGAGTCGTCAACAAGCACGTAGGCCATCTCTCGAATATTGAAGACTTTGAATTAATTAGGGGAGTAGAAGATGCGATTTCGACATTAAACAATCTTGGTTATCTATGTATCATTGTTACAAATCAACCAGTAATTGCACGTGGTGAATTATCAGTTAACCAGTTAGAGATGATTCATAATAAAATGGAAACACTTTTAGGAAAACACGGAGCATATTTAGACGGAATTTATTATTGTCCGCATCATCCGGATTCTGGATTCGAAGGTGAAATTAGGGAGTTGAAATTTGATTGTGATTGTAGAAAACCTAAAGCTGGCCTGCTACTTGCTGCAAAAGAAGCATTTAACATCGATTTTTCAAAGTCGTGGATGGTGGGAGACCATATTCGTGATATTCAAGCAGGTAATTCCGTTGGGTGCAAAACCGCATTCATAGGCGAAAATGAATTGTCAGAGGCTAACGTGACGTTTAAATCGTTATTGTCATTTTCTGAGTTTTTAACTAGTAGGGAGAGACCGTAAGTATGTATCAAAAAATACTGTTAGATGATTTAGTATCTCGATATACTTGTTTATCAGTTTCTAAAGAATCAATATGGAATGCATTTATAATCCTTCGGGAGAGCTATGAAAGTTCGGGAAAACTTATTATTGCAGGTAATGGGGGTAGTGCATCAGATTCGAACCACATAGTTGGTGAATTGATGAAAGGATTCAACTCACACAGAAAACTAGAGGACAAATCAGTAGAAAGATTTAAAGATGTTGCCGGAGAATACGGTGTTTCGCTTGCACATAAATTACAAGGTTCGCTTCCAGCAATATCTTTGTCTGCACATACTGCTCTTATTTCAGCGGTAGTTAACGATGTTGATGGCGATATGATTTATGCTCAACAAGTCTACGGATACGGAAACAAAAATGATGTGTTTTTAGGGATATCAACCTCTGGAAATGCACTAAACGTATACAATGCTGCAGTGGTTGCAAAAGAACGTGGAATGAAAGTAATTGCATTGACAGGAGAAAAAGCAAGTCGATTATCAAAGATTTCAGATTTAACTATCAGAGTTCCTGAAGTGGAAACATTTAAAATTCAAGAACTACATCTTCCCGTCTATCATACTCTATGCTTAATGTTGGAATCATATTTTTTTGATAAAGTAGGTGACTCAGATGTGTAGAGATAGAAAGGTTGCAATGATATCACTTTCTGATAACTATGATCACCAGAATACTCTATATAGTATGTATGATCAATTTGCCAATGATGAAAACTACATATGCATCGGATTGAACAACCCAAAGTTTAAGGTTTCTAACGAAGTAAAAGAATCTTCAAGATATTATTCAGTGAAAGGCCCACGAAGACCTGGAGTTACTAAAGGTACGTTTAACTTCCTTAACCTGAATAAAATATTGCAAATATTAAATAAAGAGAAAATTGAATGCGTTTATTTTGAAAGTACTCATGTTTGGAATCTTCTAATAATACTGTACTCTAAGATGAAGAAAATCAAAGTGTATCACGCTTTACATGATGTTATACCCCACGATGGTGACTCTCAAAGCTATTTTGTTAAAAAACTTCAAGAAATGATTATTAAGTTATCGGATATGATACTCGTCAGAAGTGAAGTATCGGTGTCGATTTTCAATGAATTGAATCCAAAATATTCTGAAAAATGTAGATATTTACCACTATGGAGAGAATGGAATGATTTAACAATTATTTCTAAAACGAATCCAAATCCATATCTTCTATTTTTTGGAAGACTAAATAAATACAAAGGGTTGGACGATCTAATTAAAATTATTGAGATGTTACCAGATATCAAATTCAAGGTTGTGGGAAGAGCATCGAACGAAGTTGTTAGTGAAATTGAATCACTTAGAGGCTTTAGAAATGTAGAAATGGATTTAGAATATGTTTCAGATGAAGCGATGGAATCATATTTTAGAAAAGCTAATGCGGTTATCCTTCCATATCAATCTGCGACTCAATCAGGAGTAATAATAGATGCATATAATTGTGGAACTCCTGTGATTGCCTATGATGTTGGAGCAATTTCATCCCAAATCAAGCACGGCTCTACTGGATTTCTTTCTAAACCAAATAATGTGAAAGCAATGGCAGACTATTCTCAAGAAATGATGAGATTGAGTGACAAGGAAATATTTGAGTTTCGAGAAAGAGCATTCTTGTTTGGAGAAGAGCAATACTCGAGTAAATCCAAAAAGAATCAGTTTGAAGAAATATTTTTATAATGAATGTTTTAATCATTGAATGATTGCAAGAAGTAGGTTATTAGAGGGGTATTTATGGTTATTTATATAGTTATAGCAACAGCGCTTGCGTCTTTTTTAATAGTTGATTCAAAAAGTACAAAGGTTAATTCGATTGCAATATTCTCATTTATGGGAATCTTATTCTTTTTGAGTGCTTTCAGATTCCACACAGTGGGTGCAGATACTGGAAACTATTTGTCTATTTTCAGATGGATTAGAGATCTCAATTTCTTTGAAATTCATGGAGCATCCTTAAACGTTTGGTATGAAAATGGAACCACAGAATATGTATATAAGGTACTTAATTGGATTTTTTCCAAGATTATTTACTGGGAGCAATCTGTATTAATTTTTTGTTCTCTAATTACTTACGTTCTCATGTATAGAACAATAACTAAACAATCAAAAAATGCTCTTTTTAGTGTCTATTTATTCGTAGTTTTTGGAATGTTTCAAATGAGCATGAATTTGATGCCTTCATCACTAGCAGCCATGATATGGCTGAATTCTCTTTATGAGTTATCAAATAGTAAGTATTTAATTTATGCAATAAAAGGAGTTATCGCGACAGGCATACATAATAGTAGTATTTTTTATTTTGTTCTGTTGCTTTACAAAAAAATCAAAGTTAATTTCATGATGATTAACCTTATAATTGTTGGTAGTATTGTATTCGTTTTCGTTGCGATGGGCCCATTTGTAAGTTTAATTGGACATTTTTTACCTGCGAAGTACGTAGTTTATCTGACACCAGCACAGACGCGATGGACTCAATTGATTGTGTTGATTGTTCAGATGTCGATTTTGTATCCAATCATGTATGCAAATAGAAATAATCCAACTTTTTGGGAAAAATATAGAATTAGTATTCTTTGTACTGCAATAGTAATTGCAAGTTATATATTCTCGCTAAGAATACTCGTGTTTTCAAGGGTAGCATTTATGTTCTCACCTGTTTTAATCCTTACTCTGCCCAATATGATTTTGGATGTTGAGATTAATCACGTAACATATGCTCCGTATATGGTAACACCAAGAGATCGACAAAGAATGATTGTGCTATGGTTATTAGCGCTCTACATCGCAAGGTTATTAGTGAATAACATTGGAACAACTGTTCCATATATTTCTATTTTTTAGAGTAAATTAATTTGAAAGAGGTACATATGAGAAAAATAGCATTGTTCGGATACTATGGTCAAAATAATTTAGGAGATGACCTAATAATGGAAACTATAATCAATAGAATTAATCAAAAGTATCCAGATTCTAAGATTACGGTATATGGCAGTGGGCAGTCACTTGATGTTGGAGAGAATACATATGAAACAGTAAGTAAAAAAAGTATTAAAGGAATGCTGAGTCTGCTTGGCAACGACATCGTTTTTATTGGAGGTGGAGGTCTATTTCCTAATAAAAATATTGGGAAACTAAAGACTTTCAATATCTTGACAAAAGTACTCAAGTTTTTCGGCAAGAAAGTTTATGTGATTGGAATTGGAATCGGATCAAAAAACTTTGAAGAAGATAATTCCATCGAATTGATAAAGAAAATTGCTAGGAGAGCAGATTATTTTGCTGTGAGGCATGACATTCCTAAAGAATTGAGTGACTTCATTGTTTCGTCAGCAGACGTTGTTCTAAGTGATCCCGTGTTTGATTATGACGTGAAGCATGTTCAAGAAAGGTATGTTACATTTTCGCTAGCTAACATTATGCCACATATAGAAGCTAACAACGACACATATAATGACTTTGTGAACTCAATTGCAAAAATAGTTGAATTTGTTTTAGATCAAGAAATGAATATAAAACTATTAACTTTTACAGGGAAGGACGATGAAATTCTGAATCGAGACTTAGTAAAAAAAGTCACTGAAGTACGAGGTAAAAAGATTTCAGAGAGAATTGAAATTGTACCATATAATAACAATATCCAAGAAGTAATTAACTTGATAAATAATGCATCGCTAAACTTATGTATGAGATTTCATGCAGTGGTTATTTCAATCAAGACTAAAACACCACTTATTTCTTTATCATACAGTGATAAGAGTGAAGATTTAATGAAGAAAGTTGAACTGGGTAAATTCTCAAGAAAAGTAGGGTTTAGCAAGAATCACTATTGGAACGAAGTTGTTGATATAGACTCGAAAGAAATTAATGATTTAGTCGAAAAATTGCTGAAAGATGACAGTGAACAGCTTAATAAATTGGAAAAACATCATGAAACTTTAGAGACTTTATCAAATCGAAATTTTGACTGGATGTAAGTTAATTGATGTATAATTCATAAATGATAAATTAACTAAATAGTGAAGGAGCAAAGCAATGGGGAAAATTAGCAGAGCATTAACTTATACTCGCTTACTTACAATGAATGGACATCAGAGAGCCGTTTACTTTAAAAAGAATGACTATTTTAATGCGCAGGGTGAAGATTGTTTCTTTCAACCCATTAATTTTGGAACAGAGCCCAAATTGATATCGTTTGGAAATAATGTTTACGTTGTTGCCAAAGTTACATTCATAAACCATGATGTTATCCATATGATGTTAAATACTGCTGAAAAAACGGATAAATTTTCTGAATATGTCGGGCGAATCAACTTTGGTAACAATATATTTATTGGATCGAACTCTACCATTTTATACGGAGTGTCTATTGGTTCAAACTGTATTGTTGCTGCTGGGTCTTTAGTAAACAAATCAATACCAACTGGATCAGTCGTTGCTGGTGTACCAGCTAGGGTCATTGGAACATACGACGATTTTATAAGAGATAGAGAAAAGTATAGTCAGAGTATACCGTGGAACAGTACAATGTCTAAAGAGCAACGCTTAGATTTACAAGTCGATTACTACAACAAAAAGTAGGGCGAATAATATCTAGGTTGCTGTAATTTGGTTTAAATCGGAGAAATAATAAAGTAAAAACACAACCGTGAGACGCGGTTGTGTTTTTACTTTATATAAATGTATTAAGAAGAGTTGTTTGGAAATTAGTTGTTTTCTACTAAATCGTCTTTGATGAAGACCATTGTGATTACGAAACCAGCTACATATGAAATAACAAGTCCGATAAAGAAGTTTAGCATCATTGTAGGAGTTTGCATTAATGGAATAGCAACAAGTCCTGAAGGACCCCATGCTCCTGCCATAACGCCTGTTAGCATTACCCATGCTCCACCAAATCCGGCACCAATACCAGCTGTGATAAATGGTTTACCAAGAGGTAAAGTAACCCCGTAGATTAATGGTTCACCAACACCCAAGAATCCAGCAGGTAGAGCACCGATGATTGTTTTTTGCAAACGTTCGTTTTTGCGACGTTTTGCTTTAATATAAATAGCGATTGCAGCTCCGACTTGTCCGGCACCAGCCATAGCAAGAACTGGGAATAATGAAACACCACCAAGTTGTTGGAGTTGAACAGCATAGATTGGAATTAATCCATGGTGTAATCCTAAGAGAACCATTGGTAAGAACAATGCTGATAAGATAAAACCAGATAGGATACTTACGATTGGGTTTGTTGAGCTAATGAAGATATTTAGGAAACTAACAAGTCCATCTGATAAGAAACCAGCAACTGGCATGATACCAAGAACAAAGATAATTCCTGTAAGTGTTAATGTTACAAGTGGTGTAACAATTAAGTCGAGTACATCTGGGACCATCTTACGTACACGACGTTCGATCATGGACATGAGCCATACCCCAAAGATTACTCCAATAATTCCACCTTTACCTGTAGTAAGAACTGAATTTAATGGAACTTCAGTATTGTAAAGTCCAAAGAATGTTGAGATATCAACGATCAATGGCATGATGCTCATAGCACCAATCATACCACCAAGTGCTTCGGTACCACCGAAGACTTTAGCGGAGTTAATACCAGTGTAGATTGCAAAGTAGGATAAGAATGCACCACTGAAGAGTTGGAATAGTTTTAGTACTAAGAACCAGAATCCTTCAGTAGGAGCCATTGTTTGACCAATTAAACTTGCTAGACCTGAGAAAAGACCAGCTGCGATAATTGCAGGAATCAATGGAATAAAGATATTTGAAATTGTCTTTAATCCCGTTTTAAGTTTTGATTCTTTTTGGCCTGATTTCAAGGTTGCTTTGTTGTCTTCCCAAGAAGAAACGTCACCACCAACAGTTACACCGAAGTCTTCGATAACAATGTCATAGACTTTCTTTGCGCGTCCAGGACCCACAACAATTTGTAGTGTGTCGCTTTCTACGACTCCCATGACGCCTTCTACCCCTTTGAGAGCGTCGATTTCAACTTTGTCTGCGTCTTTAATGTTTAGACGTAAACGTGTCATACAGTGGGCTGCACGTCCGATGTTATCGGTACCTCCCACGAGATCAATGATATTCTTAGCGAGATCATTGTTATTCATATTGCTTCCTCCTTCTGTGCAAAAGAAAAAGAGCCAAAGCGACATCAAAAAATGTTGCTTTGGCTCTTGCTCCGTTAGATTGCACGCCTAATACAAATATACCACGTTGAAATATAATGTCAATGTAAACGCTTAAAAAATGAAATATTAATTCTCTAAGACATTAACAAGGTGTATGACAAGATATGCGAGTTCATCATCAGCAAGCGCAACACCAATCTCTTTTTCGATGATTGCGATAATATCTCGAGCATAGTCAGCATAAATGGGATACGTTTCGACAATGGTTGTGCTAACGACCTGGTTCAGTGCTTTTTTGTTGGATAATGTTGACTCAACTATAAATCGAATGTGTGTCAGAAGTCGTGCATAGTGAATAGAGTCTTTGTTCAGTTCGTGGCCATGTTCAATCAAGTATTGCTCGAGTTCAATAACAACAACATGCAGTTGCTCCAATTGTCGTTTTGCCCCAGCGTTTCGTAGATTTTGGATATAAAGTGCAATATAGGCAATTTCTGCATCCGGAATTTCCACACGATAATTTTTTAAGATAACTTCGCAGAGTTGCTGTGCATGTGCAAATGATTGCGGATAAAGTGCTTTTGTTTCGTGAGAAAAATACGTTGTTACCGCAACACCACTTTCAATGCGTTGAAACATTGCAGCAAGATGGTCTGCTAGGGTAATTAATTCTTCAGTTCCGAAACTACCAAAGTCATGCTTCGTAATCTGGCGAATCGTTTCCATAACCATAACGACGATGTCATCACTATACCCGCTAATAATTCTATGAAACTCATTCTTGTGAATGGTTAACTTGTATGATTTATCGTACTCAGTACCTTTTGCTAGTAATTCTCCTGGTTTTTGACCAAAACCAATCCCCCGTCCCATGAAGATGACTTCAAAGAACAAATCCTTGACGATAACAGAACTATTATTTAATACCTTCACGATTGTATAATTTTTTTCGGTCTTCATGATTCCTCCTCATGTTTAAAGTTATGATACATTATATTAAGCAATGATGAAACTAAAAAGAGATGAACGTTTGTACTGAACGTTCATCTCTTAGAAGGATCGAGCCGCATCGACCCATCAACGCGCTAGCGATTCAACGGCTGTTTTTCTATACTAATTCAAGGGATCGTAAGAATTAATTCGGGAAAACATACCAGGAGGTTGGTAGTTGGAATCACCGCTAGAAGTCGTAGCGCGCCTCATATTCATTTTTATTTGGTCAACGCGATTCTCGACTTGACGGGCAAGGTTTCGAAGACGGAAATGAACATCATCTTCAACAATATCTTCCTTGAGGAAATCACGTCCTTCGATAAAAACATATTTTTCCAGCAATGCAGCTTTCATATAGGTTAAGACTGGTTTGAGCTGATATTCTGCAACGAGATAATGACGGGATGAGCCAGCAGTAACAACAATTCCGACAACTTTGTCTTTAATCGAATCGACGGGTAAAAGATCAAATACGTTCTTCAATGCACCCGGGATTGATGCTTGGAAGACTGGTGTTCCCACGATAATTGCGTCTGCAGCAATAATTTTCTCAACTAATGTTCGGGTATCACCTTCAAAATCTCGAAAGTCACGTCCATCCGCAAACATGATATCCAATTCACTCAAATCAACAATTTCATAGTCAACACCATCACTAAATGTGATGTTTTGCATCGCGATGCGTGTTTTGGTTCCGAAGACAGAACCGACAATACCTAAAACTTTCATCATTAAGCCTCAACTTTCGCTAATTGACGTTTGGCGATTTCCTCACGTACACGAGGTGCAATAACTTTTCCAATCATCTCGATATTGTATTTCACTTGTTCCCAAGGCATGCCTCCCAGATCAAGTTGTAACATGATTCGATCGTTGTTATAAACGTCGTATTGGTATAGTATTTTTTCAATAATGGTTTCAGGACTTCCAACTAACATAACGTTACGTTTATCCAACGCATCAACATAGGCTTCGCGGTTAAATCCATGACCATTTGCACTTAAGAAGGTGTGATTGATGTATTTATAGAAGTTCTTGAATGCTTCTTGATCTGTTTCGGCTGTATGGAATAGGTTCGTAACACCGACAATCATATTCTCTGGATCATGTCCTGCAGCAATATAGTTATCACGGTATGTACGCACAGAGTGATTAAAGAGCGTTGCAGGTCCACCTAAGGTTGCAAGCATCATTGGTACGCCTTGTTGTCCTGCTAAGACGGCGCTGTATGGAGGGCCACCAACTGCACGCCAGATGGGTAAACGACCTTTAAGCGGTTTTGGATATAAAACTGCATTTTCTAGGGGTGCCCGGAAACGCCCGCTCCAATTAACCACACTTTCCTTATTTAATTGTAGTAACATTTCAAATTTTTCTTCAAACAATGCTTCGTAATCACGAACGTTGTAACCTAATAGGCTAAAAAGACCGATGCGTGATGCACGTCCCCCAACAATTTCAGCACGTCCATTGGACATTAAATCAATAGTTGAAAAGTTTTCGTATACCCGAACTGGGTCAGATGTTGAAACGATTGTTGCAGAACTGGAGATTGTTATATTCTTTGTTTCACGCGCAATCCCTCCAAGAATAACAGCGTGAGCTTGTGATATAAAATGTTCTTGATGTGATTCACCTAGTGCAAATACATCGAGTCCTAATTCGTCAGCAAGTTTAGCTGCTTGGATGATTTCTTCGATACGCTGTTGCTCCGATACAATTGAACCCGTAGCAGGATCTGATAGATAATCTCCAAGGGAGTAAATGCCAATTTCAAATTTCTTCATAGTGTAGAACCACCTTTCTGATAAGACAAGTATGCTATAATATTTTTAGCTTGTGAAGTAGGCACTTTTAAGTGCACTAGTTCCCAAAAAGATACTATTAATGGTATCAAAAAGGATACTAATATGTGGAGTGAGGGTGTGTATGTCGAAAATTGAAAATGTTGTTTTTTGTAAAGTTGATGATGCTTTATCGATTATAAGTGGAAAATGGAAACCAGCCATTCTTTTAACGTTAATTTCTAAGGGTTCGATGCGTTATGGTGAATTGAAACGGGAACTTGTCGGTATAACTCCTAAAATGCTTTCGAGTCAGCTTAAGGAACTAGAAGATGAAGGCCTCATTTTAAGAGAAGAATTTCCAGAAATTCCACCTAAAGTTGTCTATTCAATGACTCCTTATGGGATGACTATCGAACCTATTTTGTCTCAGCTACACGAATGGGGAATTAATCACGTAAAGAACGGTCCGAGATAACCGTTCTTTTTTTGCATTGAACTCGTACCAAACACGGATTCGTTCACAATTTAAGCTAAATTGATGATTGGTGGGAAATCAAAGATTGTGAAATTATCGCAAAAAGTTTTCGAAATCAATGTTGCGATGCGTATTCATGGTAAAATTAAGATTAAAGTTACGAGGTAACCTATGAAGAATAAAACAAAAAACACAAAAGAATCGATTATAACTCGCAATAAGACAATATTTGCAATCCAACTCATTGTTGGTTTATTTACGGTTGGCTATGTCTATTATACTGGCCTCTTACCATTAAAGTACAATATCATAATTGCAGTAACCCTATTGGGCGCAATCGCAATCAGTGGTGTTGTACTATTCAAATCACGCGGTTGGTTTAATAACTTCGTGAAGATTATGAACATGGCTCTGAGTTTAGTTTTAGTTATTGGATGTTTCTATGCAAGTAAAGGTGTATCGTTCATTGACGCAATTACCGGTGCAGAATATGAAACGCATGTGGTATCGGTGATTGTTGATGCAAACAGCCAATACATGAAGCTTGATGACGTTAAAGCATTTCCTTTCAGTGCAAACACATCTCAAGACAAAACCAATGTTGATAAGGCTATCGAGCTATTCGAAAAAGAACATAAGTTCACACCATCCATTGATCCCTATGAAACTTATGAGGGGCTGCAAAGAGATTTACTAAATGGAACGACTCAAGTTATGCTTCTCAGTGAGAACCATCGAATGATGGTTGAACAAGTGAATCCTGAGTTCAGTAAACAAACACGCATTATCGAACAAGTAAGTTATACACAAAAAACAAATGTCCGAAACACGGGCGCAAATGTTCTAAAAGACACGTTCACGATTCTAATCTCAGGAATTGATACATACGGACCAGTATCAACCGTCGCAAGCTCTGATGTAAATATGTTAGTGACAGTTGACCCAAAAACAAACCACATCCTTCTAACGAGCATCCCACGCGACTATCATGTTGAGTTAGGAACAATCGGTGAGATGGATAAACTCACGTATTCTGGAATATATGGTATTAACGAAACCATGACAACCGTTGAAAAACTACTCGATATTGATGTTGACTTCTATGTTCGTGTAAACTTTAGCTCTGTTGAGACGGTTGTGGACGCGCTGGGTGGGGTTACAGTTGAATCAAAATTTAATTTCAATTCTACCGTGGATCCTTCGCTCCACTATAATGTGGGGAAAAATGACTTAAACGGCTATGAAGCATTAATGTTTGCACGTGAAAGAAAAGCGTTCCCACGGGGAGATGAAGATCGTGTTGTCCATCAGCAAGAATTAATGAAAGGAATTATAAATTCCTTGACATCACCGTCATTTTTATTGAATTATACGCAGGTATTATCGACGATTGGCGATAGTATTGAAACAAATATGAGTGATGATGACCTCACACGTTTGATTCGAATGCAAATTGATAAAAATCCATCTTGGAATATTCAACAGAATCAGTTAGTGGGAACTGAAGCATATAGTATGACGACATACTCCATGACAGGCTGGAATCAATACGTATTTGAGCCGATTCCAGAATCAGTCGCACAAGCAAAAAAATACATCGAAGATATGGAATCACATAAAAAAATAGAAGTAAAACGGTAAAAAGTATCAATCGAAACAATCGAAGATACTAATAGATTTAGTACTCACCGAGTTTGGTTTGCAAATTGGGTGAGTATTTATTGTGAATAGACACGGGGAGAATTAAGTGTAAAGAAGAGAAACAGTTCTATTCGATTGGTAACTTTATTTGGAGTCGTAGGTGTGCATTTTTTCCTAAATACTGGAATCTGTGAAATTCAAGTATCAGGAGCAAAGTTATTTTTTGCAATAACAGTTAGATCGTTTTTTATGTATTGTGTACCATTGTTCATTATGGTTACAGGTTACTTGATGAACAAAAAGACACTCAGTCGGAAATACTACAAGGGGATTATCCCTACTTATATTACTTACGTTGTAATATCGATAATGTTGTTGATATTTTCCAATATTCACTTCAATACAAATTATTCAATAGAAGATGGTTTTTTCAAGATACTCGATTTCTCGGCAGCAAACTACAGTTGGTATATCGAGATGTATCTCGGGTTATTCTTACTTATTCCGTTCATTAACCTAATGTATCACGGACTCGAGAGTAAGAAGGACAAGCAAATCCTGATTTTAACACTAATAACATTAACGGCACTTCCGTTATTACTTAATTATAATGAATACAGAAACTAGAGCTGGTGGTTACAACCCGCTAAATCGTATGACTATGATAAAATTGTTCCCCAATTTTGGGAAATACTTTATCCACTTACGTATTATTTTATCGGAGCGTATATCAGCGAGTTCCAACCAAAAATTAAGAAAAGTATAAATATTATACTCCTCCTTCTCGCTACTTTAGCAGCAGGAGCAATCGGCTATTATAGAAGTTTTGGTGGACCATTTAGTAATGGTCAGTATCAGGGGTGGGGATCCATTCAGTATATTATCGTTGCATACTTATTATTTATTCTGCACCTCAATATTGAAAGTTCAGGATTGTCACAGAGATTTAAAAATATTCTAAGAATGCTAAGTAACGCGTCATTGGGAGCATCTCTAATCTCTTACATGTTTGATAAACTCGTTTATACTCAACTGAATAGTGCAGTTATCAATGTAAATCAAAAGTACTTATGGTTCCCCATAACAACACTATTAGTATTCTCACTATCCCGGGCTTCAGCCTTAATTATAGATGTAATTATCAAAGGGTATCTTCATTAATCACTAAGAAGAATACCTGATTGTTGAAACTGTCATTTGTTATTAATGACAGTTTTTTTCTGTTTAGCATTTCTTTGCAATGAACAATAGAATGAAGTAAAACTCTAATGTCACTAACTTAAAGAATGACACTACATCGAAAATCTATACTATAACGAAGAGCGTACATCCTCTGTAGTCAAAATTCGCCTTAAATGCTAATATGCGAATGAAGATAGTGGCGCCTAAAACTTGAAAAAAAGATGAAATGTGCTATCCTTAATATACTAAACATATGAATTAAAGATTTAATGAAAGTGTGGGTAATTAATCGGGGGATAGATACACAAATATGAAGTTAAGAGGGGACTATGAACGTTGAGATGAATGAGCAGATTAAAGTTAAGCCGACCGGATATTTATTATTTAAAAGGATCGCAGATATTGTACTAACAATCCTTGCTTCACCTTTTATTATTCTCTTAGTTGCAATCTTTGCAGTGATAGTGAAAATTGATTCGAAGGGGCCTGCATTTTATACGCAAATGCGTATTGGAAAAAATCAAAAAGAATTTAGAATTTACAAGTTGAGATCGATGCGTATCGACGCAGAAAGTGATACAGGGGCTGTTTGGGCGGAAAAAGATGATCCAAGAGTCACGAAAGTAGGTCGCTTCATTCGGAAGGTAAGAATTGACGAGCTTCCTCAGTTTCTAAATGTACTTATTGGCGATATGAGTATAATTGGACCTAGGCCCGAGCGTGCTGACTTGACTTGGCAATTTGAAAAAGAAATACCAGGATTTGTAAATAGACTCTCTGTACGCCCAGGAATCACAGGGTGGGCTCAAGTTAATGGCGGATATGATATTTCTCCAGCAGAAAAATTAGAGTTTGATAATATATACATTAGTAATTTATCCTTAAAACAGGATTTAATAATTGCTTGCAAGACAGTTGGTGTAATTTTTACTGGGCAAGCTGCGAGGTAATGAACCAGAATTGAATTTCTGGTTTTTTATTTTTGAAGAGTTTTTAAAAAAGTAGAAATTCATGTTAAAATAGGTTCGGAAGTATTCGATTTATCAAAGTGAGGAACAGTATGAAAAAAAGAAGGAATAAAGAATTTTTCTTATCAAGAAATTCAACGATTATGATGATTCAAGTCATTATTTCGGTAGTATCAATTTTTTACATCCATAGATTTGGGTTGCTACCGGTCAAATATTTTCTGTTGGTTTCAGGCATTATTTTGACACTTTTAGTGTTTATGGGCCTACTCCTATTCAAGACAAAAGGAAAGTTAAACTGGTTTTCAAAAATACTTAGTCTTTTGTTAAGTCTAGTTCTAGTTATTGGGTGTGGTTATGCTATGAAAGGTGGCAACTTACTTGCAAAGGTGACTGGTGCAGACAAAGATACACACGTCATTTCGATAGTGGTCAAAAAAGATAGCAAGTATAATTCGCTTGAGGATTTGAAAGATGTAAAAATTGGTGCAAATATTCAAATGGATAAAGTAAATGTTGCCAAGGGAACTGAACTGTTTAGTCAAAAATTTAAATATACTACTGATATTGAGGAATATACAAACTATGAAAGAATGAATGCGGACATAATGGATGGAACAATACCTGCATTGATGATAAGCGAATCTCATCGAGGTTTTTTAAAGGAGTTCAATGAAAAGTTTGATGAGCAAACGCGGGTTATTCAGTTTGTATCTTACGAAGTAGAAACGAATTTAAAAAAATCAAATGTTGATGTGACAAAAGACACTTATTCAATTTACTTGACGGGGATTGATACCTATGGCCCTGTGTCTTCAGTGTCAAGATCAGACGTGAATATGATAATGACAGTTAACCCGAAAGAAAATCAGATCTTATTGACAAGTATTCCTAGAGACTACCATGTAGAATTAGGAACAATCGGGCAGATGGATAAACTAACACATGCAGGTATCTATGGGGTTGGTGAGTCTGTTGCGACACTTGAGAAGTTATTGAAGATTGAAATTGATTACTATCTGAAAGTAAACTTTAGTTCAGTTGAACAGATTGTGGATTCATTAGGTGGTGTTGAGGTCTATTCAAAAAATTCGTTTGTAACTATGACCCCTCCCAATGTACATATAAATGAGGGGATAAATCAATTAGATGGTCCAGAATCCCTTGCGTTTGTTCGAGAAAGATACAATCTCCCTGACGGAGATAACGGACGAGTAAGAAATCAACAAGAACTAATAAAAGGTATGATTAACAAAGCATTATCGCCGAAAATATTAACAAATTTTGACAGTATAATTGCTAGCGTTGGTGATAGCATGCAGTTGAGTATGTCTGACAGTGATTTCAAGTTAATAATTAGAAATCAACTTGATAATGGTGGAAGTTGGGACATACAGCAATATCAACTTTCAGGTTACGGATCCACAAGCACTTCGACATACTCAATGCCGGGTTGGAATCTTTACGTGATGGAACCAAACTATGAAACTGTAAATCAGGCAAGCAAATTTATTGAACAAATGGAGAAGGGGCAACTTATTTCGGTACCCAAATAATGAATTACTCCTTGAGTTAAATTAGCTCAAAAAGTATCCATCCAGAGCTAATTCTTATAATAAAAAGCTATATACGCTTAAGAATCTATCGTAAAGACGTCACATTAAACTGACGTCTTTATTGCCGCAAACAGAGATTCGTCCGAATCGAAAATCTTTTGATGCTCGATAACAATGTTGCTCTTTGAATATTAGAGAATTCAATAATCAAAATTGAGATGAGAATATGGTGTCAAAATGTTAATCCACACATAATTTCTATATTCATATAAAATATGATAAAATAAAGAATGATTGTAGAACTCATCTACAACGTAAACTATAAAACGTAATGTAACAAACCCGGAAGGATTATTTATGAAATCAAATATTAATAAATTGATAATTGTAGGATTAAAAGCAGTATTGTATGTCTTGTTAGGATATACATTTTTTGAAGTGTTTGCACTACAAAATATCGGACTTAATTATATCTCACGAACACTAGGGACAACTATGATGACATTCGCTGTCGTTGGAATCTTAATGCTCACAGTGTATGGTAACTTTGAAATTGGAAAAAAGAAAAGCAAACCAATTATATTCTCTACTACGGTGGCTGTAATGTTTACAGATTTTGTCTCATACCTACAGCTAATGATTATGAACACCAATCCCAACAACAATCATTCATTCCGGTTGGAACAACTTGATCTCTTACTGATTGTATTATTAATTCAAATTATTGCGATTATTATCTTTGCATATTTAGGAAACTGGATTTATTTCAAAATTAATGATCCGGTGAATGCGTTAATCATCTATGATGGGAATCACCCTGAAGTGAGTGTACGAAAAATTCAACGCTATATCTCACGCTTTAAACTTCAATACCGAGTCATTGATACAATCGATGCTTCACAATGTGATTTAGGCAAATATGTGGACAAAGTAGACTATGTTATTTTTTCAGATTTACCTGAGTCAGTGCGTAAACCATTAGTGGATGTTTGCTATGAACATGCGATTAACTTTACGTTTGCACCTTCAATTACCGATGTAATTCAGTTAAGTGGAGAGCATATTACATTTGATGATAAACCGATGGTGGATGTCAATGTTTCTGGTCTAACATTGGAGCAACGTTTCTTTAAACGCATTCTTGACATTGTTGCAGCACTTGCTGGTATTGTAATTTCATCACCAATTTGGATTGTATCTGCAATCGCGATTAAACTTGGTGATGGTGGGAAAATTCTCTTTACACAAGATCGATACACCATTGATGGTAAAATCTTTAAAGTTTATAAATTTAGAACGATGAAAGAGAATGTGGAGAATTTCTCTTCTACAGAGAATGATGATCGTATAACCAAAGTTGGACGCGTACTTCGAAAAATCCGCATGGACGAATTACCACAACTTATCAACATTCTCAATGGCGACATGAGCCTTGTTGGGCCGCGTCCAGAGATGACAGAGAATGTAGATAAATATGAATCAGAATTGCCTGAGTTCCGTTACCGTCTTCGTGTAAAAGCTGGGCTCACAGGTATTGCACAAATTGAAGGTAAGTATAATACAAGTCCTTATGATAAATTACTCATGGATCTAGTATATATTGAAAACTATAGTGTTTGGTCTGATATTCGACTCATTCTGAGAACGGTCATTGTCCTCTTCAAATCGGATAGTACAGAAGGTTTTGAAAGTAACGACTAACTTAAAACATCACTCAAAAAGTGATGTTTTTTTCTGCGTAAATTTAAAGAGTCTTCATAAAAACCAATTGAAAAGAAACATTTACAAATTGTTTCTGTAAATAGTTACATATTGTATGAAACTGTGTTACAATCATACACATTACAAAGGAGAAAGTGTATGCAACAGATTATAAGTAGCTTTACAGAAAATAATAGCTTATTCTACTTTTTTATAATAATGCTAGTGTTTGGGTTCGCCGATTTTATGGGCGTATTTACGAAGGCTAAGGTATCCTCGGTCTTCGTAGTTATGGTTGTTTTCTTGATTGGATTTATGACGGGAGTATTTCCAACCGATATCGTTGAGCAAGCATTTTTGACCCAATTTGCGTCAATGTCAGCCGCAATTCTAATTTTCCACATGGGAACAATGATTAACTTAAAACAACTACGTGATGAATGGAAAACAGTGGTTACAGCAGTCGCCTCAATGCTCGTCGTAATCGTAACGTGCTTCATCCTAATCCCCATTATTGGTAGAGAAAATGCAATGGTCGCAATTCCAGTCCTCAATGGCGGCATTATATCAACACAAATCATGAGTAGTAAAGCTGCAGAGTTGGGATTGGTAGTTCCTGCAGCCTTCGCAGCTATCCTTTATGCCGTTAAAAAATTTGCGGGATCGTATCCTGCTTCGTATGTTGGGATGCAAGAGGCAAAAACAGTTTTAGCTGCCTATCGTAATGGAACCTACGAATCGAAACAGACGCAAGATGCTGAGAAGAAGCGAAAAGGACTTGCAACCAAGCATACGAAGTACTTTACAGACTTTGTATGTTTGATGATTGCAGTCTGCTTTGCGTGGATTGCTGTTTCTCTTGGGAAACTCATGCCAAGTATTAACTATTCGATTTGGTCATTGTTATTTGGAGCAATCTTAGGTTACTACGATGTTGTGCCAACACGCATTCTTGAAAAAGGTAAAGCGTCGGGTGTCTTTTCAATGTTAGTTTATGTCACCATTATTCCATCGTTAGGTAAAGTAACGTTTACAGATCTTATGGCATTGGGCATGAATATTGTTGTGACTTTAGGTGCAACGATAGCGATGCTCTATGTTGTGTTTGCGATTTTGCCAGGGTGGAAACTCTTAAAGTCTAAACACCTTGCCTTTGGTGTTGCTTTAGCACAGTATCTTGGGTTTCCGGCAACATACCTGGTCTCACAAGAAATTTCCAAAGCAATTACTGATGATGAAACAGAACAGCAAATCGTCTTTGACCACATCATGCCACGTTATGTGGTTGCGGGAATGACAACTGTAACGACACTTTCGATTGTTGTTGCGGGAATCTTTGTCGCATTCTTATAGGAGGAAAAAACATGATTAACTTTGATCCATATATGCATCGTTATCCATCCCGTCGTAATTTGGTTTATGGCCGGAAGGGAATGGTAGGAACGGCAAGTCCGTTAGCGTCACAAATTGGTTTAGAAATTCTTAAACTGGGAGGAAATGCAATTGATGCAGCGATTGCGACTGCAGCGGCATTAACTGTAGTTGAGCCGAGTGGTAATGGTTTAGGGGGCGATTGCTTCGCAATTGTTTGGCATGAAGGTCAAATGTACGGACTGAATGCGAGTGGTGCAGCTCCAGGACTGATGACGAAAGATGCCATCACTGCAAAAGGAGATAAAGCAATTACATTGTTTGGTTTAGATCCGGTGACGGTTCCGGGTATTCCAAGTGGTTGGGTGGCTTTATCTCAGAAATTTGGGAAACTCCCGCTTGAGACGGTTTTAGAGCCCGCAGCGCGCCTTGCAGAAGAAGGGTTCCCTGTCGCACCTAATGTCGCACGTTTATGGGAAAGATATTACAAGATTTATTCAAAAAATATTGAACAGTATCCGGTGCTCAAGACGTGGTTCGATACATTTTGTCCACATGGGCGCGCAATGCGCGTCGGAGAAATTTTTCATGCTCCGGGTCATGCAAAGACGATTCGTGAGATAGCGAGAACGCAAGGCGATTCTTTCTATAAAGGAAAGATAGCAGATGCTATTGATGCATTTTCAAGAGAAAATGGCGGATATATTCGCAAGCAAGATTTGGAAAAACATCAAGTTGAATGGGTAAGTCCAATGTCTGTCAATTACAAAGGCTATGACGTGTGGGAATTGCCGCCCAATGGCATTGGTATCATGGTACTGATGGCATTAAATGTTCTTGAGAATCTTCCATTAACAGGAAAAGATGAAGTAGATACGTATCATAAACAAATTGAATCGTTGAAGCTTGCATTTACAGATGGCATGAAGCATATTGGTGAACCCTCATTCATGCGCAAGGATTGGGAGTATTTATTATCCAAAGAGTATGGATCCCAAAGGGCTGCAACGGTTACGGATCATGCAATGGAACCAGCACCTGGTGAACTGGATAATGCTGGAACGGTATACTTTGCAACTGCGGACGGTGATGGAAACATGGTTTCGTTCATTCAAAGTTGCTATACAGGATTTGGATCAGGAAGTGTCGTTCCGGGATACGGAATCGCATTGCATAATCGAGGCTCACAATTCACGTTAGATGAAGCGCATCCAAACTGTCTTGAACCAGGTAAGCGTCCCTTACATACGATTATTCCAGGATTTATTACAAAAGACGGTAAACCTGTAGGTCCCTTTGGGGTGATGGGAGGACCACTGCAACCGCAAGCTCATATGCAGGTTGTTAGTAGTATGATAGACTTCCACCTTAACCCGCAAGATGCATTGGACGCGCCACGTTGGCAATGGACTCATGGGAAAAAAGTTCAAGTCGAGAATACATTACCATTCCATATTGCCGAGGGCTTGATGCGAAGAGGTCATGATATTGAGATTCTAAACGAAACCATAATGCTAGGACGCGGTCAGATAATTCTTCGTGACGAATCGGGAGTTTTAATTGGTGCTACCGAGTCACGATCCGATGGCCATCTTGCGGTTTGGTAGTTTCTGAAATTATTTACAAATATAAATGAAAATAGTTCCAAACTCTGTGAAAATATGTTACAATCTAACAAATCGGTGGGAATCGTTTCGAACAGATTCTAGACTCTACACGATTGCGTCAATTTGTATTTGTAAAATGCATGAAAGGTCGTAGTGTCACTACTCCTTATCATCAATACAAACATCAAACAATTACGGCCTTGCTGAGCACATGTACGGTACGAATGATGGAGGAACAAATTGATAATGTGTGCTATTTTGTAGAGTCTCCTAGATGTAATGAGCGATTGATTAAGGCAGTGTACACATTCACTGCTTTTTTTCTTACAAAAGTGTAACCCTAGTGTTAGGTTATCTGTATTGTTCGTGTGATACAATGATTGTGTTACACGAGGCATACAGCCGTGGAGGGATTATATGAAAAAAAATAAAGCTGGAGTATTTCTTGCTGTTGCAATTCTTGCAGTTGTGGGTGTTGGTGGATACTTTATCAAAGACTATTATGATGGTCGTTACAAAAAATCTGATACATTTTATGTTCGTGTACCAATGTCGCAAGAAGCAACAGTTACGGATATAAAAGACAGTAACGGTAAAGTCTTTGATCGTGGTCGTTCTTATACGTTTACAGGGTATAACGAAAAAGGAAACGCACGCGAAGTCAGTTTTTCTTATCAAACAAATGACGCATCAAAATTATTGCAACCTGGTCAGTATCTAGCTGTTGATGTAAGTAAGACAATCGTGATTGGCCAAGAAGTTATTGCGGAAAGTAAGGTTCCGGATGCAGTGAAGCCATTCCTAAAGTAATTTTAAAGGTATGATATCAAATCATACCTTTTTCAATACAAAAGTTCATAAATTCGCAAAGAACTTAAATATAAAATTGTATTTCTTAATTTTAATAGAAATATTGATTAATAATTTCAGAATAGCCGCTATGTCGCATAAGAAGTGCTAAGCTATTAGTATAAGAATACAAGCAGAAAGGAGTGGGGGTACTTGTATTCAAGCACACACAATCGAAGAAAAGAGGAATAAAATGAAATACAATAAAATTGCAACAATAATTTTAACTATTGCTATGGCGTTTGTTTCTTTTGGAATTGCGCCAAGCACCTATGCTGAAACATCGCCTGTGCAACAAGCTGGTGATTTTTATGAAGACTATCCTGAAGCCCGAAACCATATCTTAGGGGCAGCTGGTTTCTTTCATATTTTCGGTCGAGATATAACATCGAACTCGCATACAAATGGTAATATTGCGGCGATTAACTTTGGTGGCCAAGGCGATATCGGAACAAAACAATATGCAGCAACAGATAATGTCGATGTTTCGTATATTCGTAGTTACACCCACATACAAAGTGGCTCATTTCCGAATAAGGGGATGAATAAATTTGTCGTTGGAAGTGGAATCAATGTTGACTTAAGTAACGCAAATCAACCACGCATTAACGGTGGAACACTTGATAACTTAAGTGCAACTGCAATTTACCAAGACCCTGCAGATCATTACTACATCGACATTGACGCAGAACTCAATAAACTTGCAACGACAAGTTCAACACTGTCTCAGGAAGTTGCGGATCTTGAAATTACGAATGACTCATTTCCAGATCGAAACACCCGCGTAATTGATGTAACAGACATTGATAAGGATCAAATCTTTGTTAAGGTTGATGGAAATGTTTTAGGTATTGAGACACCAATTGTCGTAAAAGGCCTTGAGAAAAATGAAGACGGTGAGTTCAAGCAAGTCTTTATAACAGTTGATTATAGCGATGCGCAATCAGCAACTATTCAGTCGACCGTCATGCTTGAGTATGCTGATGGTTCAAGACGGGGAAACAAAGAAACGACAGACTTTGCCGATAGTACCTTATTGTGGAACTTCACGACAAATGGTACGCCGATGCAAGGAACAATTACTTTCAGAGGAACGTGGATTGGTTCGATTCTTGCACCCAAAGCCCATGTTGTGAATGAGAAAAACATTGATGGAACGATCATCGTTGATACTTTCACGAGTTCTGGTGAAACACACCGTTGGGACTTCCAAGATCCTGAACCGCTGATGATTCGCTTACGTAAAGTTGACGCAAATGATTCCGCTCGTGTACTCAAAGGAGCTATCTTTAAATTGGTAAATGAATCAGGAAAAGTACTCTACGATCATTTGACGACAGATATGCTTGGTGAAATCAATGTTTCTATTCCAAAGGCTGGAACGTATTGTTTTATTGAGACACAAGCCCCAGATGGCTATACTTTGGACACACGAGAAAAATGTATAACCATAACTGAATCTATGATGTTTAAAACAGAAGTTTTATTCGAAGTTACGAATACTAAAATACCAGATATGCCCAATTCACTCTTATTGCGTTTGCGCAAAATGGATGCTTCTGATTCTGGTAAAGTTTTAGCAGGCGCTGAATTCAAACTCGTCGTTGAGCATGATTTGGTTATCGCTGAAAACCTCATCACAAATAGATTGGGTGAGGTTACAGCTGCGGTGACAAGTCCGGGAACTTATTGCTTTATCGAAACGAAAGCACCCGAAGGTTATACGTTGGATGCGACTCCAAAATGTGTAACTGTGACAGAAACCATGTTGTATCGACCCGAAGTGCTTATCGAAATGACAAATGTGAAGATACCTGATAAACCAGAAGCATTGAATCTTCGACTACGAAAAATTGATTCAAAAGATAGTCGCAAAGTTCTTGAAGGTGCCGAGTTTAAGCTCACTTTTGAAACAGGTGAGGTTCTTTACGACAAACTTACAACGAATGCTCTCGGAGAAATTAACATATCCATCCCCAAAATTGGAACGTATTGCTTTGTCGAAACGAAAGCACCCGAAGGTTATACTCTGGATGCAACTGAACACTGTGTGACGGTAACAGAGTCAATGATGACTCAACCCGAAGTGCTTATATCAGTTACGAACGTTCGAATACCAGAAAAACCAAAACCAGAGAAGCCTACTCCAGAAAAACCAACACCAGTTAAACCGGATGATCCTGAAAACAAGGGATTACCAAAAACTGGGCAATCGGATGTCCTTATTCGATGGGGGTTAATTATCAGTGCTCTTGGAATTGTGATGGGTGGTATTGTAGTTTATATAAAAAAAAGAAATGATGATCAATAATTGAAAACCTTCAAAAACGAAGGTTTTTTCGATAGATGGGGAAAGATGAGGGAGGATGTAATGGAAGAGTATAAATCGTCATGATAGACCTATAATTTGTCTCTATTGTAAGCGGTTAACAAAATCGTACAATATCAAGGTATAGGAGGTAACACATGAAACGACTGTTACAATGTCTCGTAACAATGGGACTTTTGCTTACGAGTTTAGTTTTACCAGTTATGGCAGAAACATCCGGGGAAGATGGATCTGTACAAGCAACTGATGGGATTCCTGTTATTGAGGATCGCCCATATTCTTCATTTTTCTTTCCAAATGATTTCTTAGAATGGGATTTCAATACGGACCCCGATGCAATTCATAATGTATCGAAGGTACCGTTACAAAAACGTGTCAAAGGAACACCAGTGAATCCGGACCAAAATCCGGATGCAAAAGTAGTATCACTACCGATTGCAAACAAGAATACAAGTGGGACACCGTCACAAGGTTCCAGTGAAAAAGCAATCTACAATTTTACAAACTGGCAATATGTTGATGCCCTTGTCGGATGGGCAGGATCTGCTGGTGAAGGGATAATTGTTCCTCCCAGTGCCGATTTAGTTGATGTCGCGCACCGTAATGGTGTCCCTGTCATGGGAACAGTCTTCTTTCCTCCGAAAGCCTATGGAGGACAAAATCAATGGGTCAGTGAATTCTTGGTTAAGCGCGATGATGGCAGTTTTCCAATGGCAGACAAGCTCATCGAAATGGCAGAGTTGTATGGATTTGATGGTTGGTTTATAAACCAAGAAACCAGTACAGGTAGTCCTGAACATGGTCAAGGATTCTTGGACTTTTTAGCATATTACAACAATAACAAAAAAGACCATATGGAGCTCGTGTGGTATGACTCAATGCTTGAAAGTGGTCAGGTTAGTTGGCAAAATGAGCTAAATGATCGCAACAAGCGTTATTTCCAAAATGGTGAGCAAAGAACATCAGACTACATGTTCTTAAACTTCTGGTTTGGGCCACAAATGGTTGCTGGAAGTCGTGATAAGGCGATTTCTTTAAACCGCAGTCCTTATGATGTATTAGCAGGCTTTGATGTTCAAGCGCGAGGTGTAAACAGTGGGGATAAACTGTCTAATGCAGTTGGAAGTGACAACAAGGTAATGACGTCTGTTGGTCTTTATGCTCCAGACTGGACATTACGTGATGGCGGTCAGTATAATGTCGACAAATATTGGCAAAATGAAAGTGACTTCTGGATCAACCAGGCGGCAGACCCAAGAGATACATCTCAAGGGAAAAATACCTGGCAAGGAATATCACGTTACTTTGTTGAGAAATCTCCTGTAACAAGCCTTCCATTCCATACAAGCTTCAATGTTGGCAATGGGGATAACTATTATCAAGATGGTGTGATTGCGAAAGCTGGCACATTCAATAACCGTTCAGTTCAAGATATTATGCCAACTTATCGTTGGATTCTTGATCAAAGTGGCAATGAACTTTCCGCATTTATTGATTATAGTCGTGCGTACAATGGTGGTTCTTCGATTGGATTGAAAGGAACCATGACTGAAGGGGCAACTACACGCATGGACCTGTATGCAAGTGAACTTGCACTAACTGCAAACAATAAAGGAATCGTTCGTCATCATGGGAATGCAACAATCGATTTGGTGTTAGATTTTACTGACGGAACCCAAGAAGTCATCAAGGGAACACAAACATCGAAGGGTGAATGGCTTGAGACCCACTTTGAACTTGCAAGACTCAGTGGAAAAACAGTTAAGAAAATCGCAATTGATATTACCGCAGATGAAACGATTGCATCGGGCTTAATTAATATCGGTTATTTAGGTATTGATGACAATACAGACAAAGCAGTGTCAGCGGTGGGTGATGTTAAAATCGTTGGGAAAAATGTCACCGATAACGTGAGTGCAAACTTACGATTGACATGGAACCATGATCAAGTAAATACACGTCAATACGATATTTATCGTGTCGAAGATGGTGTTCGATACTATGAAGGAAGCACCGCAAATACAGCTTATTATGTAGAAAATCAACAGAGACCAGAGACTGGAAAACTTCACTATGAAATCGTCCCAGTTGACGAAACAAATGCAAAACATTTTAATAAAGCAGCATCCGTTGACTTTAAATTTGAAGCTGTGGGTCTTCCAAGTGGAGACTTCAGAATATCCTCAAGTTTTGTGAAGGTTGGTGAGGAAGTAACCTTCACAGCGGTTCCATCACAATCAACAAAAACAGTTAACTGGCTTGTTGAAGGTGCTGTAACAGATCGACTTGAAGGTGTTGAGACAACCGCATCCTTTGATCAAGCAGGTGTCTACAGCATAACTATGACGTTAGGCAATGAGGCAGGTACTACCGATGTTCGTAAACAAAATCTAATTTACGTTTATGATGATACTTTAGTTACGAAACCACAGTCCCTTTCCAATCTTGCACAAAATTTCAAAGTGTCAAATTCATGTGCACCAAGTGAAGGTGCTGCTCAAGCCTTTGACGATTCAGACGCAACGAAGTGGTGTGATAATAAGACAGAGAAACCATGGCTAGAAGCATCATTCCCACAAACTGTAACGCTAACAGACTTTGAACTTCACCATGCTGAAGCAGGTGGGGAAAACAAGGAGTGGAATACACGTGACTATGAAATTCTAACAAGCATGGATGGGGAAACATGGGAAACTGCTGTCATGAGAACATGGAATACGGATGCCGTTACCAAAGACGCGATTCCTGCAACCCAAGCAAATCATATTCGTCTAGTGCTCCATAAAGCTGAAAGCACCGGAAATGTTGCACGAATTTACGCATTCAAAGTAAATGGTATTAACGGGGTGGATATTGAAGTACTTCCAAACCAAAATGAAATAAGTGCACTTCGAAGTTTACAGTATGAAACCGATATTGATTTAACAAAATACACGGATGAATCAGCGCGTGTACTTGTCAGTGCACGCACACGCATGAATGAAATTCTTGCGAACAATGGAATTGGTACGGATAAAGAAACGATTCTGAATGTCATTGCGTCTGTTAAAGATGCATTTGCAGGCTTAGAATTGAAAGATATCGACCCAATTGATCCAATTGATCCAATCGATCCAATTGATCCAATCGATCCAATTGATCCAATCGACCCAATCGATCCAATCGACCCAATCGACCCAATCGATCCAATTGATCCAATCGATCCTGTCAAACCTGTTGAACCTGAAGTTGTGAAGCCAAAACCGGAAACAAATGAAGTCAAGCTACCGGCAACAGGAATTGGGAATACTTTACTAATTTCGGGAGGATTCCTGACTTTAGTGGGTGTTGGCGTTTACGAAGTCAACCGTCGTCGCAAACAATAAACTTAAAAGTATGCACAGATAATGTGCATACTTTTTGTATGCTAGCTGGGACTTTGATGATAGGTTTTATCAATAATTTCAAAAAGATGTTGACAATTGAAACATTATTGGTAATAATAGTGAAAAGCGATGAAAAGGAAAGTAACTTCATGAAAGTTCTTACAGAGAATCTACGTATGGTGAGAGTAGACGAACGGAAACGAAGCGAAAATGGCCTTGGAGCAATGATGCTGAAACACGAAAAGTGGTTTAGGCACATCGGGAGCGCCCGTTAAAGCGCTAGAGAATGATAGTTCTTGAAGAGGTTTATGATCGTGAGACATAAACGAATTAAGGTGGTAACATGAGCAGCGCTCATCCTTAGGGATGGGCGCTTTTTATATGCTTACAAAGCAAAAGGGAGAAAGAATATGACACACAAAATTGATGAATATGTAAACCAACAACACGAAATATACAAAAAAATTGCCTTGGATATTCATGCGAAACCAGAAGTAAGTAATTATGAGTTTTTTGCAAGTGAGACCCTCGCAAACCAACTTAAAGCAGAAGGTTTTGATGTCAAGGTCGATGTGGCAGGACACCGTACAGGTTTTGATGCACGATATGTTTCAAAGAAACAAGGACCTGTAATTGTATTTCTAGCTGAGTACGATGCGCTTGTCGGAATCGGGCATGCATGTGGGCACAACCTCTTTGGTGCAACCTCATCCTTAGCGGGTGCTGCTTTAAAACAAATTGTTGATGAAGTCGGTGGTGAAATTCGAATCTATGGAACACCGGGAGAAGAAGGTGGTGAGAATGGATCTGCAAAAGGAAGCTTTGTTCGTGAAGGGTTCTTCGAAGATGTAGACGCTGCATTATGTGTTCATCCAGGACACTTGCATGGAGGAACAACATCAGGACTTGCAAATGATCCAGTCGATGTTGAATTCTTCGGACGAGCAAGTCATGCGTCTGGTAATCCCCAACATGGAATAAACGCTCTAGACGCGGTCATTCAAGTGTTCAACAGTGTTAATGCATTACGTGAACACTTGACGGATGATGTTCGAATTCATGGAATTGTAACGCATGGTGGTGATGCACCGAATGTAGTACCTGAATATGCATCAGCGCGCTTCTACCTGCGTGCCAAAAGCCGTACAACTCTTAATGATGTTTATCAAAAATTTGAGAATATTGTAAAAGGTGCAGCGCTAGCCACAGGATGTACACATAAATTTGGACTCTTCCAAAACAGTGTTGATAACATCATCCTTACCCCGTCCTTCGATGCAATTTATGAAGCAAAGCTTGCAACGTATGGTGAAGTTTTCACACCACGCAAAGTCACTGGAGGTCAAGGATCCTCAGACGTAGGAAATGTGAGTCAGGTTGTTCCAACGATTCAACCCTATATTAATATCAACAATACGCCAATGGCTGGGCACAGTATTGAATTTAGAGAAGCATCGAAGAGTGAACTTGGACTCGATTCTATTGCCTTAGGGGCAAAAGTTCTTGCCCATACAGCATTGGAATTACTGACAAATCCTGAACTACTAGAAGCAATTAAAAAAGAACATCGAGAAAATGTGGTATTGCAAGGAGAATAAGAATGATTGAATTTCAGAATGTATCCAAAACATTTCAAACAAAGCAACTGAATGTCCATGCGCTTCAAGACGTTAGTTTCAAGGTTAAACCGGGAGAAATATTCGGCGTTATCGGATTTAGCGGTGCAGGAAAGAGCACGCTTGTTCGCTGTATTAATTTACTGGAGCGCCCAGAATCGGGTAAAATTATCGTAAATGGCATTGATGTGAAGTCGTTAAATCCGCGCGAACTTCGAAATGAGCGTCGTAAAATTGGAATGATATTTCAAGGCTTTAACCTACTAAATTCCCGAACTGTTTATGAAAATATTGCATTTCCGTTACGCTATAAAGGCAAGACAAAACATGAAATTAAAGATAAAGTTGAGTCACTCCTCGAGCTGGTTGGAATTGCAGACAAACGCGATGTTTATCCATCACAATTGTCAGGTGGCCAAAAACAACGTGTTGCGATTGCACGTGCTTTAGCGAACGATCCAGACATTTTGTTATGTGACGAGGCCACGAGTGCTCTTGATCCGCAGACCACCCAGACAATATTGAGATTATTGAAGGAAGTTAATGAACGATTGGGAATCACAATTGTAATTATTACGCATGAAATGGCTGTTGTAAAAACGGTTTGCGACCGTGTTGCTGTGATGGAAAATGGCCATATTAAAGAGTTGGATGCAGTGACCGAAATATTTGCAAACCCACAAGCATCCATCACCAAAGATTTTGTAGACACGACTACAAATCTTACCTCACTGCAAGCATTGATTAACGAGAAACCAGAAGTTCTTGAGCTCGATGAAGCTCAACAATTAGTAAGACTTGATTTCCGGGGGAATATTACCCAAGAAGCAATCATTTCAGAAGTAAGTTTACGTTTCAATGTTAAAGCAAGTATTGTTTTTGCGAATGTCGAAATTGTTCATGACGAAGTGTTAGGGATTCTCGTGGTTATCTTGACTGGTGAACGTCAAATTGAAGCGCTTGAATTCTTAAAGGCGACTGGGGTGAAAGTAGAGGTATTTGAAAATGACAAGCGTGCTTGAAACCTATTTACCGAATCTAATGAACTATCAAGATGAGTTCATAAAAGCGGTTTGGCAGACGATTGAAATGGTTGTTCGTAGTGGGGTGATTGCCTTTGTCATCGGAATTACTTTAGGTGTGATTTTGGTTGTTACCCGTGAGGATGGTATTCTCGAAAATAAATTGATTTATCAAGCTTTGGACAAATCCACCAACTTGTTAAGGTCGATTCCATTTGTCATTTTGATTACTTTTATCGCACCACTAACACGAACTATTGCAGGAACAAGTATTGGGATTGATGGCGCAATTGTACCACTTGTAATTGGGTGTGTTCCCTTCCTAATGCGACAAGTTGATATGGCGCTATCTGATATCGATTCTGGTTTGATTGAAGCAGCAACTGCAATGGGAGTCTCTCCGCTAGGGATTATCTTCCGTGTTTATTTGAAAGAAAGTATTCCAGCACTCGTCCGTGCCACCACCATCACAATTGTAAGCCTGATTGGTCTTACTGCAATGGCAGGTATCGTCGGTGGGGGCGGTCTTGGAGATTTTGTAACACGTTATGGTCATGCCCGTTACATGCATGATATTACCAATGTTTCAGTCCTTGTAATTTTAATTATGATCAGTGTTGTGCAAGGATTAGGAACTATTATTATTAAGAAAACAACACATTAAGGAGAAAATAAATGAAAAAAATTATGACGATCCTCATCGTAGGATTATTGATTTTAGTAGGATGTGGATCAAAAACAGCACCAACTACAGGTGATGAAAAGGTCGTTAAAGTAGGAATGATTGGGAGTGATTCGGTAGTTTGGAAACATGTTGCTGAAGAAGCTGCCAAAGAAGGTATCAAAATTGAAATTGTTGCTTTTAGTGATTATACGCAACCCAATGCTGCCTTAAACAATGGCGAAATTGATTTAAATGCGTTTCAACATCAAGTCTATTTGGAGAATGAAGTTGAAACGAATAAGTATGACTTAGTCTCGATTGCGAAGACATCAATTGCACCGCTCGGACTTTACTCAAACAAAATTACCGATTTAAAAGAGGTTAAAGAAAATGATAAAGTCGCAATTCCAAATGATGTCACAAACGGTGGTCGTGCTTTACAACTCTTACAAGCCAATGGGTTTATCAAATTGAACGATGCGAAATTCCCAACCTTAAAAGATATTATAGAAAATCCATTAAACTTGGAGATTGTCGAATTGGCAGCTGCGCAAATTCCAGCATCGTTACCAGATGTTGCATTTGCAGCCGTGAACTCTGGAATTGCGGTTGATGCAGGGCTTAATCCGACAGAAAAAGCAATCGTTTTAGAAGATGTAAGTATCTCGCAAGAGAATCCTTATGTAAACTTAATTGCGGCTCGTAGTGAAGATAAAGATAATCCAACGTTCAAACGTATTGTTGAATTGTATCAAACAGATGCCGTGAAACAACTTGTGATTGAAGACAGTAAAGGTGCTTCAATTCCAGTGTGGTAAGAAAATAGTGCTGCGGCACTATTTTTTTGTTTCAACAATCCCTAAACAGTAGCTAAAATGACCATTGTTAAAAATTATTTCCAATATTTTCCTGAATCTAATGAAATAATATTTCTAATGTGTATAATAAATGTAAGCGCTATAGGAGGAAAATATGAAAAAAACTTTGGTTTTATTTTTAGCACTTTTTTTAGGATTATCAACATATCAAGTTGGAGCATCAACCTCTGAACCTCTGTACAAGTACAAAAAACTTGCAGATGAAACAATGGGGTATGACAAAACGGATCCTGTCATGTATTACAATGGCAGTACGGAACAAATCGAAATTCCTGTTGCATACAATCAAGAACAAACGCAATTTAAATCATCGTGGATTGGTACCATTTTCAACCTACACTTCCCACAAATAAGTGACGAGACGGCATTCCAAGAAATGTACGAATCGCGTCTTGACGATTTTGAATCATGGAACATGAATGCAATGATTTTCCAAGTGAGACCGTTGTTGGACGCATTTTATCCATCTGAGATAAATCCAACATCAGAATTCTTGAGTGGTAAACAAGGTCAAGATGTAGATTTTGACCCTCTTGCATACATGGTCGATGCAACGCATGAACGTGGTATGGAATATCATGCTTGGTTTAACCCTTATCGTGTAACGAATTCAGATATTATGTCAGCAGGTGTGCTAGCAAAACTATCTGCAGTTGGTTATAGCAAAGAAGATGTAACGGCTATGAGTACAGGTGAGCGTGTTGCAGCACTTAACAAAGCCGGTATCCTCGCCGATACAAACTTCCCAGTTAAAAACCCAGAATACGTTCTTGAGTTTCAAGGAAAGCTATTCTTAAACCCAGGTGAACCGGATGTTATTAATCATGTTGGCGATACCATTCACGAAGTTGTAACAAACTATGATGTTGATGCGATTCACTTTGATGATTACTTCTACCCATATAAAGGGGCAGTACTCAAAGATGAAAATGGCGTTGATATTCCAAATAGTGAAATTTTCGGAAGTAAAAACGAAGATCGAGCAACATTCGAAAAATATGGAAAAGACTATAAGGACTCTCCAGAAGGAATTGAATCATGGCGTCGTGATAATGTTACCAAACTCATCGACAAAGTGAACGACGTTATTGGAACACACAATAACAAAACGGAATCATCAGTTCAATTTGGAATCAGTCCATTTGGAATTTGGGAACACAAATCAATTGATGATCGAGGTTCAAATACTCCTCAAGGCTCATCCAAGTCATACTCCCAAACAATTTTTGCGGATACTTACCAGTGGGTTAAAGATGGCAAACTGGATTATGTAGCACCACAAATTTACTGGGCATTTGGTGCTGGAGCAGCCCCATACGGCGAACTTGCACGTTGGTGGGACCAAGTTGTAGAAGGAACTCAAACAAAACTATATATTGGACATGCCAACTACAAACATGTTAATAACTCATGGGATAGCGACTGGAAGAATCCTGAAGAAATCAACAATCAAATGAAATTCAATCAAACACTATCCAATGTTGCAGGGAGTGCGTTGTATGGATACTCAGACATAATGCCATCCGATCTGGATACTGTTGATCCAGCGAAACGTGGGGCACACGCTATTAAGAATGAGAGTTTAGAAATCCTACGTAATGACTCATTTGCGAAAGTGTCACTATCGCCAAGTCATCCTCAGTTATCACATGGTAACGTCGTGCCATTAGACGGTATAGAATTAAAAGATACTACCCTTTTATGGACTGAAACGAACAATACCAACGCACGTATGTATGTTGTTTACGGTGGTGACGAAGGTCAAAGTGTTGATGACATCATGCAGACAGGTACAATTATTGGGAAAGTGAATTTCGCTGGAAAACAAGATTATGTATTTGACGTTTCTGATGCCCCATATGATACATACGTTGTGAGTGTTGTAGACAAAGCATATGTTCAAACGAATGGAAAAATGGCGGAAACATTTGTCTTTGATGCAACGCTACAAAACCTTGCGCTAGAGATCGAAAAAGATACGACGCTAACGAAACAAGAATTTTTAGACTTACTGCAAATTCAAGCAAATGACACCTACCAGGTTGCTACAAACTTTGATGAAGTCTTTGATGCAAGCAAACTGGGAACTGTTCAGATTTCAGTAACACTGACTTCGGATAGAACAGGGGAAAGTGTTCCGTTTAGTGTAAGCTTAAATATTGTGAAAGCTGATACGAATCCAGAAGTAAAACCAGAACCAGAACCAGAACCCGAACCAAAACCTGAAACAAATCCAGACAAAGATAACAATGAATCACCAACAACCCTACCAGCAACTGGTGTTCAAGAAAATTATCTCGGTTATAGCATTTTGGTTGCAGGATTTGTACTCGTAATCTTTGGTAAACGCCACCATTATAAAGCAAAATAACAGATGAAAATCATTTGTATCAATGTAGAGAAAAGAACAATTAAAGTGTCATAATCATTAATAATCCTCGCAATCTAGTATTAAAGAAACTTATCCAAATGCCAATGGATAAGTTTTTTTATGGTATCAACTAGTTGTGGAAGTCGACGAAAATGCTGGAAAAAGAGGAAGCAAGAATCAAAAAGAAAATTAGTGTATAATATACAAGTAGGAATGTAAAGATATTAAACATAATTAGAATTAGGAGTACACATGGAAGTAGGATTTTATTTTAGAGACTATATTTATAACCGCGGTGAAACGCTATTAGAAGAATCAAAAGTTCAAATTATTGAAGATACAAAAGAAGTGATACGAGCTCGTGTGCAAGGCAGTGATTTGTATATCGTTCGGATTGAAATTACAGGGAATGCAGTGGATTCAATGTATTGCTCATGCGAACATGCAAAAAAAGGCAACAACTGTAAACACATGGCTGCAACTATTGCGTCATCGATTAAAAACGGAAATATCCACAATTTTAGTGTTGAAGCACTCGAAACCTTTGATGATTATGCTTCCGACTTGGATATGCAAGAAGGTACTTTGACCCCAGAATTGATGGTTGAAGTTGGTCACCTCTTATCGCTACTGTCGCATGATAATTTGATTGAGTATTTAATCGTGTTATTTGAGCGTTATCCGCAATTAGCACAACAATTTTCAGAGTTTGATTTCACATTTGATGGACAAGGTGAAGACTTGTCATAGGAGCCAGTATGAAACGTAAAAGTTATATTCAAATAGGGATTGTCGCTATTTTTGCGCTATACGCAATCTACTCACTCACAAAAATTAAAACACCTGTTGAGTCAATGCAGGACAAAATGACGGTTGAGGTGGGAACAATTATTGATTTGGGTGCCATCGCAAAACAACAGAATATTGAGTCTGGTGTTGTTGAAGTGAATGGAAAAGTCACTGAAAATAGCCAATACACTATTAATAAACCAGAAAAAGCAAAAGATAAGAATCTAGCCGTTGTCATTTCATCTAAAAAAGAGAATCGTGTGCATCGTTTTGAGATTGCGATTGTTGAAAACCGTGATGTTGCGCTAACTGTACGTCATAACGATCAAGTATTGAAAGATCAAGAGCGCGTGAATGCTACAGCGGGTTCCTTAGTTGCAAGTGCAGATTATATCAAAGAGTATGATAAAGTTGCAGCAACAGTAACGTCAAATCTTGATACAGTCGATTGGGATGTGGAAGGTGAATATCCTGTAACTTTTGAAACGAGTGCTGAGGGGAAATCGCAAACAATCAACATTACTGTTGTCGTTGGGGATTCAGAAGAACGTGATACAACAGAAGATGTTGCTGTAAAACCGGAACCTGAAACCAATGAAGAAAAACCAAAAGAAGCATCAAATGAGAAACCACAGTCAGAACTTGCAAGTGTAACCAATGCAGGTTCTGAACTCGTTTTGGTGACCAAGCAACGAGCATTGCCGGCAGATTATGTACCACCACTTAAAGATATTCCAGAAGCATATGCGGTCAGCACCGGATATGAGGCAACACCTGCTACAGTCGATGCCTTTATTGCGATGGTAGACACCATGAAAAGTGAAACGGGAATGTGGATGTATACGACATCATCATACCGTGATTACGACTTTCAAAATGAATTGTATACCAATTATGTGGCGCAACATGGGCAGGCTGAAGCCGATCGAATGTCTGCTCGTCCAGGGACGTCCGAACACCAAACAGGTCTTGTTATCGATGTTGTAACACCAGGTGGTTACATGTTTGATTTTGCCCAAACTGAGCAGTCAACATGGGTTAATAACAATGCCCATAAGTTTGGATTTATCGTGCGATATCCTGAAGGAAAAGAGCACATTACAGGCTACATGCCTGAGGCATGGCACTTACGTTATGTCGGAAAAGATATGGCCACAAAAGTTAAGAACTCAGGACTAACCTTTGATGAAGTGTTAGCACAAAGTTAAAAATAAGTGATTAAAAAATTTGACATCTTAGAATTAATTTCGTAAGATGGCAATAACGAACGAAAGGCGGTGTGGCAATGTACAACTCATCCTATACAGCATAAATAATCAAAATAGGAGGAGTTTGCCATGCTAAATTTTAATATTGGTGTGAAGTCACCACAAGGGCGCCAACTCGTAGCGCCTTTTTCTATGTCCGTTCATGAGAACGAAAAAATTGCAATTATCGGAGAAGAAGGAAATGGAAAAAGTTTATTTCTAAAAGCCTTACTGAATCATCCGTCTTTAGATACTTTGGAAGTAACCCGGAGTGTATCATCGAAAGTTCTTTTTGGTTATGTATCCCAAGATATTGCTGCCGAGGATCTGTTACGATCAAGTAGAGACTACATTATTGAAGATCAATGGGAGCGTTATGAATCCTTTGGCTCAGTACATCAGGATTTATTACCACATTTTACGGATGATGATTTTGATAGACCGTTGCAAAGCCTTAGTGGTGGAGAACGTGTTCGGATTCAACTTATGAAAATTCTTGTGCAAGATGTTGATGTCTTTTTACTTGATGAGCCAACCAACGATTTGGATATTGAGACACTAATGTGGCTTGAATCATGGATTTTAAGTCAAAGTAAGCCAATTCTGTATATTTCTCATGATGTCAAGCTCCTAAAAAACACAGCAAATCGAATCGTTCATTTTGAACAGACGCACCGAAAAACACGATCACACATAACGGTCTTTGAGGGTACTTACGATGATTATGTGGAAACACGCAATCTGGAAATCGCAACGCACAATCATCAAGTCGAACGGGATCAAGCAGCACGTGCCAAACGGTACGATCGATGGTTAAAATTATATCAAACGGTAGAGCATCGCCAGCGAACACAAACCCGTCAAGATCCTGCAAAGGGTCGCTTGCTTAAGAAGAAAATGAAGACCATTAAATCTATGGAACGTCGCTTTGATCGTGAAACACACGAAACGAAAATCGATACCGAATCTGCAATTTCCATACGCTTTGACAATCAAGAAAAAGTGCATCGTAAGAAGATTGCTGAAATTAACGTCGACGCACTTGAAGTTGCTGGCAAGACACTTGGTTATAATTTCTATTTGGATATTTATACACCAGATAAAATCGCGATTATTGGTCGAAATGGAATCGGAAAATCGAGTTTGTTGAAGCAGGTTTTCGAAAATCACGATGCAATGATGCACCAAGATTATCGTCTGAATCTAGACTTTGAAAAGTCGCCGATTGATAATTGTGTACGAGAAGGGTCGCGTGAGGAACGAGGGCTCATCACTAATCGTTTGGGAAGTTTAAAGTTCACCGAAACAGAAATGAATACGCCGATGCGACTGCTTTCTGGAGGACAAAAAGCCAAAGTGTCATTGCTTAAGCTCGTACTTCAAAAGCCGCAATTTATTATTCTGGATGAACCAACACGAAACTTAAGTCCCCTTTCAGTTCATGAAATTTATAGTATGCTTCAAGGATTTCAAGGTGCTATACTTTGTGTAACCCATGACCGTGCCTTAATCGAGAATGTATTTGATACGGTCATTGTTATGACCGAAGATGGTTTTGAGCCGGTAAGCGAGTAAAGTCGATAAGCAATCAGTGAAGGAGGATCAAGCAATTGAAAAAGAAACTTAGTGTATACGGTTGTTACTTAATATTTGTTGAAGGCCTCTATGGCATCGAAAATGGTTTGGGATGGTTTGCGTTTAGTCGCTATGCTGGAATTGCGATTGGTTTGGCACTTCTTGTAACCCTGTTTACATCAGTGCCTTTATTCCATAACGATTTTGAAACCGTTGGAAGCATTGCTGATCGAGCAAAAGAAAGCGCGCCAATTATGTCAGTTGGGATGGCCTTTGCATTGATCTTGCCGCTTGTGATCTACATATATTTCTCATAAAAAACCGACTTAAATCGGTTTTTTTCAAATTGTATTTGCGAAGTGATGAAGCAAGGACAATGAAAACAACCCAAGCAACAACATAATCAACACAAGTCATCTTATGAGGAAAAAAAGATAGAATAGAATTAAGATAGAAAGAGCGGAATTTGAAATGAATGTAGCGCTTATGATGTATCATTCACTTCTTGAATTTATACGAAATATTGATCCAATTATTGTATTTACAATCAAAATAGTGACAATCATCATTCTAGTACAAACTGTCATCTTTTTGCGAAAAATCAATAAGAAAATGCATCACCAATAAATGAGAAAGACACAATAAAATGTGTCTTTTTAGTACAAACTATCAACACGAATAAACGTACGCTTCCTGGTTTCGGGCTGCTGTCCGGTGCTACAGGTTCTTCCTATTAACAATGTGGCTAAAGATTTGGTATAATTATATAAAGGTGGTATGGCTTATGTGGGAAATTCTAGGAATCGATGCAACAACAGATATCGAACAAATCTTTGAGGCATATGCTTCAAAAGTCGCGGAATATGGCGAATCAGATGCATTAACACAGGCATATGAAGAGGCGCTTGTTTATGCAGAAGGAACATCCGATACGCGATTTGACGATCTCATGCAAGAGTTATCCTTGATGGACGTTAAAGAGCGCATTGCCTGGCAAAAATGGTTTGATGCACTCGACCGTTTGGAAGTATATGAGCGTTTTGAAGATGTCGAAATCCTCAATACGTCACTTCAACGCGTGGATGTTCGCTTGATTCCAAGTGGCGTCATGTTTGAAATCATTTTGCCACATTTGCGAAAAATAGCACATTACAATAACGAAAATGAATCTGAGTTAAAAATGACGATGGACCACTTCGAATCCTATGTCCGATTCCGTGAAGCAAGTCGTATCGGGTGGCGTGATCAGGGGAAATCAAAACGTAAGAACCAGTCGAATGCGAAACACGTATGGTCTGTTATTCAGATGATTGTACAGTTCATTGGGTGGGTGACGGTATTCTTATTGATATTTCAAATGTTAGGTATTTTCAATATCTTCGGCACGCGTCAAGATACACGGTACCCTGAGCGAGAAATTACACCACCAACCAGTGAATTTGTACATTATGAAAGTCAGTTTTCTGATGCATTGGTTGAGGCAATTCAAGAAGGGGTACGCGATCAATCACTCCAAGCCCATCTTGACTTTGATACACTGAGCCGCTTAGAGACAAACTCATGTTTTGATAAAGATATCGACTATGATGCATGTGAAGGCGCGTTTTTGTTAGATCTTACAGAACGCCAATATAAACGAATCATGGCGAATTCCTATCTTCAAGAAGGCTTGAATGATGATTTGTATGATGCTTTTCCTGCTGAAAGTATCTACTATTATGAAACATATTATGATGAATTCGCGGACCTTCTCAAGAATAACAAAGCGTATGTTTTAAATGACATTACACAAGGATTACATCTCAATGAAGCACTCTATGATGAAGCATATCGCGCATATTCTGATGCGGTCTATGATGTCTTCTTCAAGCAACTTGTGCAGGAGAATCACAATATAAACCTACAAAGATTTACCAAGGATGCATTATAATCATTGACGTTAGGAATATAAAACGTATAATGAAGGCGTACAATTGAATCCATAAATACAAGGGGTGCCCGCTATGGCGGCTGAGACTAAACGCACGTTTTAAACCCTTAAACAGGAAGTCCTGTTTAGCACTTGATCCAGATAATACTGGCGGAAGGATGTATATCGTAGCTCGTTTATTAACGTATATACATATGCCTCTTTTCGGAAATGAAAAGAGGTTTTTTTTATGAAAGATGGAGGATTTGCTATGAATGCAAGTATCGCAATACAAGTATTACCCCATGTAGATGGGAACCAAGAAGTAGTTCGTATCGTTGACGAAGTTATTGATTACATTAAAGGAACTGGTCTTCATTACACCGTTGGAGCATTTGAAACAGCGGTTGAAGGCGATTATGATACGTTAATGGAAATCGTGAAACAATCACAGATTATTGCACATCGTGCCGGGGCTGATAAAGTTTCAGCATACGTAAAAATCGTGTACGCACCTCAAGGTGAGATGCTCACAATTGATGAAAAAATTACGAAACACCAACAATAAGCGTTATGCGTTTATGTCGGTTGGTCTTGTCATAGTACTGTGGCAACTCATAGTATGGAGTGGTATTGTGCCCCAGTTCATGCTTCCAGGTCCCGCTTCGGTTATTATGGCATTGTATGAAGACCGTGCATTGTTATGGATGCATGCTCAAACAACCCTGCTAGAAGCCTTTCTTGGGCTTTTAGGGGGTGTTGGGTTGGGGATCACGTTAGCGTTACTGATGGATCGTTACGATCGCGTTTATCGCATGGTTTATCCGTTGATGATTCTCACGCAGACAGTCCCAACTGTCGCCGTTGTACCACTGCTTGTCTTATGGTTAGGATATGGAATCTTACCGAAAATTGTACTCATCGTTTTAACATCATTTTTTCCAATGGCTATCGGATGTTTCCAAGGCTTACAGGCTGTCGATCGAGACAGCATTCAACTCTTACGAAGTATGGGGGCGAATCCGCTACAACAGTACCAGCACGTTCGGATTCCGGAAAGTATATCGCCATTTTTTGCCAGTCTAAAAATTGCGGTTTCGTATGCAGTTGTTGGGGCTGTTATTGCGGAATGGCTCGGAGGAACGAGCGGACTGGGAGTCTATATGACACGTGTTCGAAAAGCCTATGCATTTGACAAAATGTTTGCAGTAATTGTGCTCATTTCACTATTAAGCCTACTTTTAATGGGGTTGGTCAATATTTTGGAACGGAAAGCGATGCCGTGGAAAGATGTGGAATAAAGGAGATATTATGAAACGAATTGTAGTGAGTTTATTAGCGTTGCTAGTCTTAGCAGGGTGTAGTACTTCCAATGATACTCAGAAAGTGCGCTTTGTACTGGATTGGACGCCCAATACCAACCACACAGGCCTATACGTAGCGCTTGAAAAAGGATACTTTGAACAAGCAGGAATTGCGTTGGAAATAGTTCAACCGCCTGAGGATGGTGCTGTTGGATTGGTTGCAGCTAAGGGTGCAGAATTCGGTGTCGGGTTCCAAGATACCTTGGCTCCGGTTTGGGCACGCCCAGAACCTTTACCAGTAACTGCAGTTGCAGCGATGATTCAACATAACACGTCTGGAATTGTCTCGTTGAAAGAGAAAGGCATTGACCGTCCATCTAAAATGGCGAATCATTCCTATGCGACATGGGATATTCCCGTTGAACAAGCAATCTTAAAATATGTAATTGAACAAGATGGTGGTTCATTTGATAGCGTCTCATTAATCCCAAATACCGTGACGGATGCTGTCAGTGCGCTCCAAAGCAATGTCGATACAATTTGGATTTATCGTGGTTGGGATGGGATTGCTTTAGAAGTTGCGAACCAAGAGATAAACTACTTTGGATTCGCCGATTATGCGAAAGAATTGGATTTCTATAGCCCTGTAGTCATCGCAAATAACGATTATCTGAAAGATAATCCAGAGCAAGCGAAAGCATTTTTAGCAGCATTGGGTAAGGGATATCAGGACGCTGTTGCTAATCCTGAAGAAGCTGCTCAAATTCTGATGAAACATGTCCCGGAATTAAAAAGTAATGAGGCGTTAATCGTTGAAAGCCAAAAATATCTTGCGGGTGAGTATATGCGTGGCGAAGCGCAGTGGGGAAAATTTGATGCAAACCGTTGGAATGCTTTCTACAATTGGCTCGGTGAGAAGCAATTGATTGAGCAACCGATTCCTGCTGGATTTGGCTTTACGAATGAATTCCTTGCTTCATGAAACCACTTTTAGAAATTCGTAATCTTGGTAAGTCGTTTGGAACGCATACAGTCATTGCCGATGTAAACTTTGAAGTGTATCCAGAAGAGACGGTTGCTATTTTGGGGCAAAGTGGTGTTGGAAAATCAACACTCTTTCAAATTGTAGCTGGCTTAAGCAACCCGGACACAGGAGATGTGCTCCTTGAAGGTGAGTCTATTGTTGATAAACCCGGATCGCTTGCATATATGCTCCAAAAAGATTTATTGTTAAATCATAAAACTGTGATGGAAAATGCAGCCCTTCCTTTGACGATTCAAGGGATGGATAAAGCCGCTCGACACGCGAAGGTTATGCCATACTTGGACACCTTTGGACTTGCCCAAACAGAAAACAAGTACCCACGTCAATTATCAGGTGGGATGCGCCAAAGGGTTGCATTTCTACGTACTTATATGATGAACAAACCAATTATGTTACTGGATGAACCGTTTAGTGCCTTAGATCCAATGACAAAATATCAAATCCATGAATGGTATCAGGATTTGAGTGATAGGTTTAAAATTACGACATTGTTTATTACCCATGATGTTGAAGAAGCAATTAAACTCTCTGATCGCATTTTGATTTTGAATGGAGCCCCTGGACGCATTCAGGAGACGCTTGAGATTGCATCGCTTAAAAAGAAGCACTCTGACTTTTTACAAACGGCTGCTTTTTTGGAATTGAAGGCATCCATTCAAGAAAACTTTATGACGAAACCATAACAGTTTATTGAATCCCAAAAAAAGATGAACCCTAGGGCTCATCTTTTTTAGATTATAACGCGGTTATTGATGCTGAGATGTAGAATCTCAGCTTGTTCCGCTGAACCATTCCATAAGAAAATCAGCTTGGAAATGTTTGGGCGACCCCGTTGTACGGGTTCTTTAATAATAACGGCCACTTTGTTTGGGCCTTGATTTTCGAATTGCCACTGACTGCGGTCAGGAGCGGTAAATCCATAATCAGCAAACGTTTGAATTACAAACTCATCTTGAGTGAGACCACTGGTGGTTTCGACGGGTGTTTCTTGAGGCTCTTCAATGGGTTCTTCAACTACGACTTCTGGTTCTTTGATTTCTACCTTTTCTGGTTCTTGTTTGATTTCCTTTGGTGTTTCCTTCTCTTGAGTGGGTGCTGTATCATTGGGTACCGCTTCTTTTGCGCTACATCCATAAAGCAAAGCACTCACGATTAATAATACTAAAACGCGTTTCATAAATATCCTCATATCTTTCCTATGTATGCTTGTGATTGCACAAGAACATCCACTATACGCCCTTTCTGACATTTATCCTTAGTGTGTGCCCCAAGTGCGTGATTGATGTTCCAAAAATAAAAAGGCAGTATCAAAGTGGCTGCCCTTAAACCATCTATTGGTCAGTACCAAACTTAACGGTGTTTGAGACCACGACATGAAGTAATTCTCCAGTCTCCATTTGATTATCCCAAAGGAATACAAGTTTGGAAATGTTCGGTTTTCCTTGACCAATATTCTCTTTAATAATGACCGCAACTTTTTGCGGTCCCTGTTGTTCTACAATCCATTGAGAACGCTCAGGCGCAGTGTAACCATATTGTGCAAATGTATCGAGAATATAGGCATCTTGTGCCGAGATGGCATCGGTTTGAGGTCCATTTACATTCGCATCGTTTGAAGATGGGTTAATGGGAGTCTCTTGCTGCGGTTTTGGTTCTTGAGGTTTCGAATCATCAGCAGGGAAGTTCACACTAACACATCCCGTCAGCACGATTACAAACAATGCTAAGGTGAGTAGTTTTCGCATGATATTTGTCCTTTCTAAGAAGCCCTGGACATAGTGATACTATGATTCGACTATTCTTAGACTTTATCATATAATTAGGTTTAAGAAAAGGGAACAACCCAGGAGGCATTATGAAACGCTGCACATGGTCGACACATTCGACAAATGAAATGGAATATCACGACACAGAATGGGGAAAGCCAAATCATGATGATCGCTACCTCTTTGAAATGTTGAATCTTGAGGGGCAACAAGCAGGATTAAGTTGGTCAACCATCCTAAACAAGCGCGATACAATGCGTCAAGCATACGCAAACTTTGAACCGTCGGCCCTAATTAAATTTACGGAAGATGATGTGGAAAGACTGCTTCAAGATGCTGGAATTATTCGTCACCGTCTAAAAATACAAGCGGTAATTCATAATGCACATGCGTATCACGATATTGTGGCAAAACATGGCAGTCTCAATGATTTTTTGTGGGCGTATGTTGATAACGCACCTGTTGAAAATGATGTCCAACATTATACGGACGTTCCAGCAGAAACGGAACTCTCGAAGCAAATCAGTAAAGATTTACGAAAATTAGGATTTAAATTTGTGGGTCCAACAACTGTTTACGCATTTATGCAAGCCGTTGGTATGGTAAACGACCACGAAAATGATTGTGCATTTCGTCACCAATAAAAAATAGGTCTGAGAACCTATTTTTTTTCGTCTATGGGTAATGTTTGTTTTTTGATGTAGGCTTCATACCGTGCATCGAGTTTATCCACATGCATCTTAAAAATATCTTCGAAGGACAAATCATAATGGTTCGCAATGACCATTAAGTTTCCGAGCACATCGCCAATTTCGGACGCTAATTCTTCTTTGAGATCGGTATCCACAATATCGTGGTCTTCACGTCCTAGTTCAATGGCTCGAACTGAACGGGCAACTTCTCCAGCTTCCTCAAACAAAAAAGTAACGCGAATAAAAATATCTAAATCCGACCACCCACGTTTCTTATAGTAAGTATCGACCCATTGTTGAAATAATTCGACGTTCATATATATCCTCCCATTCTTTTTGGAAATTATAAATTAATTTTCGTATGAATAAAATAGTTAGGAGGTATTTTCACAAGAAACGGATGTCTTCGGTGTTGTTACGGGTCTAAGTTTGATACAATATAAACATAACTTAGCAAAAGTCTAAGCATATAGGAGGTATTATGGATTTAAGAAAAAAAATTGACGACATCTTTGCAGACTATCAAAGAGATTTAGGGCGTCTGGTTTCAATCCCGAGTGTCCTAGAAGAGGGCGGCGATGCACCGTTTGGCGCAAATATCCAACGTGCATTAGAAGAAGTATTAAAAATTGCTGAAGAACTCGGATTTAGAACATTCATAGATCCCAATGGATACTATGGCTATGCTGAAATTGGTGACGGTCCGGAAATGTTTGGTGTTCTTGGACACATGGATGTTGTGCCAGCTGGTGATGTCAAAGCTTGGGATTCGAATCCATTTGAGTTAGTTGAAAAAGATGGCTTCTTAGTTGGACGTGGTTCGTCTGATGATAAAGGACCAACACTTGCAGCGATGTATGCGCTTAAGACTTTATTAAATGAAGGAAAAGAACTCAACCAACGTGTTCGTTTTATTTTTGGAACGGATGAAGAATCACTATGGCGTTGTATGAACGCATATGTTGAGAAAGAGGAACTCCCAACTAAAGGATTCACACCAGATTCGGGATTCCCACTTATCTATGCAGAAAAAGGCTTAATTGAATTTATGTTGTATTCGCATCAAATGTCTGATGTTCGACTCGAAGGTGGTGGAGCCCTTAATGCTGTACCGTCACAAGCAACAACCGACTACGATGCCGATGTTGCGGCCGCATTGGATGAATTAGGATATACCTATACAGTTGATGGCAATGATTTAACGGTTGAAGGTATGGCAATTCACGCTAAGGATGCAGACAAAGGTAAAAATGCAATTGTCTATTTAGCTGAAGGACTGCACAAAGCAGGTAAAACAAATGACATGATTCGCTTCATTGTAGAAAAAATGTCCAATCCCAATGGAACCCTCGTCTTTGGGGAAGTCGAAGATGAAGTTTCTGGAAAACTCATGTTAAATGTTGGGAAAGTAAGTTTCCGCGAAAACGTTCAACAAATTGGAATTGACATTCGTTTCCCAGTAACTTATCCAGTGGAAAATGTTAAAGAACTCTTAACGAAAGATGCACACAAGTATGAAATTGTCGTTGAATTGTACGACTACTTGAAATCAATCTATGTTGAGAAAGAATCAGATTACATTCAATCACTGATGAAAGCATACCAAGATGTGACCGGTGATACGGTATCACAACCAATTACAAGTGGTGGTGCAACGTATGCCCGCGCGATGGATAATGTCGTTGCGTATGGTGCGTTACTACCAACAGGGTTAAAAACAGAACACCAAGTCAATGAACGTATTAGTATTGAGGATATGAAAATAGCAATGCATGTCTATGCACAAGCATTCCTAAACATCGTTATCAAATAACACTGAACGGGAGAAATATTGATGGAGAAGAAAAAGAAATTTTCAATGCCGAGTTCCTATACAATTGTTTTTATTGCATTGGTAATCACGGCAGCATTAAGTTATTTTATTCCACAATCAGTATTCGATAAGCAATCAGGAGACATTATCTTTGATGCCATTCGAGGACCACAAGGTGAAATTCTTCAAGGACAAGGAATGCAACCTTTTGGACTGTGGGATGTCTTAATGGCACCAATTAAAGGATTCCAATCCGCAAGTGATGTCGCGATTGGAATTCTATCAGCAGGAGGGTTCTTAGCTGTCTTGAATCATGTCGGCGCACTTGAAGCTGGAATTGGTAGCTTATTATCAAAATTTAAGGGAAATGTATTGATTGCAATCATGATGTTTGTGTTTGCGGTTCTGGGTACATCTTTTGGATTTTGGGAAGAAATTACTGCCTTCGCAGTCGTCATTATTCCAATGTTCGTCCTGGCAGGCTATGACGTTATGACAGGATTGGCAGTTCTCTTTATTGGGGCATCCATTGGGAATATGGCAAGTTTGGTTAACCCATTTTCCACCGGTGCTGCGGTAGCGGCAATCGGAAACCCAGATCTGTCAATTGGATCGGGAATTGTCTTACGATCAATTATCTTTGCAGCATTGTATGTTGTGGGAACAATCATGGTAATTGGATATGCATCTAAAGTAAAAAATGATCCAAGTAAGTCAATAACAGCGGACTTGGAAAACGTCAATACACTTGTTGATGCGAAAGAAACATTACCTGAATTTACGACACGTCGAAAGTGGTCGGCATTCGTCTTGATCATGGTTGTAATTATTGTTATTTTGGGATATTTCCCTTGGGCCGATCTTTTAGGGCAAGGTGTCTCGGATACGATTAACGCACCATTTACGATGCTTGCGAAAGTACCAGTTCTAGGCAATATTTTAGGAGCTGGAAACATTACACCCTTAGGAACCTGGGGATTTGATGAATTCGCCTTCCTCTTCTTAATGGGGGCATTCTTACTCAAATTAATCAATGGTTTGGGTGAAATGGAATTTATCAACAAATTTATTGAAGGAATGAAAGATCTCTTTGGAGTTGTTGTGGTTCTTGCGATTGCCCGAGGCATTGCAATCATCATGGGTAGCTCAACAGAGGGGATGTCGATTACCTTTATCTACTGGATATCCAACGCACTTTCAAGTGTCCCATTATGGGTATTTGGAATCTTTGCAATTGCTGCATACGTCTTAATTGGAATCTTCTTGCAATCCACAAGTGGTGTTGCGGGAATCTCAATGCCCATCTTGGGAGCTGTTGCAGCTGCACTCTTTACATCAAATGTCATCGGTGCTGAAGGTGGTCAAATTATTCTGATTTCTGCCTTTGTTGCAGGGGTTAACTTTATGTCCGGTGTCTATCCTGGAGCAACCTTGATGGGAACCCTGGAACTTGTTAATATCCCATATGATAAATATTTGAAGTTTACATTGAAAATACTAGGAACATTATTATTCGTCGCTGCCATAATTATTGCAGTCGCACCATATATAGGAATCGTACGATAACATGAACATTACATATAAAAAATTTACACAAGAAGATATACCGTTTTATTATACATGGCGCAATGATCCAGAGGTCGCGCAATATGACCAAAGTGGATTCTTACGTCCAATGTCATTTGAAGAAGTCGAAGAGTGGAGTCAAATCCTTGTTAATGGTATGACTTACACTGTTCTGGCAGATGAAAAACCAATTGGAACAGTAGCATTCATGAATCTTGATCAAAGAAACCGTCATGCCGAGCTTGCTATTGTGATTGGTGATAAAAACTATTGGGGTCAAGGACTTGGCCCACAGTTGATGAAACAACAACTCGAATGGGGATTTAATGGTTTAAACTTAAACCGCCTCTATCTTCATGTCTTTTCATTCAACGAGCGTGCTCAAAAGTTGTATCAGAAAATGGGATTCCAACACGAAGGAACGAAACGTGAAATGCTCTTCCGTGATGGAAAATACCAAGACGTTGAAGTTTATGGACTCTTACGCCGAGAGTGGGAAGCTCAACGCTAAAATCTGAAAAATCTCTTCTAAATTAGAAGGGATTTTTTTGTCTTAAAGGCTTGTATGACGGAAAATTGTTTGGAAAATCACATTGTTTAATAAAATGTCATATGGGTCATAAAATCTTCATTTTGGAACATCATGAACAAAATATGAAGATTAACTTGATAGTCTAAACTTATACCCACATGACCAGTGGAAGAGAGGACATAGATATGAGGAAAGTAGTGAAAAATACGCTGACAGCACTTCTTGTTATGGGAGTCGCTGCCGGATCACTTCGTGTTTATGCTGATGATAGAGGAACAACCCAACCCGTAACATCGGTAACGAAGACACAACAAGAGCAAACAGAAATACTGAATGATCCTGAATTTGAGGATATTGTGGAGGTCCCTGAGCAAAAAATAGATGCTTCAAAAGCTGAAGTTCTGGACGAGACACAACAAAATAATGACACTGTGAAGCCTGTGTCGCATCAAGCACGTGTTCAAGTGCTTGCAGATAGTCAGACGTTAGAAGTTGGTAAAACAGCAACGTATCGCATTGTAGTTGGTGTTGACGGTGCTAATGAGGTTATCCCGAACCTTGATCTTATGATCCAACTGCCAAACGTGGTAGATGGTACAGCGGTTCAGTTTAATCAGAGCTTAGAAACCCTTGCATTACGCGGCGTCGTACCAAGTTTTGACGCTAATACGAATCAGTTGCGTTATCGCCTTACAAATCTTTCGGGTGGTTTTGATACAACCCTGATGCTTAAACTTGAAACAGAAAACGGAAGTGCCTTAAATGGCCAACAGTTATTGGTTCAAGCAACAATTAGCGGCGATACTATTGCGGAAATAAGCAGCGACGCATCCATTGAATTAGTTGCAAATCAAAATGCTTCGATTAGTAATAAGCTGCGTGGAATTATGGTAAACGATATTCCTGTAGACCGTTCAAGCATTCGCTATTTAGACGAAGCAATTTTTGATGTGGGATTTTCAATCAATAAATTCGAAACAGGTACTGTTGCTCCAGATACAACAGACATGATTCGTTTTAGTTATACTTTACCTGAGGGCGTTGATTACGTTCGTGATTCAAGTGGTAAAACACCCACAATTAATGGTAAAACAATCACATGGGAATTCGATGCTACGACGAATGAAGATGCAGAGTATTACTTCAATGTGAACTTTAACATTATTACCAAAGTATCTGGGAATCTAACTTTATTTAGTACCGTTGATACCATTGCAGCATCGGACGTTAAGTTTATCGATGGTAGTTCGAAAAATTTCCAAACGAAAGCAAGCGTCATGATTTCACCGAACTTTGAGTATGTCCCAGATGCCCTCTTTGGTGGTGGCCCATTAACATCTGTATTTAGTGGCCCTGCTGATGGTTTTGGTGGTGTTGGATGGATTAATAATGATGATCCAAGTGTGACAGATGGTGCGATCTTAGGCTGGCGTCTATACTTAAGCTCATTGGATGCGACCAGTCCAATTCACGGACTCAATAGTTATGATGCATTCTTTATGCCAGATCAAGCATTGAACGTGACACAAATTTATACGGGGACATTCTACCAACGTCCATCAAGTGCTTTCCCTGCGGGAATTCCAGCTGAAGAAGATGTCTTCTTTTCCTTAAGCTTCCGTTACGCTGGCGAGACGGAATGGCAACGTTCGATTGCAGAACTAAAACAAGAACGTTACTACTATGCCGATGAAATGGGAATTGACCCAGATAAAAAAGTATCCGAGATGTGGTTCCATTTCCATGATGGCGAAAATAATATCTTTGCAGATAGTGTCGATTTTGTGAAAGAGACAATATTCAAGATTCCAACAGGATTGACAAACATGAACTTAACGGTTTTCACAACCATTGATGAAGGTTATGTTGGACCAGTCCAATCGAATGCTGGAATTGCATACTCAGGCTGGTACCCACAAAAAGAAGACCTAACAAACTCATACCGTACAGATCAGCAATCAAAATATGTACCTGCAGATCTGAAAGACAAGTATTATAGGGATATTAACAGTCAATATGAATCACGCTTAGCACCAAAAACGGCGCAAGTTGTAACTGCACCAGAAGGAATTACCCGTTTTATTAAGTCTAATATTACGTTTAATGAGAAACAATCCAACCTCGTTAATCAAGGGGATAATTTTATTCGCCTTGAAATCAACAATGATGCAGCATCTACACAAACGATGACCGGACCATTCACAACATATGCGTTAGTCGATCATGGGGTTGAAATCCTTGACTTGGATACGATTCCCAATGCAACGGTTACTGTCGCAGATGCGAACTATCAAAACTCAAACCGAACATTGTTGAAAATTGATTTAAATGTTGAGCGTTTAGAGATTAATCGCCGCGCAATTGTAAGGATTCCGGTTCGTATCAGTGAAAATGCTCCCAATACGATCAATGTTCAAATGTTCGGTTACTTAAATGAAGCGTTCTCCGTATCGGATGTTTCGAATACAGATGGTTCGTTCACAATTCGTACAACGGATAGCCATGATTTCGATGGTGATGGTGATTTCGATGAATATGTCTATTCAACGAAAAATACATTTACCTACCGTAATGCTTATGACTTTGTAGCAACAGCAACCGCCAATGATAATCTTTCAGTAACGATGCATCCAAATACCATGCAGCGCTTTGATCTAACAGTCTTTAATGAAAAAGATACACCATTCTCAAGTTTAGAGTTGATTGGGGTCTTGCCACGCGTTAATGATACATTTGTGACAAATGATGAACGTCGAAATTCAGTCTTTGACGTTTACTTGACGGGACCGATTCGTTTACCAGAAGGGTATGAGTCATTGTTTGATGTTTCTTATTCGACATCACAAGAGCCGTTGATTGAAGGTGTACTCGATATCAACACAGATCCAGAATTAATGCCGAAGACGTATCCAACACAGGTGGATGATCAACCATGGTTATCAGAATCTGAAGTCAATGATTTTGAAGCCATCAAATCATTCAAAATCAGTATGAAAAAAGATGGCGGGTCAATTCATGAAGCATCACTACAATTTAAAGTGGATGCACATATCAATGCGCCAAACCTTACAGGTGATGAAGCACTTGCTGACCGTATCGCATTCTTCAGCTTTGGCGTTGCGGCAAACCAATCAAACGTTTTTGAAACACAATCGCTGTCGGTGATTTATGAGAAAACACCTGTATATACGATTGTCGGTCGTGATGTAGAAATGTACTTAAGTGATGTAAATCAACTAATTGCTGATCAAACCTTTAATGAAAAACTTCTTGAATCCATCAATCCAATCGTCACAAAAAATGACGAAATCGTGGTAGATCCAATGGTGATTGCAACAGTTCTCGATGAACCTGTAAATTACGTACCAGGAACTTACACCGTGAACTTGAGCTACTACGATACACTCCGTAGCTCACTTGCTGAGACAACTGTTGTCTTGACAATCTTGGATGATCCGTTAAAACCAACAGAACCAACAGAACCAACAGAACCTACAGAACCTACAGAACCAACAGGTCCTACAGAACCTACAGGTCCTACAGAACCAGTCGATAAAGAAGAAACACTACCAGGTACAGGTGTTTCAGATAACCGTATCGGTTATGCATTGGCTGTAATGGGTCTTGGAATGAGTATTATAGCTGGTTTAAGACGAAAACGTGAAACACACGCGTCACATTAGATAATTTGTAGTAGCACATCACCCTGAAGCGATCGAGTCTTGTATCAGACCGTTGCTTTAGGGTGATTGTATGAAAGAGGAGACAATATGAAGAAAAAAGTAGGGTGGATACTTACCCTAATGGTGTTCGTGCTTGTTGGATGTACTTCAAAAAATGTTGGGTACGCCATCGCGGAAAGTATGAATACAGATGACTTACGTACAATTCTTATCGATAGTTCGATAACACCCAATGTTGGAATTCTTGATACAGAATCACTCAAAGATGTATACGAAGAACTGGCATTTGAAATCGACAGTTTCAACCATGAATTACAACTGTTGGAAAGTGATGATCTCGATGAATTTGAGGGTGAATTATTTCAAGAGGTATTTGCTGCGCTTGCAATATATACACAAACGATTGTTGATTTGATGGATCAAGATACGGCATTCAATGCGTATTATCTTGGCGATGATCGGGATATGGAATCGATTTACGGGATTTCGGTACTCGTCTTCTCTAAGCCCATCAATCTCGATTCGGAATTAGTTGAGTTTATGAATGAACTTGCCAAAGAGGAGATTGGCGAAGCAGTATATGTCAATGACAAGATTTTAGTGATCGCAGAGTCTGACTATATTTCGGACATCGATCAATTCTTAATACTGGCCGAGCAAGCCGTCACCAAACATGTGAAAGCATCATAAATCGCGCTCGTGTCTTACAATATTCTAAAAAAGATGCGATAGCGCGTCTTTTTTTTTGTCGGTCCTTCAAGAAAAATCACTAATGATGTGCTTGCTGTTATGCTATACTTAACCTATCGCTCAAGGCGTGCTGAAGTGTACAGATTAATGGGGAACGAAACAATGGGATTTTTAGTGAGTATTGGGATATTAGTCCTATTTATGATTGTGATAAGCACGTTATTTAACGGTGTAGTATTTGGATTGCATTCCTTAATCCTAAACAAAGAATTGGTGGAAGACTTGACGCATAAATCGAATCGTTTTGTGAGCTCTCACAAACATCTTATCAGCTTTAGTCTTTTGGTGTTGTCAGGATTTGGGGTACGCCAAGTGACCATTTACTATCTTTTTTCAGGCGCATATTTTTGGTTTGTGATCTTTACTTTTGGGATCCTTTTGCTACTCTATTTTGCGCCTATTAGTGCAATGTTCCTCCCTTATGTTAAAAAAGAGTATGAATGTTGGAGTTGGTTTTCCAAGTTCTATTGGAACTTCATTGGTTCAAGTTCGTTACTGTGGGGTTTACTGATGCTAATCGACACGAGTACCAAGATTTATGCGGACGAAAGTGGTGGAACATTCCACTACGGCAATCACAATTTAAAAATACTTGGTGGGTTGTGTCTTATCATAGTGTCAATTTATGTTGCAACGTCACTGGCGGCGCGTAAACGGACTGTATCTCAGCATTAAAAAAAGTAGACAGGATATTTATGTCTACTTTTTTAATGCTAATTTAGGCTACTCAGCTTTGGTGAAGATAGCTTCAATCAAGGTCATGAGAAGGGCAACGACGGGAAACATAATCCATCCTATTGCAAAGAAATCGTGATTCATGAGTCCAATCCCGACATAGACCATAGCTGTTAGGCCCATGAGTGCACCTGTAATTTTACCGAATTTCTTTTCTTGGGCGGTTGTGTGCATGGCATCGCCATGATTTTCAGGATTTAAGAATCGGCTTGGCATTTCAGCTTTAATGGGCACTGAGATAAGGAAGAAAACGCCAATCGCAACAAACATCAACATTCCTACACCTGATAAGTTGTCATTGATACCAAGTTCTTCCATCACAATTGTGCTAAGAACTCCCAGTAAAATCATTGCGATGCCACTTGGTATTGCCACAATCATTTGCTTTTTATAGGGTTTTTTAAAGGCGTTCACGCGTTCTCTGTCGTGGGGTGTAAGTTCTGAGCCTGTGATTTCAATATTGCCTAAACGAAGCCCGTAAACGATAAATAACGAGACACCAATAATCACTGCAGTCAAGAAGACAACATACCCGATAATTTCAAGATTCAAATACTCGAAGAGTGGAAAGAGTGCCGTTCCGACGATAATAGTTGAGACACCACCAGCAATTGCAGTTGCAAATTTAGGAATGAACTTTAAATACGTATCTACAGTTGTTGAATCAAACGCCTCAACTGATGGTTCTTCCAAATTCAGTGCTTCTTTTAGATCATCAATCGAACCAAACTCCCCAATTACTCTGCCGATTGCGGTTGCTTCCTCCATCCCTTCCTGGCGGTACTGCTCATATTTCGTTTCCATAGAATCTAGAATGTTAGCTTTTATACCGAGGACTTCTTGTGTTTGAGGTAATGATTTAAACATTACGTCCACATAATCTCTAATTTGTTGCATAATCCTTCTCCTTTGTGTTTGTAAAGATATCAATGACTTCTTTTACCAGTTCCCATTCCGCTTGCTTTTCTTTAAAGTATTGCTGACCGGCATCGGTAATTCGATAATATGTACGAATGCGTCCCTTTGTTTCATCGCCTTCGTACGAGGCAATATAGTCGTTTTTTTCCAATCGCGTAAATGTTGAGTAAAGTGTTGTTTCTTTGATGACGTACTTCCCTTGACTCATGGTTGCGATATTTTGTCCAATTTCATACCCGTAGGAATCCCCCTTAAGTAAGATATAGAGAACAATCGTATCATTGTAACCACGAATAACATCACTACTAATCATGTTGGCCTCCTTTACTTCATCTGTCGTAGTAATCGTAGCACAAAGTACTACGACAGGTAAAGTACTTTGTGGAAATTAGTGATAAAAGGTGCAAAAAGAGACTGTTTACGATAGAATATAAATGGGAAAAGGGGAAGAATATGAAAAAATCGATTATAAGTGTCCTACTTGTGACACTCCTATTATTTGTAAGTGGTTGTACTCAAACCGGCGATAGTTATAAGATTGCACGAACAATGAATACGGATGCATATACAACAATTGTCACGGATAAAGTGAAACAAAATGTGGGAATCCTTGATGGTCAATCTGTCATTGATGCCTATAAAGAAGCATCATCAAACCTTGATGACATCTACATGGAGTTGGATGATGAAATGATTGAAGAAGGTTTGGATTATGTTTTCGCTGCAATGGGCTACTATTATGAAACAGTCTATCAACTACTCAGTCAAGATTCTAAATTTGAAGCCGTGTATTTGGGTGACGATTCAAACCAAAATTCAATTGACGGGGTTACGGTGCTTAAATTTACCGAAGCGCCAGAAATTGAACCAGAGCTTATCGAAATCATGAATGATATCGCACGTGAAGAAATTGGTGAAGCTGTGTATGTCCAAGGGAACTATATGGTAGTTGTGAATGCAGAATACATTAATGATGTTGATGCATTTTTAGCACTTGCAAAAACTGGTGTTGCATCAGTAATCAAAAAATAACCTCACAGAGGTTATTTTTTCAATCAAGATTGGGATAATTGAGAATGCGGATGGAGAGTTCGACGACAAAATCATCGACACTCGAAACGGTAATTTCGCTAAGGAGTAAATCTTCGTAAAAATATGCATCCAATTCGAGATGGTGTGCTTGTGCATACTTTAAAATGGCGTCATAGCCACGGTATAGCGTTTCAAAATCACCATGATGGTAGTAAGTAATATAGTGGCCCTCAGGCTTGCGTGTGAGATTTGGTGTTGTGTCGGGATCTAGTGCAATAAAGTAAAAATATGAATGATTGCGATAATTACCGTCCTTAATATCTTCCAAGCTCGTTATTGTTCCAATCGAGTTTGCAAATGTCATGTTTTGTTCTTGCGCAAACTGGGTGTATTCTGAAACGAAACTGTGACGACTTCGAGTCGGAGAGGGACTGCTTTGAACTAACCATTCCTCTGGTAAATAGGAAATGGATGGCGTATTTGCTCGTGATTTATCTGCTGTATCAAGATTCGCTAAGGTACGATCGATGTACCGTTGGCTGAGTTCAAGGCGATGGATATGTTCTTGAAGTGATTGTCTGCGTTGAGCCAGTAAGTCCGTTAAATGCTGCGGAGAACGATGATCAAGATAGTCTTGAATTTCACTCAACGACATTCCCATTTCTTTAAAAAAAGAAATAACAGAAAAGGCATAATACTGATGATATGCATAGTATCGATAGCCATTTTCAGCAATGACTTCGGGCTTGAAAATTCCGATTTCATCATAGTAGAATAAAACATGTTTCGGGACACCAGCTAACTTGGCAAATTGTCCTGTTGTTAATTTATCATTAATTCTATTCATAATGTATTAATCTCCTTGACTATAAGGTTACCTTATACTTTATTATAATGCAGTTATGAGTTTTCGTACAGGAGGAAAAATATGAAATTAATCATCAAATATTTAAAAAAGTATAAACTACTATTTATCCTCAATTTAATTGCGATTATTGCTTTCTCTATTACAGAGTTAGGGATGCCAACAATCATGGGTAACATGATTGATGAAGGTGTCGGAAGCGGTAATCTTGATATCATCAGAAATCAAGGTTTGATGCTACTGGGCGTCGCACTTATTGGGGGATTGGGTAATATCTTACTCGGGTTTACGTCCAGTCGTATTGCAACATGGATGACACGCGATATTCGCAATGACTTATTTAAAAAAGTCCAACAATTATCCCACTCGGAATATAATGAAATCGGTGTATCATCATTAATTACACGGATTTCAAATGACGTGTATCAACTCCAATTGTTTGTTCAAATGTTTTTAAGAATGGGTTTAAATAGCCCAATTATGATCGCTGCTTCGGCATGGATGATTTACGATACAAACCAAGCACTTGCATTAATTGTAGCGGCAAGTATCCCGTTTATTCTTATTGTTGTTACCTATACAGGAATAAAATCCGGTCCGATTAGTCGCGCGCAACAAAAACTGATGGATGTCTTAAACCGGATCACGCGTGAAAATATTACGGGTGTACGTGTTATCCGTGCATTTAGAAAAGATAAACACGAAACAGAGCGATTCGAAGAAAAAAATAGTGACTATACACGCACCTCGAAGAAGTTATTCTTCATGATGTCGCGTGTTGAACCTATATTCTTCTTCATCTTAAATATTGCAGTCTTGTTTACCATTTTTGTTGCTGCGCAAATGATTGATATTGGAGCACTTGAAGTTGGTAGTTTGGTTGCATTCTTGGAATACCAATTCCATGCATTGTTCTCATTACTTCTTTTCTCGATTGTGTTTGTAATGTATCCTCGTGCAGCTGTAAGTGCACGTCGTATTCAAGAGGTACTCGACAAAGAACCACTCATTATGAATCCTGAAAATGGTGTTACTGATGGAACGGAAGATACAAGTATCGTCTTCGAGAACGTTGATTTTGCCTATCCAGATGGTGAAGCGAATGTCTTAACCGATATCTCCTTTACAGCGAAAAAAGGTGAAACCATTGCCTTTATTGGCTCAACAGGTTCTGGTAAGTCGACCTTAATAAATCTTATTGTGCGTTTCTATGATGTAACGCGTGGACGTGTACTCGTAAATGGCGTAGATGTGCGTGAATACGATATGTATGCACTTCGCGATAAAATTGGATTTATTCGTCAAAAAGCATTGCTCTTTAGCGGAAGTATTAATGAAAATATTCGTTATGGAAAACGTGATGCCGATTCACGCGAAATTGAAGCAAGTACTGAAATGGCTGCGGCCCGCGACTTTATTGAAAAGAAACCAGATCAATATGAAGAATGGTTAAGTGAAGGCGGAAGTAACGTTTCTGGTGGTCAGAAACAACGTCTATCCATTGCCCGAGCATTAGTTCGTAAGCCAGAAATCTATATTTTTGATGATAGTTTCTCTGCACTTGATTATAAAACCGATGCACTTATTCGTAAAAATCTACGAGAAGAAGTAAAAGATTCTGTAATGTTGGTTGTTGCACAACGGGTTAGTTCAATCGTTGATGCAGACCAAATCATTGTTCTCAATGAAGGAAAAATTGTAGGAAAAGGAACTCACCTTGAGCTTATGAAATCTTCCCCAATCTATGTTCAGATTGCAGAATCTCAACTCAGTGAAAAGGAGATGGCAAAATATGAGCAGCTTGCGTAAAATGTGGCGTTTTCTAAAGCCTTATAAAATAAAATTAATCTTTGCAATCACATTCATCTTCATCGCTGCAGTGTTAACAGCAGCAGCGCCTGCGATAGAAGGGTTCGCTACAACACAACTTGCGAAAGATGTTGCGGCGATTCATGCTGGTGTTGCTGGAGCACACATCCAGTACGATATTATTTGGAAAATTATCTTTATCTTACTTGCAATCTATATTGCAAATGCGGGCTCTCGTATGTTGTACCAATACCTTATTACAGAGTCCATTCAATCATCCGTGTATGATTTACGAATGGCTGTTAAAGAAAAAATGGTCCGCTTGCCGATTCGTTATTTCGATGAACATGCAGCTGGAGATCTAATGGCTCGTATGACAACAGACATCGAAGCACTCTCAGCAGCCCTCCAACAAGCCTTTGCACAAATTGTTATGGCGATTCTAAGTCTCACAATGGCGGTTATCATGATGTTTGTGATTGATTGGCAAATGGCGCTTGTAGGATCTTTAATTATTCCAATTAGTTATGTCTTTGCACGCTATATTATTAAACATTCGCAATCATTGTTTGATATCCAACAAAAAACATTGGGTGATATGTTTGCGGTTGTTCAAGAGAAACTCACTGGATTCAACGAAATTAAACTCTATAACTATCAAGAAAATGCAATTGAAGAGTTCAAAGAAACTAACAGTAATCTTGCTGAAGCGGGATTTAAAGCAAACTTTATCTCAGGGCTTATGAGTCCAGGAGTTACCTTGGTAACATATATTGTCATTGCGATCTCCGTTTTTATGGGAGCTATGAAAGTTGCTCAAGGTGCTATGGCTGTTGGGGCGTTGCAGTCGTTTGTTCGTTATATTTGGCAAGTAAATCAACCGCTTGCACAAATTACACAACTTGCGCCAACGATTCAATCAAGTATCGCTGCTATGGACCGTGTCTTTGAATATCTTGAAGAAAATGATGATATTGAAGATATTGCCAATCCAGTTGTGATTGATACCTATGAAGGTGCTGTATCGTTTGATCACATTAACTTCGGCTATGGCGAACGTCCGATCATCCAAGACGTGAGTGTGGATATTAAGCCAGGTGAGATGGTTGCGATCGTTGGTCCAACAGGTGCAGGTAAAACAACCATTATAAACTTGTTAATGCGTTTCTATGATGTTGATTCGGGATCAATTCGTATTGATGGGGTCGACATTCGAGATATGAAACGTGATGATTTGCGTTCCTTGTTTGGAATGGTTCTTCAAGATACATGGTTATTCAGTGGCAAAATTAAAGAAAATATTGCGTATGGAAAACCAAATGCAAGTGATGAAGAAATCATTGATGCAGCAAAACGTACCAACGTTCACCACTTTATTACAACGCTACCAAATGGTTATGACATGGAACTCAACGAAGAGTCATCAAACATTTCCAATGGCGAGAAACAATTGATCACAATTGCGCGTGCTCTACTTAGTGATCCGCGTATCCTGATTCTCGATGAAGCAACCAGTTCGGTAGATACCCGTTTGGATGCAATGATTCAAGAAGCGATGGCTGAACTTATGAAAGGTCGTACATCATTTGTAATTGCACACCGTTTATCAACAATTCGGAATGCTGACAAGATACTTGTCATGCGTGATGGTAATATTATTGAGACAGGTAACCATGATGAACTTATGGAACAAGATGGCTTTTACGCTGATCTATACAACAGTCAATTTGCAGAAAACTAAACCAGCTTCGGCTGGTTTTTTTGTTTGGTAAGGAACATAAGTGCGCAAAAAGAGCCTGATCAAAGTCAGGCTCTAAATATTGATGTCACGTTTCTGGAAATGATACAGCCCGAAGCAGAAAGTACCGATTGCGAGAAGACTCCACAATCCAATGGAAACCATATCTACAGTACCCGCGTAAATTTGATCGGGCATGCTCGTATGGAGAATTGAGATGAATTTTAAAGGTTCGAGTGCTTCTACCATCTGTGCCATCATTCCCAAGACATACGGAATAAACACAACCGCCATAGCAACACCCATTGTGGATAAGGATGTCGGAAGCAATAACGATAAGCCAGTACCTAAAACTAAAAATATTTCGGCAAGCATCCAAAAAGAAGCAAAGACGGGGAGTGATTGCATCACTAAATCATTCAGAAAAATACCGGTTGGAAGAAAAATTGCAAAGGTAAGACAACTTACCAAAATCATGACGGTGGTAACAATTGTTAGAACGAGTGTGTTGGCTGCCAGTTTTTGGAGTACAAGTTCCGTGCGTGTGATTGGTTGAGCATACAGAAATTCAATCGTGCCATCACGAACTTCCTTACTAAATGTATTCAACCCCAAAACAATGGCATAGACTGCAATTCCCATCATAATGTACTGCATAATATAACCGTAAAAAACCTCTATCTTACTAAAATCAGGGAAATGATCAAAACCAAGCACTTGTAACATTGAATCCGGGACGCCTTGGATGAGTGCTTGCATCGAAGTATCGGCCATAGTTGGATAAAAAGCCATAAATCCAACAATCATCGCGGATAAGGTAACGATCCAAACAACCATACTTTTCATGTTGAGCTTAAAGTGAAGTTTCATGAGTGTTCTCCTTATAGTATTCAATAAACTGATGTTCGATGGACACATCCTCAATGATTAGGTCTTGGATGTCTCGGTTGGATAATGTTGTCATTAAGTCATTAAGTGGTAATGTGAAAATTGCAGCAATACTCGTCTTGTCTTGAGATAAAACCTGGGATGCCAGTGCTTCCAAACCTCGAATATCTCCCTTAAGCTTGACAAATTTTCCTGATAAAGGAAGTGACTTCAAATCAATTGTTTGAATAATTTTTCCTGACTTAATAAAGATTGCGCGGTCACAGTGTTCCTGAATTTCCCGAAGATTATGACTTGAGATGAGGATTGCCGTATTTTTAGATGCAGCATGTTTTACGTGTTGAAATAACATTTTTTGAATGAGTGGATCAAGTCCGTTGGTTGGTTCATCCATGATTAGGACTTGTGGCTCAATTACTAAAGCACACACAATCGCAACTTTCTTCTTGTTTCCTAAAGAGAGTTCCTTCATACGCTTGTGCGTATCAACTTGGAAGTCGTCACACAAAGTATCACGTAATGTAACGTTGGTACAGTTGTGGGTACGCATGGTGTGGTTAATGACCTCCAATGCTGTTAGTTCGGGATAGAAATTCACTTCGCTGGGGACATATCCAAGAACCTGCTTAATATCCTTCGATTTAGTGATACAAGACATATTTAGAATTGAGGCATCACCGTGATCAGCAAAAATGTAGTTTAGTAATACTTTTATGGTTGTTGATTTACCCGCACCATTCGGACCAATAAATCCAACAATTTCTCCAGGTTGGACGTCAAAGGATACATTATCGATGGCTTTTGTTGTGTGGTAGGATTTGCTAATGTTGTGAATTGAAATCATACGAGAACCTCCTGATAGTTTTATTATAGTCCGATGAACTCATAATACAATTGATTTCGCGTTATTAAGAATAGATATTTAAGTTGGCGATTATAAAGAAAACGGATACAAAGATAATGTTTGTGTAAGGAATTGCAATTAGCTAAAAATATCGTGATATTTGTGTGAAATTAGATGTGAATTACTGTGAATTGGAATAGTTAGGGTTTATGATAAACATATACATAAGGGGGAAAACAAAATGGAATATACAAATGAAAAAGATAACAAATTAAAGAGTGTTATTGTCGGTATTTTATATGTCATCTTTGGAATCATCGTTGTGATGAATCCAATGACAACACTTTTATCAATTTCACTAATTATTGGGTGGGGAATGCTTGCTGTTGGAGCAGTCCTAGTATTAAACGGAATTCGCTTACGTGCGTTCCCACAGATTTCAACTATGAATACAATTGAAGGAATCTTGTTATTGCTCTTAGGGGTTATGTTCTTATTTACAGACTTCATTAAGAGTACGCAAATTCTTGCATATCTCATGATGTTCTGGATTATTACAGATGCAGCATTACAATTACAGTTCGCATCAATGATCCGTACTGCATGGGCACGTTATGTTGTTATTATTGTGGATATCATTGTGATTGTTTATGCTGTTTCAATGTTATTCAATCCATCAGCAGTTGAGAGCTTCATGGTTCTCATGCTTGGATTTGGATTTATTGTTCAAGGTGTGAACCGCGCATTATCATCACTTTAGTCGATAAAGATTAAAGGAAGTACGAGAGTACTTCCTTTTTTTTGTTTGTTCATTTAAAGATTTTTTCAAATTTCAATTGTTTCTTATGCGATACATAGTCATTGTGTTGATAAAAACCATGTGCGTTGACACGGCTTTCTGACGATAGCAAACGAATGCCAAATGTCTGCTGTTCGCGGGCCCATAATTCCGCCGCATTGAGCAGTATCTTTCCAATACCTTGTCCCTGATAATTATGATTAACGGCAATTGCCATGATATTAGTCATTGCAGGACCAAGTAATGAGTCGTAACGATTCACATGAAGAAACCCGACTACTACATTTTCAAGCATTGCAACCTGTACCTTATGATTTGGATCCGTTTGTAGCATTTGGAAGGTAGACTTAAGGGTATCAAAATCATGGTCGTATCCAAGTTCAATTCGTGAGAGATTGTGAATGGCTGCAAGGTCTTCCGTGCATGCAGGCCGTACGAGTACTGTATTTTTCATTGATAATCCTCCATATTCTGTATTAAAATTGTAACTCAATTTGCAGCAAATAGCACTCCTAACAAAACTGTATCTTTTTGAAATCATTTCACGCAATACACACATAAAGCGGTTACAATTGAACTTGCAGAACAAACTTGCTAAAATGTATAAGCATTAAATACACAGTTTAATAGAGAAGCGATTTACACAGAACTCAAGTAGTTCTTTTTCAGTCATAAAAGGAGAAAAATATGATTAGACAAGCAACGAAGCAAGATGCAGAAGCCATTAAGCTTATTGTCATGCTCGGATGGGAGCAAGCGTACAGTGACCTCATTCCCCAAGATGTGCAAGAAAAATTTATGGAACGATTCTATACAATCGAAGCCATCAAAGAGCGCATTGAAACACAAGAATTTGTAGTGGCAACGCAAGATAACTATGTTGTCGGATTCGCAAACTATGATATCCGTGAGCAAGACACCCGTCTATTATCCCTTTATGTGTTACCGACCCACCAAAAAGATGGTATTGGAACACAACTTATGGATTATGTTGAAAGTGATCCGCGCGTTCAACATCGAATCCTTGTGGTAGAACTCGAAAATGGTAATTTTATTGGTGAGACGTTCTATAAACGTAAAGGCTTTGAAGAACTTGAATATTTAGCAGATGATGTCTTTGGATATCCAGTTAAAACAATCATTTTAAAGAAAACAATCAAATAACGAGAAACTAGAGGAAGTTATGAACAAATTAGTTCGGTATGGATGGCTCTGTTTAGGGGCATTTTTGTCTGGGTGTGGTATTGCGATTGCAATGAATACAGGATTGGGTGCGGATCCAATTACGGTATTCTTTGATGGTTTGTCCAAAACGTTTGGGATAACAGTTGGCATGGCTAGTAATTTTACAATGATGGGCATGGCACTGATTGCCCTTGTCCTTGATCGTAAACAAGTAGGGCTTGGGACCCTTATAACACCATTTTTTGTCCAAGCGGGTATTGATCTTACCATGCCTCATTTTCCTCAAATTCAAATGTTGCCATGGAATTATGTCATGATGTTTACGGGGTTGGCGGTATGTGCGTTTGGGATTGCGATGGCAATCTATGCAAATGTTGGACAACAAGGGACTGATGCGATGATCTTGTCGTTGAGTTATCGTCTAAATCAACCGTATCATCGGATTCGCTGGGGAACAGATTCCAGTCTCCTCGTAATTGGTGTGCTGCTCGGTGGTCAATTTAATCTTGCCACCGTGTTAGCGACTCTAAGTCTTGGAAAAATGATTAGCTTCATTTATTCTAAAGTCTTTGATCGAAACCATACAATCTAAAACGACCTTAGTGGGGTCGTTTTTTTGTGTGTGACCATGTTTAACGTTAACACGGAATTATCAATGTTTTTTCTTTGTATTCTTTGACTATACAAGGTTCATTTGATAGAATTATAGACATAAAGGGAGTAGAAGCCTGTCATACAGGTCGCGTTGTCGTCAATACGACTGATAAGTCCGGGAGCGCGTTCAATTCGAGACTTTATCCATGTATTAAGGGCGCGGATAGAGTTTTTTTTATTGCTATCCAAGTTGAAAGAAGGAGGTTGCCCATGGAAGATAAAAAACTATATACGAAATCCTTAGACGAATTGTCTAAAGAGATGGATCTCGTAAACGGTTTGACTGAACAACAAGTCATTGAATCCCGTGAAAAAAACGGTGAGAACAAACTTGTTGAGCCAAAACGTCGTTCACTTGCAATGCGTTTTATAGATCAGTTTAAAGATGTAATGATTATCATCTTACTTGTTGCTGCTGTAATCAGTGGTATTGCAGGTGAAGGTGCTGATGCAATCATTATTATCGCAATTGTTGTGCTGAATGCAATTATTGGTTTGGTACAAGAGGATAAAGCAGAAAAATCATTGAAGGCACTACAAGATATGTCGACACCCCATGCGAAAGTCATTCGCGGTGGACATGAACAAACAATTAGTTCACCAGAATTAGTGGTTGGAGACATACTCGTTCTTGATGCTGGGGACTTAGTTGCAGCTGATGTCCGGGTTATTGAGTCGAACTCACTCCAAGTGCAAGAAGCATCCCTGACTGGAGAAAGTGTTCCAGTTGAAAAAGAAGAAGATATCGTGTTGCCCGAAGATGCGGTCTTAGGAGATCGTAGAAATATGGCGTACTCCTCAGGAACTGTAACTTATGGTCGTGGTCGTGGCGTTGTGTCGGCAGTTGGGATGAATACCGAAGTTGGTAAAATTGCAACACTTCTAAATGAAACCAAAAATGATCCAACACCACTCCAACTTCAACTGAACCAATTAGGTAAAGTACTTGGTATTGGTGCAGTAATTGCATGTAGTGTTATTTTAGTGGTTGGGGTGATGAATAATCATGACCTTCTCGAAATGTTCCTTACCGCTGTTTCTTTAGCTGTTGCGGTTGTTCCTGAAAGTTTACCAGCTGTTGCGACCGTTGTCTTAGCTTTAGGTGTTAACCGATTGGTTGAACGTAATGCAATAGTTCGTAACTTGCCGTCTGTTGAAACACTAGGATCCGCAACGGTCATCTGTAGTGATAAAACAGGAACGTTGACACAAAATGTCATGACAGTGCAAGAATTCTGGACTGAAAACAGTCAAGAAGAACTTTCACGAGGATTGCTCCTTTGCAATGACTCACGTAAAATTGATGGCGACTGGGTTGGAGATCCAACTGAAACAGCACTTTCTGTTTGGGCAGAAGTTGTTGGCTTAAATGCTACGGAGTTACTTGCAAAACACACACGTTTAAACGAAGTTCCGTTTGATTCAGGACGTAAACGTATGAGTACCATTAACGATATTGACGGTGTCAAAACAGTCTTCGTTAAAGGTGGGGTTGATGAAATTTTAAGTGTTGTGAAGTACATGGAAGTTAATGGAGAAATTCTTCCAATTTCTGATGACTACATTGCACGTATTCAAGAAAATAATAAAGCAATGGGTAGCAAAGCACTCCGTGTCCTTGCACTCGCTAAAAAAGTTGTGAATGAAACAGAACTGGAAGCATCCGAAATCGAGTCTGATCTCGTATTTGTAGGGATTGTAGGGATGATTGATCCACCACGTCCAGAAGTTACAGAAGCGATTGCATTAAGTAAAAAAGCTGGAATTCGTGTTGTTATGATTACCGGAGACCATGCTACAACTGCAGAAGCAATTGGTCGCGATATTGGCTTATTAGAAGATGGTCAAATGGTTGTGACAGGTAAAGAAGTTGATGAAATGTCAGATGATGACTTATTCAATCAAGTCCAACACATTGGTGTTTATGCACGTGTTTCACCAGAACATAAGATGCGTATTATCTCAGCATGGAAACGCCATGGCGATATTGTTGCGATGACTGGAGATGGTGTTAACGATGCACCGGCATTGAAACGTGCTGACATTGGTGCTGCGATGGGTGTTGTTGGAACTGAAGTTGCGAAAAGTGCAGCGGATATGGTCTTAACTGATGATAACTTTGCGACAGTCGTTGTTGCGGTTGAAGAAGGTCGTCGTATTAAAGATAACATTATCAAATCAATTGCATACCTCCTATCCTGTAACATGGGTGAATTAATCTTACTCATGGTTGCAATCTTAATGAACTGGGATTCACCATTATTACCAATTCACTTACTATGGATTAACTTAGTCACAGATAGTCTTCCAGCATTGGCACTTGGTGTTGATGAAGCGGAAGATGATATCATGGATCGTGAACCAGACCGCAGTAACTCAATCATGTCAAATGAATTGATGTGGCGTGTTGCTTACCAAGGAATTGTCGTTGGTGGCGCTGCATTGTTTGCTTACATGTATGGTGCTGGTTTACTTTGGGAAGCTGGAAATACAGAAATGGGTCGTACTATGGCATTTATCACATTGGGATTCTCTCAATTAATTCATGCATTTAGTGTTCACTCCAAATCTAAATCAGTCTTTACATCATTTTGGAAAAATAAATACCTCATTGGGGCTGTTATCTTGAATGCAGCAATGATGTTGGGTGTTCTCTTCATACCAGCAGTTAATGATGTATTCTCATTAGGTTACTTAGATGCACACCACTGGCAAGTCGTGTTAACAATTATGTTCGCACCTCTAGCTATTGTAGAAATCATGAAATTGTTAAAATTGAACGGAAATAAATAAGTTAAAGAGCAAAGTGTCATAATTGAGACACTTTGCTCTTTTATTTAATAATTGGAGTGTTATATTCATCTTGAGTTCATATATCATAAGTTAATCATGATCCAATGGAATAACGTTACCTGGGGGGGTTATGATATGAAAAAAATAATAAGAAGTGTATTTTCGTTAATGCTTGTAATATTAATCGCAATATCGTCAATAAGCGGTGTTGCAGCTGACAATGCAATCCAAGAACAAGAGACAGTTAATGTTCGTTTCACAATACCTACAAGTATTGCGAAAAAAAAGACGAATTATACATTCTCAATTCGAGAAAAAGGTGTGCAAGATTGGATGTTCTATGGCTTGTATGAGGCAAGTGATGGTCTACAAGTAAACTTCAACGTGTCTGCGAACACAGACTATGAATATGTGCTTAACTATTTTGATAACAGAGCTTACTATAAAGTCATTGGCGATACGTTGTCTGTTGATGGTGAAACTGCTATCACGAACACGACCCGCGAAAATGGATTAGTGTCATCAGAGTATGTTGAGAACCCAAATGAATCTTACTGGAACTTGAAACTAGAAAGCCATCCAGTCATGAATAAATTTGATGCAAATAGCATGGTGATGCTTTAGGTGGACCCAGAAAATGCGACACCGTACTTAAGTGTCTATGATTACGATGGATCGTTAATGCCTATTGAACGCGGTTACCGTTATACCTTCTACAAACCATCATATAAGAATATGCCTGATGGGGTTGATTTCCGATAGGAAATAAATGCACCCGGTTACGAAGTTGCGACTGGTGCGATTCATTACAATCGAGGAAATGATGGAACCGGTACGTTTATTGACACTGTAGGCCATGAAGCTGTATTTTCTGGTCCATTCGCAACATTTAGCTTAAAACGAAGCAATGTAAGTGTTGATGTAATTGTCCCAAATTTGTTGAATGACACAGAGGTTGCAACTGCTTCGCTCAAAGATACGACAACAGTAAAATTTGAGCAAGACCGCTTCAACATTGATCTAGGTGGTCAAACAGTAGATACAGTTACAATGACGTTTGTTCTTGAGAACTATGTTCCTGTGACAATGGTCGTGAATGTCAAATCAGATGGTACCGTTACGGTTATCAACGAAAATGAGTTGTCCACTGATGTTAAGAATCTCAGCATAGTTGACAATACAATCTCATTCAATCAACTTCGACAAGGGCCAATTACAGAAAAACCTGACGGGTCCGGTGTTGTTGCTTTTGGCAACCTAAAAGAGTATTTTGGAAGTACAGGCAGTGTAATTCCTGGACAGGTTAACTCACACCAATTCCGAATTACAAATCCAAGCAATAACCGTTACCGTATCATCGGTGCAGAACTCTTTGCTAATAACGATGCAGAATTTGCAAATGGTATGTATCGGACAGAATCAAAAATCATCAAATCGTACTATGAGCACTTTAATCCAACTTACGAGATTAAAGAGGGCAGTGCAGTCGCTTCGGGTATGGCAAGCAGTTTACAATTTAACGAATATCTTGAAGGTACACCTGAAAATCGAGAAATGACCCAAGCAATCTTTAAAAACATTGGCGTCATTGAAAGTGGGTCCTATGTTGATTTTGACAATTTCGGATATGTATTGGATGGAAACATGGTTCCTAACGCGTATAAGCCAACCTTCAATTCTTTTGAGTTTGGCTTTAACCTTCAGTTAGGAATCGTAGGAATCGATGGGTATGCCTTCTATGATTCGGATCGCGATGGTTATCAAGATGAGAATGAAACGGTAATGGCAGGCGTTGAGCTTGAGTTACTCTCAAATGGCGTAGTTGTTGCATCGTCGCAAACCTTGGACAGTGGCTATTATGCATTCCCGAATGTGGATCCTGGGAGCTATCAAATTCGGGTGAAGATTCCTGAAAATTTGAATATCACAAGTAAAGTGAATGCGTTGTTAGGAAACCGTTTTAATCCTTCAGGATTGTCGGATACGGTTACTGTTGTCGATAACGAAAACTATCACTACCGGGTTGGTTTTGTTTCACCACTACCTGTCTTGAATGGAACAGTCGAAGCCAAACATGTTCTTGTAGACGAAACCGGGACAATTGTTGAAATTTTAGATGTCGAAACAATAACTGGAAAACTACGAAGTGCTTATTTATTAAGTCCAAAAACATATGATGCATATGAGTTTGTCGGTCATGAGGGAGCACCGGCAAATGGATCATTTACCGTCGACAGTCAGAGTATGACATTTATTTACCGTAAAAAGGTTGCAACACTGATTGTTACTTATGTTGATGTGAATGGTAGAACAATTGCCCCAACAACATTGGTTCACAAAATTAAGGATACTTACACGGTCTCGATTTTTGATATCAATGGCTACACCTTTAATTCGATTCAAGAGGGGTCAGCGCCTTTAAGTGGAAAATTAGGTGCTGGGAATACGGTAGTAACCTTAGTTTACGCACAAAATATAGATCCGGTTATTCCCGATGCTGTTGTTCTTGAAGTGAACTATCGTGATGAAAAAGGACATGTTATTGCGCCGCAAGTACAAACAACACATGACTTAAACAGGCCGTACGCTGTAACACCGATTGCTATTAAGGGGTATACATTTAAAGGCATTGATGTGACATCAGAACCGTTGGAAGGAACACTCATAAAACCGAAAACAGTTGTAACACTGATTTACGAAAAGAATGAAAGTGATAAAGAACTTCCGAATACAGGAGTGTCTCAATCTCATCTTGGATTTATCTTACGGATATTTTAGACTTTTGATTTACGATATTACCGACATAAATTATTTACATACTTCATATATAAAGCCTTTATAAATTAGGAAATTTTGTTCAAATCATAATTTGTAGTCTTACTGGAATTCGCATATAGTTTATATATAAAGGAATTGGTGAAAGTATGAACATGCAAAGAAGCAAACATGCCCGTCAATCTGGTTTATTAACAATTGTCTTGGTTTGGGTTGTTCTTCTGACCTATCATTACTCATCGGTATCAGCGAAAACTCCCGATCCGTATAATCAAACCTTAAACTCAGTTGAAAGAAATCAGAAGGTGGATGATGATCCCATTGAATTGGAACGTATCCTGACAATTGCAGGAATTGGTATTGCAATGGTTGGTGTTGGTCAATATCTGATATCGCATGGCAAGTATCGTATTCGTTAAAAAAACATAGCAACGCTATGTTTTTTTATAGAGATGGATAAAAGCTGTCAGCGGTTCAACAATATCTTTAAAAGCTGTGGTATCAATCTCGTGGATGCGTTGCGTGCTGTGATGGAGTTCGGCATGTGGTGCATGATCAACGATGTATTTGGATTCACGGAAGGGGACATCAGGATCGAAGATGCTGTGCCAAAGAAATGTCGGAGGCAAGTATGTTGGGTCAATCGATGGTGGTGTGGTTTGGAGTTGCTGTAACCATGTTCCTGTTTGTCGCGCGTTTACATATAGTGCATATCGCGATTCAACCGTTGATCGATATGGCGGAATCGTTTGAATCATGCGTGCTAATGATGTGGGATTTAGTGTTGGGTACTGCCTGTAATGCTTGTTGGGCTCGAGAAGCCATTGGCGATCACTAATCGTATAGCCATAGAATGAAATAATAAATTCAGGTGCAAAATAACGGTGTAATTGAAAGGCGAGAAATGCGCCTGCAGACCGTCCGAAGAAACTATAATGTGTCAGCGCGTCGGTATCGATACATAATTGAATTGTGTCCCTCAGTGATTGAATCATATCGTCCAACGTTGCTTCAGGTGCCAAAGGGTAATCAATGGCGATGATATCGTAACCGTGTTGGTGCCAATAGTCGCGAATATTTTGCGGCAAATCGTCGCGATTACCAAACATCAATCCACCACCATGGAAATAGAACAGGGTTGCATGTGCATGCGGCGCACGATAGTATGTTGTGTGATTGTGTGTCATAATCAAAAACCATCCTTATATATGGTATCATAATCCTAATTGAGATGAATGTCCTTAGCCATTTAAGGGAAAAAAATGAAAGATATTGCATGTTATGAGCAATGACAACATGTTTTTTTAGCACTAGTGTATAATTAAGACTAAGGATAGGTGATTGTATGATTTATAGAGTCAAAGATGTGCTTGATATTCCATCACTTCAAACCGCAACATTACTTTCGGGTAAAGAAGGTTTATACAATGAAGTGAGTGATGTGATTGTCATGGAAGCACACGATATTGATAACTGGCTAAAGCCAGGTCAACTTGTGTTGAGTAGTTTGTATTCATTGCAAGAAAGTACACGTCAGGAATATACTGATTTTGTGGCGGGCTTACGTAAGCATGGTGCAAGTGGCATTATCGTGAAGATGGGGCGCTTCATAGATGAAATTCCTGCGGGACTCATTGAAGGATGTTCCGATCAAAATCTTCCGTTAATTCAAATCGATGCAACGGTATCGTATCGTAATATTATCTTGGAAATCATGCAAAACTTGATAAATCAAAAAGCGGATATGCTTGATGTATACCAAAATGTCCACCATGAATTCAAAACGCTCGCAATGAAAGAACCAGAATATATCGATGTTATCAAAGTCTTAAAGAAAATAATTGGTCGTGATGTCTCGATTTATGACGAAAACAATCATTGTCTTGCATCCACAGAACTTCACCCGATTGACTTTGAAATTACCAATGCTCGCGAGCTGTTTCCTGAAAAATATATGCATTACGACTATTCGCGTGAATTGGTGATGGTGTCCGATACGTTACAGTCACGTCTAATTTGTAAAGTCCCAGGTATGGATGGCCACACAATTTTCTTAGCGATTCGTGAAGCACAAACATTTGTGGAAATGATTGACTATATGGCAATCGAAAATGCGGCAAGTACCCTTCAGTTTGAAAGTATCAAACAAGTTGCATTATCGCGGGAAAAAGAAAGTCATATTAATGACGTTGTGGACCACATCTTAAACGGTAAATACAAAAATACGGAAGAATTGAATGAGAATGCCTTAATTCTCAAGTTATCGCTTGATAAAAAATATCGGGTTGTTACGTGGCAACATTTCCAAGGAAAAGTTGCCAGTGGAAAACGTTCATTCCAAGAGCATACCGATTATATGGCATGTACGACGGGATTAATCCATGCAATCAGTTCAATATGGCCAAAGAATGCCTATCGTATCTTCTCGAATCGGATTACGTTGATTGTCGAGGATAACTTTACGACGGATCAGTCGTTCAAAGATTATGTTCAAGAAACACTCAAGCCAATCTACGAAAATCATAACAAAGGGGATTTAGTATTACGTGTCGGGATTAGTGATCAAGGGCAACTGAGTGATATTCCTAAACTTGCAGCACAACCGTTGCGCGTCGTTCAGCTATCAAACATGATTAAGCAAGATGCCTTTGTGATGCTTTATAAAGATCTTGGAATTTATCGTATTCTGTTGGAACTATCAAAAGAAAATGACCTAAACGATTATATTTCCGATAAGATTCGCATGCTTCAAGAATATGACCCTGAGTATTTTGAAACAGTTCGGGTGTTCTTAGATTCAAATCAAAACTATAAACAAACATCAGACATACTCTTTGTTCACCCGAAAACAGTGCGCTATCGGATTGAAAAAATCAAAGAATTAACCAACCTCGATTTTGATAATCCCGATGAAATGTTGCAAGTAATGATTGGGATTCGCATCTCACAACTCTTAGGCAATTACAATAAAGACTGAACTGTTCATGATCGAACAGTTTTTTCACATTATCCATAATGGACAAAAAAGAGATTTTTTTTATCTTAATACGGAAAAGCAATAGACTAGAACCTAGGATAGAATAAAAATACAGAACAAACACTATGTCTCTGTAGCGTTATGAACTCATAACAAAGGAGGAATTTATGAGACTCAAAGGGAGAAAGTTATGGATGTCTTTAACTCTTGTCTTTGCATTAACTTTAATTTCGATGCAAAGTGTGCTCGCACTTGAAATTAGTGAAATCGGTGCACCTACAGGAATTCAAGCATTTCTAGTATTAATACCACTTATTTTGGTATTGGTGCTACTATTTTTAAAAGTTGATATGGTACTTGCAGGTGCAATATCAGCAGGGGTAGCGATGCTAATCGGTGGAATCACAATTGCCCAAGTAAATAAAGAAGTATTGTCAGCTATTCCCACAATGATGACAATTACAGTTCCGATTATTAACTCTGCTGTAGCGATGGCTGTCTTTACCGCTGGAAGTTATACATCATCATTGGAACTTGTAAACCGTGCTACAAAAGGGAAAGTGGAATATGTTTCCGCATTCTTAGTGATTCTAGTTGCTGCTGCAACCTATATGTCAGGTATTGGTGGTGGTAGTGCTATGGTTATTGCGCCACTTGCTTTCGCAGCTGTTGGTGCAGTCCCAGAACTTATTGCTGCTATGTCCATTGCCGCTGCAGTGTCGTTTACGACATCACCGGCATCGCTTGAATCAAGTATTACATCACAATTAGGTGGTTTTGAAGTTTCGACATATGTTAGCACCATGATGCCATACTGGTTACTTTTCTTAGGCTTGGCAATTGTCTTAGCATTCTGGGGTGCGAAACGTCGTAAACTTGGTTTCCGTAAATCAGAAGATGAAACGTATGCAAAAATGACAAACGGTCAACTTTTCAAAAATACGATTCCTGCAATCTATTTACTCTTTGCAGTAATCTTTGGACCGCTTGTTGATAAAGCAACCGGTTTCCCACTATTCTCACCCATAATGTATATGCTCGTAACCGTCATCTTAATCTTTGTATGTACGGATACAGGAATCAATAAAGCATTTAGCTCAATGATTGATGGTTCGAATTATATTCTGACACGTCTTTTCCAAGTTGGTATCTTCTTAGGATTTATTAATGTTATTGCAAGTACAGGTACGTTTGCAGTTATCGCTAACGTTGCATCAGCAGCGCCTGCTGCATTGGTAGTTCCGGTTGCAGTGCTCACAGGTATTCTCATTGGTATTCCGGCCGGAGCGTATGTTGGATCCATTCTAACCTTAGTTCTACCAGTTGGTGTAGCGTTAGGATTCTCCCCACTGGCACTTGGTTTTGTAACGATGGGTGTTGGAATGGGAAGTCAAATGAGTTTTGTTAACATAACGATGCAAGCCTTGTCATCAGGATTCCAAATTCCGATTCTTGATGTCGTTAAAGGAAACGTTAAATGGGTATCAATTGCTGCAGGGATACTCATGGTTATTTCATTTATTGCCGTTTAATTTAGAGGAGGACAAGAAACATGGATTTAATTTTTAAACAAGTTCGTATTGATCAAGATGGTGCATTGAAAGATGTTGCTGTTGAGAGTGGTAAAATTGTTGCAATTGAAGACACCATTGATGCTTCCGCAACACGTGTGATTGATGGTAAAGGGCGCGTGCTCGTTCCAGGATTTGTTGAAAGTCACATTCACTTAGATAAAGCATTGATTGCAAACCGCAAACCCAATCTTTCCGGTACATTAAAAGAAGCAATCGAAGTGACAGCATCCCTCAAACCAACATTTTCTGCAGAGGATATTTATACACGTGCCAAAACTGCGCTTCAAGAGTTAATCATTCCCAATGGTGTAACGTTTATGCGTACGCATGCAGAATTCGACCCATCCCAAGGATTTACAGGATTCGACGTAATCATGAAACTCAAAGAAGAATTTAAAGATTATATTGATATTCAAGTGGTTGCATTCCCACAAGAAGGTATTTTTAAAGCACCAGGAACAGAGGCCATGATGGTTGAAGCAATGGAACGTGGTGCAGATGTTGTCGGTGCAGTTCCTTACAACGATCGTGATGCAAAAGAGCATATCGACTATGTCTTTGAGCTTGCGAAACGATTTGACAAACCACTCGACTTACACCAAGACTTTGCGGATGATGCTGATAAAATTTCAATTGAATACCTTGCAAAGAAAACAATTGAACATGGCTACCAAGGGAAAGTATCTGTGGGTCACTTAACAGCGATCGCGGCTTTACCTCCCGAAGAACTGCAACCAATTCTTGAATTAATGGCTGAAGCAGGGATTAGTGTCATGGCACTTCCAGCAACTGATTTACACTTAGGTGCCCGTAACGATACCTACAATGTCCGTCGTACTGTGACACCAATGCGTAAACTACGCGATGCGGGTGTCAATGTATGTATCGCTACCAACAATATTCGAAACGCCTTTACCCCTTATGGAACTGGCGATATTGTCCAAACAGCAATGTTAGCAATTCCAGTTGCTCACTTAGGTGGGGCTGCAGATTTACCAACCGTCTTACCCATGATCACAACAAACCCTGCGAAAGCATTGGGTCTTGATGGATACGGTATTGCAGTGGGTAATAATGCGGATATGGTCCTACTTGATACAACGTCATATGGCGATGCAATTATTGATTTACCGATTAAATCAGTGGTTGTAAAATCAGGTCGTGTCACCGTTGAAACTGAAAAAACTGTTAAATTTGGTCTTCAATAATATCATACAAAAAGACGTTTTAGATTTCCGAATCTGAACGTCTTTTTGCATCTTAAGATATCCATATTTTCTAAAAAAATCGTCGATTTCGGATAAGAATTGCCTTTTTGTTTATCTAGATTGGATAATGACTCATTTACCTTGACCGATTAAGATTAAAGTACATAAAGCAGGAAAGGACATGTGCTATGTTAAAAACAATTATTAAAAAGAATGCATATAAAGATTCAGTTGTACTTATGTTGTTGACGAATGAAATTGCCGCACTTGAGGGCGTCAATCGTGTATCAATCATGATGGCCACAGCTGCCAATAAAGATATCTTCGACCAAGCTGATCTCTTAACTGAAGATGTTGCGAACGCCGCAGCAGATGATATCGCAATTGTAATGGACGTTAATGAAGCAGAAACTGTGGATGTTGTTATGGAGGCAATTGAAGCATTTCTCAACAAAAGTGATAAAGAAGATGGCGCAACGCAAACGAGGGTTGTTCGTAACTGGGACAATGCACTCCAAGCGTTACCAGATGCAAATCTAGCCGTATTCTCGATTCCAGGGATTTATGCTGCCGACGAAGCGGATACAGCATTAGACAAAGGTCTTAATGTATTTTTGTTTAGTGACAACGTTTCGCTCGAAGATGAAGTGCAATTAAAAGAAAAAGCACACCAATTGGATCTTCTTGTTATGGGTCCCGATTGTGGAACGGGAATTATTGCAGGTGTTCCGATTGCCTTTACAAATAAAGTGCAACAAGGAACTATCGGCGTTGTTGGTGCCTCTGGAACAGGTATTCAAGAAGTAACAACACTTATTGACAAAGCGGGTGAAGGTATTTCAAGTGCTCTTGGAACCGGGGGTCGTGACCTTAATGAAGCCGTTCAGGGTATTACAATGCTCGATAGCATTCACCACCTTCAAGCTCAAGCTGATACAAAGGTAATTATGGTAGTATCCAAACCACCTTCAAAAGTCGTTCAAGAAAAAATTGAAAACTACTTACGCACGTTAGACAAACCGGTTGTAACGCTATTCTTAGGGGCGAAACCAACGCATCATGAAAGCAATATTTATCATGCGTATACCTTGGAAGAAGCTGCGAAAGCAGCAGTCGCTTTGTCTGAGGGAAAAAATCCCCGTGACTTGGATATGAACCGTCCGGCGGTAGCACCGATTGCAAGCTTAGAAGGCTCAGTCATTAAAGGCTACTACTCTGGAGGAACGTTAGCCTCGGAAGCAGCAATGCTAATTGAAGAAGCGCTCGAATTACCGAAAGGTGGTAAAAAACCACACGGGTTTATGTTGAACCATGATGGCTTTGAAGTCATCGACTTAGGGGATGATGAATATACCCAAGGGCGTCCGCATCCAATGATTGACCCAAGCAAACGTATTGAATTAATGAAAGAAGCTGCTAAAGATCTCCGAACAGGTGTTGTGTTGTTTGATGTGGTTCTAGGTTATGGATCTCATGCCGACATGGCGGGTTCTCTCGCACCAACTATTCTTGAATTAATGCAAGAAGCACGTCAAGCGAACCGCGATTTACAGTTTGTTGCAACAATTTGTGGCACGAACCGTGATCCTCAAGACCTTGCTGCCCAAACTCAAATTCTTCAAGATATCGGTGTCTTTGTCGCAGAAAGTAATGCTCATGCAGTCTTGACATCATTACAATATCTAGGTTTTAACGTTCAATACGCACAATTACCAGTCGAAGATAATGCAATTACCGAAAAGATTGAATTGCCTTATTCAGAAGCAATCACCGATCTTATTTCAGCATCACCTAAAATCATTAATGTTGGACTGAAAAGCTTCGCAGATAATCTCGAAGATGCTGGCGCAACAACCATTCAGTTTGATTGGAGACCGTTGGCTGGTGGTAATCCAAAAATGATAAAAGCACTAAAATTCTTAAATTCATATCACTTTAATTAAGGAGGCCTCACATGACATTTAAAACAATTGAAGATGCAAACCAGGCAGTTATCGATCGTATTAAAGCAGGAAGTCCTGTCTTAGTCGATGTTGTACCTGCTAAATCAGTAATTAATGAATTAAACGGAAAAGTACTCTTGCATGCGGGTCCGCCAATTGAGTGGGCAAACATGCCTGACCCAATGCAAGGATCTTGTGTTGGTGCAGTACTCTTTGAGAAATGGGCTGCGACAGAAGCCGAAGCGCGTGAACTTTTATCTACAGGGCGGATTGCTTTTATTCCATGTCACCATGTGAATGCCGTCGGTCCAATGGGGGGGATCACTTCCGCAAATATGCCAGTGCTTGTTGTTGAAGACCGCAAACATGAAACAACAGCATACTGCCAAATGAATGAAGGAATTGGTGCAGTCTTACGTTTTGGAGCCTATTCTGAAGAAGTTATCACACGTCTTGAATGGATGCGTGATGTTCTGGGACCAGTTCTTGGGAAAGCGATTCGTGCGATGGAAGATGGTCTCAGTGTAAACCCAATGGTTGCACGTGCGATTGCAATGGGGGATGAATTCCATCAACGTAATATTGCAGCATCCTTAATTTTCCTAAAAGAAGTGACACCAATTATCGCAACACTCGATATTACGGAAACAGAACGGGCTCAGGTTCTTAAATTCTTAGCTGACACCGATCAATTCTTCTTAAATATTATGATGGCATCCGCGAAAGCTGTTATGGACGGTGCCCGTCAGATTAAAGAAGGCACGATTGTTACCGCAATGTGCCGTAATGGCGAAAACTTTGGGATTCGTATTGCGGGAATGGGTGACGAATGGTTCACTGCTCCTGTAAATACACCCCAAGGTCTTTACTTCACTGGATATTCTGGAGATGATGCAAGTCCCGATATGGGAGATAGTGCCATCACCGAAACATTTGGTGTCGGTGGGATGGCGATGATTGCAGCCCCTGCAGTTACCCGTTTCGTTGGAACTGGTGGCTTTGATGATGCCCTTCGTATTTCCAATGAAATGGATGAGATTGTCATAGATCATAATCCTAACTTTATTATTCCAACTTGGAATTTCAAGGGAACACACTTAGGTATTGATGCTCGTAAAGTCGTTGCCACCGGTATTACACCGGTAATTAATACAGGAATTGCGAACAAGAAAGCAGGCCTTGGCCAAATTGGAGCGGGAACAGTACACCCACCAATCGAATGCTTTGAAAAAGCAATTGCTGCATATGCACAAAAATTAGGAATGGAAGGATAGTTATGATTCGCTTAAAGGCACAGTCAGTATCACAATCCGTGGATACTTGGTTAACACCAATACCACTCAAAATAACGGTACACAGTGTTTTTAAGCATGGTCTTAACCTTCTTGTGAATGAACGCTTAATCTTTATCAGCGAGGCATCCATGCCTCATGGCATCACGCTCATGAAAGGGTCGATGTCAAAACTTGCAACGGTAGATCTTCAAACGGTGGTCCTTTATACCCATAACAGTCTTCACTTTCGAAACATGCTTACACCGATCGTGATTGACTTGCAAGATGTACCAATAGAAACTTACAATCCACAACCGCTTGTACCGGCGCGTGCCACGCTAATACAGCGGTACCATCAAATCGTGCATTACCCATCAATGACCGGATTTGACCAAACAATATACGATACATTACATATACCCAAACTCCAATCGATATCTCCAGAATCTTTTGCTGATGTTATTGCATGGCTCCTTGGTAGAGGGCGTGGTCTAACACCAACTGGAGACGATATTCTCTTAGGTCTATCTATCGTCCTACATACTTTCAATAATCCGTATCGTTACGCTTTTGATGCAGCCTTAACATGCCAATTAAGTCCCTCTGCAACAACTGCGGTCTCGTTTGAATATTTAAGCCATGCGTCAGAAGATATGTTCAGTCATAGTCTCCTTAACTTTTTAACAATCATGAACGATGGTGATGACGCTGCGTTTCAACGCGCCCTTCTTAATCTCGAACATTACGGTCATACATCCGGCATTGATACACTTACAGGCATTGCAATTGGACTTGCAATGCTCTTATTTTAGAAGAGGTATTTATTGTGAAACAAAAAATAGTTATAGCATTAGGGGGGAATGCCCTCGGGGATAACCCTCAAGAACAAAAAAATGCAGTTGCAGTTGCAGCGCAAAGTATTGTTGATTTAATCGCTGGTGGTGATGAAGTCATGGTGGTTCACGGGAATGGACCACAAGTAGGGATGATTCATCTTGCGTTTGATGAAGCCCATCATGCCAATAATGCCGTCCCAGAAATGCCGTTTCCTGAAGCTGCGGCAATGTCACAAGGGTATATCGGATTCCATCTACAAAACGCGATTGCTAATGAATTACGACGTCGAGATATTAAGAAAGATGTTGCTACTGTATTAACACAAGTGGTTGTTGATGCGGATGATCAAGCCTTTACAAATCCAACCAAACCAATCGGGCCATTCTATACAGAAGCCCAAGCAGCGTCACTAGCGGCTGAAAATGGATACACATATGTCGAAGACTCGGGACGGGGTTATCGCCGTGTCGTACCATCACCGCAACCCGTGACAGTTGTTGAGCGTGGTGCTATCAATGCTTTGATGGATGCAGGAACGCTTGTTATTTCGAACGGTGGAGGGGGTATCCCTGTCCTTGATCAAAATCACCAATTTATGGGTGTTGATGCTGTTATTGATAAAGACAACGCTGCGGCTAAGGTTGCAGATGAGATTGATGCAGACGTTCTTGTTATTTTAACAGGGGTTGATCAAGTTGCTATTAATTTCGGGACGCCTGAACAAAAATGGTTAGAAACATTAAGTATAACTGAAGCGAATCAATATATTGGCGAAGGTCATTTTGCTCCCGGCTCAATGTTGCCCAAAGTCGAGGCATCTGTTCGCTTTGCAGCATCAAAACCATCCCGCAAAGCAATTATTACATCTTTAGAAAATGCCCATCTTGCCGTTTCTGAAGGAAAAGGAACCATTATTCAATAGATTTACTACGAAGCAACCACACATCGTGGTTGTTTTTTTTATGGATAGCACACACTTGTTGCAAAAGTTTCGCAACAAGTGTTGACAAATCAATAGAAAATTTGCAATACTGTTGTTGCGAAACTTTTGCAACTATCTAAAGTGTTGATAAGAAAGAGCTCATCTTATCGACCTAAAGGAGTCACTATGAAACGATTACTAGCCCTTCTTGCCACAACATCCCTTATGTTGCTCGCAGGTTGTCAGGCCCAACAAAAACCTGACATCACCGTAACATCATTTATTGGATATGACATTGCCCATGCAATCGTCGGCGATAAAATGGTGGTTGAAAATATCATGCCATGGGGTTCGGAAATGCATAACTTTGAACCGTCAGCACGTAATATTACTGCCATTAAAGATTCAAAACTCTTTATCTTTGTAGGAGAAGATCAAGAGCCATGGGTTAAAACACTTGGGACACAAGACCACGCCCTAGACTTATCCAAGTCCTATGAATTAACAGCCCATAACCACGCGCATTCTGAGAAGCATGAAGACACTGAACATCAACATGATGAAGAAGCACATACGCATGAGGAGGAAACAAAGACCCATGAAACTACAGACCATGACCATTCACACGAAGGAGACCATTCACATGAGGGTCATGACCATGATCATGGAAGTCTCCATTATTGGACCGATCCCACTACATATGTCCAACTTATCGAAAGTGTGAAAAAAGAAATTATTAAAGTTGATCCGACGAATGCGACTTATTATGAAACCCAAGCATCAGCATACAGTACGCGTATTACGACAATGCATACAGATTTTGACCAATACATGCAAAGCCAAGACCATCCGACCGTTTATTTCTCGGGACACAATGCGATGGATGCCTTTGCGGATCGTTACCATTTAAAGATTGTGTCACTGACACAGGATTACCGTCCGAATGCAGACTTAACGGCACAACAAATTCTGACGCTCAAAACATCCTTGAAAGATGCTCAAGCAACGACACTGTTTATTGAGGAATTGGTTGAACCCCGTGTTGCGAAATCAATTCAAGATTCATTACGTCAAGATAACATTGAAATTGAAATAAAAGAATTGCATGGTTACCACAACATTAGCCACGATCAATTTAAAGCAAATGTTACGTATGCGGATTTGATGCACCAAAATATTGAGAATTTAAAACATGCCATCAATCATTGATGTTCAAAACGTGTCGTTTGGCTATGGGAAAACATGGGTCCTTGATGACGTAACTTTTACGATTGAAAAAGGATCTTATGTTTATATTGTCGGTGACAATGGTACAGGAAAATCAACGTTGGTGAAACTGTTTATGGGACTGTTAGACGTTACGCGCGGAAATATTAACCGAAAATCCAGTGCCCTTTCGTATGTTCCCCAACTCAACACAGAAACTAAAATACCACTGAGTGTTCACGATGTCATCGCTTTAGGTTTAAAACCGACATCTTGGTTTCTGAATAAACAGGATAAGCAGCGAATTATTGATGTCGCCAATCAGTTTGGGATAGGTCACTTATTACACCGTAAATTTGGGGATTTGTCAGGCGGACAGAAACAACGTGTTTATCTTTCACGCGCCATGATTTCCAATCCTGAAATTTTGATTCTTGATGAACCCTTGTCTGGATTGGACCAATCGTCACGAGATCAACTCGAAACGATCATTGATGGATTACATCGATCTGGTACAACGATTCTTAACGTGACTCACCACTTGACAGAAAATCCACCGTCACATCGAAAAGTTTTAAGTGTCGGTGAAGGCCAATGTGTCTTTAGAAAGGATACCTATGTTTCATGATCCCTTTTTAGTCAATGCAATGATTGTGGGACTATTATTAGGAATTAGTGCAGCCCTGATGTCCCCATTTCTTGTCTTCAACAATAAATCAATGATTGCGGATGGACTGTCGCATGTTTCCTTTACAGCAATTATTTTGGGTTACCTGTTTTCCAATCAACCCCTGTTATTTTCAATTCCGTGCGTCATGCTTGTCTCATTTCTATTAACGCTTCTTATTGAAAAAACAGAAATTGAAGCCGATGCTTCCATTGCAGCAGTATCAGCCTTAGGGTTGGCGATTGGTTTGATTATTGCGACGGTAATGCCTGGGTTTAACCGCTCGATTGAATCACTTTTGGTGGGGAGTATTCTGACTGCAAGTGCTGACGACCTAATTGTTAGTGGTGTCATTGTGATGGCGACGGTTAGTGTTATTTATACATATTATTGGCCACTGATTGCGACAGTATTCGACGCAACTTATGCAAAATCCCAAGGCATTCATACGTTTCGAATGAATGCCTTGGTGAATGCCATGATGGCGGTATTTATTGTTGTTGGAATTCGAATCGTAGGGACACTGCTTATTTCCTCACTCGTAGTTTTCCCCGCACTCATTGCATCGAGACTTGCACATGACGCTAAACGAACACTTACCGTAAGTGTACTGGTCTCAATCATTGCTATAATTACAGGTATGATTGTATCTTTTAGAATCGGGTGGCCAACAGGTCCCACCATTATTGTTGTCTTCGCACTACTATTCTTAATCGCAATGCTCTACAGTAAATATAAGGATTATAATACAGGAGCTAACCCCCCTTTGATCTAAAATTTAGCCCTTCAAAGAGGCTTAATTTGAGAAGATAAATATGATATAGTTAGAGAAACACATTTTGAGGTGAATTATGAAAAAAACGAAAGTCCCACTTGGGTATCAATCAACATTAGGTATATATGAAACACAAACAGCGATTGGATTTATCAAGCGTTGGTTCGAAGAAGCGTTAACGGGTTCATTAAAATTAAAGCGTGTATCAGCACCCTTATTTGTTGCGAATAATTCTGGGTTGAATGACGATTTGAGTGGCGTTGAACGTGCCGTTCGTTTTGATATTCCAGCAATCTCAGGAACTGAAGGAGAGGTCGTTCACTCGTTAGCGAAATGGAAACGCAAAGCATTGCATGACTATGATTTCCATGAAGGAAATGGCTTGTATACGGATATGAATGCAATTCGTCGTGATGAAGTCCTTGATAATTTACATTCAATTTATGTCGATCAGTGGGACTGGGAACGTGTTATTAACAGCTCCCAACGTACCGAGGCTTATTTGCGAGAAACGGTTCAAGGTTTGGTGAATGCAATCGTCGAAACATCAAGTCGAATTCGAACCAAGTTTCCAGATATTGATGTGATTATTTCACCTGAGGTGACATTCATTACGAGTCAAGAGCTTGAAGACCTTTATCCTGATTTGAGTTCAAAGGAACGTGAAAATGCATTTGTTAAAGACCACCCTACAACCTTCATTATGCAAATTGGCGGTAAATTAAAGAGTGGTCAACCGCATGATATGCGTGCTCCAGATTATGATGATTGGAGTATGAATGGCGACTTGATGTTCTGGCATGAGCCACTCCAAATGGCCATGGAATTATCAAGTATGGGAATCCGAGTTGATCGCGATGCAATGTTGAAACAACTCGAACTTGCCAATGCAATGCATCGTTTAGATTTTGATTTTCATAAAGGTGTTGTGGACGGAACATTACCACTCACAATCGGTGGTGGATTGGGTCAATCAAGAATGTGTATGTTACTTCTTGGGAAAGCTCATATCGGTGAAGTGCAAGTATCTTTATGGGATGATGAAACATACGAAACCTGCAAAGGAAATATCGAATTACTCTAACCACAAAACACGATGGCATTGCGCATCGTGTTTTTCTATATTCTGAAATATGGGAATGTTGTAAATGCGAAAGTTTCTCATTTACATTTCACGTTGGTTTGTTATAAAGATACGGAAGGGAGTCAGACTATGACCAAACGAATCCGTTATCTCGTAATGATGGTATTATTTATTGGGATGTTTTCTACAAGAGGTAATCCCATAGATGTCAAAGCGGAAGGAGCCTACACATCCTACTGCGAAGCAAACAGTGATGATGCAAAATGCCAAGATTTCGCATCCTTAAAAAATACCAAAGCAAGCCTTGCTGATATCACCGCAAAAATTGATGATTATGCGATGTCTCTAAATGAATACCATTTACTCGTTAGGGACCTTAACAAAAATATTGAACAAACGGCTACTGAAATATCAAACTTAGAAGGTAAAATTACATCACTTCAAGCAAATATTGCACAGCAAGAACAAGAAATAGCGAATAAGAAACAAGACATGCAGCACTATATGCGTGCGAGCCATGCAACGATGCGCATCAATGGCTATATTGATTTTATCGTGAATGCCAAGGATTTTTCAGATATATTTCGCCGGGTCGAAGCCGTCAAAGTCATTCGCAAATCAAACGAAAATACGATTAATGAATATCGCGAACTGGTGACGCAATTAAATAACGATAAAACAGAAATTGAGCAAACGGCTGCATCGTTAAAAATAACACAAGACACGTACAACAAAGAACTCAGTGATGCAATCAATGTTCAAGACAATATCAACGCCATTATGAGTGTGCTCCAACAAGAGAAAGCACATCTTATGATTGAAGAAGAAATGGCCATCCAGAAAGTTGCAATTGCAGAGTCAAACTTCTCAGCAATCGCTCCCCCAAGTAATCCAGGAAGCTTAGGCTATCCGTTAGCATCTAATTATTGGGTATCAGCGGGAACCTGGTCCTATCCATGGGGCGGCACACATTTAGGCGTTGATCTAGCACCCACAAATGGAACAGTCGGAATGCCGTTGCTTGCGCCGCAAAATGGAATGGTGGTAGCGTATCAAGGCGGATGTCCGACGTGGGGAGGATATGGCAGTGGTTGTAATGGTGGCTACGGTAATTATATGAATTTAATCGTGACAGATGGGACAACGGTTTATGGCATTCTCTACGCTCATCTTCATCAAAATGGTGCCGTTGCATCAGTGGGGGATGTCGTCACCATGGGACAAACTGTCGCAATCCTTGGGTCGTCTGGAAGTTCGACAGGACCTCATGTACATGCTGAAGTTTACAATCTCGGCACGGGAACGGTTCAGTCTGCGTATCAGCAATGGAACGGTAGTAACACATTTGGAACACAAAGTGCATCAAGTGGTGGTATCAACGCAATTTGTGACGTTAAGGGGCCGCCTTGTCGGGAAAACCCTGCAACAATTTGGGACTACCAGTATGGATATCGCTATTAATAACGAAACACATATTTGCATATCTCAAGCACGAACATTCCCCTGATACTTGTGAGAAACTATTGAACTTATACAAAATTTGCAATTATTCAAACAATGTTAACGCAATGTTAACATTGTTTGTTTGTAATGAAGACGATAGTCTCAAATACCAGAGACATGTTCTATAAAGTATAGTTATACGGGGGAATACAGTATGAAAAAATTATTAGTAGTATTAGCGATGGGGATGCTCTTGATTACAGGATGTACATCCACAGGGAAAGAAACAGTATATGAGTGCAAAGGTGCTGATATGCTTGGACTCCCAGCAAAAGTTACACAAACAATCACGACCAAGGGTGATAAAGTCAGTACACAAAAAATTGTGACTGTTTTAGATATTAAGGCTCTTTCTGATATTGCAGGTTTATCAGCTGAAGAAACAAGCAAATTAATGCTTGATCAAGTTAAAGCTGTTCATAAAGACCTTGAAAAAATTGCAGGGCTTGAAGTAGCTATTGAAACGACAGATACATCCTTAACCGAAATCAATATTATTGACTATGCTAAGACTGATTTAAAAAAACTTCAAGAACTTCAACTCATTGAAGGGCAAGGCGATAAGGAAGCTAAGTTTGTAAGTTGGGAAGCAACCCAAAAGACGCTTGAATCAAACGGCTTTACATGCTCAGAAGGCAAATAAAATAAAGGCTTACGAAAGTAAGCTTTTTTTCTAGGAGGAGACACGAATGAAAAAATGTATTATCTTTGCAACGTTAGCACTCGTATTGTTGAGTGGTTGTACGAAAGAACCAGAAGTAAAACCTCAAGAGGTTGCAACGCAACAGGCTGCGGTACCAGAAGAGAAAATTGAACCCGTCGAAATTACAGAAAACTATGTTTGTAAGATCGAAGTGCCTGTAGATGATATCCAAAGCCAAGTTACAACTGAATATGAAGTTAAGGGCGGTTTTGTAACGAAACAAAAGACCACATTATCAATGGATGTTTCACCATTTCAAGGGGATTCAGACATCCCTGTAGAAGATGTGATTGCTGGAATGAATTTGGAAGAGTTTTATGATGATAATGAGTACCCAGGAATCACAACTACAGCTTTCTTTGAAGGGACGATTTTTACATACGTGATGTCACTTGATTTTGAAATTGCGAGCGTAGATGATTTAGTGAAGATTGGACTGTTTAATGAAGGTGCTACTGATTTCGATCGAAAACAATCTTGGATTGCGACACTCATGTCCGTAAAACAAGAAGGAGCGACTTGTGAAGCGGTTCAGTAAAAATTATAAAATATTCGCAATTGTTAATCTATTTACGATTTTAATATTTTTACTTATCAATGCAATCCTCGAGAATCGTGGTGTAGCTTTACGAAGCACCTATGCGAAACTCCACATAGGATTTATGTTTTTTCCATTAGTGATACTCATCGGATGGACCATTTTCAGTTTGGTTAATACAAGCCAAAAACTTCCCAAAATGATCCGTTTGTTGATTAAGGGAGTGAGTGTATTCGTTGTTATTGGATTTATGAGTGCATTTAGTTTATATTGTCTCTATTCCATTGAGGATCCAGAAACAATTGACGGCGATCTCTATGTTACAGATTATTATTCAATGTATGATCGAACTCGAGTTCCACGCTTTTATACCAAAGTTATCAATACGTATCTTAAAGAAAAGGATTATTCCTATTACTATTGGCCTGAACAACAAGAACCTGTCGAGCGGGGTCAAGAACCTCTGCAATCACGGCAAAGCAAGCACTAAGTTGCACAGAAGGATACCATGAAAACGTTATACGATACAATCAAAGAGAATCTAGAATTGCATGCATCCAAATCTAAAAGCCATTTCGATGAATTGCATGGATATTGGGATACATATCCCCAGTATCGTGTTATTAAGCGGGAGCTTTGCATTAATTACATCGATGAAGCGGGGAAGTATGTCAAGGACGCCATTGTAACTCGACCACACGATTTCCCGGAGAATAGGAACTTTGATAATTTAGTAACACTTGTATGGCTAACGGGACTCAAAGACATACCGAAACAACTTGATGATATTCGCGTTGAACCGCTTATTCATAATATGCCGAATATTGTGAATGAATTATGCAGTAACAAGATTCGTGTACTATCTGGAGAGTTGCGGTTGACGGATGATATGATCGACCAAATGTATATGGAGATTGCATCTGCATTTGATATTGATACGAGCAAGTAACATGGTTTTACATGTTCTCATGCAGTGGAAAGCTTGTAAATGGGAGAGCTTGCTCGCTTGATTTTAAGACCCAATAAAACTTTCTCTAAATAGTTGCAAATTATCATTGAGTTCGTAATTGGGCTATGGTATCATATGAGAGCAAATGGACCATTAGCTCAGTTGGGAGAGCGCATCCTTGACGTGGATGAGGTCAGCGGTTCGAGCCCGTTATGGTCCACCAATGTATCTTAGACAGAACGCCTGGTAGTGGAATATCCACTATTTCAGGCGTTTTTTTCGTTTTCCTGAAAGGTTAGTCGAACTACTAACCAAAGTTCGACTATACAAGTACAAACGTTTAGAGAGGAGCGCTAATGCGAGCATATAACAAAAACCAATATGATGTTTATGAAACTAACATCGCAGAGTTCCTAAACGATCTATGTGAGTATCACAATATTTCATATAGAGCACTCGCAAATGGAAATGATGCGATTAGAAAGCAAATTTCGTTATTTGTTAAAAAGAAGAAGCGAAACATCTTACTCCGAGACTTGACGGAAATTGCAGCATTAATTGAATATGATGTTCTTGATATCTTGGCCTATGACCATGCAAAAGACTATGAGTCAATGGTTAAGGGTTATAAGCATCAGGCAACATGAAATGAAAATAGGGGAAAAGAAAAGAGCCTCTCGGCTCTCTGAACTTCACAAGGTTCAATTTTTACAATCTTATAAGGAATTGGCGTTCCGAATAAGACTCACACCCCAATCGGTGCTTTCTTAGAAATACACCCAAAATAGGTGTTTTAAACACGCACTCTTTAGTCATGCCTGTTACAAACATAGTATACGACAAATTAAACGCCAAATCAAACAGTTTAAACATAAAATGAATGAAATTAATTGAAATTTTCGAAATATAAAAAGAAGACGCGTCCCGTGTTCCCATATTTATACCGAGATAGTACAGAGAACTAAATGGAAGGAATTGAAAGCATCTATGTCAAAATCATTAACTGGAGAACTTACTGTAAGAGTAAACAATGAGAATCTACCAATAGAGGTAGTATATTCTCGACCTGTTCCTACAAGAAATCTAAAGGCACTCATTAAATCTAATTTTGGATCAAAAAGACTTGTTAAGGCGAGCTGGAAGACGAATGCTTGTAAAGCAGATATCGATAAAATGGTAAACGAGTACATTACTTATCAGAATTCTTCAAAGAAACGTGATTATAGTAAAGTTCGTGATAATGGTAAGACATACCAAAGTATCCAGGGTTGGATGTTTAGAGTTATGATTGACCACCATCTTGGAAACACTGGAATTAAGAAATTTGCGGATACATTGATGAAGTCTTTTGCATCAGGTGAAAATCTTGCTTATGTCGTATTTGAATCTTTTGAAGGTGAAAAAGGACGATACTTAGATTTTTGGGTTTCGGACTATGAATATTTCGATACAGTAAAATTAATTGTCAGAAAGCGTACATATACTCAATATCGAAACAAGCTCACTAACGCCTATTGCAAGAAAGATGATGAAAATGCAGTGCTTGCTTTCAAAAAAGGTGATGTGATCAACGATAAAAATGGTAAACCAATAACGGACGAGGTACATTTTTCATCAAGAAAAGTACAGTGCCTGGATAGACAAATCAGTTATGTATATAACGACTTAAGGGAATCAGTCATAACTACCTATAAACAACTAGGAAGTAGTCGTAGACCCATCTGGCAATTTCAAAGATACCGTATATATTGGTTCAACAATGCAAAACTCAACAAAATCTATCAACGAATTAATCGTATTCAGATTGAGATAGAAACAGAATTGAATAAGTATGCCATTCGGGAAATGATTGAGGTTCCATTTGATCCAAATACGATGGTAGGTAACAACTATCGGACACATGAAGAAGTACCTTATCGATTGAGTGCTAAAGGAAAACGTCTGAAGAGTATATTTAAACGATATGAATACGCATTTAAACAACACGAGTTTACAGGGTTGGATGGAACAACGAAAAAAATGATTAAGACAAGTCTTGGAAGAAATACAATTTTGGATAATATCAACGAATTAAAAGAGCGTTTTAATAAAGATATTGAAGCATATATTTAGAAGAGGAGAATTTATGCAGGAAAGTAACGAAATCAAAAAGCAACAGAATACGTTAAATAAAATGAATTGTGATGAATTTCTAAATAAACTAATTGAAAATAGTTGGGAGAAAGAGGATTTACGATGATAGAAAGAACAGCTAAAAATGGACACAAAATTGTTGAAGTAAGCCATCTTGAAGCACACATTTTAAGATGGGGCAATATATGTGATAAATGTAACGCACCACTAATCGCAGAGCGTTTTTACATTCCAGTGCTTAACTATGGAGTATGTGGTGAATGTAGTTCTATCTGGGGGAATACTGCTTCATTCTTTAAAGAAGATATTCCATTCGAACAATCAGCGATTAATGTACTTAAAACAATTGGTCTTAATTATGAGGTTGAGGGTAGAGATAATTATGAATCGATTTAAATGGATTGTGCCACCAAATACAGATAGTACTAATACTGGTATTACGCATGGAAATACTAAAGCGCACATATTCGAAACAGATAGCGGAAACTCATTATGTAAAAGATATTCTATACACACTTTGAGTCTAAGCAAACATGATGAAATTGATAACTTCGATTGGGATTATGTTTGTAAAAGATGTTTGAAAAAAGCATCACCTGAAGGAGAAATGTTTTGTAGACGTTGTGGTTGTGACTGGCTACATGCATGTGATGGTGGATGTATGTGGGTTGAAGAAGGATTATGCAGTGCATGTATAAGTGAAAAGGACATAAGGAGATTGAAAAATGACAAATCAATTATCTAAAGTAATTACGGGTATATCGTATGGAGAACCAGTTATAAATGAAAACCCATTATGGCAAAAAATTATCGTTGGAGGACTACTATTAGTTGGTGTTTCAGTAGTGATAGTTTTAGTTATCACTGGCATCGAAAAGGTAGTGGAATATTTTAAAGAGCAAAGTAGAGCGAATGAGAAAATCACTCGACTAAATATTGAGGTAATCAATAGATTCTTTATGAACCATCAGTATAAAGTTTCTGAACCAGTTAGTGTGTATAGTGATACCTATAATAGTGATGATCACAACATAACGTTTAGCAAGTATGGTATCCATCTTGAAGACAAGGTAAATACGGATTGGAATGTATTTATGCCACTTGATTTTATTGCATTTATTATGCGTGAGTCAGTGGTGGTTAATATCGAGTTATGTAATGATGAAAAAATTTCAATGATTTATAACAGTCCAGAAGAAAGCAAACAGAAAATGAATGAAATAATGCAAGCACTATATTCAATTAGTACGGAGGAACAATCATGAGTCAAAAGATTCAAAAAGAACTAAGTGGCGTTAGAATTGATACAACATCGAATCAACTTAAAGCACCACGAATGAAAATACCATTTATGCTAACACGAGATGATAAAAATATTAGTCTCTCGTTGGGTGATCCAAAAACTGGATTATTACTTTCAGTTGATATTAAGTCTATTGCAAAAGAACTTTTAGAAATACTAAGTCAGGAGACGAACTAACATGACAAACATTACTAATCAAATGAAACCACTTGGAAAAATCATTGCTGTTGCCAATCAAAAAGGTGGAGTTGGTAAAACAACAACAAGTATCAACCTATCAACGGGATTAGCTAATTTGGGATATAAAGTGCTATTGAAAGATGCGGATACTACAGGGTCTGCTACACTGTGGTTTGATAATATTTATTCATCTTTACTAGATGGTGAATCAGTTCCTTTTGATTTTGAAATTGCAAATAAAACATCATTATCACGAAATCGTGAAAAATATGATTTTGTAATTATTGATACGCCACCACAAGAAACTATGATTATGGATGCATCCATAAAGGTAGCGGATTATGTTGTAATTCCTACCGCGCCAACATCTCTTGATATTGATCGTGTTATTGAAATCTTGAGATTGATTGAGGACAAGCCTTGTAAAGTACTTTTAACACAAATTAAGGTCAATACGATAACCTATCGTGCAGCACGTGAAATGTTTGAAGACCAGGATATAGATTTCTTCAATACAGGAATTGCACACCGTGAAGCGGTTATCCATAGCATTGGACAATTACCAAACGATGATGCAATGCGTGACTATCGAATGATAGTGAATGAGCTGTTAGTAGATTTAGATTGTGAGGTAAATTCATGAGTAAATCAAATATTGAGAAATCAGGGTTAGGAATTATTAAGTTTGATAGAAAAGAACCGATTAGATCAACGCGAGACATAATGAATGATAATGGGGATAGTGAATATCTTGATTTACATGTTGATGATATTGTGCCTAATATTAATAATCCATATCCAGTTAATGAACTAGAAGAACTTATCGAATCTATTAAATTATATGGGCTTCAACAAAATCTCGTTGTTAAACCAAATGATGATGGAAACTATGATATCTTTGCAGGACACAAACGATATACTGCAATACGAAAAATTCTTGATGAAGATACCAAACATGAATATGTACATTTAGAAACAGTTAAGTGTCTTGTACTTAGTAAAAGTGAGAATGACATCATATCCCATATCAGGAAACATGAAACCAATACCCTTGCACGCTCACTGCTTAAAATGAGCGATGAAGAAAAGTTGGAAGTTGTGGAAGATTTCATGTACTGGCTTGATAAAGCACGGTCTGAAAACCTAGAAATTAATGGAAAACCTATAAAGGGGAAAACTCGTGATATCGTTGCAGAGCGCTTTGGTATCAGCACAGGTAAAGCAGGTGAAATCATATCTCTAGTTAAAAATAAAGAGATGGGTGCCAAATCTGGCACCCCCCCTGAAATCAGTGATGAAGCAAAAGCCTATCGCTCGGGAGTTAAAATCACAAAACAATTAAATAAAATATACGATGAACTTGTTGAAATTACCGAAACCGATAATTCTCTACTCGAAAGTCATCGAAATGAAATCAAAAGATGGTTTACAACTATAGAAGAATTATTGTAATTGAAGTAAGGGGACAAAATTGTCCCCCCCTACAAAAATAACTAGGTGTTGATATTATCTGAGACAATCATTCATACTCTTCTCGCTAGTCATGTATTGAGACTAGATTGAGTTAAGAGGAGACATAATTAAACATTGGGGCATTAACGTATGACACGTTCTCATATCGCGCCAATATACAAGTTGAAGGAGAACTTTATGTTTAAAGTAAATCGAAAAAGTGATATCAAACTAAGCAAAACTATGTTAGAAGTAATTACAGAACGTGAATCAGTGAGTATTCCATTACGGATTATTCATTATTTACAGTTTACAAAGCGTTCATTTGGAAGCAAAGACGGGACAGATGTTATCAGGCTTTTCAATGAAAACCATGTTGAGTTATATGCTATCCAATTTGCTCATGTTAGTATTGCAGAACAAACAAATGAAGCATTAAAAATGATAATTCAAAATCGAGAGGAGAAAAATTTGTTATGAGAAACGTATCATTAACTGGAACAATTTTTAAAGACATGAAATATTATGAAGGTGTTGGAAACAAAAAATCAATGATGCAGATTACGGTTTCTACTCGTAATAACTTCAAAGGACAAGATGGAAAATTTGGATATACTTATGTAAGTTGTCGCACTTGGGGTCATCAAGCAGACTTTATAAATAAATATTTTAAAGAGGGTACTGCCGTTGAAATTCAAGGAACATTAGAGCAGTCATCATGGTCTAAAGAGTCCGGCGAAAAAATGTATGACTGGTATGTCAAAATCGACTCTATCGGTTTTGGCGTGAAGGACTTCGTTAAAGGAAATATTCAACCTGAATACAATAATTCTCATGAAGTAGGTGTTATATCAAAAGAACAGGAATCATCTATTACAGATGACCTTGATGAGTACATGAAACGTCAAGGCAACACACGATGAAATTGATTACAGTCTTTATAACATCTATAATATAGATACAATGTAAATAGAATATTGAAATGAGTATGGATATAGAAAAAGGGATTCATTATAAATAAACCCACGGGAGGGGCAAATGAAAAATATTAAACAATGGTTTTCTACCAAAAACGGAAAAATAATTACTGGTGTAGCAGTTGTTGCTGTAATTTTAAGTGGAATTACAATTGCAGCACTCTTACAAAATAAATCAGTGGACTATCAATTGGAGTACGCGGGTAAAGATAACGCAAATATTGTTGTAGAATATGGATCATCAATTAAGAATGAAGATATTACATCGAAATTTGTTCTTAAAGGAAATGGTGAACTCGTTGATACAAACATATTTACAATCTCGGTAGATTCAATTAAATCGGATACAGTCTCGTACAAAATGACGGATAAACAACGATTAACAATGGCAACTGCAGACATTATTGATTTATATGAGTTTCATCTTGCTAATATGAACGAAAATGGTGATGGTCAACCAACTAAATATGAAGTCAAGGCATTTGATGGGGCTAAGGAAATCGCGTCAACATCCTTTGATGTTATTGTAGTGGATACTGTAGCACCAACGATTGATCCAATCGAAGACATTGAAACTGAAATCGGCACACCAATTGAATTTACAAACAAATTCAAAGCTAAAGACCCTGTAGACGGAGACATCGAAGTTAAAGTCGAAGGTGACGTTGATTATTCAGTTGCTGGTACAACAGAACTTAAAGCAGTTGCAATCGATAAGCATGGAAATAAAACCGAGCTTGCATTCAATGTGATCGTCAAAGATAAAGAAGCAGAAGAATCACTTCCAGAAACCGGTAATGATGGAAACACTTCATCAAATAATGGTGGTACATCAAATGGCGGTGGATCAAGCAATGGTGGTGGATCAACAAGTAATGGAAACTCATCAAACGGCGGTGGCTCAAGCAATGGTGGCGGTTCGAACGCTGGTGGAGGAAATACAACTCAACCAGAAAAACCAAAACCAGTTGAACCAACTAAACCTACATATCAACCCGGTGACTCCTTAGGAGATGGTCTTTACTTTTATCACGATTATGGAACTTATGAAGGTTGTAATGCAGTAATGCATGATGTGAAAGAAGAACACTTTAGAGAGTGGAAAAGTAATATTTGCTTTTCAGATGGAATAATGGGTTATAGAAAACGATAAGAGCGAGAAATCGCTCTTTTTTATTGGGAAGGGGTAAAGTCATGTATGTGTGTCGAAAGGGTAGAAGCCCTTAATGTAGTAAATCAATAAACTTGGATGCCGAAAGGCATCTTTTCTTTTATCAACTAGGAGGAAAATATGAAAAAGAAACTAAGTAAATTGAGTTTATCATTATTGATGATATTTAGTAGTTTTGCAGTATTTGCACAACCACTAAGTGCTGATAACACGGAGGTCTATTCAAATGAAGACCATAGTGTAATTGTTGAAACGACAAGAACACAGTCAAAAGATGGGGTTGGTCTTGAATTCGCAACGAATACTGATGAAAAAATTGTCGTTGATGACATTCAACACAATCAAGAAAGCATAAAGAGTGGTGACTATAAATACTCTTATGTTGTTGGAAAGAATGGTGACTATAAATTCACTGTGAAATATTCACAAACATTATTACTTGAAGAAGCTAATAAAGAACCCAAAGAAGTGTTACGTGAGTCGCAGTTTGAATTTACTGTTCAAGTGACCGATGTAAAAGACACTGCATCTGAAGAAACAATTGAGCAAAATGTATCTGAAGAAGTCCAAGGAACGGAAACACCTGAAGCTGTTATTGTTCCGATTAATGAAGAAAAAGTAACTCCTTCGGATTGGGGACTTCCAAACATTGAAAATGCCCCATACGTACAAGAGGGTCATACGATTAAAGAAGTTTCTAATCAACCATTAGGGCGTGACTATATTGAAACGTTACCAGATAACTACCGAGTTCATTACATTAGCGAAACAGGGCAATGGGTTGTCTATGAAGATGCACATTATTCATATTCTATAGCTCAATCAACACGTGCTAAACGGTCACTTGGTAACCAAGTAACAACAGGAGCTAGTTTATCAAAAGGTACTTCATTCTATTGGGTTGCAGATCCATCATTCTATTTCACAGATATTGAGTTTAAAGAAATATATGTGAATGGTGAATTGGGTCAATGTTTGGAACCAAGTGTCTTGAATGTTTCTACAGGAAACGCTCAAACGTTTGATTTGGAAAACGCAGGTGCTATCAGAGTAATGGATGGACGTTTGACATTCACATTGTCGAGTGCGGCTCAAGAACGTATTGTGTTAATTTCAAACTATGGAACTGATGCATGGACTAAACAAGCGATGGTGTATGAAGCCATTGGATGGGTGTTCAGTAGTTATGGTACAGGTGGAAGACCAGATATTGAGGGAACTAACTATCGAATTGCAAACCATACAACAGTACCATCATGGGACGGTCAGACGCGCCAAGTTAAAATAGGGGAAATTATTGACCTAAGCGATCCAGTACTAAGTGATTTTGAATTAGTAAAATGGGATGGAATGGATTTACTTGAAAATTCAGGGACAACACTGAAACTAAGAGTTCGCGAAAAGAATGGATTAATCAGACTTGTAAAGAAATCTAGTATCGGAGAGGGAACCCCATTCGTAGCAACAGACGGTTCAAGTCAAAAAGTAGCCGTGGGTAGATTGAATGACCCGGTAGATACATTTATCGAGTTTGAAGCACCACTTGTCGATATCTTAGTTACTAAAAAGGACACAAATGGTAATCCAGTAGCTGGCGGTGTCATTGAATATTCATACTCATCAGACTTTAGCGGTCAAGTATGGAGTAAGACAACAGATGCAAATGGACAGTTCACAACATCGGGTTGGGAACCAGGACTCAAAATGTACTTCCGTGAAAAATCAATGCCTGCACCAATCATTATTGATACGACTATTAAGTCACATCTAATCAAAGATGAAGGCAACACCATTGATATCGTTAATAGCATTGCTAAAGGACGTATTGAAGCCACTAAGGTGGACCAACATGGTAAAGCTGTAGCAGGTGCTAAGTTCAATCTTGTAAAGTCAAATGGAACTACAGTTGCTAATGCAGTGTCAAATGCACAAGGGAAAATGATTTTTGATAATCTTGACCTTGGAACATATTACTTGGAAGAAACAGAAGTACCTAATGGTCTTGTACTCGACAAGACACGACATGAAATTAAGATTGAATACGCTAACCAAACAACACCTATTGTTGTCATTGGTAAGACAATCGAAAACAAATACCAACTTACTGATGTAACATTCACTAAAGAAGAAGATACACTGGATAGTTTCTTCCCTGAAAATCATGGTAAAAAACTTGAAGGCGTTGAACTTGGAATTTACGCACGAAGTGACGTGTATCAAGGTGAAACACTTGTTTGGAATGCAGGAGACCTTGTTGGCAAACGTGTTACAAACAGTGCAGGACAAGTCACATGGCACAATGTAGCGCAAGGCGAATACCTCGTACAAGAATTAAAGACAATTGAAGGATATCAATTATTCGATGGCCACTGGGATGTTGATGTACTTTATGATGGAAACAACCCAACTGTAGCAGTAACTAAAGTAGGACAAACAATTACGAACTCCGCAATCTATGGAAGTGTTGAACTTGTTAAATCAAATGGAACAGGAACTGCACGACTAGAAGGCGCAGAATTCGGACTCTACCGAAGCAGTGATGACAAGTTACTTGGAACATATACTTCAGATGAAGATGGACGTATTAATGTTGATAATCTTCGTTATTCAACAAACAACGGGTACTACTTTAAAGAACTAAAAGCGCCTTATGGATACTGGATCAATGAAAGCAAAATTTACTTTGATATCACAAGCCAAGGTCAAACTAAGTATCTTATCGCACCTAACGCACTGATTGAAGTTCATATTGAAGCACATAAAGTCAATGAAGACGGATTACCACTTGAAGGTGTTGGTTTCAAAATTAGAAATACACAATCAGGTGAGTTTGTAACGCTTCGCTATGCAGAGAGTAAAGAAATCATCCATGAAGACATTTGGTATACCGATGTAAATGGTGGTCTCTTCACGCGCGGTTTATTAACTGCAGGTGAATATGAACTTGTTGAAGTTGCACCATTACCAGGATATCAACCAATCGCACCGATTAAATTTACAGTTGACGATCAACAAACGTATATCGACCTAGGTGATTTGGTTGGTCTATCATTAGATACTGGTGAAATCGTCAATGAATGGAATCGCGGAAATATTGAAATTCTAAAACTTGACAAGGATACGAAAGCACCACTTCAAGGATGGGGCTTCAATCTCTACGATGCAAACAACATTCTTCTTGGATACTATGAAACAGGTGAAGATGGAAAAATAGTCGTCGAGAACGCTCGATACGGACTTTACACTGTTGAAGAAATTAAAGTAAATGGTGATTATGGAATCGACCCTGAAAACAACAAACAACAAATATTCGTTGAAGAACATGGTAAGACCTATACAGTCACATTTGAAAACAAACATGCAGATATTAAAACAAAGGCATCATTTGTGGAACGTGATAAAGAAACACCTAATATGGTCACCATTGTTGATAGAGTTTCATACTCCGATTTATGGGTAGGTAAAGAATACTCACAAGAAGGGTTCTTAATGATTAAAGAAACAAACTCACCATTGTTGATTAATGGAGAGCGTGTCACAGCAACAACAAAGTTCACTCCAACGACTAAAGATGGATTTGTTGACCTATACTTTACATTCGACCAAAATGCCCTTAACGGCCAGACAATCGTTGTATTTGAAACACTTAAACGTGATGGTATCGATGTTGTTGTTCATCATGATATTAATGACATCGATCAAACACTAAATCTTATTACAGTGCGAATTAATAAGGTTGATGAAAAAACATTAGAGCCTTTGGCAAATGCAGAGTTTACACAGTCCGATTTAGACGGAAATATTATTGCCGTCAAACAAAGTGGGCTAGATGGAATTGTTGATTTTGAAATATTCGAAGGTGAAACATTGGATCACTTTGAATCTGCAGCACCTGCAGGTTACAAACTAAGTGATGAAGTCGTACGGGTTACTGGTGAAAAAGGACTGGATGGTAACTTATATTCCATTGTATATACCAATGAACACCTTCCTGCAGGACTTGTAGCAACAGGACTTGATAACAATATTTTCAACTTCGGTATTGTACTACTAATACTTGGTGCAGTGGTGATGTTATTCGCACAACGAAATGGCATCTTACAATTTTCACAGCACGTATTTAGTGAACACGGATCAAGTCGAGCAAATTGGAAAACGGCTAACAAACATGCTGATGATAATGGTATCCGTCTTGATAAGAAATATGAAGATATTGAAAAGACACACAAATCAAAACATGATGAAATACCATCAAAACGAAAACCGATTGATGAAAATCATTCATAGAAGAGAGGAGGACGAGCGCGTAACAATGCGCGCTCACATTTTTATGGAGTTAAAAAAAATAGGTTATCCATTATTACTTATGTTAGTCATATTAAGTGGATGTTCAACCCGTGACCGCAAAGGGGATAACGTCATATTTATTGATGATGAAACGATTGAGTTTAGCGAAGACTTTCTACCATGCTCGTTAGTGAAAGAAGTAGAGAATGTCGCCATTACACCCAGTATGATTAGTACAGAAAAACCAATCATTGATATGGGAACTAAGAAAAATGTTACATGTAATACAAAACACGTAACAAAAAAATTAGGAACCATTGACTATACATACACGTATGACCGCAATGAATATGTTAAAAGTATTGTATTTGTTGATACAACGCCACCAACTATCACTGCGAACGATACCTACAAAGTCAAGGTAGGTAACGAGTATTTTGATTTAAGAAAGGTGATTGAAGTCACTGATAATGATACGGAAACGCCGAAAGTGGCTTATTCAGGAACAGTTGATGTAAATACAGTAGGAACTTATGTCGTTGTTGTAAAAGCAATTGATAGATCAAACAATACGACTTCAAAAACTATTACGGTTGAAGTTGTTGCGGAAGATATACCAGATATCTATAAAGAACCGGAAACACCCAATACGTCGTCTTCCGATAGTTCAAATAATGTTACGCCTTCAGTACCTATTCCACCTACAGGTGGTGCAAGCACTACGAACCCGCCTGCATCGACATTTAAGCCGTCACAACGCGACTTTATGTTTAAACAGGGTGAAGATGCAAGTGTTCAGTTTAATGCTTGTATGGGCTATTTAAATGAACAAGCGCAAGCAGGATATCACGGTGTTGGAAACTGCATTTTAATTACTGATTCTAATACCAAACTGAATACAGGTTACCGTGCTGTATTCGATTAACAAGGAGAAAAATATGAATAAAATAGAAAAACGAATTAAGCGTATCGCTACGACAGTAAGCGTATTTACTGTCACATTTTTGACATCAACCCAAGTAGTTTCCGCGATTGATGTAACAGTATCTGGTGGCGAAGAACTACCAGAGTTCATAAAAAATATCACCAACATTGCCTTACCAGTGACATTTGGTATCACAGCACTTGCACTTCTTGTTTCATGGATATCATGGAATGGAAAAGACGAAGAAGAAAAAGCAGCAAGACCATTTACCAAAACACTCCGTATGTATGTGATTGGTTTGGTCTCGCTTGCAATTGGTTTTATCATCTTAAAAATGTTCAATATTGGATAAAGGAAGGAGTGATTCATTATGGAAGATTGGATGAGAGAGTTCTTTTTTGCATTGATTAAGCTTCCACTTATCTTGTGTGACTGGATATATGACATCATGATCACCTTATTCGGCTTGAAGTTGGAAGATACACAAGTATTCAAAGATTATCAAAAAGTTCTTTTCGTATATATTACATTATTCGTAATTATTCGACTTTTAATCCTATATGGTCAGCATCTTTTGAATGAAGAGGAGCTTGATATTGCCGAATTTATGAAACGAATATTCTTGGTGTTTATGGCAGTCGTAGGGCTTCCATTCATGCTATCAGTCTTATTTGTTGGTTCACGTAGCTTTAATGACATTAGTCAATCAATAGTTGGAAATGATGTTTCTATGAAGCCAAGTGCATTGATTGTTAATTCGATAGCTGGTGCAGAACTAAAAAGTGATGTTAATCAAATGACTAACAATGGAAATGAAGTCACGTCGGTTAATGATGTAGATATTAACTTAGTCGGAGCAGATGGAGAGTATGTTTATTTTAAAGGGTGGGATGGAATGTTCTTCGGAATCATCATATCTGTTATCATCCTTGTACTCTTTGGAAATATTGGTGTAAGTTTTTTGATGAAGTTTAGTTTAGTTCTCATGAATATTATCATTGCAGGATATCCAATAGCTTCACTTATTGATAAAAAAAGTACATCCTTTGCTATTTGGATAAAGGGAGTTGCTGCAGACTTAATGACATGTGCAGGTATCATCTTCTTATTAAAGTTTGTTTTCGAATTACTTGGAATCAAAGAAATCACAAACCTAAATGGTATTTATCAGATAGCAATGCTTGGGGGCTTACTATTGGCAATCACTGGTATTGAGTCGATACTGACTAAGATGTTTGGGGGGACAGATACATCAGGACGTGCAATGCAAAAACTAGCGAACTTTAGACAAGCTACTCGAGGATTAGGAACACTTATCGCAGGAGCAGGAGCAGTAGTGGGGGCTTCTGCAATGGGTGGACTAAGTGCAATGTCTCAAAAAGTAGGACAAGCACTCGGTGGGGCATCAATGAGCAATATGTCACAGATGGGTTTACTGGCTTCAGGTGCTAGCTCTGGAGTTGGTGGAGCTAGTGGTTCTGGTGTTTTAAATACTGGATTTCAAGGTGGTTCTAACGCATCAAGTGAAGCTCCTACCAATACATTAGATACTGGTTGGAATGGAAGTACTCAACGATCGAGTGGTAGTCCACAAAATGAAGCTTCATTCACGACAGGTAATGATGGTCGTGTGCGAGGTAGTTTAGAAGGTGACAATGGCTTCATGTCAATGAACTCCAACCAAGCAGACCGTACGTCAGATACACTTGAATCTCTCGGATCACAATACACAAACAAACATGAAGATAGGTCAAGTGGGAGTAGTGAAAATGATGGAAGAATGAGTCGCGATGGGTCTTTTGCAAGAAAATTTGCGGACAAAGTTAACACACTTGAAGGTGGTAGTCGTATGCTTGGAAATGTTGCAGTGAATACAAGTAGAAGTCTATATAAAATGAGTGCATCACGTTATGACCAAACAGCATTTAGAAAAGTTTCGCGTGGTGTACAAAATTTAGCGAAAGACACTCAACCATCACGAAACAATGAAAATAATAGGGAACGATTATGAGTAAGCGAGTTGTAACAAGTAGATACCCAATTCCAAAGAACTTCAAGCGCGGGAGTTTGATAGGTGGGAAATATCGAAAGTCTGATATGACTGCAATCATACTTTCTGCCGTATGGGTGTTTGCACTCATTCTCGTATATTCATTCATTTTTGTATGGGATATTTGGTCTCTCGTACTTATGATTATACCGCCTGTTGTGGTTTATATTCTAACAATGCCAGATGCTTACCATCACAACTTTTTAGAATATCAAAAAACACGACTACGTTATGGTATTCGACATAAACGATTCTTTAATGTCGTCGATAGTAGAAAGGATAATGATTATGAAAAAAAATAAAAAAATTAAAACACTCAATGATTTTCTTGAAATTGAGACAATCGCACAAGATCATGTTGTTTTGAAAGATAGCACAATTTTGGCTGGACTAAAAATCGAACCAAAAGATTTGCTTGTTGCTAGTGATGATGAAGCAAGACTTGTATTATCTCGATTAAAAAATGCGGGAGATGCCATGAACTTTGAAGTTGATTGGGGCTTTGTATTTGTTCCAAACAACTACAGCTTTATCGAAAACCCGTTGAGAGAGCAATATTATGACCCTGAAACGAGTTTAGAACAACAACTTATTATTGAAGCAGACCTACAGAAGTTAGCTGCGCAATCAAGAAATCAATACAAACTAGAGTTTCATGTAACAATCCAAGGCAGTGAAGACCTTGTTATGCGAAATTTAGAAAAAATGATGGACGAATTAAAACGTGCATTACCCTGCAGTGTGTTAAAAGAACAGGATTATTTAAATGCGATTAATTACTACTTTGACGTGGATAATTACCAATTAACATTCTCAGCATACAAAGGAGAACAACTATCATGAATGGATCAACTTATATAGATGGAGTAAAAAACATATTCCATCGAAATACGATGCAATACTTCGAAGAAGGTCGTGACTACTACGCAATTAATGATACCTATTATTCTTTGCTTGTGGTCACTCAATTTCCGGATGAATCTTATTTCGGGATGTTTAATGATTGGGGTAATAAGCAATACATAAAATGCTTCATCAAAACGAAGCCCTCTGAATTAGATTTACGCACGCATTTAACGCGTGAAGTTAAGGCGATCGAGCAGAAACACAGAAATGCAAATTATGCACGTGAGAAAGCGCTAGAAGAGGAGTACCGTAAACAATTGGAATCAATTAATGAGTTTATTGCCTCTTTAAGTCATTCGCGCGATAAAACCCTGGATGTTTCAGTCGCATTTATTGTTAGTCATTCAGAAAAAAAAGAAATGGAAATCATGCGTAAGGAGCTTGGTTCATCTTTGCTTAATGACGGATGTCGAACTTATGTACCTAAATATACACAGGTATCTTTCCTAAAATACTTTATCCCTTTCTTCTCTTCGAGAAAAGCATTAACAACAATGCAAGAGTTCAACATTGGAAACCCAATTGGTAGTAGTGCTTTTGCAATAGGATATCCGTTTGTATTTGTTGAAAAGAAAGACATCAACGGTTTTTTATACGCACATGAAATTAATACCAAAGGTTCAATTCTATGGAATCCGTCACTTTACTTTGAAGACGAGGACATCGCTGTTGAACAAAATATCCTGGATGGAAATATTGTATTGATTGGGAGTCGAGGTAGCGGAAAGACTACAGATATGTTCTTAATCATTAGAAAAGCTATAAGAAACAAGCATTTCATTATGTGGATTGATCCAGAAAATACCAATAAGAAATACACATTAAACAATGGCGGTAGCTACTTTGAGTTCGGAAGTGACACATTTATGTTTAATCCCTTTCACTTGATCCGTGTATCAAATGATAACGAGGATGAAGAAATCAAGTACGAAGCTATGTGGAACACGGAAATGGCAATAAACCAAGCAATCGACCATTTAAAGAGTATTCTACGATTGTATCAGAAAGAAATTACAGATAATGCATTAAGTAAGGTCGGGGAAATTGCGCGTCTTACTTATGAAGCAAAGGGTATTACAGATAGTGAACTTTTCGATAAGTTTGATGCAACAGACTTTCCGACATTATCTGATTTTGCGGAAATCTTAGATAATGCGATTAAAGAAATATCAAGTGATCGAGAAAGCCTCAACTATACTGCTCTTGAAGAACTTAGACTGAAAATTACACCGATGATGGAAGAACACAAGCATTATTTTGATGGCCATACAACTGTAGACATTGAGTTGAGACCAGGGAATATGATTGGAATTGGTACAAAGAATTTGTATATGAAAGAACAGCTTCAAGATGCATTGTACTTTATCATTTATAATCATGCGTTTAACTACTGCTTGGATAAAGATGTAACTTCAACATTTATTTATGATGAAGCACACACCAATCTAAATCGCCCAATGACCCGTGATTTACTGGATACCTTTACTAGACGATCCCGAAAATACTTAAATCATTGTGTCATTGGAAGTCAAGAAGTCTTAGATTACGAAGATGAAAATGGTAATGCAGGTATTATTAATAACTCGTCTTATATCGTCATTAAGCATTTACAGAATGAAAACTCATTCACCGCATTAAAACGCATTATTGGAGCTAGTGATGATGAGATTGCCATTATGCGCTCGTTTACACGTGGGGATAGTCTTTTTATCGCTGGTAATCAAAAATACTTCACCCATACATTGCTAAGTGATCGCGAAAAATTTGAAAAAGGAAATAACTATTAAATGTTGGATGATACCTCTTCTTAGAAAGGAAATCGTATGAAACATAAAAAGGGAATTTCAATCGTAGTGATTGGAATAATTTTATTGTTGGCATCATTTTACCTAAACATTTTTTCAAATGTTGATTTATTATCATTTATTCTCATGTGGATCGCTATTTATATAATCTTCATGGGGCTTATTTTACGAGAATGACTTAATGAGAAAAATGAAACTTAGAAAGACGATTGAAGGTAAGAAAAACACTAAAGTGTGAGTTGAACTTATCACTTAAAGAGGGGGGAGTAAAGAATGAGGAAAAAAACTTATGCCATTGTAATCGGTATACTTTTACTAATTTTTTCTATGATTGTGTATTCCGTGGGGTTTGGTGATGTTGCTGCATCTATACCTATATTTATTGGTATTATACTTATTTGCTTTATCTTTTATAATGAATGATTTCAACTAATGACTTATTACGACTGTAATTAGTTACCGCGGTATAGGTTATCGTGTTAGAAAGGACTTTTAATGTACAAATATAATCTAGCATATTCGCAAATTGAATTGAATGAAGATTACAAACCGAATAGAAAAGATGTGATGGCGCTATTCTTGAAAAAGACAGCCCGCATTCTAATAAGTTTCTCATTATTAACAATACTCTTTACTACTAGGGACTATTTCTGGATTCAACCCAGAGAAATCGTTGTATTAGAATTTAATCCTTATAAAGTATTTAACACACTATCAATCTTGCTATTAACTAATAGCATTGTAGCTTGCGTAATGGCAATTATTATTGATCATTTAATCGGAATAAAAATGACAAGGTTGCATGTGTTTGAAGTGTTTTTAGTATTGATTGGGGCCATATTTTTTGCTTTTTGGATTCCTTACCTAGATTTAGCAAGTATTCTCCTAATGTACAGTATGATACTAGGAAAACCTTGCTACGTCTTATTGAGAGATGGATGGGTAGTTATGAAACTAATTCAGAGAAATTGGGCTTTTACTGATGAAGAAAAAGAAGTTATAAGACTTAATAATTGGTTATCAAACAGGATGTATCCAAATCTTAGACTTTCTAAAATTGTCAGTGAGTATCGTAGTGAAGATGGAAGCTAAGCATCTAAAAATGAAAAGGAGGGTTTGAAATGAGTTTACTAATTAGTGTCTTGGGAATGATATCAATCTGCGGTATCTCATTAGTTGTGAGTCATCAAGTGTTAAAATCAAACGAGAATATTAGAGTGAATGATATCTTTAAACAAAGGCAATTTATATTAGTCTTTATTCAAGTTGTCGCTTTGTACATACTTTTTACCTTTTTCTATTCGGTTTCTCCAGTAGAAAGTTCAGTCATTACATTGGGCTTAATAAGTCTATTAATTTCAAATACTTTATTAATGATGAGCAGTCGACAACATCCTTATGAACCATATGGAATGTCAATGTTAATGAAGGTGGCTTTATGTTTATGGGTACTTAATATGATTCGTATCGTAATTGAGCAATTGGTTGGAGGTCTTGGACTATGAAAAAAATTGGAATGATTGCAGCGATTGCATTGTTAATGATTGTCCCAATTTTTGGTGTAGTACAATCTTTCCTTGAACCGATAGAAGCTGTAGGAAATGTACTTCAGAGTGTGGGTGATTTCTTCACCGGAGAAAATGAGATAACTCGGCTTATTGATAGTCAAATTAAGAATAACGGTGAAAAAACATATGAGCTTCTAAAACGAGTGGGTGAAAAGACAAGTGGAACAGGTATTAAAAACAATGAAATTGTAATTCCACTTTGGCTAAGTGGCGTTGTCATACCCAATGATGAGTTACTAGATACGATGATAGCAAAAAGAATGAATTCGGAAACCAAAGAGCTTGTACCGGTTTATGACTATGTAGATTCGTTGAGGAGCATCGAAACTTTTAAATCGATGTTTAATGTGTTGAGTACATCAACAATCGTAGAGTATATCGAATACTATGAACATCGATTAGATCGAAGTGGTATTGATGTAAATGGTGTAAAGGGGTGGATACTTCCACTTCGCGAACAAATAGTTCTTGGTGATGGAGTTGGATGGTATGCACCGTTTGGAAAGCTTGTTGAGCATAACGGACTGGATATGATTTACAATCACAAAAATATTTGTGAAGAACCTATTTATGCAGCACAAGAGGGAACTGTAGTTTCTGCAGGGAATGTATGGGGAAATAGTTATGATGGTGGCCGAGGATACCATTTAGAAGTGCAAACACCAGAAGGTCTTATTGTTCGATACTTTCACTTTGCGTTTCCAACCCCATATAGTGTGGGTGATCGAGTTGAAAAGGGTTCGATGATTGGAAACGTTGGGTCAACAGGATTGAGTACAGGTTGCCATCTTCATCTCGAAGTAAGAGACCAGAACTGGAACGTGTTGGATCCACTCGATATATTGCCATTCAATTAGAAGTACGTTAAAAAGGAGTGATTTTATGGAAATATCAATGAACAAAGAAGTAGTTAATTTACTTATGTACTATGGGTTACCACTGTTAATAACACCAGTGTTGGTGTTGTTGATTTATAAGGTTGTCCATCTATTTTTAAAATCAAAAGTGAGAGCGTGGATATTTTATGCAAGTGCAGCGGGCTTGCTATTCGGATATTTATTGTGGAATGTACAGTCCATTGATATTTTTAGCGAATTCTCACTCGATATGAATGTTGCGGAAATTCTGGGTAATCAACAAAACATATTTAGCATGTTTTTCGCATTTATTAAAGATGCGTTTATTCTTAGTCCAATTCGTGCAGTCTTTTTGTTGGTCGAAATGTGTGGCTTTGCAATAGTATTATCGAGTCCACGTTGGAATATGGAAAAAGGAAATGCGAATGCAAATAAGCTTATAAAACCATCATTCGATGCACGATTTAATATTTTTATCGTCGGAACAACAGGCGGTGGAAAAACTGCTTTGATACTTAACTATGTTTATGAGGCATTCGTCAAAGGTAAATTTATCTTCGTTGTTGATGGGAAGGGCGCGCAGGTTAAATATTCTTTATATGATGTCATCACGAAACTTGCAAAGGTATTTAATCGAAAGGTTCATATAATCAATTTGAATGATGAATTCAATACATCAAGTATCGATCTCTTTAGTGGGAAAACACCCCAGGAAATTCTCGATACATTGATCAATATCGGAAAATGGGAAAATGAATACTATCAAAATACCTTGTCTTCGTATTGGTTAACATTATTTGAATTTATGTTAGATATGAAAGATATACCAATGACAATGCAAAATATTATTAGATTTACAAACCCAATTTATTTGAAAGAGTATATAGAAATTCACGAACAGGAAATCGGTGAATACTGGAGTGATGAACTAACCTTGTTGATCAAAACATACGGAGAAGATGTGCAATCATCTTATTCATCGATTGAGGTACTTTATAAAGGAGCGGGAAAATACTTCTTCGATGCAAAGAACGTTTTTAGAATGGAAGATGCCTATCGTAATAAAGATATCGTCTTGGTTTTATTGAATGAATTTAAGTATCGTGATTTTAGTTATGGTATGGGTAATGCTGTGATTCAAGCTTATGGACGATGCATAGGTGAGGTGCTTGGTGGAAATGAAGAAGTGATTGATAGCTTGGGTATTTATGATGAAATGGCCACTTATTTTAAGAATACATTAATCACGATTGCAAACAAATCGAGAGATGCGCATGTTACATCAATATATGGAACACAGTCAATTTCTGACTTAGATATCGTGAGTGAACATGTTCGAAGACAGTTAGTCGATAACTGTCAAATGTTCTATGCGCTTAAAATGAATGACACAAAAAGTGCAGAAGAAATGTCAAAAATATTTGGAACTTATGAACGTATTATTCATACACGTCAAGTCGATTATGCGACCGGCTACTCTGAAAAAGGAAGCATGCGTTCAGGTCGTGAATTTCGGGTATCTCCGGATATGATTAAAGACCTCCATAAGGAACAATCAAAAGACGGAAAACCTCAAATTTATGGTTATTGGATCAACAAAGAAAATGGCGATTATGCTAAATTTATAGTGCCATTTGTGAATGTGAAAGATAGTAAGAAAAAAACAAAACACTCGGATATTGAACAGAATAAAGAACGATTATTTCGCCATCTAACAGGCGAGTCAAATCAGGAAAATTACAGTGAAATAAATCTTGTACAAACAGATGATGTAACATTGAATTTGAGTAATGAGTATGCAGATGATTTTGAAAATGTACAACATGATGTAGCTGCAGTTGAAAATGAAACTGAGTTAATAACTTCTGAAGAACAGAAATCACATGATGTATATAGGAAAAAATATACCGATATAAAAATGGAAAACATGAAATTAATTGAGCAACTGAAGAAGATGGAAAAACAGTTATCTGCTCAAAATAACGGTGATGCTAAAAATGAAAATGCAATATCTGATAGTAGTGATTACGAGGTATAAAAGGTAATTTAACTAGGATAAACAACTAGGATAACGTGTTTATCCTAGTTACAACATTTAATAACAACGAAATATCCACTCGCCACGCTGTTTTGTGTGTGTGGGGTTTTCTCCTAACAGAGAAAACCCCACACACACAACGTACCTAATTGTACCAATTTGGAAACTAAACAAGCGTGGCGAGTGGATAGAGTAATAAAAGTATAAGTAGAGAGTACGGGGTGTGTCCCAAAAGTAAAAAAACAAAGAAAAAAACAAAAGCAAAAGACAAAGATAAAACAAAAGATAAACCATCAAATCATGACATAGGTAGAAGAAATTTAATGAGGTCATGATTTGACTAGGGCAAACAATTCAAACTATGAATTGTTTGATGGTAACTTTTTATTCAAAGGACTTTTGGGTTTTGAAAGCGAATTACGCAGAGAGGAATTTATTATGAGTACTAAGAGATTTCAAGAAAGTTGGTTAGAAGAATTTAAGAATGAATGTGAGTTTAGAAATGCACTTGATAACCTGGAACACTCTAACTTAATAAGGGTACTTATGGAAGACAAAAATAGTAATCTTTTACTAATAAAAGATTGTGGGAATAATGACGTGATTATACTTTCGACAACCACAAACGAAGAAGGTAAATTTATCACTCAAGTCGATGAGTGGATACATAAAAATACTAAATATTGAGGAGTTGATAAAATGGGAATTTTAAAAATATTGAACCATCCCGATAACCCTAATAAACGGCTAGAGTTGAAGTTGTACGATCTTCAAATTTTGACTCTATTGGATAAATTTAAGTCGATGAGTGTGGATTCAATTTATTTATATGTGAGTGAATATTTTACAAGCTCAACCAATTTAACAAGACGATTGAATAGGTACATTGATTACGGTTTGGTTGAAAAGTATCGTGCTGGAAGTTTTCATAAATTTGATTATTTTCTTACTCAAAAGGGATGTAATTTTATTAATGAAGTTTGGCATAAAATATCTCATGAACGAAAACGTGCCACCTATGTTGGCCAGCAGAGTTATCATAATAATTTGATTGCAAGGGTTGCCTTCAAGGTTATGAAAGATAATAACTTTAAGTACAAACTACGTGATGTACAAACGGATCGCGATATTAAACTTGAGCATTACCTGAATGTAAAAAAACAAGCATTCAACCAAAAAATGTTTATGAGAGAATTAAGTCGTCAAAGAAAAAATATGGCCATTCCTGATTTTAAAATTGATGACTATGCATTTGAAATCGAATTGCATTCGAAGGGAAATAAGCGTACAGTCGAAAAAATAAAACGTTTGCATCAAAAGAAGTACATTACTTTTTGGATTATACCTTCAAACTTGGTGCAGCTTAGGGAAGTCATTGAAACAAATACACATGTTGATAGTAACGGAAATAAAGACAATATCATTGTTTATGTAGATGAGTTTGAATCCTTTAATTTCGATCTAACATTGCATAACTATCATCGAGATAAACAATTAAGTCTAAACGTTTAGCGTGAACAGTTTTGAAATTTATTGGTAAAATCATGAAAGATTTGCTTGAACGAAGTAAACAACCAGAGCGTATTATTTTGTGGCCATAAAAACATATGGCACAAAAATAATCTTCCTCTTAGACCAGGACACAAAAGTGTCCTGGTCTTTGTTGACATCATTCATTTTTCATTAGGACTTGTCTTAACGCCAAGTCGAACGAAAAAGTTAATTGCTTTCAGCAATAACGTTTTCATACGTCTTGTCTAACAATTCTACATGAAAAATCGCTAAGCACACTTGCATGTTGCAAGTGCGCATCTCATTTATTAATTGAGACCGTTTCGTCCTTAGTTCTATCATGTTTGTGATCTTATACAAGGACTTCGCAAGTTGCTTCGCAATCCTTGTACTCGATCAACTTCAAACATGATACAAGACGTCCGTAAACGATCTTTTACAATTAAACAAATGAGAAAAGCTTCAAAGCAAGAAGCCAGTCTCACAAAAAAAGTTAATTGGAAAGAACGTAAAGAAAGGCAAGCGGTGGCTTGAAAGGGTATTAATATGAATATAATTTTCTTTGGTCTTATGGGAAGTATGCTATATATCTGTTATTTAGGAGTAAATGATAAACATGAATAATGAAATTCACTTTAAATCGGAGTGGTTTCTTATCTATCACGATATAGCAACGAAAACATTAAATGTTGAGTGCAATATTAGTCATGAAACACTCTATACGTCACATTGGTCACTCTCTGATAATCCAAGATTGATTGAGACAATACTTCGATTAAGTCCAACAATCGACTTTATATCTGATGAACTACAACAGTTCATTAATGTAATGCCAAATAGAAATATAAACAGATTAGAAAATATAAAAGGAGCAAAATTATGATTACAAATATCCAATTAGAAAAATTACAAGGACATCCAAAGAACCCACGATTAATCGTTGGTGATGTTACGGAATTAGCAGATAGTATTAAAGAACGTGGTATCTTACAGAACCTTACAGTTGTACCTGATGATAACGGAATGTATACCGTTATCATCGGACACAGAAGACTTGAAGCAAGTAAACTTGCAGGACTTAAAGAAGTGCCATGTGTGATTACTGAAATGGACGATAAAACACAAGTAGCAACAATGCTGGTCGAGAATATGCAACGTTCGGACTTAACTCCTTATGAACAAGCACAAGGTATTCAACAGTGTTTAGACCTTGGAATGAGCGATAAGGATATTCTTAAGAAAACAGGCTTCAGTAAGTCGACATTACGAAATCGCAAGCAAATGCTTAAACTTGATACAGAAAAGGTACAATCCGCACAGAACGTCTCAATTGATGATTTTATCAATCTTGAACGAATTGATGATATTGAGAAACGAAATGAACTGCTCAAACATGCAGGTACTGATAATTTCAATATGGAAGTTGAAGAAGCCTACCAAGACCAAGAACAAGAAAAACGTGACAACAAGGTGCTAGAAGTCTTGAACGAAGTGGAACTATACATGATTGAAGACAACGATTACAACATACACCGTCATGACCGTACCTTGTCAACAGATGATGAAGAAGAACTTACAGAATTGCTTGAATATTTAAGAACAGGACTTGACAGTGAAAAAACGTATGTATATCAAAAAAATAATTGGCGATTTTATTTATATTACTTAGTTTCAAAATCTAACACATCAAGTAATGAAGAAGCCGAAGAAGCAGAGCGTGAACGTAATCGTGAAGTACGTCGAACTCGAAAAGAACTGAAACCACTATTCGTATCTGCTTATAACTTACGATATGAGTTCATGAAAGAACTTGTAAAAGGTAAGATTACAGAGCCTATGGTAAAACATCTTACAAAAACACTCACAGAGAATATGCTCAATGTCGGTCGAACATTTGTACCTGATAAAGATAAACTTGAAGCATTACTCAACTATGAATTATATGATAAAGAAGACAGGGGATATTTTATAAGTAAAACATTGAATAAACGTGCTACTCGTGAAATTGGAAATGCACGTGCTAATAACATTATGATTGCTTCAGTTTACTTATCAATTGATAAAGAAGATATTAACTGTTATGGACATCAAGGGGAATACTCAAAATACAATGCAGAGTTTCTACAGTACGTTTATGACTTTATCATCGGATTGGGTTACAAACCTAGTGATTTAGAAAAACAATTACTAGACGGAACATATCCAAGTTATGATAACAATAAAAATAAAGAAGAGAGCGAGAGTGGCGAAAACCACTCTCACATCGAGGAACTTGTAAATGAAGAAAAATTATAAAGTAACGTGCTATGTAGAAGAAACGTTGATACGTGAGGTTACCTATAATATACCTGCAACTACAAAAACTGAAGCCGAAAGTATTGCCCTGGATAAAGTAGAAGATGATTATAAATCATCTTCCATTATCCTTAGCGCAGAAGATTTTGAAAACAGAGAATTTGGTCACGTGCGAACTGAAAATGCAGACCGCGAATATTGATGTATTCTTATAGATAATTAAAAGATATGAAAAGGGGTGCTGCATAGCATCCCTTTTCACTTGCCCACATTGATCGCGCGCAATCAATGTCCCCAAGCCCCACCTTAAAAGAGTTTTTTAACGGCTTTGGAGAGCCGATGCTTAACTGAAGTAAATAACCAGAGCGTATTATATTTGTGGCCATAAAAATGGCGCAAATATAATCTTCCTCTTACTGCAGGGGAAACTACCGCCCTGCAGTTTATTGACATCAGTTATTTTTCATTAGGACTTGTCTTAACGCCAAGTCGAACGAAAAAGTTAATTGCTTTCAGCAATAACGTTTTCATACGTCTTGTCTAACAATTCTACATGAAAAACCGCTAACAGCTTTGCAGTTGCAAATCTGTTTCCTATCTCTTTAATTTGAACGTTTGCCCTTAATTATATCTTAGTTTGGATCCACTACAAGGACTTTGCAAGTTGCTTCGCAATCCTTTCCGTAAATCTAAACAAAGATATAAGACGTCTATAAACGTTCTTACCAATTAAAGAGATAGGCAAACCTAAAGCAAGTAGCCAGTCTCACAAAAAAAGTTAATTGGATTGAACCGAACCGAAAGGTTACGAAAGGAAATAAAAATGAAAGTTAGAACAGAAACAATTAGTGAAACACTCACAGCGTATGATTTTGATTATCGTAGCGGATTCTCACACAGACAAGGAAGAATATGGATTGATACGAAAACTGATAAAGTTGGTGGCGATATTGTACAACATGGCGGATGGTATGACTTAGGTATTAATGATATTAAACACATCGCTTATATGATGCAAATAGCAGGCTATGAAGAAATATCAAAAATTATTATGAATCAAGCGCTTAAACAAAATTAAAGAGCCGAAAGGCTAGGGAGCAAATATATGAGTTACGAATTAGATAGAGCAGTAAATAAAAGGAATCGCCTACAAAATGAAGTAGAACAGTATACAAATGAAGCACGTGATGAACGTAGAAAAATTCCATTAGGTCAACCCAATATAATTGGGCGACCTGACATATACAAACGAAGCAAGCAATTACAACAGAAAGCATTTAACAAAATGGATGAGCTTGATAAACAGAATGACAGGATTGAAATGCTTGAACATGTTGAGCAATTCAAAGATGATAATGAACTGATTAAGGATGTTCATGTAGTCGGTAAAACAGGATATGCCACAATTGGAGCAAAAACAAGTGTAAATAATATTGAATACTTTAAAGATAAACTCTACAAATTAGAGCAAGCGAATGAGGAAGCGAAAACCTATAACAAAACTCGTGATAAAAATAATGATAGACCTAAAAAAACATACGGAGCAGATATCACGAAATTAAAGAACAAAATTGCTTACTTAGAATCATTAGAACAAAAATCAGAAAATGATAAAAAGTCTATGAGTGCTAAAACTGTAGAACTTATCGAGAATGGTTTAGTTAAACAATGGGCTAAGAAACCAATCTATTTCTTTGTAAGTGGATTAAAAAAAGTTGCATTAGAAATAAACGAAAGTGGTAATTTTGAAATATCAAATCGCTATCCGGCATACAGTGACGAAGATAGAGAATATATTTATAAGCTATTGAAATAGTCAAGAAAAAAGCGGGGTTTACCCCGCTTACATATAAAAGTCTAATAGTTATTTGGGGTATAGAAATAGAAAAGGGAGTGTAATTATGAAAAAAATTAATATTGATGATGTAATTGAGTGGATTGTACAAGGTGACAATTTATCAGATACACTAATTCGAGTGTTTGAGTACAACAATGCTTTACATGATCTTAGTTATCTAAAGGCATCATATGGCCTATATGGATATAATGATGAGGTCTTGGCTAAAGCATATGAAATAATAAAAACAAAAGGGATTTGTATAAGAAATAGCGATGAAGTGGAACAGTTTTTGCAAAGTAGTGAATTTATAAAATTAAGTCATAGAGATTCCGAATGTAATGGAGATTATAACGAAAAGGAATAATCCATTATTTTTGTTATCTTTTAATTTATGGTATTATGAGAAATGAAAAGAGTAAATCTTGGGAGGGAATATGACAATTTTAGACTGGTTAAGCACAACAACAATTGAAGAGTTGGAAAAAATGGCGGGTGGTTCATCAGAAGGATTACGCCAGGTATTCGAGTTTTTCGTAGGACAATTTATGTTAATTCTTGTGGGATTCATCATCGTAGTAGGTTTTTTGATAATATTGAGTGTGCGATACTATATTAACAATAAGAGAATTAGCAAGCAGCTAGATGAACTATTATGGGAAGTTAGAAATAGCAAACAGTAAACTTTTTGAGGAATATCTGTAGGTTAGCAATATAATAATATAAAACAAAGAAGAGCATGAATTTGCTCTTTTTCATTTTAGGAATAAGACTAATCAATTTCAAACAATAGAGATAACTTGTTTATTTACTTCATTGATATGTGGCCTAAAAAAAATATACTTGTTTTAAACAATTTTCAAATATATGATAAATAAGCATGCAAAAACTTAGAGCGCTCTTCTATAGGAGAAAAATATGATTTTTAAAACTTTAATAGAACGTCTTCAGGAACACCCAAACATTCGTCCCTGTATTTATGCAAGGGTATCAACTCGACAACAACTTTCAAAGGGTTTTAGTTTAGAGAGTCAAATAGAAAGAAGTGAGCAAGCTATGGAATGGTATGACATCAAACCAACTTGTGACATTATTATCTATTCTGATGGTGGCAAGACTGGATCGAATACTGATAGAAATGACTTGCAACAGATGAAACGAGACATTAAATCAGGTGTCACTAATCTTGTCCTAGTAACTGCAACGGATAGGGTAGGTAGAGAGATTATTGACAACATGGAATTCAGAAAATTTGTAATTGAAAATGAAGCAGAAATGTTGTTTATCAATAACCCTTCGTTAGATATCTATACATTAGAAGGTGGGTTTCAATATGGTTTAGACTCTTTAATTGGGTGGAGGGAACTTAAAGCAACTCGTCAAAGAGCAGTAACAGGAATAATAAAATCATTTGAAAGTGGAAATTATGCAAACCCAGGATGCCCTTATGGATACGATAAATTTAAAAACAAGAACTCTAAAGGATATAAACTCAGAATTAATGAGGAACACGCTGAGATTGTAAGACTAATTCATGAACTTTATCTACGTGATGGATATAATGTAGAAAAAGTAGCAAGTTTTATAAGATTAAATAGGATAGCAGAAGAACGAACATGGAATCATGACATCATAAGAAAGATTCTGAGAAGTACAGTATACTGTGATATCATCGTAAGAGATGATTTAAATAGAACCTTTGCCGGGCTTGGAATCGCGCCGGTCATTGTGAGTATCGACATAAAAAAACAAGTGCATTCTTTGCTTAAACAGCGAGCAAGAAGTCATAAAAGTCAAAACAAGCATATTTTTTATACACAAGTATTATGCTCAAGTTGTAAAAATATTTGTACTAATGATACCGTTAAGAACCGTCAGTACCGATATTATCATTGCAGACAATGCAATTCCAGGTACGCAGAAAATCAACTTGAAGAAGAAGTCGCAGAGCAATTAACAATGAGATTGATTTTAGAAAGTGACAATGAAATGCATGAAAAAATGAAAAGGCAACTTAAGAGATTCGATGCGCAACTAAAATCTGCTACAGACCTTTATAATGACGGCGAAATTATCAGAAGGTATTATAATCAGGAAAAGAAGCGAATTAAAGATGAACGACGTGATTATCTCAAAGGATTATGGGAATCTGCATCAAATGATTTTTACTGGTTTTCTCAAAGCATTAAGCAAAAACAAAAAGTTGCTCAAAGGCGAATAAAGCTGATTGATGTCGATATGGTAAATAAAAATTTGAACAATGTGTTATGGAAAAATTGAATTGGATAAAGCCGGAGCTTACTCTTCGGCTTTTTATCATTTAAAGAGGAGTGTTAAAAAGTGAGAAAATGATTTATACAGATTATAGTATAGAGTGGATCGTGACTGCAGAAATAGAATATTATGTTTTAGCATTGTTAATAGTGCAATTTGTCTGAGTAAAAAAAGAAAATTATGGTCTCGTTAAACGAGTAATAATAGATTTAAATATAAAATAGACTAACGTCGGTGGTATTAGCCATCAATTCTCGAGTATTTATTTAATTAATATTTTACACGTATTGCACACAATCATTAAATCAATTTATGTTGATTAATGGCTTTACTTCACTTACAATATATTTAGGAGGAACCAATAATGAAATATACTGGAAGTAAGAGAACTATTGGATTAGTATTAGTCTTATCGATTTTCTTGATGACTGCACTGACAAGTACAGCTTTTGCAGCGTTTTATTATAATTGGGGTGGTTCTGTAGCATATCAATATATGCCAGTTTCAAAGAAACTTTACAAAGAAACTGATTCGCAAACTGGTATTCGCTGGCAAGCTCAAGATAGCGACTCAGGGACGTACAGGCTTTATTTCGGTGTTTGGAATCACAATGCTGATATGTGGGGGCGAAAAACAATAATCTTCGAACCTCACGAAAAAAACCGTGATTTTGATATTGAAAGAACAGGAACAAGACGAGGTGGATACTATACACTCTATGCTGGTAGAGAAAACTGGATTGATCCATATACTTATGTTGGTGGTAACTGGCGACCTTAGTCAAGATTCAATTTATTTATAAACAATTTCAAAAAAGGGGAGTACCCTTTTTTGCTATCTAAGGAGAATAGCTATATGAAAAGCAACAAATATATTTTTTTTGCGATAATGCTCGTTACTTTCCTTTTGATGATTTTCGGCAATGAGCTGTCGTCGTTTTTGGGGTATGGAACTGTATTCACGTTGATTCGACTGCTAATTTCAGGAAAATTTAACAGAGTAATTGACGAATCTGTATATGGTGAGATGACATTTGGTGATGCGTATTATAATGGTGTGGGCGAGTTCGAAACCTACATCTTAGATGGTACAAGAATGTTTCAAATTGTGATAATTGCATTTGCTATCGTAGCAATACTTATGTTTTTTACAAATCAAAAATATTTGAGAAAGTTTGAATATTCTAGAGAATGTAACATTAGAAAATTTGAATTACGCAAATTATTAAAATATGCAACTTTTGTTAGCGCAGCAGTTTATTTAGGTTATGTACTCTATTTAGTATTAGGTGTAGCAATTACAAATATTGAACCGATACATCCTAGCCCTCTCAAAACAATTTTTTTGGACTATTTAGGTGAATCGTTTTACTGGAATCATCGAATTTTATATTACTTGATTGAAGGATTTTTGAGATTTTTTATTGTTCCATTTATCTACAGTATATTGGGGTGTGCACTTATATTAATAAGCAACAAAGTATCCTATTCGATTACAGTACTAGTCGTATTCTATTTTGGATTATCGGTATTTAATTTTGTACTGCCGCCAATGGGGGTAAGCTACATGGCATCTACACTATACTTCCTACTGTCACCATCTGCAGTGATGTCAAATAGTGCGTACATTGCACCCACAATAGTGATGTTATTGCCTCTTTGTTTACCAATAATCATATCTAGTATTCTTGTTTTATATAGGATTTTCAACTATGAAGTATAAAATTAAAGAAGTATTGATTTATTCTCTCTTTTACTTTTTCTTAATACTTTTTTCATATGATGAAAAGTTAATGATTGATTACACTGCACTAAAAAGTAATATATACCTGTTTGTGATTTTTTGTATTTTAGCTTCTCAGAATAGCACTAGAGTTGATAATCAAATGAAAGTAATTAGATTTTCAAGGATAGAAAGTTCTAGAGTTTTCTCAATTTTGGAAGACAGTCTTTCAAATGTAATTTTTAGTGTATCGATAATGGCTGTGTGGTTTGCGATAGATTCGTTGTTCAATATTAGACAACCAGCAATATCTTATATGCTAAATGCTATTAATAATGTTGTACTTCTAACGCTACTTAACGCTATTTTTATTAACCTAAAAGTAAAATTTAACATTAGTAAATTATTCATATATGTACTAGGAAGTATTTTTTATGGAATACTTAAAACTGGACGTTTCTCATTAATAGGAACGACAATAATATTTATGTCTTCAATGAGTTACATTCAGTACTTTATTGCACTAGCTATTCATGTTGCGTTAATCTTAATCCTATGGGTTATTTATCTGAAAGGAAATAATTCGTATGAAATTCAATAAAATCTATTTTTTAGGTTCATTTATTATACTTATTGTATGGGCGATATTATTTAGCAATTCTGTTGTTGACCCCATAGTACACCTAAAGGCAATTCACTTAGATGAACCATCATTATTTCTAGCAGGATTATCTTGGTACAATCCAGTTGTTTTTGGACTATACTTTATTAATTTGTTTTGCCTATATAAGTCAACAATTGTAGATTCTGTGGGAATTTCTGAATATAAAGTTATGGAACTTCCGAGATATCAATCCGTAACGAAATACAAACGAGTTAAATTAATTCAAACGACAAGAATAATGTGCGAGTTTATTACACTTTATTTACTAATTTTGGCAATTTTAGTATTTGCTGTCTATAGAAAAATTAATATCGAAGATATAATATATTTAATAACAATCGGAACAAAACTATTGTCGCTAGGGGTGCTATTTACTTGTGTGTTCATTGCCTTGGATGATTTTTACACCTTGGATTTGACATCGATCCTGACCAGTATGCTGTTACTACTTCTCGCAATTGATATTTTTGGGCACGCAACGTTGATTGTAGGCTCGAGCAATGTTTCCAATCTAATTTTTGGGACAGTTTACTTGGTCATTTCGATAATTATAGTTTGTATAGATTACTTAAAAAATCAGAAAGTGAGGGAATTACATTGATTTCAATTGAAAATGTGAGCAAATCGTTCAAAAGTAATATGATATTTAGTGACATTAATATTCAATTTACAGAAGGCAATATTTATAGAATTGTTGGGGATAACGGCACAGGGAAAAGTGTTCTGTTAAAGCTAATTTCTGGATTATCTAGGGCAGATAGTGGGAAAATAATCGTTGATGAACGAGAAGTAGGTAAAAACGGAAATATAATTATTAATGCAGGAATAAGCATTAATCAACCTGAATTTTATCCATTCTACAGCGGTAAACAAAACTTGGAGTATTTATTGAAAATAAACAATACTTATGATGTTGACTATCTTAATTTGCTGATTCAAGAATTAGATCTGACTGATTCGTTGAAGAAGTTATATAAAACTTATTCACTTGGAATGAGACAAAAGTTACGTTTTATACAGGCAATAGTGGAAAAACCGAAATACCTATTGCTAGATGAACCCTTTAATGCTGTTGATTCAAAGGGAAAAAAATCCATGTGTGACTTTCTGGTTGAGTTTATGCGAGAAGATCCTCAAAGAGTAATAATATACACATCACATAATAACGAAGAAATTCAGGGAATTGACGAGACGGTTATCGAGGTTAGTGAACTAAATCTAAAGTCAGTTGCTTGATTGTGTTTATACAGATGATGATAGAATAATTGTGAAATTCGGCTAAAATTGCTTAGCAGAAAAGGATAGGTTGGAGTCCGAATAATCCAACTATAACACGATACAAATAAGGAGAAAAATATAATGAATAACTATGAGTACAAAGTTGTTAATATGGGAAATATGATTGTCTTGGATAAGAAGAGTAACATTACTGCAGGAGAACATTTCCAGGATGTGATCAACAGAGAAGCAAGTCTAGGGTGGAAATTTCATTCAGTTGAAACAATCACTCAAGCGAATAAAGCCGGGTGTCTTGGAAATATCGATGATAAATCAAGAGTCACATACTACATGATAGTTTTTGAACGTGAAAGACAGTCATAATGAAGCTCTAACAAGGGCAATTATTGAGGCTTTTCCAGAACTAAACCATGAAGACCCGAGAAGTGTAAATTATAAAAGAATAAACACTCATAATAGATACTTATGTTTGACAATTTTAGCCTTCTTTTCGATTAGTATGTTCGCACATCTAGTATTAACTAACGTTTTGGGGCTTCCTTCGATACTTTCAATATTAATAATAATTCTGACAAGTCTTAAGAGGGGAGTTATCTTATCTATCAAAATTTATCAAAATATTGCTCCCAAGAACGTTCGAAATAGATGTAGATTTGAACCGAGCTGTTCAGATTATATGCTTCAATCGATCAAGTTCAATGGATTATGCAGGGGAGTATTATATGGGATTAGTAGAATTAAAAGATGTAGCGATGGAGTATCAGGTGGATTTGATTATCCAAAGAAGAAGTAAGTTATTATTTATACAAATGGAAAATTGAATTGCATAAAGCCGAAGCTTACTTTTCGGCTTTTAACATTTATGGGGAGTATAAATAAGAAAATGCTTTATATTGTTCATATGGTGATAGAGAGCTTACCTAAAGGAATAGAAATCACGTATTGGACACGTTGAAAAAGGCTGAATCTGTTTGATTGAAAAACAGGTAAAAAACTACAAAAAAGCTTGGCTATCTTTACGCCAATATGGTATAATAAATATAGGATAAATTCACGAAGGAGATATCTAAGATTTGCATTAGGCTGCGCCACGGTTTGAACGTTTAGTTCGACAACCAACAGATAGGTGCCACCATTAATATGATACACAAACGCCTTGAAGTGGAATACTCACTATTCAAAGCGTTTTTTTTTATTGTTGTTGTCTCGATGTATTCGTAGAACCCTCAACCAAAGTTCGGCTACACAAGTACAAATCAAGAGCTTTCAAAGAAGTTTAGTATAGATATTCAAATAAAAAGAAGTAGGAAAGCCAAGGAATGGTATGACATTCGACCATCTTGTGACACCATTTTCAATTTTTACGCTGCTAAAACTGGATCGAACATTGATAGAAATGACTTACAGCAGACAAAGTCGGTAGAAAAATTATCGACAAAATAGAATTCAGATAATCTGCAATCGAAAATAAAGCAGAACGAGAGTTTGCTACTAATCCATCATTAGGCATTTACACACTAGAAGGTGAATCTTAGTATGGTTTAGATCCTTTAATTGGATGGAGGGAACTGGATCAACTCGACAAAGAGCTGTAACAGGAATGATAAAGTCATTCGAAAATGGAAATTATGCAAACCATGGATGCCTTTATGGATATGATCAATATAAGAGTAAAAATGCTAAGGGATACAAATTGAAGATTAATGAAGAACTTGCAAAAGTTGTTTGACTTATCCATGAACTGTATCTGCGTAACGGATATAATATAGAAAAAGTTGCAAGTTACCTAAGAATAAATATGGATGGTCTACACTTTAGATGACACTTTCTTGATAGACACACTATAATATTAGAAAGCGAGGAGCATAGTGTGACTAGAAAAAGATATAGTGAGGATTTCAAGAAGCAAATCGTTGAGCTTTATAACAGCGGCAAGACTGCGCTTGATATTGAGCGAGAATATGACCTTCATGCATTTGTGATTTATGGATGGATTAAATGTTACAAAAAGAGTGGTTCATTCAAGGCATCTGACTATAGAACTTCTGAAGAAATCGCCTTATCACGCAGACCTATTACACGAATTATGAGCAATAATGACTTAGTGTCAGTCTATACAAACAAGAAATAACGTCCATACAAGTCAATCGTTAACGAGAGTATTACTACTAATGTAGTCAATCGGGAATCTGATGATCGTAAGCAGCCTGAATTAGTAGTCAGTGATTTAACGTATGTAAGAGTTGGGCACACTTGGAATTACATATGCACCATCATTGATTTACACAATCGTGAAATCGCCGAATATAGTTGTGGGCAAAAGAAAAACGTCGAACTGGTTCATAAGGCGTTTGCAAAGATACATTCAAATTTAGGTAACATTAAGTACTTTCACTCAGATAGAGAAGTGGATTTAACAACTATTTAATTGATGATGTCTTACCAACATTTGGAATTGAACGGTCACTAAGTCGTAAGGGTAATCCTTATAACAATGCCGTTGCCGAGACACTATTCAAGACAATCAAAACAGAGTTTGTCAGAATTCATATTTTCTCAACACTTGAGGAATTGAATTATGAGTTTGGTAGATATGTTGAGTGGTTTAACTCCAAACGTCTCCACGCAGCATTGGAGTATAAAACACCATTAGAATACGAGCAACATTCTATTGTTAATTTGTCTTTATAGGTGTTGCCATTCCAGTACTATGTAAACATAAAGAGAGAGAAATATGGGAAATTCCTGGAGGCAGACATGAGCACGGGGAAACAATTAGCGAAATGGCAAATAGGGAACTATTTGAAGAAACCGGAGCAATAAAGTACACTATAAAACGTTCATTTATTTTTAAAGCAAACGGAAGTTATGCGATGGTGTATTATGCAGAAATTGACCAATTTGAAGAGCTTCCTAATAGTGAAATAGCCTGTATTGGACTATTTGAAAAATTTGAGTTTAGTTGCACCTACCCTAAAATTCAACCTTATGTCATGAAGCATTTTATTGATTTCGCTAATTCTCATATCTGACGATTAAAGCCTTTAAATAATTTTTAGCATCAAACTTTGTTTGGTGCTTTTTCTTTTCAAAATCGACCAATCAACATTTGAGTCCTTCAGTGATTTGATGTCGTTATCATTCATGACCGAAAGACCTTGCATGTATAGGTTTTTAGATTGTATCCGTTTAAATGATTCATTCTGTGATTAACATATATCTCTAGATTATCTTGAGCGTATACTTTTGAGTTACGTGTGAAGTTAGATGCAAGTGTGTGCGATATGGATGACTCCATACTACACCTTACATTGTGCTTATATGCCTGTCTAATACCTCGTTGTTGATTCTTAAGATATTTCACCTGTTGATTAATGGAATCCAGTCTCTCGGGGTTATTACTTCGTATAACGTCAATGAGTCTATCAAAGGATTCATCTTGACCTTCTAAAATGTTTTCCTGAAGTGTTGCCTGAATATGCTTGTCTTTTGTAATCCGGTTCAGGGCTCGTTTAAAGTGAAATTTATCAAGCAAGAATTTACTTCTCGTATTCTCTAAAGACATGAACTTCTTTGACTTTCTAATCCAAGGCGTTCCATCACCTATGAAATAAATCTTTTTGATTTTCTGTACATCATAACACTCATGAAGGGTGTCTGAGACTGTTTCCCAAAACATTTCGCGCATACCCATTATGTGATGTTTATTCGTCATCTATACCCTTCAATGCCTTCGAATACAACTGTAGACTTGACCATTTTATTCTTTCCAGTATTTAAGTGAACATACTTCTCGCCCGCCATAATATATAGTCGCAGGTGTTTCCTGTTTCGGTACGGTCACATCAAACATTTTTGCACTACGAATGTAGTTGATAGCTGTTTGTCTAGAAATAGTGAATGAATCATCATTACTGAACGTATATGCATTACCAATCCTATCGCCGACAATCTTCCCAACTTTTATCATTGAGTTGTGATTAGCATAAAGTGAAACAAGCATGGACTTTACACAGGGATCGTAACGGTCGTACTTTGGAAACCCTAGTTTTTTGTCAACATAGCAGTAGGTCTTTCCGGTTATTCGATCGAGGTAAATTGTCCTTTTTATATTTATTTATCCGAAAGATGTGATGCGTGTTCTTGTGCGCTTGCACTTAACATAGAATTGATGAACACGATGTTGACAGTATCTGAACCTGTGATCCATTTCTTGGATAGTCTCTTCGAGAAGAATACGGGCAGCTTCGTAGGTAACTTTACTTATGCTTTCAATCAAATTTACATAATCAAAAATACCATTCGCATAACCTTGCAGAAATATAAGCTCACTAAGATTATTGGACACCTTAGTGATAATTGAATTGAATAACTCGGACATTTTGTTTGTGTTAGAATAGACATGTGGATTCCTTTCTTGATAATTTGATGAAGATTGCAACTAAATCATCTCAGTTTTGGATTCCACACTTATTTTACACAATCTAATCACTGAAAGGGGTTTCTATTTATGGCGGGGGATATGATATAATAAGATTAATAAATACATAAAGGAGTAAAAATAAAGAAGAAATTGTATATTTTGTTTATAGTTATATTTTCATTCTTAGTAATTATTCCAGGAAATGCTGTCAAAGCAGCAGATTTCAATGGACATGGGAATCAATTTACATACAGGATTTCTAACGGAAATAATATAGCAATGTGGTACGGGGGTTCCACAAAAGGGACAGACTATATGGCAGCTATGAATTCTGCGCTTTTGGGTTGGTAAAAACCACGAGTTGATGGGAAGTACCAAGACCAAGGATCTCCACTTTGTACAGGGTCACAAAACAATATGTATTATCATGAAGTGAGTAATTATCAAGAAGCTAGTGTTGAGTTTTATGCAGAGTTTTTAACAGGCCATAACTATGGCGCATCAGGAGTTACAATCTTTAAAAATTTGGTTCTGAGAATAGAATGAATGAGTATCATCCTGATTATACTCCGTACGATTATACGGTTGTAAAATTAAACAAAAGATATATGGACAGCCAAAATCTCTGGTATGGCGTGAATTCAAAGAGAACTGTGGCAGCACATGAATTAGGGCATGTTATGGGGTTGGCACATCCTGATAACAGTTGGCCAAAATATACTATAATGGCTCAAGGACAACAAGGTAGAAATGTAATTGGTCCTACTTGTCTAGATCATCAATCATTAAAAGTAAGGTGGTAAATATGAAAAAAACAGTAATCATAATTCTAATGTCATTTATGTTGGTTGCGTGTGGAAACAAAGAGCAATCAACAAAAATAGAAAAGCAAACTTTATTCACATCTGACATTGACATTGACGGTACTGAACTATTTGCTGTGATAGCGGATTTTGAAGTTGATATCACAGACCCAGATGAATTTATAGATTTGTCCCCTTATATAGTTAGCGGCACAATCAAAAACGTAGAGTCTGTAGATGTAGATATAGATGGAGTTATTGTGACTAAATTTGTAGTTTCTGTTGACGAAGTATACAAAGGGGATATACAAGAAAAGGAAATAATAATCCAAGTGCCTGGAGGAGTAATGACTAGAGGTGAGTATATTCAAAAGGTAGAAGATAATGGATTCTATGAAAGGGTGTTTCGGGAAAAGAGCGAAGAACTAATGAAAGCGTCAGGATATACAGAAGATGAGATAATCAAAATGAAGAAGGACCCTAAAGAACTAGATCAAAATGAGTTATTTATTCATAATTTTGGAACCAACCCTACAAGTAGGACATTCCTTGAAAATAACGACCCTGAAAATTTTGTATTCTTTGTCGCCAAAGAAGAGGGTGATGATTTTTACGCAACAATAGCATATGAAAGTGGTTTAAAATATCAAAAAAATGAGACCATTTATAGTGTAATTGATACAGAAAACACATCTGAACCATTTGCAATAACAAAATTAAACGAGGCAGGTAATTAGGGATAAACCGATAGGTTTAGCCAAGGGGAAATAATTTTGACAAGATAGAATGTCATATCTTGTCAAAATTGACACGCTAAATCGTGATATAGTAGTAAAGTAGAATAGTAACTCTACTTCTAACCTTTAAGACACTTCGGTGTCTTTTTAAATATATTGAAATAAATGCATAGAATTAGTTGATTCATCTATAACCCTAGGTTATGGTATTTATAAGATAAGAAAGTTACAAGATGGTGGCACCACAAATCCACAATGGAAAGGTGGTGATGCTCATGAAATTCATTATGTGAAAATCATATGCACTGCCTAATCCTAGAAAGGAAAGGCCAGCAAGTGTTAGTTTACGAAGCACTAACATCAATGATAGCATTCACTACATTGGTGTTACTAATTCAAAACAACACAAAAAAATAACCATCTTTACACTTTAGCCAGTTGCTGAGATAGTTATTCAGTAATATATATTACCGTCTTAAACGGTCTTGCTTTATAACTTTATTATGGTCAGGATCGGTTAAAATGTCAAATGATGAACAATTCAAATCAAGTGAAGCACAACGTCGTGCAAGCCGTGAATGGATGAAACGAAACAAAGATAAGGCAGATTATTCACGAGGGTTATCAACAGGTAGAACATTCACTGATAACCGAGAGACAATCAACGATTTAAATGAACTAAAAGAAAAAATAGAAAAAAGAATAAAAGAATTAGAAGAGCAGAATTAATGCTTTTTTTGTTGGGGGGAATAAATGGGAAGAAATACTGCACTTAGCAAAACATATTCTGATGATGAATACTACACATCACAGGAAATAATCGAGAAATTTATTGATAAAGTGGTTAAACTAAGTCAAATATTGAAACACAAAACAATTGCAATGCCTTTTACGAAAAGGGACTCACCATTAGGAATTGAAATGTCAAAGTACCACCAAAACGTTCTATATTTCGAAGGAGATAAGACCCTGTGGGAGAGTGTAGAAGAATATGAAGATGTGTCGGTTATTGATAATTCGCCATTTAGTTTATCTTCGAAAATCGAAAAATACTACATAGAAAAAAGCACTCCGTTTATTCTATTCAGAAGCACAGTTTCATTCCTAAATTTATTTTTGGAGAAGAGAAAGCAGGTGTTATCTACGTATCGGGATGGAATAGCTGTTACCCTCTACAAGAGTCTAAAAGGAAAGGGATTGATAAGCTAATAGGAGCTTGCATTAATGACGGAAAATTATATATTGGAGAGTCTGCTGGGTCGATTATTCTGGCTCCAAATATTGAATATATTAGACGAATGGATGATGCATCAGTTGCAGAATCTCTCGAAAACTATGAAGCTATTTCTGCAATAAATTTTTATCTTGTTCCGCATTATAATAGTATTCCTTTTAAGGGTGCTGTAAACAAGATAATTAAAGAATATAATGATAATATTCCTCTTGTTGCGATATCAAATAATCAAGCGGTTATTATCGAAAATGATGGTAAGAGAACTATTACTAAAGGCGTAAAATTTCTATTTATATCTCAATATTAGTGCTACCAAGTATCCTTTAACATCAAACCTAGTTTGTTGCTTTTTCTTTTCAAAGATTGACTATTCTATCTTTGAAGTCTTGAAAGTTTTAATGCCATCTTTGACATCTATAGATAGTCCTTGAAAGTATAAGTGTTTAAGGTTGTATCCGTTTAGGTAATTCATACGATGATTGACATAGATTTCCAAATAATCTTGTGAATATGATTTAGGGTTTCGAGTGAAGTTAGAGTCAAGTGTATGGGATATTGAAGACTCCATACTACGACTAATATTGTGCCTATAGGATTGTCTGATACTGCTTTGATGGTTGATAATATACCTTGCTTGCTGGCTAATTGAATCAACTCTCTCAGGATTGTTTGATACGATGATTTTTATAAGGTCATTAATGATCTTATCTTGGTTCGTCAGTATTGATTCTTTTAATATAGACTGAAACTCTTTATCCTTAGTAATACGATTAAGAGCTTGTTTAAAGTGAAATTTATCGAGTAATAACTTGTTTGTAGCGTTATCTAAATTAATGTATTTGGTAGATTCTTTAATCCAACCAGCACCATCACCAATAAAGAAGAGTCGCTTGATTTTATCGACATCATACCTTTCATGTAGCACATCAGCAACACTATCCCAAAACAGTTCTCTCATGCCCATTACATGGTATTTATTGACAAGAGTCCTTCGTTTAGCACCTTGAATACTTTCAAAGATAACAGGTGACTTCACCATCTTATTCTTACCTGTATTGAGATGTACATATTTCTTGTCAGCCATTATATATAGGGTATCAGAGTATCTTTAGAGCTAAGTGTGACATTGAACATTTTTGTGTTACGTATTGAATTAAATACTGTTTGCCTTGAGATAATAAATGCTTCATTATCATTTAGTGAATAGGCGTTACCAATTCTCTCGACGATTATCTTACCTACTTTAATCATTGAGTTATAGTCTGCATAAAGGGCAACTAACATTGATTTGATACATGGATTACATATGTCATATTTAGGGAGTCAAAGCATTGAATCAACATGACAGCAAGTCTTTTCAGTCACTCTATCACGGTAAATCGTGTGATTGACATTGACTCTTCCAAATGGAGTAATGAGAGTCCTAGAACGTTTGCACTTAACGTAGAATTGATGAACTCGATGTTGACTGTGTCTAAATTGTTTATCCATCTCTTCGACAGTTTCTTCGAAGAGTGTACGCGCAGTTTCAAAGATTAGTTCACTGATGTTTTGGACTAGCTGAACATAATCAAAGATACCCTTGTGTTCAGATTGAGGGTTAGTGATGTTTCTTAAGGAGTCTAAAGTTTTATCAATGATAGAATTCATAAACGAAGACAGATTATTTTGTATTAGAATAGACATGTGGAGTTTCCTTTCTTGATAATATGATGAAGTTGTCTAACCAAATCATATCAAGTTGAGATTCCACACTTATTTTACACAATCAAGATATTGAAAATATTGGCTTTATGAGTGCCATAGTGATATAATAGAAATAAGATAAATCTACACAGGAATAATCTGGAAATTACATTGGGTTACGTCACGGTTCGTTCACATAGTTCGACTACCAATGGCTAATTGCCACCATTAATTGAATAACTATCAAAAATCAGTGATAAACGCACTGATTTTTTTTTATTTGTACTCTTAGTTCTTGCAATCAACAATTAAACGAAAGTCGATAAAAAACGATAAATGTGGTATAAATTGTGTATAACAGGAGACAACAATGGCCGTGGAACTAAACTCAGGATTCTCTATTTATGCTGTAATCTATTTGATCGTGTATTTTAAATTACTAAGGACAAAGAAATTCAAAGAAATATTCTGGCTGTCCTCTTTTCTAATATACTTATTTATAGTTGTAGATGTTACGCTATTACCACTTCCACTATCTTTGCAAAGTATAAATAATAATTTCTATATTAGAAGTGGAAATCCAATTTGGAATTCAGTTAATCTCATACCGACCTTATCATTAGAAAATATTTTGTCGCGAAATTTCTATTTAAACATGCTGATGTTTGCCCCTTTTGGCTTCCTAATCAATGTGCTTTTTATAAAGGAAAATCGATACTTCAAAACACTGTACTATTCATTTGTATTTACTGTTTTAATCGAAACGTTACAATTTTTGCTTATCTATTTTACAGGGGCTTTCCGAATAGTCGATGTAGACGATATCATTGCAAATACAATTGGTGGGATGATTGGTTTGTTAGTGTATCTGTTAGCCACATTTTGTGTTAAGAAAATCTCTAAAACACAAAGCTAAATTTTGACTGTGACATTTGGTTCTACTCGTTTGAAACGTTTGAACTTTTTTATGTCTTGTACTTAAATACACTAATTTATTATTTGCCAATAGCATAACATTGAGTTTGGTCATAATTCTCCTGATGCAGTAACTTTGATTCTCCATGGGCGTGGAGTTCATTAAAGAATAAAGTGAATGCGATTCATTACTAAAATGATGTAAAAAAATAATCAAGTGAAAAAAAAGAGTGATTAAGAAATGAAAAAAGCAATCTTTCATTTTTGGTAAGTATTCTTGGATTGACAACTGGTTATAACCAGTATATACTGAAAGTGGTTATAACCAGAAGAGGTATGTTATGAAAAGTGAAAGTAAAGTGCCACTGTACTATCAACTTGTTGAGATATTTGAAGAAAAAATTGCTGATGGTACTTGGGCGAAGGGGACTAAAATTCCTTCGGAACGAGTATTGAGTGAGCAATATGGTGTTAGTAGAATTACGGTTCGCGGTGCGATTGAGGAACTATCACGGTCAGGGATGGTTGATAAGATCCAAGGCAAGGGAACATTTGTGATTAGCAAGCAAATTGTTCAAGACCTGGGCGGTATCTATGGTTTCTCGGATGAAATGCGTAAGCAGGGCCGAATTAGTTATACAAAGGTGGTTACTAAAGAAGTAATTACAGCTAGTAAGAAAACTGCAGAAACATTAAACATCAATATCGATGATAAGGTCATCTTCTTAGAACGATTACGTTTTAATGAGAATGATGAACCAATCATGCTAGAAAAAACATATTTCCCTTATGATAAATATCAGTTCATGCTTGAAGAAAATCTTAATGAGTATTCCTTATATGAATTGTTAGAACAAAAGTATAATGTTGTTTATGATTCAGCAGTAGAACGATTTAAAGCATGTCGGTTAAATGCATCTGAAGCACTTTTGCTCAAGGCAGAAAGAGAGAACCAAAAGTTTGGCCTATTAATTAGACGTGTTTCGTATATTGATGGAAAAGTTGAAAACTTTTCTAGTATTGTTACAAAAGGTGATATATTTGAGTTTACCGTTCGCTTAGGCGCTCGGTAATTTCCACATATAAAGTGGTTATGATGTTATAACAAGGAGGTTCTATGATAGAACGAGATTTAGTACTATGTGATGTAAGCGCTCAGAGCTGGCAAGAGGTTGTAAAACTAGGCGGGAGTCTCTTAGAAAAAAATGATTATATTGACACCCAATTTACGCAGTCTATGATTGATACAGTCATGCGACTCGGTCCTTATATGATTCTTTTACCACAAATTGCGTTCTTTCATGGAGAACCTTCTGAACACGTTAAGAAGGTTGGTATGTCATTAGTAGTTCTAAATGAAAGTGTTTACTTTGAAGAATTTGATAATCAAGAAATTAAGTGTGCGTTTTCATTTTGTGCGGTCGATAGTGATTCTCATTTAGAGATGTTGCAAAAATTTGCTGAATTGCTCGCTAATGATAAGCTAATTGATCTCTTGCGTAATAACGGTCGTAAAGAAGATATCTTAAAACTAATCAAAGAAAGTGAGAACGAAAATGTTATATAAAGACTATTATCAATCGATTACAGGGCAATTAGAGTTACAAGTTAATCAAGAAGGTAAGAATATTGAAGCGGCTGCTAAAGTCTGTTCAGAGTCGGTTAAAAATAACCGTGTTATTCATGTCTTCGGTTGCGGTCACTCACAAATGTTTGCTATGGAAGTATTCTATCGTGCTGGGGGTATTGTCCCAATTAATGCCTTGTTGATACCTCATTTAGCATTATTTCCTAAAGCAAAGCTAAGTACACTTCAAGAACGGGTCGAAGGTTTCTCTGATCAGTATCTACAACTTGAAAATACTGACGCTAAGGACACAATGATTATCGTTTCAATGTCAGGACGAAATGCTGGTGTTATAGATATGGCGTTAGAAGCGAAGAAGATAGGAATGAAGGTCATTGCCCTTACATCATTAGACTTTTCTAAATCAGTCACTTCACGCCACACCAATGGTAAACGATTGTTTGAAGTTGCTGATATAGTGATTGATATTAAGTGTGAGAGCGGAGATGCAGTTTTATCGATGGCTGGTGTTGATGACAAATTCTGTGGTACTTCAACGGTCTTGGGTATGAGTGTTATGCAGATGATTATGGCACAAACTGTTGAAAATTGTGTAAATGATGGATTTAAACCTCCGATTTATGTGAGCTCTAACTTAGACCGTGGGGATGAAATTAATGCTGAGCATATTGCGAATTATAGTAACTTAATTACCAATTTATAGGAGGAAGATTATGCATATAGTTACTGTTTGTGGATTGGGCGTCGGCTCAAGTCTCATTATGAAAATGACTGTTGAGAATGTGGTAAAAGATCTAGGACTAAAAGCTACAGTTGAACATTGGGATATGGGAACAATAAAAAGTAAGTCATGTGACTTAATTGTCACTACCGAGGGCTTTAGAAAGAATTTTCAAGATCGGGATGATGTCATCTTTGTTACAAACATTGTTGATAAAGTTGAAATGAAGCAGAAGTTTGAAGAGTATTTAGGAAAATAGGAGGAATTATGTTAGATTTCTTACTTGATATATTAAAAACGCCAGCGATTATTTTAGCCTTAGTTGCTTTAATAGGTTTAGCACTCCAAAAGAAGAAAATTAGTGAAATCTTTTCTGGTTCACTCAAGACAGCTTTAGGCATGTTGATATTATCGGCAGGTTCGAGCTTGATCGTTACCGAAATACTACCTTTTGTTGATTTATTCGGAACTGTATTTAATTTGAATGGTTTCGCAACATCATCGGAAGCCGTTGTTGGAGCAATTCAAAGTACGGTTGTCATTGTTGCCTCAACGAGTGCACTAATTATGGCCTTTGGATTCTTAGTTAATATTGTCTTGGCTCGTTTTACACCCTTAAAATACATATTTTTAACGGGTCATATGCTTTGGATTTCTTCAGTAGCAATTGCATACAGTCTCTATGCTGCAGGATATAGTGAGACAACAATCATAGCCTTAGGTTGTGTTATCCAAGGCGCGATGTCGACAATTCTCCCTGCCTTATCGCAACCTTTTGTGAGAAAGTTAACGGGATCGAATGATTTTGCAATTGCCCACTTAACAACACTTGGAACCGTCAGTTCAGCATACATTGGTCAATTATTGGGTGATAAACGTAAATCAGCTGAAGATATTAAACTTCCTGAGTATTTAGACTTCTTTAAAGATACATCTGTCTCAGTTTCGATTGTGATGGGATTATTCTATCTTTTAGTGGTTATTATTGCCGGCCCTGAACGTGTTGCGCCATTTGCAGGTGAACAAAACTATATCGTTTTTGGCTTAATGAAAGCATTGGGATTTACCGCTGGTATTTTAATCCTTCTTCAAGGGGTACGAATGTTCTTAGGAGAGCTAGTTCCGGCATTTAAGGGGATCTCAGATAAACTAGTACCTGGAGCGATTCCCGCTCTTGATGTACCTGCTTTGTTTGGTTTTGCGCCTAATTCCTTAATGATTGGTTTTGTGACTTCGATCATGGGTATGCTTGTTGCTATGGTAGTAAGCTCACTTGTCTTTGGATCGACTCCATTAGTATCCATCATTGGAGCTTTCTTTACTGGTGGTGTTGCAGGTATTTTTGGTAATGCTACTGGAGGGCGTCGTGGTGCGATAATCTCAGGATTCGTATACGGTTTCCTACTCATCTTTCTGTCAGGGGCTTTATACCACTTTGTTGACATGAGTGCTGTTGGTGTAGTCGGAGTTGGTCATGACTGCATCGATGTAATTATCTTAACTTTACTGTTTATGAATCCAGTTATTGGAATCTCAGTTGTGGTGTTAGCTTATGGATTACTAAGTTGGCAAGAAGTAAAATATCAAAAAAACTATCAAAACTAGGGATAATGTCTTTAGGTATTATAGAAAATATGGATAATAGGGATTAGATAATTCTACCAATCTTCGGTTTTCAAAAATGTAAGTCGCTATGCTTCTTCATGTTTCAAATACTGATAATTGGTCAAACTAAGTGCATCACTACTTGAGTAACGTTTCTAGTGGTTCATAGTATCCAAAAGATTACATTTTTACCTTTATTACGATTTCTTTCGAGATATGCTCGATGGACTTCTCTTTAAATAAGATCCAATTTTCTAAACTGAAATTTCTTCACTCGTAAGTTTTTATCTAAACTCGTTCTTCAATGATAATTTGTGAATAGCTCATAGTAATTTCTCTTGGTTGTAACTGAAAATACATTACCCACGTGATTACTTTGAGCTTTTTTATATGTTCCGCACTAAAGGCCTAGTTAATCTATTTAAAGATTGTTCTAAAGTTAAGTTATTCCGATAGTATGTATTTCTGAGTGAAGTTTTACTAGGCTACATTCATCTATAATTTATTGAGATCTAAAGAATTAGATTAACTATTACGAGATTGAAAGAAATATGATTGGAAGTTTGGATGATAATATACCCTTCCCAAGCGAGGTGATTGCATAAATTCTAAGATTTTTAAATGGATTTATGACCGACGGTTACGTCATAATCACAACAGTCGACAATTGATCTGTATTGTTCTGAGTTGTCCATTGTATTTAGGGTGAATCAAGATTGCTTTTAGTCGTTGTTTGAAGAGCGTGAACATAATGATTACTGACTGAAGATAACGATCGATTCTTTGAGAAATACAACGTTGTCTAGAAGGTCTATTTTTTTCTATTAACTGACTGAATTTACTATATGGTCTCAGTTGAATTCAGATTTGTAAATTAGCTGATCAAGTTTATTTTTTCCTTGAGAAAATGACTGATAGAAGAGTGATTAAATCAATGACAAAGATTCCGTTGAAATTAAAATGGCTCAATGGGATTAGATGGACTAACAAACAGATAGTGCATTTAAATATTAGCAACCTGAAATACAGTTGCTTTGGGCCTGAATTAAACAATCTAAACAGAATATTTCTTTTGAATGAGTATTTATGTTGAAAAATAATTAAAGTCGCACACAAGCGATTTGTGCTGTGATATATGCGGAATTAGTTGATGGTATGAGATGTTGGAATGACGAAAAGAAAAGAACGCGCAACAGTTAAGCGACTTGGAATGTATAAGCTAGATATTGGTTATAAGTTTTAATCCATGGAAGAAGCCAATAAAGTAGTAGAGAATCTCGTGAGATTTATGAACTATCAATGCAAAGAACGAAAGTACTTCTGTCAAGCAGTGTTTGGATTTCGGAACTAAATCTAAAATAGTTTGAATGCCGATGAAAATATTGAAGAAATGGTTTCAATAGATCAAGATGCCCTTGAATAGAACGAGCAGGAGTGCAACATGTGCATTCATACTCACAGTTATAAATGTATGAGCCTATTTAATGTTCAAATTTGTAAAGGCTTCATTGACGATTCGTTATGCTAACATCTTTGTGTATTTTGTAGCTATCTATAACACAGGGTGTGTTATAATACTAGTGCAACGCTACACCGGTGATAGGATGGGAGGAAAAAATGGATCAAATTTCGAATTATCTTATTTGGTTACTTATTTCGATTGCATTTTTTGGTGGAATAAAAGGGGTAAAGTCGTATTATTCAAAAGACAAGAAGTAGAAGTTAGTAACCATCTTCAAGGAGTCAAATTATTTTGAATAATAGTGAATATGAGAAGAGATGCGATAAGGTATCTCTTTTTTGCTGTTTGCACTGAAACTACTTCAAAATGTCAAGAAAATGGTGTCATGCAAGCAAAACTAACGGAATATGCTGAAATTGATGTTGGATAATGTTGTTTAGTACAGATTACCTTTCATCTGTAACAGTAATGATGGAAAACGAACACAGCTCCAATACAATAAATACGTATCGTCTAAATAATGCGTATAAGTTTAAACATAATTGGTGGATTGTCGAATAGCAAACTATTTTCTTAGAGTGTGTAGTAGCGTTGCATCGATTATTTACCTTGGGGGTTTTGCTGGGTGGTTTTCTGAAATTAGATGTCAATTGTTATGTCTTTAAGGTCTGAAGTGCTCACAGTTTCGAATCTAATGGTGGTTTAGAAAAGAATAGAGGGAAAGAAAAGGGGATAAAAATGAAGAAGAAAATTTTAAGTGTTTTCACGGTGATTATGGTTTTAGTTGCAACTCAATTTGTTGCCGTAACGAACGCTGAGGTATTGTGGACAGGGACACCTGGGTTGGATGCTCCAATGGATTTACAAATTTTTGGGATAGGTGGAGTACGTCCAGATCAAACTACTGGAAAGGCAACTTTTCGAGCACTGATAGGTCGTGGTGTGACTCAAGATGAACGCTATGAAAAAACACCTATTAAAGATGCAACGATTACAGTTTATGATTCGATTGGGAGCAAAGTGATCGCAGATTACGAAAATGAAACACCCATTGCAGTTTTTAACACAACTGAGCCTTACCAGTTTAATGAAAATGGGAGTCCAGAGTACCAACAATACCGTAATGCGGAAGTTGAAATTGAGGGCTTTGTTGGTAGGGATAGAGATTTATTCTTTGTTTCAAGCAAAGAAGGATATGAATCTCGCGCATCCGAAGGTTTTATTTTTCCTGTCAATACATACACAGTAACTTTTGAATCAAATGGTGGAACGCCCGTTGATTCACAGTATAATTTATTAATTGATAGTTATGCAGATGAACCTATGGTGCCTCAAAAAGAAGGGTATGAGTTTGACGGTTGGTATCGTGATGACTCTTTCGAGGAAACATCGCGGTGGGATTTTGAACTTGATACGATACAGGGGAATACAACACTTTATGGGAAATGGCGCGTCGTTGAGGTGCCGATTCAAATGTATACCGTAACGTACCAAGATGGTAGCGACAATGAGTCGTACTTTGTGAATCAAATTTATGATGTTTCGGAAGGTGCAACGACACCGTCCTATGTGGGAACACCAGAACGGGAGGGTTATACCTTTGTGGGGTGGTCACCAGAAGTTGCGGATGTTGTAACTCAAAACGTTGACTATCGAGCACAGTGGGTCAGTAAGTCAGTGCCGATTCAAATGTATACCGTAACGTACCAAGATGGTAGCGACAATGAGTCGTACTTTGTGAATCAAATTTATGATGTTTCGGAAGGTGCAACGACACCGTCCTACGTGGGAACACCAGAACGGGAGGGTTATACCTTTGTGGGGTGGTCACCAGAAGTTGCGGATGTTGTAACTCAAAACGTTGACTATCGAGCACAGTGGGTCAGTAAGTCAGTGCCGATTCAAACGTTCACGGTTACGTATCTAGATGGTAGCAACAACGAATCATTCTTTGTAAATCAGATGTATGACGTTGCGGAAGGTACAAAGACACCGTCCTACGCGGGAACACCAAAGCGAGAAGGCTATAGCTTCGTGGGATGGTCACCAGAAGTTGCGGATGTTGTAACTCAGGATGTTGAATACATTGCGCAATGGCAAAAAGAGCCGGTGAAGCCAGTAGAAGAAAATCGTGAAGAATCATCTGTGGAATCCTTACCGTTGACAGGAGCACCTCACAAGAGCGCAGGTGTCTTGATGATGTCATCAGGGGCTGTACTATATTTAATTAGTGTTCTTAAGCGCAAACGTAATGATGTGATCTGATCGTAGCATGAGCATTTCGTTTCAGTTTTAAAATTATGTCTGAGAAAAAAAGAGATTGGTAGCCGTATTAATGGCAAGCCAATCTCTTTTGGTCTAGATTTAGACCAGTGGTTTATTGATTATGAATGGTTTCGTAAGAAGCAATAGCGATAGCGACATCGAGAACGCATGATCCTACACTCTCATAAAGTGTGATTTCATGATCGTTTTCGCGTGCGATGATGTTTCCAGCAAGGACATCACCAACAGATCCGACTACTTTGTCTTTACTTACAAGCCCTTTTTCAACGGGGATGATTACATCTCCAGCTGCAGCCCATAGTCCATCAACATGTTCAGTGATTATGCGACTTGCTTTAACAACAACCTCATCTTCAATTTCTTGCATATAAGGTGTAAACGATCCGATTGCATTGACGTGCGCCCCTTCACGTAGTGCGTTTGCACTGAATACTGGTGTATGTGATGTTGTACATGTACAGATGATATCTGATGCTGCGACGCAAGCATCGGCACTTTCTGCAGCGATAATTTGGTAGGGTCTGTTTTGAACAGTACGAATGCGCTCGATGAAGGCATTGATATATTCTTCCTTAATATCATAAACATAGACTGCTTCAAGTTCACGAACTTCTTGGATAGCAAGGACTTGCGTAAATGCTTGTAAACCAGAGCCAATAATTCCCAATGTTCGTGCATCTTTACGCGCCATAACATCAGTTGCGACACCAGCACTGCCTCCCGTTTTAATGGCTGTAAGATAGTTTGCTTCCAACAACGCTTCCAATTCACCCGTTTGATTCGAGTAAAGACTGATTGTAGAAATAACGCTGGGTAACCCCTTCTTCAAATTCTTTGGAAAGACTGAAGAAAACTTAGAACCAAAGTAAGGTTTTGTTTTGCTAATTGCGGTGAGCCATTGTGCGCTGTTTTCAACATCGATGATTGGCATAACAATACGATCACCTGTATAGATAAGCCCTTGGACATTCTCAAGATATGCTTGGCGGAAAATATCCAATGCCATTGGCATGGTTACAACTTCTTTGATTTGTGCTTCTGTAATATACTTCATACTAATGCTCCTTTGTATCGTTTTCTAATGCATCTATTTGTGCATTACGTTCCATATATTCGTCCCATTTCTTACCATCATGCTTAAAGAATGCGATGAAGATGATGACGATAATAACCATGGTTAATATTCCGGTGGATAAACTAATGGTTTGGATTGGTCCTAAACCACCAATAAAAATTAGAACGAGTCCCAAAGCACCAAGGGCAATAGCCCAGAAAATGCGGTTGGTCCGACCAGGTTCTTCATTTGCAGGAAGATCGTTTGTTGATACGATTGCGAGTGTATAGGCAGCACTGTTGATAACTGTGACGGTCGATACAGCCATAACTGCAAGCATTACGACAAGGACAACGGTTGCGAGTGGCATCGTCTTAATAATTGCTATAATAGCATCAGTGATACCTTGTGTTTGGAATATTTCAATCACATTCACGAGTCCAGTTTCATAGGCATTCATACCATAGTAACCAAGAATAATGAAATGTAACCAGCAACCGACACACGATGCACCTGTAGCTCCAAGAACGAGTTGTTTAATGGTTCGTCCGCGGGAAATACGTGCTAGGAAAATACCTGTATTTAAAGCATATGCTGACCACCATGCAAAGAAGAAAATGGTCCATGATTGCGGAAATGTCCCTGCAGAGTGGGGTTCAGTTGTCATCATCATTCTAAAATAGTCACTGACAAAGGTTCCCATGCTGTCTGTGAAGTTATTAAGCATGTATGACTTTGGTCCAATTAAAAATACAAAAGCGAGTAATCCAATGACCATCGCAAGTTTAATGTTACTAATCAGTTTCATTGATTTTTGTAAACCACCATAAACTCCGAAGACAAAGAATATCGTAAAGAAAACGAGTATGCCAGCATCAATCCATAAGGTATATTGAATGTTGAAAAGATCAACGATAATGGCGCTAATTAATGGTGTTGATAAACCAATTGCGGCCGAGACTGCCCCGATAATTCCCATCATGTAGACAATATCAATAATTTTTCCAACCAGTCCTTTTGCATTTTTCTCCCCGATAACTGATGCACAAGCAGTACTTGGGCGGTTTGTATTCTCACGTTTTACGAAGAAGAAAAATCCGAAAACGACAGCAACTGTTGCGTATAATCCGTATGCAGAAGGTCCCCAGTGGAAGAAGCTATAGGTTGATGCATACGTCATTGCTTCGCGGGAAAGGGGGACAATGTCAAAAGGAGGCGCGGTGGCATATTGGAACCACTCGCTAAATCCCCAATAGATAGCGACGCCTGATGTTCCAGCAGCAAAGAGCATTCCTAGCCAAACAGGGGTACTGAATTCTGGTTTTTCGTTACCGAGCTTCTTGTTACCATAGTGGCTAAAGGCAAGGTAAACCATAATAAATGTGTTGGCTAAAAAGAACCATTGGAGTGCCCATCCAAAGTTTCCAGTAATGACGCCAAAAATTCCGTTAAAAGCATTCTCCGATGCTTTTGGGAATAGTGCAACTAATGCACAAAATATGATGACAATGGATAAGGGTATGAAAAACAGACCTTTATCGATACTTGCCTTTTTCTTGGATTGTGTATCCATATTTTCCTCCTTGATAGTTTTCTCTCAAACTAATCACATGACCATTATATAATCAAGTGATTAGAAAATACGCAAACATTCGAAAAATAGTGAAATATATCACATGTTTTGACAAAAACAAGCGTATTTTGACGTCGTTTGTTCGGAATCCATTAAATTTCACACTGTTTTTGTGTTTGTCTTGATGCAACTGCTATAATAAAACAAAGAAAGAGGCTGGCCTATGAATCCGAGAATTAAAGTGAGCAAACAAAAATACCGCACAATGCGATACTTCATTGATGCCACAAAAGAAATTGCTGAGGTTGAAGGTATTGATAAATTAACCATCCGCAATATTGCAGACCGTGCAGGGTATAATAGTGCAACAATCTATAACTATTTTGAAAACCTTGATAGTTTGGTCGCGCTCGCAATGATTGATAGTGTGACTGATTATCTCTATGGATTTGATCGAATCCTTAACAGTGACTATGATCCGATAATGGCGTTATTACTATCATGGCGTGTTTATGCTGAATGTTCATTCCCCAATCCAGAAGTTTACGAGTATGTATTTGCTTCGAAGCATTCGGATTACGTCTTATCCAAACTTGAACTTTATTTTGATACGTTTCCCATTGATACACGTCACGTCAACACAATCGTGACCAATCACGATATGCTGACCCGTAATCGATTGTTGTATGCACCTTGCTTTGAGTTAGGATATTTTGATGCTAAAAAAGAGGATTACATAATTGACTTTTGCTACATCCTACACGGCGGCTTTTCAAAACGTATCTTTACTAAAAATCAAAGCACTGAGGAAGCAGTTGTGCTCTTACTGCAATATTTAATCGAGTTTTTGACGCATCATATTGAACGTGATGATATCCAGTGTCCAACCCTTGAAGCGGTATTAGCAATCGAATACTAATGGTTCTTATTCATTGCAAGCCAATACAAAGGTCGGCCAAACATGATTTTAGACATTACGAATAAGCCAAAGACTGTTGAGAAATTTCGACAGTCTTTTCTTTTTTCAAGGCAAAGGTTCTCATTTAAGCAAATCACAGCAAGGGTTGGATAAGTACGATTCGAAGTTATTGCTTTAACAAAATAAGGAAATATTAATTTTTGGTACAATTATTCATTCTTCTGTAACGGTGAGGAGCGTCTTTTAGATCCCAAATTCTATAATTGAATTAGATACATAAAAGAAAATGGAAAGGGGATTTTATGAAGAACAAGAATAGAAATATATTAGTAACACTGTTCGTATCACTATTTCTTATATTTGGGTTGATTCCTATTTATGCAAGTGAAACGGAAGTGATTACGACGGTCGATCGTTTAACACAGGCGATTGCAGATGCTGAAGATGGTGCAGTCTTAATTTTAGACAAAGCGTTTGTGTCAAACGATATTCATATTGATGTTGCTGGGAAGCATTTAACGATTGAAGGAAATGACGTTGTTTGGTCAACCGGAGGCATGACGTTTAGTGGAAGTGGTACAATTACGGTCCAAAATTTGGAAATAGACGGAACGGCAATTGAAAGTCGACTTATTACAAATAAAATGGAAAACGGGACGTTAACGCTTAAAGGCGTAACCTTACACAACGCAATGTATGGTGCTCTTGATGTTGATACGAAGCGTGATGCTCAAACAGAAATTATCGATACCACAATATCCAATAATACGGCTGGGAGTGGTGCTGCAATGTATTTGGGAACACAATCCAATGTCTTAATTCAGTTTTCGACAATCGAAAACAATAAAGGCACAGCCGGTGGGTATGAAGCAGGAGCTATTGCATCCAAAGGATACAATGCAAATCTTGATATTCAGAATACTGTTTTCCGTAATAATATCAATAGAGCACCCTTTACGGGGATCTTTGGTGGCGGTGGTGGTGCCATGTCAATGCATTATCTCACGGGAAATGTTTCGATAGATCAATCCTACTTTGTGGGCAATGAGACTAACGGAAAGGATATTGCACCGCAAAAGACATTTGATGGCGGTGCTATTTATGTTTTTGATGGTCGCGATGGGGCGTCATTTACAATTAGCAATTCTACCTTTGCAAATAATATTGCGTATGATGATGGCGGTGCAATCATGTTTCAAGGGACAGGAAATCCGGGGCTTACAACATCGATTTCCAACAGTACTTTTTATGAAAATAAGGCCTATGGACAAGATGGTGCTGGATACAGTGGGGGTGCCATTCAATATTTTAAAAATGGTGGATCGTCGCGAATGATCAATGACATTCAAGGGTCGACGTTTATCGGGAATCAAAGCGGTAATGAAGATTCGACGATGGAACAACGCGGTGGCGCAATCGGATTGAGTGGTGCCGGTTTATTCGCGACTGCATCCGTATCGCGAAACAATAGTTTATTTTTGGGGAATCGTGTTTATGATGGCAACGGAACCTTGAATCATTTGAGTAATTATAAAGATATTTCAAACTCACACATAACGCAAGAAGGAACTGAGAATATTATTAATGTTGATAAAGGTGTCGAACCAACCGCTGTCTTTGAAGCGATTCTAGGTATTGGTGGTGGAAACTTAGTATCCAATCATACGAATATAACCGCAGGTGTTGAACGGATGGCAGTTCCTACCGTACCTTATAAACCAGAAGGTTTGGCAGACAATACCTACGAGGGTTCAAGAGCCTTATTACAATTGGATCAGCGTCAATTTGAACGCAATCGATCACAGGGTGCTGTACAAGCGTCATGGATTCGATACGATGCGAACGGGGGATACTATGATCTCTCTTCTCGTGATACATATGATGGAAATAGTTATTACGAAGTGGGACCAGATTCCAAAATCGAGACGTACTACAGCTTAGGATTTATCCAGGAACTTGGAACAGTACTGAGTGGTACGTCCATAAATCTGACACGAGAAGGGTACGCGTTTACTGGATGGTCAACTGATGCGAATGCCACGGAATCCGATCCGCGCTATGCGCAACTTGAAGCCGTTACCTACCCATCAGATAACCTCGTGCTTTATGCGGTTTGGGATGAGATTATCCCTATTCAAATGCATACAATCACATATACTGATGGGGTTAGTGATGCTGTGATTTTTGAAGATGAGCATCACACAGTGGATGCGGGGACCGAAACACCAGCTTTTATGGGTTCATTGGATCGTGAAGGCTATACCTTTGTTGGGTGGTCACCGGCACCAAGCGAAACGGTAACTAAGGATCAAATTTATACCGCACAGTGGGAAAAAAACACCTATACGATAACGTATGAGTCAAATGGTGGAACTGTGATAAGTTCTGAGACCGTACCTTATTTGGAACGCTTCACACAACCAGTAGATCCTCAATTGGAAGGCTATACCTTTGTTGGGTGGTTCCGCGATAAGGAACTCACGCAAAATTATGACTTTAATGAACTTGTGGTTGCGGACGTTCACGTGTATGCAAAATGGCTTGTTAATGAAAAACCAATTACGATGTACACGATACGGTACGAAGATGGCACTGATAATGAGGCAGTATTCAATACGCAATCATACACCGTAGCATCTGGTAGTTCGACGCCATTATTTGTCGGAACACCGACACGTGAAGGTTATTCATTTATGGGATGGAACCCCGAGCTTCAAACAACTGTGAGTCGCAATATGACGTATCAGGCACAATGGCAAAAAAATGATAGTACCCCCAATCCTATAGATCCAACCACACCAATAGAACCTCCTAAACCAGAGGATTCCAACAATTCAAAGGATGAACTACCCACAACGGGTGTAGCAACCAATTTGAGTGGTGTCCTTCTTCTAAGTGCAGGAATTGTTGTTATTGGAATCTATAGCTACATACGATTTAGACATGAGCACACTGAATAAGGATAAATCAGATACATAGATACTTAAACGTTACAATGCACACGACGTGCTCTCTTTTATCTCTTAAGTTTATAATAAATAAAAGGAGGGCTCTTATGTCAACAATGGTATTTGTTAATTTTCCTGTAACTCAATTGGACCGTGCGATTCAATTCTACACAGCAATTGGATTCAAACAGAATCTTGAATTTTCAAATGATCAGTCTGCAGCAATGATGTGGGATGATAATTTCTGGATTATGCTTCTTACGCATGAATTCTACAAGACCTTTATTGGAAAGCGAACGATTGCTGATACCCTTACCCAAAGTGGTGCACTCATTGCCTTTAGCCTAGAAAGTGCGGATGCGGTCAAGCAATTTGGTGCCCGTGCAGAAGCACATGGTGGTACAGTCTATCACGTGGATATGGATATTCCTGAATCAGTCATGTTTGGATTAGAAGTTCAAGATCCAGATGGCAATATGTTGGAACCATCATGGATGGCAATGGAGGGGTAGCATCCTTCGCTCAATCTTTGTAAAAACACACCTCACTTTGGAACGGACCGTTCTCTTTGCAGGTGTGTTTTTATTTGGGAAGCATCCACAAATTATAGGTCTTCTCTACATTTCATAGTACTTGGTCTGAAAACGTTTACAGTGTTTGGAACTGGGTGTACCATAACTATAAACAATAGGAGGTAGTTATGAAAAAACTAACTAAGAAGTTTTCATTGATTATGTTTATTGTACTGATGGGAATGGGAAGCTTAATTCCGATTCACGCACAAACCCGTGGGGTGGGTCCGGAAATGAACTACGAAGAACCAATTATGATGGCTTATTATCGTACGTGGCGTGATGCTGCAATGCCTCATGATTCCAATTCCAATTTACCGGATGCTAATGTCATTAAAATGACGGACCTTCCGAAAGAGATTGATATTGTATCGGTCTTCCACTATGTTAATCCAGGAACCAACCAGGACCTATTTTGGGAAACATTAAAGAATGACTATGTGCCAACACTACACGAGCGGGGACAACGTGTTGTGCGTACACTTGATTATAAAGAATTACTCAAAATCAAGACCAACACGGGCAAAGACAGTACGACGTTAACCGACGACGAGTATCATGCATTTGCTCAGACGTTAATTGATACCTATATGACACCATGGAATCTTGACGGATTGGATGTTGATATGGAGACAAACCTAAACAGTGAAGAAGTGGCTGTCATATCCAATGTCTTTATCCAACTTTCAAATATACTTCAAATCAAAGAAGGTAGTGATAAACTCTTAATTTATGATACAAACAAGGATAACCACGATCTATTTCGGGAAATAGCACCACATATTTCGTACTTATTTATTCAAGCGTATGGTCGTGATCCACAAAGTCTTGATCGAACATGGGAAACTTACCAGTCTGACATTAGCTCGACACGTGTTCTATTTGGAATTTCGTTCTATGAAGAACAAGACAATACAAACTGGAATGATGCTTTAGGTCAGTTCAGTGAGGAAAAATATCTTGCAAGTCGCGCGTATCAGTACGCAAAATGGCAACCTAAAAATGGTGAAAAAGGCGGCATGTTTGTCTACGCAGTTGATCGTGATGGCAAAGACTACAAAGAAAATACAATCAGCGAAACAGATTTCGCATGGACAAAACGGATGATGCAAACACTCGAAGAAAGCCGTCTTGAAAAGATAGAAGACATTACAATCGAGTTTAAAAATTCTCGCAATGAACTGCTTAAGTCAAAGTCCCTAAAAGCGGCATATAATTCAGAAATATCTATCGAGATTCCAAATCTTGAAGGGTATGTCTATAATGGGGATTTGTCAGCCTTGAAATACACTGTGAAACAAGGACCCCAAACGGTTGTTGTGACGTTATCACAAATGCTAGATGTAACCTTTGAAGTAAATGGTGGAACCGCAATTTCAAAACAAACAATTGTTGAAGATGGGCTCGTAGCACGACCAACTGATCCAGCGCGCACCGGCTACACATTTGATGGCTGGTATGTTGATGAAGCATTCACAACACGATTTGATTTCAATACAACGATAAATAAAAATATGACGCTATACGCCAAGTGGCATAAACAGGATGTATCTTACACCTTGTCATTTGAAACTGGAGACGGTTCCAAAGTTTCGCCACAAACGGTCTTGGAAAATACAACTGCAACGATCCCATCAGCACCAACCCGTGATGGCTATACATTTGATGGCTGGTATACAACTGATCAATTCACAACTAAGTTCGACTTTACCTTGCCACTAACTACCAATACGACAGTTTATGCCAAATGGCAAAAAGTAAGCCCTACTAAACCAACAGAAGTGTTGCCTGCAACAGGGACTGCAAATACATTGATGAACGTTGCGCTCGCGATGAGTGTGTTGGGAGGATCCTTCATAGCACTTAACGCCTATGTGAAACGTAAATCAAATATAAACTAAAAAATCAAAAAGTGATACCTGGGGGATGTATCACTTTTTGATGTAAGGGTTATGGGTGATAATACTTACGATAAGATTATAATATCTCGTGGCTCATGAAATATTTTGGTAGTGTAGATATGGGGTACATTTCAGTGAAATTGAGGTTTTCAGATTTACAGGGGTGATCATCTGGTGCGTTAATAAGCTGAGTATTGAAACAGTGTGTAAGCAAAGTTCCAACTTTAAGTGTGCCCCTTATTGAGATATTATTAAAAATTATAAGTGTCGAAGCAAGCGAATACATGAAATGTTTGGGGCATCTAAATGTAATGAAAACGAATTGCTTGCTTCAACAAAACTATCATAGCCGTTTGATGAATTTCCGTGGCTGATTTGTCATGAACCCAACGCAATTTGTCATGAAATAAAGATGTTATTAATATATAAAGTATATATGTGATTAATTTAAGATTTATGAATGAGATCTTCATAATAGAACCTTGAATGGTGGCTTTACGGGTTGCGTACTGTTAACGAAATGTGAAAGCGTCGTAAAAATGTTGTGTTATCGATGGTGAGTTTATGCAAGGGGCATAAAAAAATGATAAGATTAAAGAACAAGGAGGGTAATCATGAAAAAATTAGGATTTGTCGTTTTGGGTGCTGTTGCCGGTGTCGCAATTTATGAGACACTACGTCAGGCAGGATACCTCGATGAAATAACAGGTGCGGTGAAACGAACTGCAGGTGAATATCTTGATGATCCAATGATGCAAGTAGATGGTTGGGTCGATACTGGAAAAGGAAATATAAAAAATGCAGTCCATAAAGCAGATGATACCATCTCAAACTTTGTAGAGGATGTAAAAGATAAAGCACAAACAGTTCAGGAAACTGTCGAAGATGCTATCGAACAACCTTAGGACCTATCTGAATAAAAAAAGTGTTAATTGCGCTATTGTGGCAATTAACACTTTTTTTTGAAGACATATGTGCTAGAAAATACAGGATAATCTTGAACATTTGAAAAGTTTAGAAAATCTTAAGGATTGCACCAACGGTTTCCTAAGAATTCTTTGACATAATAGCAGTCGAAAGGGGAATGGTATGGATACACTATTTTTAGTTCTATGTTTAGCACTGACGGTGTTTGGTGCAATTGTACATTCTGATCAATAAAAACTATAATAATTATAATGGAGGCAGCAGTAATGACACATACAATATTGGTGGTTGAGGATGATTTGGGAATTCGCGAAGCAATCGCGATTAATTTAGAAAAACAAGGATATACAGTCCTTCAAGCATGTAATGGAAAAGAAGCACTCGACATCGTCAATAACAACACGATTCATCTCGCGATCGTTGATATTATGATGCCGGAAATGGATGGTAGTACCTTTACAATGCATGTAAGAATGAAATACAATTTTCCAATCATGTTCTTAAGTGCAAAGTCGGAAGAGGTTGATAAAGTTCAAGGGCTAAACTTGGGTGCCGACGACTACATGACAAAACCATTCAGTAGTATTGAATTACTTGCGAGAGTACGGTCTCATTTGCGTCGCTATGAACAGACGTTGGACTTGCATGCACAATTGAGTCAGAAAACGAATCCGAAGTTTCATCAAGTGGGGGGATTAGTGCTCATGCCTGAATTGAAACATGTTGAGGTGGATGGCGAGTCGGTTCACTTAACGCCGAAAGAATATCAAATTCTAGAGCACTTAATAAAACATCCGGGTCATGTTTTTTCAAGTGATGCTTTGTATGAAGCGGTCTGGCAGGAAACGGCAATTTCAAGTGAAACCATTATGGTCCATATTCGTAAAATCCGCGAAAAATTGAAATTGATCCCAAGAACCCACGTTACCTCAAGGTGGTTTGGGGCGTAGGCTATAAAATAGAAAAAGATACCGAGTAAATATATGAAAAAGAAACTATTATTCACGATACTACTATTACTTTTAATTGGTGCATTGAGCTATGGCTCCAATGCACTCATGCAACCGAATGCGATTATTCGTCCGGTTAGCTCACAGGAAATGATGAGTCATTATCCGCATTCGATGACCATCGTTGCAGCGAATTATTCGCACAACAATGATAAGCAAACTGTGGTTCTTGAGAATCTTGAGAGTGATGTCAGAGACCCAAACTATAAACGCTTGGTTTATAAGAATATGGAGGAAATCTCCAAACAGTTTGTGAATGACCCTGCAATCCGTTTTTGGCTAGTTGACAAGAGTACGCAAGAAGTCGTCGCAGGATCAACCCCGGAAGATTATCTCGAAAAAGACAATACTGAGCGGTTTCAATGGTCACAGACTATCAATGTGCCTGAAGATTTTCAATCCTTTATGGATACGAACCGATTTCCTTACGAACGTCTGGGAATCGGATATTCAGACAACCCTGAGTTTAAGGGTACGTATTCACTAAGTGATAAATACGACTATGTATTCGCACTTTCAGCAAACCAGAAAGAACTTCGAGATTCTGAAGTCATTAATACAATCACATCCGACTACTATACACGTCAAAATACAACCGCCACACTACTCATGTTTGGTACAATTATTCTGGCAGTTTTCATCGTAATCTATCCGATCAAAATTTCGGCAGAGGTTCCACCATTTAAAAATATTTGGAACTTAAAAGGTGAACTTGCCGTTATTTTATTAGCACTTCTGGTTTCATATGGCACGAGGCTAACCTTCACATTGGCGTCAGTTTACACGTATCAAATCGATGCTGTTATGATGACGCTCTCGGTAGGGCAATCGATCACCTACGGTTTCGTTGCATCTCACATGTATCTATGGTGGGCGATGATCTTCGGTGTCTATGCACTCGCACTTTTCTACGTGAAACGGGTTCTAACATTTGGTATTTTTAAAACGTTCAAGGAAAAAACCTATATAGGACGCTTTATGGCACGGATAAAACGGGATTCCGCGAACTTCTTGACATCACCCTTAACGACAAAGTTTAAGAATCGTATCATCGTGTTAATTGCCATCAATACATTTATCATCATTGTTTTGATTAGTTTAGGCACATTTGGAGTTATACTTGCACTGGTCTATGGTGTTGTGTTGAGCTACTTCAGCATCCGCTTGTTGACAGGCGTTAAGACGGATTATCTGGCGTTACAAGCACAAGCGGCTCATATTGCTCAAGGTGATTTTGATACCGTTGAGCCGATGAAAACTACCCTATTTAAACCAATACTTGATGAGCTTTCAACGATCAATAAAGGCTTTGATCATGCCGTTAAAGAAGCCATGCAATCACAACTTACAAAGACAGAGCTAATTACAAATGTGTCCCATGATCTCAAAACGCCGCTTACGGGAATTCGAAATTATAGTGAGTTATTGCAAGATCAGACATTGGATGCTGCGACACGCTTAGAATATACGGTTCGCTTAAATAGTTATACTGAGCGACTTACAAAACTAATTGAAGATCTTTTTGATATCAGTAAGGCGAGCTCTGGAGAAATTAGCCTTGATGCACAAGAACTTGATATTGTGTCGTTAGTGGAGCAAGCGTTGATTGAACACCAAGATGCGCTGGAAAACCGCGATATTCAAGTTGTGACCGAGATCGCAGAACAACCATTGATGGTTAATCTTGATGCAGATAAAACGTTTCGAATCTTTGACAATATTATTCAAAATGTTGTTAAGTATGGGATGGAACATACGCGATTCTATGTCGATGTATCCGTGCAGGATTCAAATGTTCGTGTATCGATGAAGAATATATCGGCATCACCACTTAACTTAAAGCCAGATGAAGTTGTAGCGCGGTTTGTCCGTGGTGATAAATCACGAACCGAAACGGGAAGTGGACTTGGACTTGCGATAGCACAAAGCTTTACTCAAATTCAAGCAGGGCAATTTACCATTGAGATTGATGGTGACTTATTTAAAGTTATCATCGAGTTTCCCTGCGTTCATTAAAAACCACCGAAAGGTGGTTTTCTTTTGTTATCTTGACGAGCTGGGTGTTTGTGACTAAACTGAAAGTAATTGGAGGAAGTACTCATGATTGAAAAAAAATACTTTGGATTGGATCAAGTTGCTGATGAAATACGCTATTTGGAAGCTAAAGAAGGGTATATCCTCAAAACGTTTGATGGTGAGCGTTATACGTTTGAACCGACTGATGAAGGTCCTTTTACTTATGCAGTTCACTTCTCCGTGGAACCTGCATCGCTACAAAAGTTTACCGATGTTGGCTTCACAGTGTGTTGTGAATACTTGGGGAGTCAAGGGGGTTACTACTATTTCTTGACACGCCCTCAAACAATAACCCAACCGGTTCCCCACAATTATGATGACCGCAAAGATGCCATTCAACTCAAAGTAAATCGTGTTGACCGATTTGTAGGTGTTGTGTTGATTGCAGTAATCTTTTTGTATGCCTATTTCTTTATGAAAAATATGAATGGCTTATACCTAATTGTCCTGATTCCGACACTGGGATTAGCGGCATATGTCTATGCTGTACGTCAACGGTATCTTCGATTCATAAAAAACAACTAGATATTTTACTAAAAATTTACTATAGTGGTATCAGGAGGCATGATTTATGGCTACATTAAAAGATATCGCAAAGTTAGCGAAGGTAAGTACATCAACCGTTTCACGTATTTTGAATGATGATCCAACGCTAAATGTAAAGGAAGAAACCCGAGAGGCAGTTTTACTGGCTGCACAATCTCTAGAATATAATACAAAGTCAAACATGATTAATAATTCGATTGCTATTATTCAATGGATATCAAGTGAAGAGGAAGAAGAAGATCCGTACTATTATGCATTGCGTAAGAGTGTGGAAAGCTTTTGGATAAAAGAACGATATCGGGTACATCGGTTTTATAAAGATAATATGGAAGATGTTTATACCCAACAATTTGATGGCTTAATCTGTCTTGGAAAGTTTTCGATGGAACAGGTCGAGTCACTATCTCAAGCGAATTCAAACCTCATCTTTGTGGATTCAAATCCCGATGAAGCGCGCTTCACATCTGTAGTTCAAGATCTAGAAATGGCGTCACAACTGGCTTTGGAACACTTGTGGTCTCTTGGTCACACAGCAATTGGATATATCGGCGGTAAAGAATTTATGGGTCCAGAACAAGCGCCGTATCAAGATAAACGAGAAAAACATTATATCGAAATGATGGATCTAAAAGGCCCATCCAATTATAAAGAACACATTCATTTTGGAACATTTAGTGCACGTACAGGGTATGATGCAATTATTGATGCAGCTAAAGCCAATCGGTTAGCGACTGCATATTTTTGTGCATCCGATACGATTGCGATGGGTGCTATTCGTGCATTGGGAGAACTCAAGAAATTAGACGCTGTGTCTATAGTGGGATGTAACGATATCGCAACATCACGCTATTTGAATCCACCACTTACCACCGTTCGACTAAATACAAAATTGATGGGAGACATTGCATCATCACTGCTTCTAATCCAAATAAACACTGGGCATAATACACCCAGTAAAACCCAAATTGTTCCGAAACTCATCAAACGTGAATCTGCGAAATCGGTAAACGTTTAGTAAACTTCGTTGACAAAAGCGCTTACATTTCATATTATGAACGTACACAAGCAATATACTTTTGTCAAAGGGAGGACAATAGAATGAAGCAATTGAAAAAAGTACTCGTCATATTATTTGCGTCTGTACTGCTCGTAGCATGTGGTGCAAACAATGCCAAGACCGATGGGTCTTCTGGTTCTGGAAAAACATATAATGTTGGTGTTGCGATTTATCGATTTGATGACAACTTCATGACACTCTACCGTCAAGAGCTTGAAAAATACTTTGGTGAACTGGGTGCTAAAGATGGTAATACCTATAAGTTAGACATCCAAGATGGTAAACAAGACCAATCTACACAAACAGAGCAAATCAATAATTTTATTGCTCAAGGAAAAGATGTCATTATTGCTAACTTAGTTGATCCTACGGCTGCTGCATCTGTTATTAATTCAGCGAAAGCTAAGGAAATACCTGTTGTATTAATTAACCGTGAACCTACCCCTCAAGATTTAGAAATCTGGCCAGGTAAAACAACCTATGTTGGGGCTGATGCAACCCAATCAGGAACCATCCAAGGTGAAATGATTGCAGGTCTTCCAAACAAGGGAGATATCAATGGTGATGGCAAGATCTCATATATTACATTAATGGGTGACCCTGCAAACGTTGATGCCCAACAACGGACTGAATATTCAATCAAAGGTTATGAAGCTAAGGGCGGCACAGTCAACTTACTGGCCCAACCTTACCAAGCAAACTGGGACTCAGCTAAGGGACAAGAATTCACAGCGAGTGCGTTGGAGCAATTTGGTAAAGATCTTGAAGTTATCTTTGCAAACAACGATGGGATGGCAGTGGGTGCGGTGACCGCAATTAATGCTGCTGGACGTAAAGTTGGTGAAGACATCTATATTGTCGGTGTTGATGCAATTCCTGATGCACTTGAACTTCTCAAAAATGCACAATTGACAGGAACAGTACTCAATGACCACTTTAACCAATCACATACAGCTGCAGATGTTGCGGTTGAATTGATGCAAGGAAAAGATGTGGAAGCATACTACTGGCATGATTATGTTGGTGTAACGAAACCTGAAGATGCAGAATTGAAACGTGTAGATGCACGAAAAGAAACAATCGCAGAAATTAAAGTACGTTACGCGGAGCGCGGATAGAAACATTAAAGTGTGCTTCGGCACACTTTTTTAATAGGTAGGTAAATTATGGAAACAAACATACTTGAAATATCAAACTTAACAAAAGAATTTCCGGGTGTTAAGGCATTAGATAATGTTCAACTGGCACTCAAACCCGGAACCGTTCATGCTCTGATGGGAGAAAACGGCGCGGGTAAGTCAACGCTGATGAAATGTCTCTTTGGTATTTACCATCGCGATGCCGGGACAGTTATTTATAATGGACAAGCTGTTGACTTCAAAAATGCAAAAGAGGCTATGGATGCAGGTTTAGCAATGATCCATCAAGAACTTCAACCCATTCGGAAAATGACGATCGCGGAAAATATATTTCTTGGGAAATATCCATTGAATCGCTTTGGTTTAGTCGACCATAAGAAAATTAATGCATGGACTAAAGATTTACTCGAAGAGGTTGGTTTAGACAAAAAACCAACAGCACTTTTGGAAACGTTAACGGTCTCGCAAATGCAATCGGTTGAGATTGCGAAAGCAATATCGCACAATGCCAAAATTGTCATTATGGATGAGCCCACATCGTCATTAACAACGTCCGAAGTTGAAATGCTCTTTAGTATTATTGACCGCCTCAAGGAAAAAAATATCGCAGTCATCTATATTTCTCATAAGATGGACGAAATCTTACGAATTTCAGATGAGATTACCATCATGCGAGATGGTCAATACGTAAATACATGGCCCAGTTCAGAAATGAGTGTTCAATCCATCATCAAAAATATGGTTGGTCGTGAGCTAACAAGCATGTTCCCGGAAAAAACTAACGTCCCACATGAGGATGTTATTCTTCGCGTTGAAAACCTCACATCTACTGACCCTCTATCATTTAAAGAATGCTTCTTTGAGCTCCAACAGGGGGAAGTTCTCGGAGTCGGAGGTTTGGTTGGAGCACAACGGACTGAGTTAATGGAAGCGATTTTTGGAATCCGCCCCATCGAACAAGGGTTAATAAAAATCAATGGGACACAAACGATTATCAAACATCCCAATGATGCCATCGCCAATAAAATTGCGTTGGTAACCGAAGATCGTCGTAGTACTGGGATCTTCGGTGTCTTATCTGTTGAAGATAACATCGCGATTACATCTATTAATGACCATATTAAATATGGACTGATTAATGATAAAAGTGTGGATACGATGGTTAAGGACTCAATAGAAAAACTCCGAATCAAAACCGCATCGAAACGCACAAAAATAGAAAACCTTTCCGGTGGAAATCAACAGAAAGTTATTCTCGCGCGATGGTTAGCAAATAATCCAGATATCTTAATTCTTGATGAACCAACACGAGGGATTGATGTTGGCGCTAAATTTGAAATCTATCAAATTATCAACGATCTCGCTAACCAAGGTAAAAGCATCATTATGATTACATCTGAAATGGCGGAGTTACTCAATGTATCCGATCGAATTATGGTTATGTGCGAAGGGCGTATATCCGGATTCCTTGATAGCAAAGATGCTACACAAGAATCGGTGATGACACTCGCCACCAAATTTATGCAGGGAGAATAGTATGACAACTAAATTATTTAAGAAAGATAAAAAAATAGATATACAAAAAATACTAACAGATTACTCAATGTTCATCGTGGTAGCTGTAATGATTATTTTTACAGGTACTACTCAAAGCAACTTCTTTACCATTGGAAATGCATCAAACATTCTCGCCAACACATCAGTACGTTTTATTATTGCGCTTGGAATCTCAGGAACATTGATTATTCGTGGAACTGATTTATCGGCAGGGCGGATTGTAGGTTTCTCCGCAATTTTAGCCGGAACGTTAGTACAACAACCTGATTTTGTTGGGAAGTTCTTTCCCAATCTACCGGATTTACCAATCTTTGTACCACTGTTAATCGTTATTGCAGCATGTGCACTGTTAGGATTAATGAATGGTATCATCATTGCTTACTTCCATGTTCCACCATTCTTGGCAACATTGGGAACTCAAATTATGATTTATGGATTCAATATGCTCTATAGTGGAAACCAACCTATTGGAACATTTAAAGAATCGTACATCCAAGTTGGTCAAGGCAAGCTCTTTGGAATCATTCCATACTTGGTAATTATTGCGGCTATAGTTGGGGTCGTTATGTGGGTTCTTTATAATAAAACCCGTTACGGAAAAAATATGTACGCAATAGGTGGAAACGAACAAGCAGCTGAAGTTTCAGGCGTTAACGTACCACGCACTAAAATTAAAATTTTTGTACTTGCAGGAGCCCTTTACGGACTTGCAGGGTACTTGCTATCTGCAAAAACAGGATCCGTAGGACCTTCATCAGGTACAAGTTATGAACTAGAGGCAATTGCTTCAGCGACCATTGGTGGTGTTTCAACAACAGGGGGTCAAGGTACGGTTCCTGGAATCTTACTCGGGGTCTTTGTCTTTGAGCTATTGAAAGTTTGTCTTGCATATTTAGGTGTTAAACCTGATATGACAAACGTCATCCAAGGGATTGTGATTGTGATTGCTGTAGCGTTAGATATTCGTAAATCAATGCGTAAAAAATAGGTATATAGAGTCTTTTTAGGAGGGGCATTATGGAATTATTAGAAAATAAATTTGAGTCGGTTTTTGGGAAAGCGTATGATTACGCATTTTTTGCTCCAGGTCGGATTAACTTGATTGGCGAACATATTGATTACAGTGGTGGTAATGTGTTTCCATGTGCGATTACTAACGGTACTTACGCCTTGGTACGTGTTCGAGATGATCGTATATTTCGATTTGCTTCACTCAATGTTTCGGATACAGAGATTCTTGAGATCGACGCCTCAGACTTAGCATTTAACGACAATCACGGATGGGTAAACTATGCCAAAGGAATCATTGCGACCATTGCACAAAGAGGACTGCCGGTCGATACTGGATTTGAAGTGCTTTACTTTGGTGATATTCCCAACGGTGCAGGATTGTCCAGTAGTGCATCGCTTGGTATTGTGACTGCAGAGGTTATTCGCAAGATTAACCATCTGACATTAAGTGACCTTGATCTTGTAGTTGTGACCAAAGATTCTGAGAATCAGTATATTGGCGTTAATACGGGAATTATGGATCAATTCACGGTTATGTTTGGTCAAAAGGATACGGCGTTGCGCCTGAATACAGAAACCTTAGACTATGAACGTGTCCCGGTGCAATTAGAGGGGCACAAAATTGTAATCATGAATACCAATAAACAGCGGGCGCTTGCCGATTCAAAATATAATGAACGTTTGGAAGAGTGTGCACGCGCCTTATCAATCATTCAGAATCACTACAACGTCAGTGAACTATGCCAACTCAATCGTGAACAGTTAGAAGCGATCGTAGATTTTTTTAAGGATGATATGGTGGCGTATCGTCGTGCACGTCATGCTATCAGTGAAAATGATCGTGTAAGCCGTGCCGTACGAAAGCTGCGTCATGGTGAACTTCTGGCATTCGGTAAGCTTTTAAACGCAAGTCACAAAAGTCTTAAAGATGATTACGAAGTGACCGGAAAAGAACTTGATGCCATTGTGGAAGCAGCATGGGATGAAGCATCATGCATTGGAGCTCGTGTAACGGGAGCTGGGTTTGGTGGTTGTGCGATAGCAATTGTCGCAACCGATGCTATTCCAGCCTTCATTAAAAACGTCGGAAGCAAATACAAAAAAGCGATTGGTTATGAAGCAAACTTTTATGTCGCAGAAATCGGTGACGGTTCTCATGAAATTGAACGTTGAAGTATCGCATGAACCGTTTACCGATGTAATTTCATTATCCAACGGTATGCTTGATGTTCGTGTGTTATCGTATGGTGCAACGTTAATTCATTTTGGATTTGTGAATGAGCCAAACTGTGTTGTGCGATACCAAGATCTTGGATTGTATGAATCCAATCCGGTATACCTCGGAAGCGTTGTCGGGCCAACGGCTGGACGGATCAAAGACGGTCACTTATGTGTAAATAAGAAAGAATATGGACTTTCAATCAATAATACACCAAACCATCTTCATGGTGGTTTTCAATCCCATGCTTTTAAAACATTCTCATACACAATAATAGAGGATGGCATTCGGCTTGAGTTAGCGGATACTCCACATGATGGTTATACATTAACCGTTAAGACAACCGTAACCTATCAACTTAAGGATGCACAGCTAATTGTAACGATATCTGCCTACCCGAGCGATCCGTTTCCAATCAACATTACGACACACAATTATTTTAACTTAGATGGAAGCAATTCCCTTGTCAACCATTCTCTAAAAGTTGAAGCCAATGAGATTTATACGGTTGATGCGAGTTTAGCGAACAATGGTAAGACGCTACCTGTTGCACACACCGCCTTTGATTTTAGAGCTTGGAAATCAATCGAACAAGCATTGACACAGAAGCATCCAGAATTTAAAAAAACACGCTTCATTGATCATGATTATCGTCTCGATGGAAAGCTTTATCTAAAAACGCAAACGCGTATGTTGGTGTGTGAAACATCACTACCAGTATTACGTCTTTATTTTGCGAATTATTTTGATGAAACCTTTAAACAGGAACATGGTAAGGATGCACGCAATTACAGTGCCCTTGCAATCGAGCCGCAGTTCCCTGCGAATGCGATCAACTTTGGCCAAGGCGACATTTTCTCCACGGACACTCCTTATACCTCACGGTCGTCTTATACGTTGTATCGCCTTTAAAAGTCACTCTGTGACTTTTTTTATTTGGTAAATAAAAGAGACCGTGCTATAATATCGATAGATGATATCGTTGGTCGATATTGGAGGTGTACATGACAGAAACAATGATCTATGTTCTTATGGCCCTGCAGCATCGAGATATGTTTGGGAAAGAAATTGTAGACTGGGTAGCAGAGAAAACGAACCGTCGTGTTGTCTTGGGGCCCGGAACGCTGTATACAATCCTTGCGAAGTTTGAGAGTGATGGCTATATTTTTGAAACGAATCGCGAAGGACGTGCTCGTACTTATACCATGTCAAACAAGGGTACTGTTGCTCTCCATAATGCGATTGATAATTATAAGCAAATAATACTTGATGCTCAAGAGGTGCTCAAAGAAAACTAGAAAGGAGGGTTGAAATGCTTGAATTTCGAAATGTAAGTGCATCGGCATACTTAGCGTATGAGGCATACTTGAATGAGATGGTTACGAAAGGATATCATCTCAAAAGTTCCAATCCATTTTATCAACGATTTGAAAAAAATAAGGACGTTAATGTTCGATATGAAATCATTCCCAAAGCCTACCGAAGGTATAAGGGATTTCTAGAAAATAATCGTGAGTTTAAAGCATTCATTGAATCATTCGATCGAAAATTTATCGCTTGGTTTGGTCCTTTTGCTATTTTTGAAACATCAATGTCAAATATTTCAACGGTGGACATTTCGTCGGATGTAGATCTTGAACCACTACAAAGACATATTCGCCAAATGAAACGAAGTGGAAGACTACAGATAGGGGTCGTTATACTTTTTTTGCTCCAGATTGCTATCGCTGCAGATCTTAATGTTCTGACCAGCTCATTAAAAGTCGGTTCGTTACTTTTGCTTTCCTATGCATCGATTGCATCTTTTAAAACCCTAAAAGATGCCCAGTATGATCTTAAATGTCTTCAGAATCGGCAATTTGCTAAGGTTGTTCCCGGTTATCGCTATGAAGGCATTACGTCAATCCTATCCGTTGTGCTTTTGGTAGGTCTTGTGTTCACAGGAATCTATGGTTTCATCAATCAGTGGACACTGGTACTCGGTTTATGGCTATTAATTGGAATGCATACTTTAGACGCAATTTATCGTATTAAATATTCAACCCAACAAACAACCTCAAAACATGCCAAATATATTGGTGTCAGTTGTATTAGTTTAATCCTCACACTAGGAATCCTGGTTGGTATTCAACCCGGTAATAATAAAGACATTCATTCACATCCAAACTACTTCGAAACGGAATCGGTCTATACTACGTTTGATGAATCGGTATTTGTGTCAAAATATACGGTACGGGAAGTACGACCGCAAGCTATGAGTTCAACTGGTTTTGACGCAGCAAAAGTTATAGTTATGCGGTTGTATGCGCCGATGGTACGACCCTTGTTGAATTATGAAATGATGCGCTATGCAACGACGTACGATTTCGAAGTTATTCAAGTATCGTCGGATGTCTATGTGCTGCATAACAACGTAATGCCAAATCAAGAAATGATGAGACTGTTAGCACTAGAGGGAATCGCTATGGAGGAAAGTTATGATTGAATTCAGAAGTATCAAATTGTCCCAGTATAAGCATTATGAAGTCTATCTTAATGAGAAAGTGCAAGAAGGTTACCATTTAAAACGCTTCACGATGTTCTTTCAACAGTTTGAACGTAGTGACGATAAGACCCTTCGCTACGAATTGATTCCGATGCCATCACGAAATTCTAAGGGTTGGGGTAATAATGAATATGCATTTCGTGAATTTATGAAAACGTTTGGTCGAACTATCGTCGGATGGATTGAACCCATTGCGATTCTCAAAACGCATGAACCGGCATTCGAACAGGTAAGTAATCTTCAAGAGTTAGAGCTTGAACCGATTAAAAAGCGCTTAAAACGGAATGCGTTTCTATATTTAGTGCTAATTGGAATGTGGTTGTTTACGATGTATACGTCGACCCAATCTAAGCAAATGACAATTACAAGTCAGGGAAGCCTTGGAACATTTCTACTCTATCCGTATTTGATTTTAACGTATTCGGTCTATACATATTCTTATTTTAAGGAGTATCAAAATTTGAAACAGGGTCGATACTCTGATTTCAAAACAAGTAAAAAATATACAAACATGATTAATTTAATTGCAACACTCATCATCTTATTCCTAATTATTAGTTGGGGTGGCATGTTTGGGAAGATAATCAGCATTAAGGGTGTCTTGTGGGTGAGCATCATTTCTCTGGTAGCTGTAGGGGTTGTGAAGATTATCAAACATACAAAAATTCATAAATACCTGAAATATCTAGCTGTTGCGGTCTCAGTATATTTGATATTCGTAGTTTCGTTTAACTTGTTGATTTTAAGTACATTGACGTCACTTGGAAGTCCACGCGAAACCAATCCAGAGCATTCGGAAAATATAGGAAGCCGTTTCGAAGAATCTGTTGTTGCCTCCGAATATCAGGTTTACGATATTCCAGAAAAACCGAGGCCAGATAGTAGATCGTATAGTGCAGTGGTCCTTCACCTGAAAACACCATGGATGCGTCCGATATTTGACTACCAAGCGCATCGTTATGCGGAATACTTCAACTATAATCTGAAGAAAGTAGATGATACGCACTATCTTCTAGAGAGTGGTGAGAATCCGACACCTGAAATTCAAGCACTTATCGATAAGAAACTTTCAATAAAATAAGCAAAGGATCTCTGAATAATTACTGTCGCGTTTTTCATTCGAATTGATAAGTAATCTTGTTGGAAATACGAACACTGAGGTAGAGGTTCGTATGTAGCGTGTAGGAATAATTGATTCTTAATAAAGGAGTTTGTAATGGTATACAGTAAATTACAAAAAAAAGAGGGCCTTTCACCGGTGCAAAGCCACATTGCTGATTATGTTTTAGAGCATACAGACCGCGTATTAACAATTTCAATGCATGAACTTGCTGAAAGTACAAATACATCAACAGCAACAATAACACGATTTTGTAAAAAACTCGGTGTTGAAGGTTACAAAGAATTTCAAATCAGTTTATTACGATCAGTGAATGTTCACATGATGATGACAGAAGAACAAATAATAATTAATGAAAAGAGTAATGAAGTGGAACTTGTGGATAGTATTGGAACACTTCAAAAAAGAGCGATAACAGCGACCCAAATACTATTGACGAAAGAGTTGGTAAGTGAAACAATCGAGGAAATAAACAAAGCAGAAAATTTATATGGCGTTGGAATTAGTGATAGCTTTATCAGTGTGCATGACTTTCAAAATAAACTTTTAAAAGTGTCGAAGTTTGTGCGGATAGCATTTCTTCAACCGGAGCAGACATTTCTTTGTGCACAGGCAACACCCAGGGATGCAGCAATCATAATATCTTATAGTGGCAAAAGTGCTGAAGTTGTGAATGCATGTCAGATTCTAAAAAAACGAGGTGCTAAAATTATCGCTATGACGTCCGATGAATCAAGTCCAGTGGGACGACTTGCAACACATATTATTCCATTGCCACCGCTACGTGAAGAAGATGAATTGGTTCGAACTGTATTCTCATATGCCGCAATTTCTTATGCCATCAATCTCATATTTGCGAGTATGTATCGTTTTGAGTACAGCAAAAATCAGGATTACATTGTTAAAGTTAAAGATGAATATCTAAACAAATAGTCGAAAATTACCGTAATTTAAGGAATAATACTTAAAAGTGCGGTAATTTTTTTCTCTTTGGGTAGATTGCGTTGTTAAGTAAGTGGTTACTTGGTACGGTTTATGTAGTTCAGAGCGAGGTTGAAATGATTATGATAAAAGATAGATTGATTCAAACATGTTTAGCGGTGATTCCAGATGAACAATCACACCATGCAATTTCTCCTGAGATTGCGATGACATCCTCTTTTTATGCAAAGAGCTACGAGGCATATGTTGCAGCGAGCAAAGATGAATTTAACAACTATGTTTACACACGTGGTTCTAATCCTACAACACATAAACTTGAAGTGCTCCTTGCAGAGCTAGAAGGTGCTAAGCGATGTAAAGTGTTTGCATCAGGAATGGGCGCAATTAGTGCTACATTGCAGTCCCATGTTATGAATGGTAGTCATATTGTTGTTGTTAATTCTATTTACTCTACGGCCATGAAGTTTATCAAAAGTCTCGAAAAATTTGGCGTGTCTCATACTGTTGTGATGTCAGTTGATACCCAAGAGATTGTAAGCGCAATTCAAGACAATACAGACGTAATCTATCTAGAAAGTCCGTCAAGTCAAAAATTTGAGATTGTTGATTTAAAAGCAATCGCTGATATCGCGAAATCAAGACAGATTACTACAATGATAGACAATACGTGGGCAACACCAATGTTCCAAAGACCTCTAGAGAGCGGGATTGATCTGATTCTTCACTCTTGTTCAAAATATATCGGTGGGCATTCTGACATTGTTGCAGGTGCAGTATTAGGAACAACTGAGGCCGTGGGTAAAGTAGAACAAAATGGTTACCTAATGATGGGATCAACATGTAGTCCTATGAATAGTTTTCTAGCAATACGTGGAATCCGGACACTCCCCATTCGTATGGAAAAACATAGCAATAACGTAAAAGAGGTTATTGATGCACTGAAGGATGACCCCCGTATTGAGAAAATATTTCATCCATACATTCAACAAGCTGAACGCAGTGAAAAGTATTTAGATGGTTATGGAAGCTTACTTGCAATTACCTTTACTGATAAAGATACTACCAAACTACAAACATTTGTTAATGCGTTAGAAACGTTTTTAATAGGTGTGAGTTGGGTGGTTATGAAAGTATGGTTCTTCCAGGATATAAATTTGATAATCTTGAGACAATGAGGGCAAGGGGATTGGATATTACCCATACCCGATTGTTTATCGGATTGTTGGAAGCACAAATGACAATTGCAGATCTCAAGCAGGCACTATCAACTGCATATGATTAAAGTATCAGAATACCATTTAAACTTAATATAGAAGGGGTGATTTAAGTGGGAAGTAAGATTAGTAATTTTATGGATAATAAGGTTCTACCGTTGGGAATCAAAATAGGTGGTCAAAGACACCTTCTCGCCATTCGCGATGGTATGGCCGCTTCAATTCCATTGATAATTGTTGGATCAATATTTTTAATTATTGGTAATCTACCAATTCCTGGATATACAGAATTTGTATCTGGAATATTCGGCCCAGATTGGGTTACGAAACTAAATTATGCTGTGGATGCTACTTTTAGTATCATGGCTTTGATTTGTGTGTTTGCAATTTCAAACAGTCTCGCAACCAAATATGCAGTTGATGGTGTTTCGGCAGGGTTCATCTCTCTAGCTGCTTTCTTGGTTGTAACACCTTTAACAGGAGATGGTGGAATTCCTCTTGGCTATTTGGGGAGTAAGGGTCTCTTTGTTGCAATCATAGTTTCATTAATTAGTACGGAAATTTTCCGAATAATGGTTCAGAAAGATATCGTTATTAAAATGCCAGAGAATGTTCCGCCTGCAGTCAGTAAGTCTTTTGTTGCCCTAATTCCGTCGATTCTAACGATTACGTTATTTTGGGTGCTGAGATTGGTAATCGAGGCAGCTGGCTTTGGAAACATGCATGAAATCATAGCGGTAATTCTTGGGAAGCCACTATCTTATCTGGGGGGTGGATATGTTGGTGGTTTAATTGCAATATTGATTACATCACTATTTTGGACAGTAGGTATTCACGGTTGGGACCTTGTCTTGAGTGTGATGCAACCAACCTACATGCTTATGCTCGATCAGAACAGAATTGCATTCCAAGCAGGCCAAGAAATTCCAAACATCATTAACTATTCATTCTTTAATGTCTTTGTTTGGATGGGAGGAAGTGGTGTCTTAATTGCAGTCGCCATCTTGCTGGTACTTCGTAGTCGCAGTAAGCAAATGAAAGAGCTAGCAAAAATTGCTGTACCTCCTACTATTTTTGGAGTAAATGAGCCGGTTATGTTTGGATTTCCTATAGTTATGAATCCAATAATGATCATTCCATATGTACTTGCACCACTTGTTGTATTCACTGTCTCATATGCAGCAATGTATTTTAAAATTGTTCCGATGACAAACGGTGTTATGGTTCCATGGACAATGCCGCCACTTATTGGAGGATACCTTGCCACAGGTAGTATCATGGGATCGATTTTACAATTATTAAATATAATCATTTCAGTCGCTATTTACTATCCGTTCTTCAAGGCTGCAGATGATAATGCTTATCGTGGAGAAAATCCCGAACAAACGATTTCTTAATAGTATTGGGCGGTGTCTAAATCTATAGACATCGCTTTTATGTTGCGTAGGATTATCAGAAACTTCTTTTAAAGCTATGTTCACCACTAAAAATGGCATAAAAAAGAGGGGTCGATGTGATAGGATAAATATACTAGTGAGGTATATTATGACAGAAAAAGAAAAAATGATTCAAGGCATGCTCTATGATGCTGGAGATCCAGAATTACAACGTGAAAATGCCTATGCTCGAGATATTGTTGTCCAAGCATCACAGATTTCAGATAACAAGACTCGAAGCGAACTGTATAAAAAGATAATAAAAACAAAAGGGTACGCAAGTTTTGGTGTGGGACTCAAATTAGACTATGGCTACAATGTAAGTGTGGGTGACAACTTCTACTGTAATTACGATTGCGTGATGTTAGATGTCTGTCCAATTACGTTTGGTGATAATTGTATGCTCGGACCTGCAGTTCAGATTTACACGGCAACCCATCCGCTTAATGCGACCGAACGTAATAGTGGACTTGAATTAGGCAAACCAATTACGTTTGGTGATAATGTTTGGATTGGTGGTGCTGCGGTTATTTATCCTGGGGTTACACTGGGGAATAATGTTGTGGTTGCTGGTGGCAGTGTTGTGACCAAGTCATTTCCGGACAATGTTCTTATTGGTGGAAATCCAGCGAAAGTACTTAAAGAACACATTTAAGCATATAAGTTGAGAAGAAAAATCATAGAATATATAATAACATGGTAAGGAGGTAGGTTATACTATGGAAAGAATTTTAGGACTACATCATGTTTCTTCAGTCGTTAAAAACGCACAAGAAAACGTTGATTTTTATGCAGGAATGCTCGGAATGCGTTTAGTTAAAAAGACACTAAACTATGATGATATTGAAGAGTACCATTTCTATTATGGAAATCATGATGGCAGTACAGGCTTATCCACCTATTTCCCAATTTCAGATTCTAAAGAAGGCGATATTGGAGATGGTCAGGTTGGATACGTTACTTATGCAGTGAATACAGGAGCACTCGACTTCTGGAAAGAAAGACTTGATCACTTCGATATTTTCAATTATACATATGAAAGATTTGGTGAGCGTTACTTAGCATTCTCAGATCGTCATGGATTGGATATTGAGTTGGTAGAAACACCGTTAGGTCCAAACAGTCAATGGGCATTCAATGGTGTACAACCAAAGACAGCGATTAAAGGTTTGTATAATGCGGCACTCTTCTCAGAAAGACCTGCACAAACGCTAGCGTTGTTTACCGATTTATTTGGATATACAATTGTGGCGGAAGATGATGAGTATTACCGCCTCCGAATCCACGAAGGATTAGGTGGATTGATTGATATCCGTAAACATACAACAACAATCGGCACCAAAGGCCACGGAACGGTTCATCATATCGCATTCGCAATTGAACGTGGAACGGAAGAAGCATGGCGTGAAAAATTACTCAGTGCTGGGTACTTCCCAACAGAGGTTAAAAATCGTAAATACTTTAATGCGATTTACTTCCGTGAGCGTGGTGGCATTCTCATTGAATTATCAACCGTTACACCGGGTGTAAGCGTTGATGAGCCTGTCGAAACACTCGGTGAAGCGTTTATCATCCCAGAACACTTTGAGGCACAACGACTCATTATCGAAAGTAAATTTATGCCAGTATTCGTTAAAGAAATTGATACGTTAGAAACATATGGTTATCGAAACCGTTACGAGTACGATATGATTACCAAACGAAATGAAATCCGTGAGTCTATTAATGCGATCAAAGCATTTGAAAAAGAACGACCATTGACAGATGATGAGCAAGAGCAACTAAAAGCACTTCGCAAAGCATTTATCAAAGTACGTTAAGATTTAGAAAGAGGACAATAATGATAGTACATGCAAAACATGATGGTTCTACCGATCGCGTTATCTTTATGCTCCATGGAACTGGTGGTAATGAGAACGATCTGGTAAACCTCGCACGATATATTGATGAAACTGCAACACTGATTGGTATCCGTGGTGCAGTAGAAGAACAAGGAATGCTTCGTTATTTTAAACGCTATGCGGATGGGAGCTTTGATTTAAAAGATCTTGCAAAACAAACGACAGCACTTTATGAAGGAATGCTCCAGCTCTTGGAGTACTATAAACTTCAGGATGCGGTAGTATCCGTTATTGGTTATTCGAATGGGTCAAATATTGCGATCAATCTCTTCAAGGAGTTTGAGACAGATTTTACCAGCGCAATGCTCTTTCACCCCTCATCCGTAAGACCGGGAGTGCCATTCAAACAACAATCGGCTCTAAATGTCTATACAACGGGTGGTAAGATTGATCCATTCATCGCATTTGATAAATTTGAAGAAGCGGTTAAAGAGTTTGAAGATGCAGGAATTCCTGTAACAACAAATGTTCAGCCCGGCGGACATCAACTCGTCGATGCGGAAGTTATTGAAGCCAAAAAATTCTACGAGGGTATCATTCAATAAATCTATCAAAAAATAGAAACAGTTTCTTGTTTCTATTTTTTTTATCTTTCGTATACACTGGAAATTTAAGAACACATTCAGACTTGCAATAGAGAAGCAAGGCCTTTGGAGTCCATAGCTTTTAGATTTTGGAGATGTAGAGCATCAATTTCGAACTATTAATGTCTGTTCATGAAAAATCTTAAAGTAAAGATTCTTAAACCAAATTGTATTGTGTGTGAAATAAAACTATAGTATGTTGATAATGTACTATAGTTTTTACCTTAAAAAATAAATCATATCCTCTATAATGATACTGTAAGCGTTTACCAATTTATTGTTTATTGAGGAGAAAATATGAAGAAAAATGAAAATACACGATTTGTAAAATCGCTTTTTCGTAGTGCCTGCATTGGGCTAACGGCAACAACACTGGCCTTCACAATGTTCGCAAGCAATATGACAATTCATGCTGCAATTACCGGAGATGGTACCGATACTGTGAATGAAAACTATGAAAATGGAAAATCACTACAACCACTCGCACCAGCGTTTCGTTTGGAAACATTATTAAAATGGTCACCCGAAACAGACCCGGATGCAAAACTTAACCGTTCAACAGTACCTTTAGAATCACGTCGATTCCAAGGTCAGCAAATCAATAAATTGGCAAATCCTGAGGCAAAAATTACATCAGCAGCAATATCAAACGCAAATCATGATCAATCACCTTCTACAGGAGGGGAAGATTTTAATATCTATGCATTTGATAACTGGCAATATCTTGATTCCATGATTTATTGGGCAAGTTCCGAAGAAGGGGTCATTGCAGTCCCTTCACCAGATATTGTTGATGCGGCCCACCGAAATGGCGTTCCTGTCTATGCAACGCTTCATTTCCCATGGGGAACTGGCCATTATGATTCACTTAAAGAACTTGAAAATATGTCTGTTCAAGATGAGGAAGGTAATTACCCTGTCGCGGATAAACTCATTGAAATCGCACAATACTTTGGTTTTGATGGCTACTTCTTTAATCAAGAATCATATGGCTCTACCGAAAAAGTAGCCCAAAGTACTCACGACATGCTTGTCTATGCTCGTCAAAAATCCCGCGAAATGGGATATCCAATTAATATTGGGTGGTATGATGCAATGGCAAACAGTGGCTCAGTATCGCACCAAGATGCAGTAAACAAATATAATGACCTTTGGTTAAGAAGAGGATCAGATAATGATTATGCAGTTGACGAGTTCTTCATGAACTTTAACTGGTCATCCTCAAAAATACAAAGCACCCATGATTATATGCGAAATACATTGGACCGTAACCCTTATGACGCATATGCCGGTTTTGAAATTCAACAAAACAGTTATAAAACGAAAATCAATACCGATGCATTGGTTGATGATAATGGTAAAGCACTAAGTTCAATCGCACTTTATGCTCCAAACTCAACTATGGGATTCGCAGCAAGTGCTGAAGAATTTAATAAACATGAACAAATTCTTTATACGGGGCCTCAAGGCGATCCAAGCTTGGCTGATGATTCAGCAGATTGGAAAGGAATGTCTCGCTTTGTGACGGACAAATCAGTCATTGAAGGGACTTCATTTGGAACGAGCTTCAATGCAGGGCATGGTAAAAAATGGTTTGTTGATGGGGCAGAGGTTCGTAACCGTACATGGAACTATCGCTCAGCTCAAGACATTATGCCAACCTGGAGATGGTGGGTTAAGGAGCAAGTTGGAACACGCTTAGCCGTGGAATATGATTTCAACGATGCCTATAACGGTGGAAACTCACTTAAATTATCAGGGAATCTAGCAGCTGGAAGCACCAATAATGTCATGCTCTATAGTACGAAATTAGATATTTCTGAAGATACTGAACTTGCGGTTACCTTAAAAGGTAACACAGCAGCAAAAGTAGAAGTTGGTGTTTCTTTTGATGAAAACTATGTCGATAATGATTTAACATACTTCCCAGTTACAAGTAATGACGCTTGGGGTACTCAGACAGTAGATCTTGGTGCACATGCAGGCAAAACAATCTATGCGGTAAGTATCAGAGTAAGTAATGCAGATACAGAGACCCTTAATTTAAACGTTGGCCAACTAACAATTGATAGTAAAAATTCTGGTAGTCTTGCTAATACTGCAAATGCGCGTGTGGATGAAACGCTTGTAAAAGATGCACGTGAAGCAAGTGCACGATTATCATGGGATGCAGTTGAAGGCACAGATGTATATGAAGTTTACCAAGTGAACAAAGATGGTAAAGAAGTCTTGTTAGGTGCGACACCAAACACAGCCTTCTACGCAGATAAGATTACGCGTACCGATGCAAATGCCAAAGCAGACGATACCACCACAATTCGTATCCGAACTCTCGATGCAAGCAACAATCGCTCCGACGGAAAAGATGTCACATTTGACTGGGGTGTTTCATTGGATGGAAGTGATGAAAATAACGAAGTTGCGCCAGTAAACGTTGCCTTGAATGCACAAGTTACAGCTGTGTCATTTGAAAACGATGCAGAACCAGCATCCAAAGCATTGGATGGAACAGCAACGGGAAATAGTAAATGGGCAGCAACCAATAAAAAATCCGGATACATGGATATTAAATTAAGTGAACCACAACGTGTTTCCAGATGGCGTGTTGAACATGCTGAATATGGTGGTGAAGCAAATAACATGAATACGGTTGATTTCTCATTGCAATATAAAGATGAAAACGGTCAATGGCAAATAGCAAAAGCAATCAAAGGAAATACCAAAGCAGTCACAGATGTGTTGTTGGATACACCAATTACAGCCCAAGAATGGAAGTTAGATGTGACTAATTCGGGAACGTCACCTTGGGGTGCGATTCGTATCTATGAATGGCAAATGTTCGACGGTGGATTCACCAAAACACCAATGGTATCACAATACCAAATTAAAGCCGATTTTGAAGGTAAAAAAGTAACGGTATCCGAAGTAGAACCTAAAGCAACAGTACGTCTATACGATGCAATTGCTGCACCTGATGCGGTCTTAACTGGTGTAGCGAATGATAAAGGTGTCGTGACGTTTGAAGATGTCGACTTTACTAAATTTGGTGAACGCATCTATGTTACAACTCAAAATGAAGGTATTGAAGAAAGTCTGAAAAATAGTATTCAAAACTATGTCAACCGTAAGTCAGAAAACATGTACATCCATGCTTATGTTGGTGAAATGGGCTTAAACACAACCTTTGATGTCATTGATGCAATGGGAAAAGTTAGAAATCTTGGTGGAACATCCGACTCAGGACTTAACACACAATTACCAGTCGGTACATATGATTTAGTCCTAACATCAATCCCAGTGGGTGTTAAATATGATGGTCTTCCTATTCCATTCACAGTCGTGGAAGGCGAAACGAACGAACTCATTATTCGCTTAAATTATTTTGACAATTATGAAGCGTTAGGTCTACGTATCTATCAAGCAGGTTCATTCAAAGAGGCAGATTACTCAGCATCGTCCTTTGCAACTTTAAAAGTAGCAATCGAAACTGCGAAAGTAGTTCATCAAAATCAAGCAATTGAAGATAATACCTATACCGATGCATTGAGTGCATTGAATGAAGCTATTGATGGCCTTGTACCAACTGTCGATAAAGCAAAACGTGACTTGGATGCTGCTATAAAAAACGCGGAAAAACTTAAAGAAAAAGATTATTCAAAAGCAACATACGCAAATCTTGTAGCATCAATTACAGATGCTAAAGCAGTGATTGCTACAGAAAATGCAACACTTGAAATGATTCAAGATGCACATACTGCACTCAATAACGCAATTGATGCATTAGAAGCGAAACCAGAATTGATTGATAAAAAAGAAGTTGTTGCACTCTTGAACACAGTGGAAGCATTGGATCAAGATCAATACAATGAAGCATCACAAGCACTTCTTGAAACATTAATTAATGATGCGAAAGCTATTATTGCGGATGATGAGGCGACACAAGAAACGGTGGACGCAATTATAGTCCGTTTACAAACTATTGAAAAACAACTGGTTAAGAAAGTGGACAAGTCACTCTTAGAATCACTGATTGCTGCAATTGGTGATATCGATGCAACGCAATATACAGAAGCGTCCTACGAAGCATTCAGCACACAACTTGCAAATGCAAGGGCTATATTAGAAAATGAAGCCGCGACTCAAGTGGAGATCAATGAAGCATATGAAGCGCTTCATAATGCCTTTACAGGCTTAGTGGACGTGAAAACACCACAAGCCGACTCGATTGCTCTTTTAAAACAGAAACTTGTCGATGCAAAAGCAATTGAGACTGATAAATATACTCAAGAGACAGTTTTAAACCTTGAAACAGCGATTGAATTTGGCGATAGTGTCGTCAATAACTTGCCAGCTGTTATCGCAGAAGATGCAACAATGTTCCGTTTAGCAGTTCGTTCAACAAGCACACAACAAGATGTCTTAGATGCAATTGAAATGTTGGATAAGGCAGTATCAGAGTTGAAAGAAAAAGATCCAGTCGATCCAGTTGATCCTGTGGATCCTGTGGATCCAACCAATCCAGTTAAACCAACGACACCGGATAAAACAACGGACAAAGATAAACTTCCGGCGACAGGCGTTGCTGATAGTAATACAATGATGGTGTCATCATTAATTGTCGGTGCCGGACTTGTTACGGTACTTGTATCAAAACGTAAACGTAAAGAAATAAAATAATTGTTTGAGACATATTACAAAAAAAGGTTCTAAGCAATTGCTGCTAGAACCTTTTTTTATGTTGATAACAATATCTAAGTAGAACGTATAGAGATGGTGTTAGGCATCATGCGTGTTGTCACGAAGGATCATAAATAAGTAAACAAGTCCTATTGTTAAAATGATGTGACCAAGTCCAGCCATTCCAGAAATTGCAGCATTCATTCCTTTGGATAACTCGGTGCCTAAAACTTGTGTGGTACCGCGTGTCAGCATCATTAAAATTGTCAGATGAAGCCCTCCGTTATAAAATCCCATAAATTTTTTGAAGTTTTTATGACGATGAATTTTGAATGTCTTTGCAAGGACTAAAACCATCAACATCATAAACATACCCAACATTAAAATATGTGTATGTAGAATGGCAAGTTGCGTTGTTCCTGTAAAGGCCATGTACTTTGTAAATTCGCGGTAAAATACACCTGCGATTAACCCTAAAGTAAGGTAAATGGTTGCTTGTCGTAAAATCTTTTTCATTTTTTCTCCTTTATACTTTCGTATATATCATGAACTAATTGATGGGTGACCAATGCGTCATCCAATGTAAAGATGTCAGATTGTTTGCCGGCTTTAACGCATTCAATAAAATGGTCAACGATCTGAACAAATCCCCGTTTATTGAGTGTTGGGACCCAATCCCCGTAACGTTCAGTATATTGATGTTGGTCCGAATGAATCTGTAGCTCATTCATATCAACACAACGGTAAAATCCATTAGGTGACATTACTTCCACAACTTCACTACGGCCACCTGAATACATATTAATGGTTGCCATGCCTGTGACATGGTCGCCATGCAATTCGAGGTGTGCGTGGCTCAGGATGCCTGTCTCAGTTACACCCCGAATGTGGTGAGATGTGATAGGCGTATCCATGAGATAGACCAGCGTATCAACGACGTGAATCATCATATCAAAGAGTGCAAACTTTACGTCTTGCTCGGCATGCTCTCGATGCTTCTGTACAAGAATCATATTCTTTTGGGCGACTGCTTTTTGTTGTTGATAGAGTGGTGCCATTCGACGGTTGAAACCAGTCATAAGAATACATGACTGTGCTTGTGCAAGTGTGACAAGTTCTTTGACTTCGAGTATGTCTTCACTGATTGGTTTGTCGACATAAACATGGATACCGTGGGTAAGAAATTTGCGAATCAGATCTGCGTGAGTTTGTGTCGGAGTGTGAATAAAAACTGCTTGAACTCCACTCGCTATCATCGCATCAATATCTGTATGTGTGTTACTAAAGTTATACTGGCGGGATAAAGCATCGAGCTTTTCTTGGCTCCGTGAATAGAGATGCCATTCGACATCTTGGTTACGTGCAGCATAGACAGGAATATAGGCTTTTTGTGCTATATTTCCAATTCCGAGGACCCCTACTTTTATCATAAAATAATCTCCTTGTGTGGTAATCATAGCATATTCGCAAAAATAGGTTAAATTATGTAATTAAAACTTAAATAAATGTATCAAGCATGGTATGATAATCGTGCATACGCCCGTGGCGCAACGGATAGCGCGTTTGATTCCGGTTCAAAAGGCTGCAGGTTCGATCCCTGTCGGGCGTGCCAAAAGAAAATTTAAAGACCTCAGGTCTTTTTTTTTTTTCTTCGTTGTGTATGTAACGCTCAATTTTCAAAAAGCTGAATTAGCGCTTCATACTATAAAGCTGAGATTAGAAAAAAATAGATAGGATTATGATATGTCTTTGTGATGAACATGATATTATTAAGTTAGATAAGAAAGCAGGGGAAGCTTATGGGGCAAGATGTTCAAAAAATAGAAAATAATGCATTATTGGGGATATTAGTAGGTGTGATCATCATGTCATTGCCGATTACAAACTCTACAATTATATTAGTAGGATCGTTGGGGTTACTTCTTTATTCCTTATACATGCTCAGAAAAACACCGTTGTGGAATCGATACTTCAGAATGGCACTTAATCTTTTGGTTGTCTTAATTGCATATACAACACTGGGAATGCTTGGTCTTATGTATATCGTTGTCATTATTCGTCCGGAAATTATCGCAGTTATTTATGCAATTGTAGGGTTGATCATTTCATTTACGATGTTTTATTACATTTATCTTGCGGGGGATTATGACTTTGTCGTACAGACAAAACAAACGGTTGCGATTATCCTCAGTATCATTATCGCAATTAATTTGCTAAGCACTTTGGGAGTTGGTTTTGGAGGATCATTGCTCGCAATGCTATCACAAATTGCATTTAAAATCTTTGTAATCCTCAGTATTTATAAGTTATATCAGAAAAATCACGGATAGAAACCACACGTTGCGTTACAAAAAACAGAAAATTGACTATGCTTTAGATAGAAAGAGGTGGCACATATGTTACTGAACGAATATCTAAAATACTACCGTGAAGTGAATGGGTATACGCAAGAAACACTCGCTGAGAAATTGATGATTTCACGCCAAGCAATTTCAAAATGGGAACGTGGGGAATCTATGCCAGATATTGAAAACATTATCATGCTCAGTGATTTGTATGATATTTCGATTGATCAACTTTTAAGAGGATCGAAACATTTGAAAAAACCTTATCAAATAGGTGAACGTAATTTGGTCCGGAATACAGTTATTGGATTTATATTTGCACTCTTTTTCGGTGCGACGATGACGATACGTCCTTACATTTGGACATTCTTCATCTTCTTTGGTTTCTTTATGTTTTTGACATTAATCGTGGTGAAGGAAGGTCGGATTATTATAGGTAAACGTGAGATTATTGCCATCCACTATCGATCATGGTGGGGACGTCTCATCGCTATCTTTAAACCTCAGCAATTCAGGAAAACGTATGAATTTGATGATATTGATATATTTAAAATAGACTATACGTCTCGGCCTCGAATCGGAATTGGTGATTGGGGACCGGATAGTTTCAATATTTCGCTATTGGCAAAGGATGGTTCGGTGTATACACACGAAGTTACTGCAGCGCTCGCAAAGGATCTTCCAATCCTATGCGATTACCTTGGAAAAAAAGGCGTAGCGATTGAAGATAATGACGACATTATAACGATGATTGTAACTGGGAAAAGTATCTATGATGAACAACAAAAAAAATACCGCTCATAGAGTGGTATTTTTACGTTTTGACTATAAATTAATAGAGTCACCGGCGTTATGCGCAAGCGCCTTTTCGTAAATACGACGTGCATTCACGACGTCCATGACTGCAGAACCTGTTGATTTAAAGACGGTTATTTGTGATGTGTCCTTACGTCCAGTAACTTTACCATTGACGATATCACCCAATTCACCTGTAATAATCTTGTTGGTGAACAAACCTTCTGAAATTGGTTTGATGAAGTCACCTGCTTCGTTTAAAACGCCATCAAATGTGTCAACATAGACGCCATCGGCATTTAGAATTGCTTCAGCAGGAATCTCTTGCATTTCAGGGGTGTACGATCCAATGCCGTTAACGTGTGCGCCTGCTTTAAGCCATGACGCATCAAAGAGTGGGCGACGTGTTGTTGTGACGCACGTAATAATATCTGATTGACGAACTGCATCTTCTGCTGATGCAGCAGCTTCGGCTTTGACGTGATGTTTTTCAGCAATGTGGGCCGCAAACGCTTCACGACGGGCTTCATCAAGATCACAGACATAAACCTGTTCGATATCACGAACAGCAAGAACTGCATCAACTTGACTTTCAGCCTGCCCACCAGCTCCAAAAATAGTAAAGACTTTACTGTCTTGACGGGCTAATAAATCGGTTGCAGCACCCGCAACGGCACCCGTACGCACTTGTGTTAAATACGTACCATCCAATAGGGCGATCACTTGACCTGTTTCATCATCAATTAAAACCATTGTTGAAGGAACACTTGGGATGCCCTTCGCAATATTATTAGGATAAACAGAGACAATTTTTACACCCAATGCATGCGCATCAGCAGCATAACCAGGCATATACAAGCTTTGACCTTCGAATGCAGCGACATCAATGTTGGTCCGTAATGGAATGATGGACCCATTGCGTGAGTAAATCGCAAGTGCATCTTTATTTGCTTGAATTGCATCAAGCATCGTATAAACCTCATCAATAATTGCTTTGTTAATTACTTTGATTTCCATGTGTTAATCCCCCTTACGAACCGATAAAATCATTTGTGTTGCACTGAATAAAACGACTGCGACTACGACCCATTGGAGTAGGGCTACATCTAAACTTTGAACCACAAAGACAGCAACTAAAACCCCTAGTGAACCAAAGATAGCAGCAAACAGTGTAATTTTACGTGAATAACTGTCAAGTTTAATAAATTGCATTGAACCAATAGGAACTGAGAATGTGCATGCACCCATCATGATTGGGAAAGCAACTAATGGACTCATTCCTAAAGCATAAACAGTTGCAGAGGTAAGGGCATAAGATCCGATACCAATATTATTGACAGCACCATAGACAAATGAAAGAACACCTAATAAAACAAGTTTAAAGCCTGAAAGGCCTGTTGCAGTTCCTCCTGCAGGGTATAGTCCAACTTTACCTGCCACAATCAATCCACCGGCAATAATGAGTCCGGTTGCGACAAATTTTTTGATGGTGTTAACGGGTAATTTAACAACATAACGTGGTGAGATATAAGCACCAAGTACTTGTGCAAAAATAGCAACAAGCAATGTTGTTAAGTCAACATCAATAACAGAAATGTAGGATAAAGCCATGACAGCAACTGGAATAACACATTGTGTATTAAGCGTTCCAGGAAGTTTTTCATCACTGACCCATTTTGATTTCGGATAAATCGCTGCACCAATGGCAAAGTCAGAAATTCCAAATGTAGATAATAAGAACATAAAGAATTCGGTGATTGCCATGACAATTGGATTTCCCGGTTCCTTCATGACCGAATCTTTATTCTTTGCTAAGTCACGTACTAATGTAATCGCAAAAATTCCATTCACGACTGCGATTAATACTAAAATTGTTGTTACGATATTCATAATTTCCTCCTATTGGAGTGTGTAAATATCACGAAGTTTCGCAATCTTAGGACCGTATAGTGTGTGTGCGAGTTCACCCATATCATCAATCAGTCTTAAGCAGAAAACATCATGTTTCACATATTCAGTAGAGAACCAAATCATACTCTTATTGGTGGTATGAATTGCGGTTGCTTGCTGAATATTAGGAATGGTAACATATATCATTTCCGAAGCATCTTTAACACACGTTAACCACCGTGCATTATTCTCATCCAAGAGATTGTCTTCGAAACCGTGTTTGTAGACATTTTTAACATCAGTTTGATACGATTGCGTTTCATCATATAAAATAACCGCAATTTTAATCGTACCTTCAGCTGCAAGAATCGCTTGCTCAATACGAGGCATTAACTCGGGTTGCCAAATTTGAATTAATAACTCGTGCTCAGCTGTGCGAATCATTTCCTCAACACGCAGCAGAATGTTATCGTATCCTGATAAATGCCAAATCTGATCGTCGTCTCCAGTTTCACTTATTTTGCTGGTCTCTTTACGTAACGCTTGAAGGTTGCGTTGGAGGTCCAAGGTTGCCATATCTTCAAGGCGGGATACCGGTTCTGCTTTGTAAATGACATTTTTGCCATTATGAGAACTTGTTAGAATGCCACGTTGTAAAAGACGTTCGAGTAGGACGTAGATTTTACTGCGTGGAACACCGCTTGATTTGCTAATTTCGTAACCATTTTGCGGTCCGGTCTTCAACAATGAGATATAGATCTTTGCTTCATTTTCTGTGAAACCAAGAGAATTCAAGACTGTAATCAAATTTTCCATGTTCGACTCCTTCAATAACAAATCGATATTTGTCATCTCCACTTCTAGAATATCGTGAAATTTGAGAAAAAGAAGCGCAATTTTCACAGATTTAGATGAAAATGGTAGAAAAGATAAGTGATAGTTACTCTGGGTAACCACGCTTGATAAATTAGTGATACATTTCACATTGTTTTGTGAAGTTGCTATTAAAAATGAATCGTACTATGATTATTCCACGAACTGGGAGGGACTATGGATAAATATTTTAAGGCACGCGGTGCATCGATGGGACTGGTAGTTAGACACCACCAAAAAGATATTGAAATTTTGTTGCAAAAAAGAATAAATACAGGATTTATGGATGATCATTGGGATTTTGCGGCAGCAGGCCATATTGAAGCACACGAATCTGCAACGATGTGCATGCGTCGTGAATTCATGGAAGAAATCGGGATTGATGTTTTAGAGCAAGACATGAAATTTGTCCACCTTACGCATCTATACGACCCAGACCATGATAATACGTATTTCAATTGCTACTTTTGGGTCGAAACGTTTTCAAAGATACCACAGATTAAAGAACCCCATAAGATAGCGGAACTCAAATGGTTTAAAATTAACGAATTACCAGAGCGTATGATTCCAGCACGCTATGATGTCCTCCAAGCCATACTCACAAACTCTTGCTATTCGGAGCTAGGCTTTCATAAATGAAATTTTAACGAGGAATTGTTAAGAAAATTGAAAAAAAGTGAAATAAAGGTATACTGTACATAGATATAAACAAGAATGATAAGAATAGGTGAAGATTATGACCCCTCGTATTTTCTTTATTGGTAATACAGAATCCGGTAAGGGGATTCCCACGATCAATGATGCTTCATACGCCCACCTCAACATCGTTTCGAAAGAATCTATACAACAAGATCCCGAAGCCTTGATGGAACGCATCAAAACTACAGACTTTGATGTCCTAGCGGCAATGGGTGGTGATGGAACAATCAGTGCGGCATTTACCATGGCAGCAGCATTAAATTTAAAACAACCAATTCTGATGCTTCCAAGTGGAACGACGAACGATATTGCAAAGAACTATTATGAAACCGTCAATATTGAAGAAATACTAACAACAACTGACTTTACAAAGACAATCACTACAGACTTAGGCGTTGTTAATGATAAAGTATTTTCGTATGCACTAACCTTTGGATATTTATCGAATGTGCCGTATACGACAGACCAGAAACTTAAAAATAAATTTGGCTACTTTGCCTATATGTTGCGAGGTTTTTGGGAAATTTGGAAATTAAAGAAATACCGTCTTGACGTTACTGTGGATGACGAAATTGTAAAAGGGAAATTCAGTTTTGTATCCATTACCAATACAAAAAAGATGGCAAACTTCGTCCGCTTTCCGGATTCAACTGATTTAGCGGATGGCTTGTTTGAAGTGATGCTGGTTCGGACACCCAAAACACCAGTTCAGCTCGTAAAAACACTTCATCAAATCAATACTCAAAGTTTTGAAGATGATAGTATCATTTTTAGACGTGCAAAAAGAGTTACAATCAACAGTGAATCAACGGTCGAATACGGCCTTGATGGCGAATTTGGAGGCAAGACCAAGCAAATTCAGTTCAATGTAGAACCAGAACCCATTATGCTTGTTGGCCCCTTGAAATGAGGAAATTAGATGTTAAAAAATAAAAATTGGAAACGATGGTTGGCTTATAGTCTGATCATCATCATAACAGGAATCATTATTAGTGTGGTCTTTCAACTGGTGACTACAGCAAGTTTGTTTAAGTTTGATTATGATCTCGTTTTTGAATCAATTGCCTATTCAACACCAGCATATGTGTTTAGTACGGTAATTCTGTTTATCGTATTTATACTACTAGTCCTTATTTTTAATAATATTCTCTTTGTAAGCATTGGATATTTAACGGTAACCGCTATTGTTGCAGTCCTAAACTATATAAAGTTGAACGTATTAGTTGAACCTATTTATCCAGCTGATGTGAGTTATCTTCGCAATACCAAAGACCTACTCTCAATGATTACGTCTCGACAACTGAAGATGATTTTCATCAGTGTCGTGGTTCTTGTGCTACTCGTAGCTGTCATGGTAGTTTTGAATCGGAAATTGGGAATTTTCAAGCCCGTCTACAACAGACATATTCGTGTAACGACTTTAATCTCAGGACTTGTGATATTAATGTTGGGTTCATCATATATGATGTCTTACAACAAGCACGACTCTCGGTTTCGAAGTTATGCTGTAAACCATAATTTCTTTCCGGAGTATTCAATTTGGAATCAAATCGATAATTACCAATACTATGGTTTTCTTAATGGATTTGTTGTTAATATTCCAGGTGATAATATGTATCAACCCGATTCGTACTCAAAAGAAACGGTTGATAAAATTATGGCCCATTATTCAAAAGATGCGGATGCAATCAATGCGACCCGCAGTCGTGAAAATTTTGAAGATATCAATGTTATCACCATTCTTAGTGAATCGATGAGTGATCCGAGCAATCTGGATGGCTTTATACTCGCAGAGGAACCACTTGAATACTTAAAAGATTCATCGGACAAAGTAGCAGTGGGATCAATTATTTCACCAACCTATGGTGGTCAAACACCGAATACCGAGTATGAACTCATAACAGGGATGAGCTATGGATCACTAAGTCCAGCTGTTGCGACAGCATTCCAGTCGTTTACATCAACCAATGATCATCTACCTTCAATTTTCAAATCGATTCAATCAGACGGTGAACGCGATACACTTGCAATCCATAGTTATGGATCACAGTTCTTCAAGCGGGTCCCTACCTATCGGAACTTTGGAATTGATACAAGCATCTTCGAAAATGATATGCAGCATAAGGGGTTGCTCGTTATGTATGGATATATCTCAGACGAGTCTGCCTATAATGAAGTTCTTGACCATTATCGAATCAATGAAAATCCAATGTCAATTCACTTAGTCACGATGCAAAATCACGCACCGTACCCTAACGATTTCCCCGATAGTATTTATGAGGTCGAGAGTGAACTATTATCAGATGCTTACAAAACAGTTGTCAAAAATTATAGTGAAGGAATTCATCGAACAGATGGTTATACGAAAGACTTTATAACGGCTTTGAATGAAGAAGAAAAACCATATATTCTCTTTTTCTATGGGGATCATCTCCCAGGAATTTATAACAGTATCTTAAACGTCAATACACCTATCAAAAAATATCAAACCAACTACTTTATGGCGACCAACCTTCCTGATGCAAGTCTGGAAGCTTACAACACAGATCTGATTTCTTTGACAAATGCACAGAATTTAATTTATGCAGTTGGGGATGTCAAAATAAGTCCATACCAAGCTTTGGTTCAAGAAGTGAACGAAACGTTCATCAGTATTCATAGTACTGGTTATTATTTGTATGGTGACACGAGTCCTCGAAGCTATGACCAATTAACGCCATATCAACAAAAACTACTGACAGCGTATGAAGTTATTCAGTATGATTTAATTGATGGTTCAGGTTATGCGTTACCATATCTCAATCAAGAAAAAATGTCTGATTAAAAGTCAGACATTTTTTCTTGGCTTAATTGATAAACACGTTCTGCTAATGGGCGATAATGCGGTGAAATGGCAGTATTATCGATTGGAATATCAAGCGTTTGGTGTTGCTTAACGGCAGCTTTTAATGCATTCACATCATCATGGAAGTGTTGTTGAGTAACGGTTTCAAATTCACGCGCATGGTACTTTGATTCACGGTAAAACTGCTGAAGTGCCGGGTCTGCAATGGCTTCTGGATTATCGTCAAAATATTCGTCATAGATAACATCATAGATTGACTGATCCTGTTTATTGTAGATAACACCCAGGCGGGCATACAGCCCATCTCCGATAGCTTCCGTGACACCAATATAATATAAATTTGATGGTTTCGCGACACGCGGTGCAATTTTATTTACAACCGGTTCAAACCCACCGCGAAGACTGGTTGATGAACCAGCCGGTGCGTTGAACTCACCTACAAGACTGTTTTGTGTCATCATTTGGTACTCAAGAAATGTCATCGCGTTGACTATGGTAACAAGCGTTGTATCAGTGCGACCATTATCCATTTGCCAATTGGCGTAGCCAGAGGTACGTTTGGTGCGGTTAGCCCATTCAGGGGCATAGTAGTTTTGGGGTGAGATTTCATCAAATTCAACAAGTTGCAAAGCATTGTTTTCGGCAACAACCATTACCGTTGCAATATAGCCACCATTGAAGTCGAGAGAATCAAAATAATAATCCCCTGTAACGACACCAATTTCTGGGCGACCTGACCACATCATACGTTGCCATTTTTCATCACCACGATATGCGACCCCTTCATGTTTTCCGTTCGTCGCTCCAGATACAACATCAAATGTATAATCATGATTATTGCGCGTCATCGTATTGGTAGCTGTTTGAGGGTCTTTAGGAGAGTTAACACTACACCCGGTAATAAACAAAAGACAAAGATTTAGTATCATAAATTTTTTGAACATAGGGATTCCTTTCCTTGTTTCGCACGTTCATACCTAAAAAGAAAATGATTAAGCGGTAACTATTTACATTTAGTTTACGGTATTAAATCATTTCAAGACAAGTAATGTAATCGCTACAGGTGGCATTAAATAGCGATTTAGACACTTTGGACAATTTGTCACTTAGACATTAGCTACTTAAATCCGTGGATTTACGCCTTGTTTCACGCAAATGGTTTCTGTAAAATAACTCCATCTACAGGGAAAAAAAGAAATTAAGGAGTATTTATAATGCAAAAGAAACTTGGATTTACAAGCATCGTATTGCTTGGTATTAATTCGATTATTGGTTCTGGTGTCTTTTTCTTTCCACATATAACGAGTAAAGAAATTGGCCTGGGAAGTCTTTGGACGTTATTGTTTATAGCGATTGTGGTGATGTCTTTAGCTGCATGCTTTGCTGAAGCAGCCGGTATTTATTCACAAAATGGCGGACCTTATGTTTATGTTCGTGATGCATTTGGAGAATTTCCGGGTTTTGTTGTCGGCTTTAGTAAGTTAGTGGTTCAAATAATCACATGGGCGTCAACAGCGTGCGCGCTGAAAGTTGCTTTGGGTGCAATTTGGAGCCCAGCCCGAACGGGAACAGGAGGCGCGTTAATTGTAGTTGGTACTCTCGTTGGATTGGGGATCGTCAATTATCTGGGTGTTAATTTTACGAAAGTTCTAAATAATGTTGTTACTGTTTCAAAAATCATTCCGATTCTGATATTTATCGTAGTAGGTGTTTTTTTTGTCAAAGGATCACACTTCGAACTTGTCATGACTGATTCGGCATTCAAGTGGAGTAAATTTGGTGCCATTAGCTTGATGTGGTTCTATGCATTTCAAGGATTTGAATCACTCGCAGTTGCGTCTGAGGATATGGAAAATCCAAAACAAAATTTACCACGCGCCATTATGATTGTTATGACCGTCATTACCATATTCTATATTGGGGTCCATGTTCTATCAATCGGAGTTTTAGGCAACGATTTAAAGACGGAAACGATGCCTATTCAAGCAGCACTATACCGCATGATTGGACCTACTGGTCTCATGATTGCTTGCACTGGAACTTTAATCTCAATTGCGGGTATTAACATTGCAAACTCATTTATTACTCCCCGTTGTATGGTAGCTCTTGCCGAGGATAAACTTTTACCGTCGTGCTTTGCGAAAGAATCACGCTTTGGTACCCCAGGGTTTGCGATTGTTGCATCAACAATTATTGCGATTCCTGTTGCTTTATCGGGAAGTTATCAAATGCTTGTAACGCTCGCTGTAGTTTCAGGCTTTATCCAGTATATTTCGACAGCGATGGCAGTAATTCGACTGCGAAGTACAAAAAAAGATGTAGTACGTCCTTTCCAATTACCCTTTGGAGTCTTGATTCCAGCATGCAGTATTGTGGCGTCAACATGGCTTCTTTTACAAGCGCCACCATTGGAACTTGTTGCTGGTCTCGCAGGACTATTTCTTGCCGTGCCATTCTATCTCGCAATGAAGTATCAACAGTCATAAAAAAAAGCACGATTAACGTGCTGTAGCAAAGAGTTCCGTTTCAATAGAAGTTAATGTATCCAATTTCTCTTGAACCAATTTATGCTTTGATAGGGTGAGGAGTTTGTAAACAAATTTGCCGTTTTTTTCATTGGAAAATTCGAAATTTCCTAGTTCACGGATTAGCGCAAATTCCTCACTGTTCAACTTACGATCAGCCACGATTACAAGACTAATGGCCTTCGCAACATCAATTGAGTTGGTTGATTCTAAAAGTGGTTTGAATACAGTTTTATAGAATGCACGATAACTAACAAAGCGGTGCAATAAAAATAAGAAAATAACCAGGAACAACCAGCCAGTTAAAGCTGCAGGAATAATGCTAAGGAACATTAGCGCATACAGGCCAATCATGACATAGATACTGAGTCGCAACGATACATGACTGTAAAGCGATTTCTGATGTTGATAATAATCAACAAGTAAAATGTCAGAAATAGTATCTTGTTTCTCATCAACACCCAAGCAATAGGTTACAGTAACATTGGGTTGGGTAAATACAGTTTTATCGACAAGATACTTGCGTTCTAAAGCAGTTTCGCGCTCAACAAGGTAGGTAGCAGCTTTGGGAGTTGCTTCCTTCTTAAAAAAGCGAAACCCAAACTTTACTTTATCTAACGTATAACCTTTCGCGAAGGCTTTGTCCAATTTTGTTTGGACTTCTTGGGGTGAATTAAGGTGATTGATTAACTGAATCATAAGGTTGCCTCATTTCTATTAATCCCAACATATCATAATAAAGGATAAGATACTACATTCGCATTTGCATTTTTAGTGTATAAATAATAAAAGTGTGAAAAACAACATAAAGTATTTGTGAAAATAAGAAAAAAATTTGGTATACTAAGCGTGCTAATATAAATATAGAAAGTATGATGCCCATGAAAAAAATTGCAATCGTTTGCGACTCATCCGTGTCGTTCACCCCTGAAGAAATCAAGCATTTTGATGTAAAAATTGCGCCGTTAACTGTCATGAATAATAACCATGCATATATTGATGAAGTGACAATTACGAAAGAAGAGGTTAACAACCTGCTTCGTAATAAAGAACGAGTGACAACATCCCAACCAAGTATTGGATTTATGATTGAATTGTTTGAATCGATGGTTGATCAAAACTATGACCATGTTTTCGTCCTAAGCATTGGTACGGCGCTTTCCGGATCCTATCCATCATTCCAACAAGCAGTTAATGAAAGTGGACTTCAAAATACAACAGTTATAAATACACATACGATTACAGGACCTGTTCAACAAGCTGTCCGTGGTATACGTGAATACAACGAACGCGGCGAATCCATTGAAACAATTCAAAGTATGCTCGACAAAATCTTCTCGGATACAATTTCATATGTCTATCCAGAGACATTAGAACAAGTTGTGTTAAGTGGACGTATGTCCAAGACAGCACAAAAAATTGCGTCATTACTTCGGGTGAAACCGATGCTTTATTTGGAAAATAAAGGGGTATCTATTGAGAAACGGAGTATTGGACGTACCGATCGTAAAGCATTCCAAGCGCTTGTAGACGACATGACGACGCATCATGTAAAACCAGAAACGCATGACCTTTACTTACTTGAGAGTGAGGGGATGGCGGTTCTTGAAGCATGTCGTGATTACCTTTTTGAAAAACTAGGAACCTTCAAATACTATATTATTCCACTTCCTGCAGCTGTGGCAACCCATGCAGGACTGGGAACCATAGCCATCCAATGGGCACCAAAATTTTAATCACCGCAAGGTGATTTTTTTGTATACATAAAAAAAACATACAAAACTTATTAAAAACAACGAGTGAAAGTAATGCATGGTAAAATATCCATAGAGGAGGAATCTATCATGTTCCACAAACACGTACATCAAGCGTTCAAGTCTACCGTTGAAACTGCGTTCTATCATAATCACGTTATTCCGGTTAAAACCCGCGAAGCAGCATACCGCATGTCAGAAACTGCACCTGCTACCATTGTCACAGATCTTGTTGTGAATCATACAGAAGCACTTGGCCTTCCCCAAAATGCAAAAGTCCTCGTTGACAATAATGGTTCAGTAGTCGGAAGAACTGCACGTGCACGCCATATTATCGATAGCCCCAAAGACATGGCTTTTGTTAAACTTGTTCAAGATATCATCGCAAACAATCATAATCGGCCATTTTACAGTTCATGTGTCTATGTTGGATTGGATGATGACTTTCAAATGAATGTGCACATCATGATACCCCAAGGTCACGAAAACAACCTCTATAATACAATGATGAATTTTGAAGCAGGTTGTATCGAAAATCCAAAGGGAGAACAATTTATTTATGTCGATCCTGACTGGCGTCATCCAGACTATCCCCAGGGGCTCGTGCTCTTAGATCCCCACGAAGATGTGGCTGTCATTTTAGGACTAAACTATTTTGGAGAAATTAAGAAAGCGATTCTTTCTTTAGCATGGAATGCAGCGAAACGCTACAACTATATTCCTTGTCATGGTGGATTAAAATACATGAAAGACGGCGAACATGAACAAGTTATGGCTGCATTTGGGCTTTCAGGATCGGGTAAATCTACAATAACTTTTGCTCAACCCAAAGCAACTACAGAGGTTAAAGTCTTACATGATGATGCATTTATCATTCATGAAGAGACGAAGCGGGCGATTGCACTCGAGCCATCGTACTTTGATAAGACTGCCGATTATCCGATGGGTCATGATGCGATTGAAGCATTCATTACGGTTCAAAATAATGGTGTGGTCCGTGATGATTCTGGAAAGCTTGTGTTAAAAACTGAAGATATCCGAAATGGTAATGGCCGTACCATCAAATCAAAATATTGGACCGATAATCGCATCGATGCGATTGACACACCACTAAAAACAGTCTTTTGGATTATGCGTGATGATGCCTTTCCACCTTGTGTGCGTTTGGACGATCCTGTCTTAGCGGCTGTTATGGGCGCAACCATTAGTACAACGCGTAGTAATGCTGAAAATACGGATGAGGTTGGAAAATTGGTCATTGAACCGTATGCAAACCCATTCCGACTCTACCCACTTTTGGAAGATTATACACAGTTTAAGTCACTGTTTGAATCAGAGGATGTTACGGGATATATCTTGAATACGGGATATTTCAATGGTGACAAGATTAAACCTGAAGATACGATGAAAGTAATTCATGATATTTTAACGGATACTGTAGTGTTTCAACCTTTCGGTCCACTTCCAAAAATGTCGTATGCTGTATCCGATGCGTTTACTCCAGACTTTGATAATGTCGACTATTTAGAAAAACTTCGTCGTACATTTACCCTTCGTGAGAAATATTTATTGGATGCGGATGAATGGCATTGGCTTCCTAAAGAAACCTATTCCATCATCAAAAACATCCTACAAGAGATACACTAATAATCTATTTTTTCACAAGTGAATTGTCAAAGCTTGCTTAAGCGGAACCATAAAAAGCCACTCAAACGTGGCTTTTTATGTGAAAATATGGCTTAATAAGTGAGTAATCCCATAGTGTACCTCAAGTGTATAGGGTGTTTATTGAGTGTTTTTTGGACTGGTTAAGTATTGTTGTAATCGCTTTCCAGCATTATGATGAATGTACATTCTGATAAAGAATTATCCACAGGGAGGAGAAATATTATGCCTATAGCACTAACAGTGTTGGCGTGGGGAATGATCGCTGTATTCCTATTCTTGATAATGAAGAAAAAATTATCACCATTTACAGCTTTGATCATCGTACCACTTGTATTTGCATTAGCAGGGTCTTTCATGGGACTCTACACGGATCAAATAGTCGAAATTAAAAAACTGGCTGATCCATCAATGGTCACATTTATGGACCAAATTTGGATTCTAGGGGACTTTGTTCTTGATGGAATTAAGAAAACATCGACAACAGGTATCATGTTACTCTTTGCGATCTTCTACTTTGCATTGATGCTTGATGCAGGGATGTTTGATCCAATTACTCGAGTCATGATTAAATTCGCGAATGGAGATCCATTAAAAGTCTTATTCGCTACCGCAGTTGTTGCAGCAACCGTATCACTGAACGGTGATGGAACGACAACAACGCTGATTACATGTACCGCATTCATACCACTTTATAAAAAGCTGGGCATGAAGATGATGAACTTAGGTGTTCTTGTTATCCTCATGAACACAATTATGAACTTACTACCATGGGGTGGTCCTACAGCCCGCGTTATCTCAGTATTACCTGAGCTAAACGGAATGGACTCAGAGGTTCTTCGTGCAGTAGCACCTGGAATGATCTTAGCAGTTATCTATATGTTAGGTGTCTCAATCTACATGGGATTCCAAGAACGTAAACGTATTGGAATCAAAGTATTATCAGAAAAAGAATTACTTGAACTTACATCAACAGATGATGAAGAAATTCTAAAAATTCGTCGTCCACACTTATTCTGGCCAAACTTAATCCTTACATTAACAATTGTTACATTGCTAATGATGGAAGGAACATTCCCATCAGTATTCTTGTTCCTTGTAGGTACAGTTATTGCATTAATGATGAACTATCCAAACCTTAAAGATCAAAAAACGCGTTTACACGAAAACTCAGGAGACGCAGTTGCTGTTGTTATCTTAGTACTTGGTGCTGGGGTATTTACAGGATTATTTACAGTTTCAGGGATGTCAGATGCATTAGCAATTAGTTTAACAAAAATTATTCCTGCAAGCTTTGGTCGTTTCTGGGGTCTTGTTGTTGCCTTCTTGTCAGCACCAGGTACATTCTTCCTATCAAACGACGCATTCTACTATGGTGTTTTACCAGTGCTTACAGAAGCAGGTGCAACATACGGATGGACACAAATGGAGTTGGGAGTTGCTTCACTCTTAGGACAAGCATTCCACTTACTCAGTCCACTCGTTGCCTTCATCTACTTACTCTTACAAATGACAGAGTTAGATATGGGTGAATGGCAAAAAGAATCAGCAAAATGGGCATTGGGAATCTTCGTGATTTTCATCCTCGTAGCTGGATTCACAGGTGCTGTACCATTCCTTAAATAACAAACTAAAGCTGGTATTTCGCAATACCAGCTTTTTGTAACTATTTACAACGACTCTGATGAAGGAGTCTGCGATTGCGTAAAAGGTAAAATCTTAGATTGTACAACATAGCTCAGTCCCATTGATAAGCAATCTGTTGGTAAGAAGATTAACCAATATGTGACGAGTAACTTTGAAAGTGGCAGTGCCGTTCCAGTATTAATCTTCAAATTGAAGTACAAGATTGGAAGTGCTACAGCATAGAGTGAGAGGCTACCAGCACCGAAGGCAAGCCAACGTTTTCCTTTCGGGAGTTTATGAAATAACGTGTTGATGATGAAGACCATAGGTATAAAGCCAAGAATAAATCCAAATGATGGCGATAAGATAACCTGGAAACCACCACGACCACCAGCAAAAACTGGAAGTCCGATTAAACCGATAAGGGTATATGTCAAAATTGCGAAAAGTGCTTGTTTACGTGTGAGACAAATAGCCGTTAAGCTAACAGCAAATACCTGAAGCGAGAAGGGAACAACAGGGAGTGGAATGACAATATAAGAACTAATCGCAATAAATCCTGCAAAAAGTGCAGCGAGTGTTAAATCTTTAGTTTTCATTTTTGAAACTTCCTCCAATGCTGACTTCGCCAGCGTTTAAAATATGACGGTTGAGTTCAATGTCTTCTACAATAAGATAGCCATGCTCGTCAATATCGACAGCAGTGTAAGACTGATCTGGATTGTGGTTGACGTGAACGACTTCACCTAAAACAATGCTAGATGCTTTATACTCGTTCAACAATGCCGCCCGATTCTGTGGGATTCCTCGGTAAATATCATAGAAATTATTAATGATAGCACCGACTAACTGATTTCGATCAATGGGTTGGGATACTACGGCATCTAAAGCAGTGTAGATACTTTGGATGGATTCTGGTAATTGGGAATCTGTATAAACATTAATTCCAAGCCCTAAAATTAAATAGCGATAACTGCTGGATTCGAGGACAATTTCACCTTCGGTTAAAATCCCGCATAATTTGCGTTTATGACTATAAATATCGTTGAGCCATTTAATATGAACATCTACATCGTAAAGGTGTTTAATGCTTTGGACTACTGCTACTGCGGCAGCAATCGTGAGTAGCTGCGTATCTTGCAGCGCAAGGTTGGGGCGCAGAATAAAACTCATGTAAACCCCGTTTTTGGAAGGGGAGTAAAACGAGCGTCCCATGCGGCCGCGACCTTCGGTTTGAAGGTCAGAAACAACAACATAGTCCTTAATGTCACTATCTTGTGCTAGTAGTTTGGCATAAGTGTTCGTTGAATCAACGGATTCCAAATACTCAACATCTTTAATCAAACCGTCGTGAACATATGTTAGAATTTGTGACTTCGATAAATTACCGTTTAAATCAACCAGGCGGTATCCCTGATTGCGAACTGACTCAATTCGGTAGCCTTGAGCCTTGAGTTTTTGGATTTCTTTCCATACATTAGCGCGTGTCATCCCAAATTGGGTGGCAATCGTTTCGCCGCTGATAAAAGATCCCATATTGTTTTCCAGTATTTCTAAAACTGATGGCGTCATAAAAGCCTCCTTATGCATGCTAGAATATCATGCAAATCGGCTATTGTAAACTCAAATTATACAAATAGTTTACAATAGGTGTTTTTTGGATGTTCAGACACGTAAAAAACACCATAAAATCATATATCCAGAAGTGTATACATTATAATAAGAGAGTAGAAAGAGCAGGTACTGGCATGTTTTGGAGAAAACGTAATAAAGTAGAACCCGTTGAAGATAAAACTGTAGCACCAACGCCAGTTGCCGCCCCTCAAATTCCATTGGTTGACTTCACTGAAGCAATCACAGATCAAGAGGAGCACGATACGGTAGCTGTCATTGCTTCTGCAATTTTATCTACAAGCTTTGATGATGCGACAGTTAAGATCAAATCAATCCGTCGTATTGATCAAGACAAAGAAGCTGCAGCGCTGATTGCAGCAAGTGTTCTGGCACACGATAAGCCAGAATCAACCTTTAGGTTGGTAAGTATTACTGAGGAAGGGAGCAATTAGAATATGCTTAGAAAATTTAGAGTAAAATTAAACGACAAAGAATACGTTGTTGAAATGGAAGAAATTGGAAATCCAGAAGGTTTATCCTTTGCACCTGCTGCACCAGTAGCAGCACCTGCACCGGTCGCAGCCGCAGCGCCAGTAGCTGAAGCAGCACCAGCACCAGCACCTGCTGCAGCACCAGTCAGTGTTGAAGGCGGAACAGAAGTTATTTCACCAATGCCAGGAAATATCTTATCAATCGCTGTTAAAGTTGGTGACGTAGTTACTGAAAATCAAGTATTACTTGTTCTTGAAGCAATGAAAATGGAAAACAATATTGTCGCACCACAAGCAGGGACTGTTGCTGCAATTTATGCAGAAAAAGGATCAGCTATTGACGTCGGACAAGTCATGGTCGTCATTAAATAGTAAAGGAAGGAAAGACATATGGATATTTTAATTCAGGGGATAATGCAAATTACATACCAACAGATTATTATGATGGTAATTGGATTAGCACTCATTTATTTAGGAATTGTTAAAGAATACGAGCCAACGCTTTTAGTACCAATGGGCTTGGGAGCTATTCTTGTTAACTTCCCGAACTCGGGACTTATTACACAACCAGGAGGGCCAGAAGGTGTTCTCAACATTCTTTTTGCCGCAGGGATTGAAACAGAACTCTTCCCACTCCTCATCTTTATTGGAATTGGAGCAATGATCGACTTTGGACCATTACTTCAAAACCCATCTATGTTACTTTATGGAGCAGCAGCACAATTCGGAATCTTCTTTACGATTGTGGTTGCAGTAATCGCAAACTTTACGTTACCACAAGCCGCTACAATCGGAATTATCGGAGCTGCTGATGGACCTACATCAATTTTTGTTGCCAACAAACTTGCACCAGAGCTCTTAGGACCAATCACTGTTGCCGCATACTCATACATGGCTTTAGTTCCAATCATCCAACCTGCCGCAATCAAATTAGTCACAACTAAAAAAGAACGCGCAATCAAGATGAGCTATAAAGCATCCGGTGTATCAAAACGTACGAAGATTTTCTTCCCAATCATCATCTCAGTAGTTGCTGGATTTATTTCACCAGTTTCATTACCACTTGTTGGATTCTTAATGTTTGGAAACTTACTTCGTGAATGTGGAGTGCTTGATCGTTTGAGTCTTACAGCACAAAATGAATTGGTTAACCTTGTTTCAATCCTTCTTGGATTCACCATTGCGATGAAAATGACAGCGGGAGAATTCCTCAATGTTCAAACATTATTAATCATTGCGTTTGGTCTTGTTGCCTTTATTATGGACACAATCGGTGGTGTACTCTTTGCAAAATTCATTAACTTATTCCGTAAAGAAAAAATTAATCCTATGATTGGTGGTGCTGGTATCTCAGCCTTCCCAATGTCAGCACGTGTTGTTCAAAAGCTTGCGACAGAAGAAGATCCACAAAACTTCGTACTCAACTACGCTATTGGAGCGAACGTGTCGGGTCAAATTGCATCAGTTGTTGCTGGTGGAATGATCCTCATGTTCTTCGCTTAATAAAGGAGTATCATTATGACATTAAACTTAAACATGGCAGATATTATGCCAGCATTGGAAATTATGGTAATTGGAATGGGTGGAATTTTTGCCGCATTATTAATTATTTATGCAGCAAGTACCATCTTACTTAAAGTCTTCCCAGAAGACAAAAAATAATCGAAAGGGGTGCGCAAGATGTCAGAAATTCGTCGAATGCACATCAAACGCTATCGTGATGAATATAAACAATGGGTTTCGTTTCTAAACGATGCCAACATTCGTCATGAGGACAATGTCGATTATACTTATGGAGTTTTTGAAGGGGATACGTTAATTGCGACGGGATCCATCTATCAAAATATTCTAAAATGCATCGCCGTGTGTAAAAAATACACTGGAGGGGGAACCTTGAACCAACTTATCTCATTCTTAATGAATGAGGTGTTGGACAACGGTTACACAAATGTGTACGTTTATACAAAACCCAGCGCTGTTGAATCCTTTAAATACTTAGGATTTAAGCAAATTGCCGCTGTTGGTGAAGACCTTGTATTCTTAGAAAAAGCAATGAATGGTTTCGATCGTTATCTTGAACGCATCGAACCCTATCGAGAAGAAACAGGCGTAAGTGCAGCCATTGTTATGAATGCAAATCCGTTTACTAAGGGACATCAGTACCTTGTTGAATATGCGACGATGCATGCTGATCATGTCTTTGTGTTTGTTCTTTCTGAAGATGCGTCCACATTCCCTGCGAGAGTGCGTCGTGAGCTTGTAGAAAAAGGAACAGCACACTTTGCAAATGTGACGGTCCTTGATACTGGAAACTATATGGTATCCAATCAAACCTTTCCGTCATATTTCCTCAAAGAAGATGTGAGTGTGACCGCGGTTCAAGCGACTTTAGACGCAACCATCTTCAAAAATATCGCAAACGTTATGAATATAACGAAACGCTTTGTTGGTGAAGAGCCATATTCTGAAGCAACCGCAATCTATAACCAAGCCTTACAATCTGTTTTAGAACCTGAGATTCATCTAAATATTATCCCTCGTAAAGAGATTACTGGAGATGTAATTAGTGCTTCAAGGGTCCGTAAAGCGCTTTTCGAAAATGATTTAGAGCTAGTTCAAAAGCTCGTGCCAACGACCACCTATGACTACTTAATGTCAGAGGATGGTCAAACACTCATCAGTGAGATTCGAAATGGAGGAACATCAATTGGCAAAATTTGAAATTAAAAATCAAGCGGTAGCCGGTACGCTGGAATCATCAGATTTACAGATTATGATTGACCAAAACGCTGGTAAAGGAATTGAAATCGACCTACAAAGTAGCGTTGAATTCCAATTTGGAAAACAAATTCGTAAAGTTGTCGAGGAAACACTTGCGAATCTTGGAATTACGGATGCTAAAGTATCAATTGTTGATCAAGGAGCATTGGACTGTACCATAAAAGCACGTACCATAGCAGTTGTTCATCGTGCATCCGGTATTACACAAAATATCGATTGGGAGGCATTAGAATCATGGAACGTTTAAGAAGAACAATGATGTTCATTCCTGCAAGTAATCCAGGAATGTTACGCGATGCAAACTTATACGGGGCTGATTCCATTATGTTCGACCTCGAAGACTCAATTTCACTAAAAGAAAAAGATACATCACGATTCTTAGTCTACCAAGCGGTAAAAACACTCGATTTTGGAACAACTGAAACCGTTGTACGTATCAACGACTTATCCCAAGGTGGTCGTGACGACATCCATGCGATGGTTCGTGCAGGAATCGATGTTATTCGTCTTCCAAAAACAGAAACAGCGCAAGATGTTATTGATGTTGAAGCAATTATGCTTGAAGCAGAAAAACAATCCGGTCGTGAAGAAGGATCTACTAAGATTTTTGCAGCGATTGAAGGTCCGATGGGTGTCCTCAATGCGTACGCAATTGCAACTTCAAGTCCACGTATCGTGGGAATCGCTATCGGGGCGGAAGACTATGTTACTTCAATGAAAACACGTCGTTACCCAGAACGTAACAGTGAAGAACTATTCTTTGCACGTTCAATGATTGTACATGCTGCCCGTGCAGCAGGTGTTGCTGCAGTTGATACCGTCTTCTCAGACGTTAATGATCCAGAAACACTTCGCCGTGAGACAGAATTAATTCGTCAACTTGGATTTGATGGGAAATCTGTAATCAACCCACGTCAAATTCCTATCGTTAATAGCGTTTACCGTCCTACAGACAAAGAAATCAAAAACGCGAAAGACGTTATTGCAGCAATCGCTGAAGCAGAAGCAAAAGGTTCAGGTGTTATTGCATTAAATGGAAAAATGATTGATAAACCAATCGTAGAACGTGCTGAGCGTGTCATCATGCTTGCACGTGCTGCTGGAATCGATGTAGACGGGGAGGTACGTTAATATGCCAAAAAATAAAGTCGGACGCGAAATTCCTACAGAATACGCAGAAAAATTTGGAATGTTTGTTGATCAATTTGATCGCAAACCAACATACCAACGTAATGCCGCAACTGTAACTGCAGTATTACCTGGGGAATCAAAACTACGTGAATCCATTAAAGATGTCATTATTGAAACAGGTTTAAAAGATGGTATGACCGTATCATTCCACCACCATTTCCGTGAAGGGGATAAAGTCCTCAACATGGTTATGGAAGAAATTGCAAAACTTGGAATTAAAAACTTAACACTCGCATCAAGTTCTATCGCAAACGTTCACGAACCAATTATTGACCATGTCAAAAATGGTGTGATTACAAATATTACATCAAGTGGACTTCGTGATAAAGTTGGAGCAGCTGTTTCTAATGGACTCATGGAAAACCCAGTTGTGATCCGTTCACACGGGGGTCGTGCACGCGCAATCGAAATGGGCGATATTAAAATTGATGTTGCCTTCCTTGGAGCATCTAGTTCGGATGAATATGGAAACTCAAATGGATCACATGGTAAAGCAGCATGTGGATCATTGGGATATGCACGCGTTGATGCAGAGTTTGCAGAAAAAGTCGTCATTATCACAGATACACTTGTACCATACCCAAATACGCCAATTAGTATTCCACAAAATCACGTAGATTACGTTGTTGTCGTTGATTCAATTGGTGATCCAAACGGGATTGCTAAAGGTGCAACACGCTATACAACAGATCCTAAAGAACTTCTTATTGCTGAATATGCAAGCAAAGTTATTCAAGCATCTCCATACTTCAAAGAAGGATTCTCATTCCAATCAGGAACAGGTGGATCATCACTTGCAGTTGCACGTTACCTAAAAGATGCAATGATTGAGAAGAACATTAAAGCAGGATTTGCTTTAGGTGGACTTACAGGTCATTTAGCAGAAATGCATGAAGAAGGCTTAATCGACACACTCATTGATACACAATCATTTGATCGTGGTGCGATTGATTCCATCAAAAATAATGAAAAACACTACGAAATTAGTGCTTCAATGTATGCGAACCCAGGAAATAAAGGTGCAGCCGTCAACATGCTTGATGTGGTTGTACTATCCGCTCTAGAAGTTGATACTAAATTCAATGTTAACGTTATGACTGGTTCTGATGGTTTAATCCGTGGTGCTTCAGGTGGACATAGTGATACCGCTGCAGGTTCAAAACTCAGCATTATCCTTTCACCAGTTGTTCGTGGACGTATCCCAACAATCGTTGATGACGTTAATACCGTTATTACACCAGGACAATCGATTGATGTCGTTGTTACTGAAGTAGGGATTGCAATTAACCCATTACGTCAAGATTTAATCGAACGTTTCAAAAATGTTGATATTCCGCAATTCACCATTGAAGAACTTCGTGATCGTGCTTATGGAATCGTTGGAACACCTGAGCCTATCCAATACGGAGATAAAGTGGTTGCATTAATTGAATACCGTGATGGTAGCTTAATCGATGCAGTGCGCCAAGTTAAACGTGACTAAATATCACATTGATCAAAGTGTCGAGGATGCATTTGAAGTAGGACCTGTTCCTTCACTTGAGGCAGTCCTTGCACATCGTGATCATCGCATTCAGTTCCAACAACAACTTGTGTCGCTTTATCCGAATGCAGTTCTCATTGCATTAAAGGTCAATATGCCAGGTCCTGTTAAAAACAATGAACTGATTCAAACACTCTTAGAACTTGGAATTGAACACTTGCATGCAGCCCTGAATGCTGCAGCACTTGAAACGATCTATACGAAAACTGTGAATGCCATCACAGGTATCGAATATTTCATTGTCGTCAATACATCACAAATTGACCTCATAAAAAAACTCACAATTCAACTCGAAGATCAAAATGCACTTGGAAGACTCTATGACTTTGATGTTTATAATTCAAAAGGATCACTTTCTCGTGAAGATCTAGGATACGATGGCCGCCGTTGCTTGATTTGTAATGAATCAAGTAAGGCGTGTGGTCGTAATCGAACACATACAGTTAAAGCTTTGCACAAAGCAATGCAAAATATATTAATTAAAGAAGGGAGTGTGACGTTTAATGACGAAACACGTTAAAATCACCGATACAATCTTACGTGACGCACACCAAAGTCAAATTGCAACGCGCATGACAATAGAACAAATGATTCCAGTATTGGAAACACTTGACCATGCTGGATTCGAAAGTCTTGAAGTATGGGGTGGTGCAACTTTTGATGCATGTATCCGTTTTTTAGGAGAAGATCCATGGGAGCGACTCCGTACAATCCGCAAACACGTAAAAAATACCAAGCTCCAAATGCTATTGCGTGGTCAAAACCTTCTTGGATACAAACACTATCCAGATGATGTTGTGGATGCGTTCATCCAAAAATCCATTGAAAATGGTATTGATGTCATCCGCGTTTTCGATGCTTTAAATGACTTACGAAACTTAGAGCAATCTGTTAAATCAATTATTCAACACGGTGGTCATGCACAAATGACAATTTGCTATACAATTAGTGAAGTTCATACAGATGCATACTATGTTCAATTGGTTAAAGATATGGAAGCAATGGGTGCGCATTCAATCTGTATTAAAGATATGGCTGGAATCCTGACTCCAGCACGTGCTGAAACTTTAGTCCGTCTCATTAAAGAAGTGACAGCATTACCAATTCATGTTCATACACACTCAACAAGTGGTATTGCCGAAATGACATACCTTAAAGCGGTTGAGGCAGGAGCAGATGTAATTGATACAGCAAACTCATCATTTGCTGGAGGGACAAGCCAACCCTCAACAGAATCCATGGTTATTGCATTACGCGAACTTGGATACGACATTGATGTGAACCTCGAAGACTGCCAAATTGTCGCGGATCACTTCAAAGCTGTAAAAGAAACATTCAAAGAGAGTGGTGTCTTTAATCCAAAAGTTCTCGAAACAGATCCAAACACGCTTATTTACCAAGTTCCAGGGGGTATGTTGTCAAACCTTCTCTCACAACTAAAAGAAGCGAAACAATTGGATAAATATGAAGAAGTACTTGCGGAAGTTCCAAGAGTGCGTGCTGATATGGGATATCCTCCTTTAGTTACCCCATTATCGCAAATGGTTGGTACACAAGCCGTCATGAACGTCTTGAGTGGTGAGCGCTACAAACTGATACCAAACGAAATTAAAGAATACGTCAAAGGTTACTATGGTAAATCTCCAGCTCCGATTGCTGCTGAGATAGTTGAAAAAATCGTAGGTAAAGATGCAGAAATCGTAACTGTCCGCCCAGCTGACCTCCTACAGCCAGCTATGGCAACATTTGCGAAAGAAGCGGAAGCATTTGCAACGACAACAGAAGATGTCTTGTCTTATGCATTATTCCCACAAATTGCTACTCCTTTCCTTAAGAAAAAACAAGATCCTTTCTACGATGTACCAGAACAAATCGTAACGATCGTAATCTAAACACACGCCCATAATGTGTGTATTATTCATCAAGGCCAATGACCTTGATGATACCTTGAACACTGCACTTTCCATGCAGTGTTCTTTTTTTTACGGCAAATAAAAAGCACCACATCGTGGTGCTTTCATTACGCTGTAATCGTGATGTCGAGAAGTGGTGCATACTGTTGGGAGCCATGCATATCACTTTCACCAATGCTTCCTTGTGCCCAAGGACGTGGTATGGTAATTTTCAAACCACGGGCAGGGTCGAAGTATTCAAATGTAATGACATCAGCAGGGGTTAGATGATACAACGTTGCAAAAGACTCTTTAGTGAGTGCTTGACTGTTTTTAAAGTGATTGTAGTCAGCCTCGCTTTTGAATATTATATCAAAAGTAATTTCAAAAGGACCCGAGTTTTTACTGCGTATAACTTGTGCAAAATCTTTAAGTTTCATTATAAAGTAACCTCCGTAATTCGAGTTGGAAATTGAGCGATGGGATCAGTAATATCCATTAAATGATAAACATTAAAGGCACATACAGGACCTAATGGAATTTCTAGAGGAGTAAATGGCATTCCAATATTTCCAGAAGTCGCGATACGCCCAGGATAATGATAATGTAGTAATGTTGTTCGTACACGGTTGGTTACGAGTTGTGCTATTTCTTGTGTTGGGCCGGTCACTTCAGCAATGACACACACTTCATGAGCACTTGGTCCGTCATACGATTCGAGTGACTGCATGATACCATTGCGTCCATATTCGTGCATGATAATGGTGCATTGTGAACTCTCATCAGGTAATGCTTTCGCAACTTCGGTGCGTACATAGTTTAAAACGTCATCGAGTTGACTTAAAAGAATTGGGTCGCGAAGTCCCATCACAGTAATTGAACGGTAACCAACAATTTTTGCACCTTCAAGTTTGATACGATACTGTGAGTCTGGTGCAAATTTACTGCCTGATACCCGTGCGACAGAATCTGTTTCGGCACTAAAGTCGCAGTCATTGAGTAGAAGTTGTCCACCTGGTCCTGGAAGGATGCTTGGGCTACTTTTTTCATACATTGTATGGGCCGCAACGGTGTGTGGTTTTGCTTGAGAATTTTCATTCATAGGTTCAATCGTAAAGTGGTCATGGTAAAGGGTTCCGATAACACTCTTTCCTGAAGGAACTGCACATAATGCCCCACATTCAATAATTTTACCCATATGCCATGCAAGTGCAGGATCGAATCCATTCATGATCCCAATCGCTGCAGTTGGTGCTGGATCATACGTACGACCACCGATAATAACATGCGGTGGATTATCAGATTGAAGAAGATTGATGTAAGGCTCTGCACCCATTTGAGCGGTAATAACCGTAACTTCATCAATGTCTTCGAACGTTAAATCTGGAACATTTGTCATTGCGCTGACCTTTTTATTTTTGAGTGCTTCGCGGACGGTGTCTTTTGGAATATCGCTATAAACTGCAGCAATCCGGATTTCAAGTTGATGTGCTTTCGCAACCGATTCAGCAAGTTCCATAAATAAATCAACATGTTCATTCGTTCCATCGCCGCCAGCAGATGTAATAATCAGTGGCACATTTGCCTTAACTGCAGCAGGGATAAGAATTTCCATTTCTTTTTTATATGCAGATGCAGGGCATGTCATTTCACCAAGTGCTAACTTTTGGGGACCACTATCGGTTGATCCTGCATCTAATACAATTGCATGTGGCTTATAGCTTAAACCACGTTCAAATTCCTTAATCGGAAAACCATACCCCATCATGGGTGTAGGTACTAAAATACGTAAAGAATCCATGTAATGCCTCCTTATTTATAAATATAGTGTACAATGATAATGAAGAATCGTCTAAGACTATTAAACGATAAAATGTATCGTAATATACGATAGGAGAAAGTATGCGAACAAAACAATACGAATACGTTATTGCGCTAGCGGAAACACAATCGTTTTCGCAAGCGGCAAAGAATTTATATATTGCGCAATCATCACTCAGTCAATATATTCTCAATTTGGAAAAATCGTTGGATGTGACGTTATTTGATCGATCTCAAACGCCCATACAGTTGACGCAACACGGTAAGCTATATCTAGAGACGGCCTATGTAATCATGCATCTTGAAGATAAATTAAGGACGCAATTACAGACTGTTGATGCAAAAAAAATCTCAGTTCTACGAATTGGTACCACGCGCTATTGGAGTGGTTTGTTGTTGCCGCGAATTTTGGGACGGTTTCAAGATAGTTATCCACATATCAAACTTGAAATTAGTGAAACGCGGACGTTTGAACTTTCGGATAAATTAGAACACAAGGACGTGGATGTTGCTTTCTTTTCACCTCCAGTTGACTTATCGGGAACCTATGCACAATACAGTTGCGAGCGCTTGTTGAAAGAGAAGATTGTGCTTGCGATAAATCGTGACTTAAAACGATACTATGGGATTATGTCCAATGTTGTGGATCGTGAGACTATGAAGCAATTGCCTTATATAAGTTTGAAGCGTGGGCAAAAGATGCGACACTTTTCAGATCAACAATTTATGGAACTGGGTTTTGCGCCAAATATCGTTCTTGAAACAGAGAACATAGCGACAGCGTACAAACTTGCAGAATCGGGTATTGGTGCGGCTTTTGTTCCGGCACACATTTATGAGTTTGCACCTGAATTGGATAATATTGTTCATTTTGATTTGGAAACACCGCGATATTGGTCATTGTATGGATATATTTCAGAATCGCTTGAAAATCAGGAAGCCGCAAACTATTTAATCACACTTATCAAAATGGAAGTGTTGAAATTGGATAAATAAAAAAGCATCGACGTTAATGTGTCGATGCTTTTGCTGTTAGAGCCGTTCCTTATCGTAGAGATATAAGAAGATAGTAATGGCAAGTAAATCAGCACTCCCCCCCGGACTCAAATTCCTTTGAACAAACATGCGATTCATGTAGCTCAAATGGTAGTCGAGATCGTGATAATCCATAGATGCCAGTGATTTTCCATAATCAAGTCCTAGGATGCCTCCTCGTTTGACCATATTTGCATCATCGTTAGTTGCGATAAGTTGGAGTAAGGCACGTTTGAGGCGTTGATCATAGGGAACAGCCTCATTTTTAAGAATTGGAAGTGCTAGATTAAATGCATGTGGCATACCGGCTTCGACCTCGCCTCGAATGCCTGTAAAACCGTATTGTTCATACATTTTTTCACCATGTGTCTGGAACTGGGTCAGCGAACCGAGTTCTGCTTGGACCAATCCAGCCGTCATAGTTTGAACGCTAGTCTGTAAAGTTTCTAAATCTGGGTAGTTAAGATGCGCAATTGCAGCAATTAAGATACCAAACATGAAATTGGCACCTTTATGCGTGTTAACGTTTGATGTCGCTGTGAACATTTGGTCTTCATTATCGATGCCTGCTTGGCGAATATTTGCGAAGAGTTCTGGTAATGTACCATGATGTTGTGCCCCAATCTCATAATAAACATGAAAACCAGGCACTAATGCAAAACAGCTATCAATAAAGGTAAAGGCATCCATGTCAGTATGTGCCCCTGGATGGTAAGGATCAACAAGTCCAGGCTTTGGCGTTAAGGTGACTTCTTGAATGAGTGCTTTGAGTGCGAGGGTAACGAGTTGATCTTGACTCATGCGTGTTGTTCTGATTCCATTGCTAAGATAATAAACTCTTCTGATAACGCAAGATGTTCGGTTATCACAAGTTTCATTTGCTCGACATCACCATTTTTTAGGCAACGATAGATGAGTCGATGCTCTGCCAAAGCCCGCTCACGACGAGGTGCAGCCGTAAGCGAAATGTCACGGAAGCGGGTTAGATAGTCCCGAAGCCGATTCTGAATGGTTTCAAGACGTGGCATCTCGGAGAATTCATAGATCATAGTATTAAACTCTTTAGACATTTGAATGACACTGTTGACATCGTTAGCAGCTTGAGCAGCATCAGTACGATCAAGCAGCGCTTCCATACGAGCAAAACGCTCGTCATTCATTAACTGCATGGCATTTGTAGCTGCGAGAATATCCAATGCTGTACGAATTTGATATATTTCGCGAACATCGTCTAAATTAAATGTTGTGACTACAATTCCGTAGTTTGGAATATATTGGACAATGTCTTCATCTTGAATCCGTCGTAATGCTTCTCGAACAGGTGTTCGGCTTACGTTAAGTGATTCAGCATAGAATTTTTCATTGATACGTTCCCCCATAGGAATAACACCACTAATGATTGCGGTACGAAGTCCTTCGTAAATGATTTGATTGAGCGGCAAATTTTGGCTCAAATCAACCAAGTCAATAACTCTATCCATGTAATCTTTCATATATTTATCTCCTTGCTTGCTTAGTAAGCTCATGGTTATTCTTATTATATGCTATTTTTCAGGTATAGGTCAAAATGGTGTATACACTGTATACACCTCCATATTGTTCATATATTCGCTAATGAGTGCGTTTACATTGGGAAATTGAGTTGGTTTTTCTAATGTTTTTTTTTTCGGAACTTAGAAAAAAATATATCCAAAATAGGAAAAAGATATCCACATTCGTACTTGATAACAGGAGATGATATACATGAATTTAGAATTACCAATGCATTACGATTTGATTGATCAACACGAACGAATCAATGGAGCTGATGGTCAACGCTTTTTCAACAACCTTCGTGGACTTATTTTGGGGGTTCCGTCGGCAAATCGCGCACTCAAGGCGATAGGGATTAACACAAATAGATTGTGGGGTGTGGTTCGAATGGGCTATGGTGCAGCCTATATGAAATTTGGTACTGCTGCGGTAATCGTAGGTGGCGTTGTTGGTGGAGCGCTAGCAGTGGGGGCATTTGCTGCACTCTGGAATATTCGGATGTTCTATTAAAAAAGCAAGCGTAAGCTTGCTTTTTGAGGGGGTTATTGCGAATTTGTGTTAACGAATTTTAGAGCAGCATTTAAGACAAGTTCTGCCGACTCACGGTGGAGGCGACGATAGTCTTCATCGTTTGTCCATTTTTCATTCGTACGGCTAACATGAACTACGAGGCAGTTAGCAACTGGAATGTTATAAAGTGATCCAAGTAGATACAGAACCGCAGTTTCCATTTCACAGTTAATGATGCCACGAGGCTCCCAATATTCGATAAGATTCGGTGTTTCAATTCGTGTCTTCAAAGCTGGCGTGCGCCCTTGTCCTAAATAATATGTTTCCGAAGTAAGCCCAATGCCAACATGTACTGTCTTGTGATTTGAAGTTAATTCATTGTGTATTTGTGATAGCAGCAATGGGTTTGGAACTGCAGGATAGACTGCCGGTACATAAGCTGATAATAAACCTTCAGAACGTGCCATCCCACTATTTAAAATAATATCACCGGGATTGATTCCTTCTCGCCATGCACCACAACCACCACAGCGAATTATCATTTGTGCATCATTCTCCAGGAGTTCTGTAATTGCGATTTCTGTAGAACCAACTCCAATACCTGTTGAACAAACAGAAACGCGACGTCCTTGATATTCGCCAACATACAAGACAAATTCACGACTGGTATCAACAACTGACTCCACGTTCGTAAATAATGATGATATTAACTCAACCCGACCTGGATCGCCAACGATGAGTGTTACTTCTCCTAAATCGCCAGGCTTTAACCCTTTTAAATGTATGCTCATAATGTTACTCCTTTGTATTTATTTTCAATGATAGTACAGTAATTAAAGAAACACAATACAGTCCTGATAAGAAAAGCATTGCAATTGTTAGCGAGTAGTTATCTAAGAAGAATCCAATTGCTACCGATGAGAATCCTCCAACGGCACGGCCAATGTTAAAGATAATGTTATTGGCAGTTGCACGAATTCTTGAAGGATAGAGGTTTCCAACGATTGCGCCATAACCCGCATTCATCCCATTCGCAAAGAATCCGACAGCAGCACCACCAATTAAGATACCAAGGTTAGAGGATGCGAATGAGTAAAGATAAACAGCGAGGGCGGATGCAATTAAGAATGAAGCATACGCTTTTTTAGCACCAAGTTTATCCATAATTTGACCAAAGACGAGCATTCCTAAGGACATCCCGACAATTGTTGCGATCATCCAAATTGAAGAACCCGAAATACTGATACCAGCTTTTTTCTGTAGAATTGAAGGTAACCAGTTCATTAAACCAAAGTAACCAGCAACTTGAGCTATCGCCATAATCGTTAATTTGATTGTAGTAGCTGCTCGGCCTTCTTTGAATAATTCAGAGATTCCGATTTTTTCAGCTTTTTCATTAGACTGTTGACGTTGTTCCTTCCATGATGCAGATTCGTCCATGGTAAGATAAACATAAATTGCTAAGAAGATTGGCAATGCGCCAAAAATGAAGAGCCCTTTCCAACCGAAGCTTGGCATGATGATTGCTGCCGCGATGGCTGCAATAATACTACCAACTTGACCTGCGATGGTAACAAAAGAATTCATGCGTCCGCGTTTCTCTGCGGGGAAAGCATCGGCGACAAGTGACATTACGACACCATATTCACCACCACCGCCGACACCGACGAGGAATCGTAAGAAGTAGACCATTGTAATGTTTGTTGCGAATGCCATCATTCCTGTAGCGATAGAGAAAATTGCAACGGTGATTGCAAAAATCTTGATTCGACCGTATTTATCAGCGAGTGTCCCGAATATGATACCTCCTACAAGCATCCCGATATTCGTGATTGTGGAAATAAATCCTCCAGCGGCACCATTGATTCCAAAATCAATAATCATGGAACTGAGTGCAAATGATAACATCATAGTGCTCATACTTTGTAATCCGAGCCCGGCCATCGAGCTGAATAAAGCTTGACGACGATATGACTTGTTATCGTGTGTTTCTGTTACTGTATTCATATTTGTCTCCCTTCGACTTTGAACGCCTTAACTATAACAAACACCCATTGAATAAAATATTGTGGAATCACACATAAATATCGAAAATTATTGTGTTATAATACAATTGTTTGTAAGCGGATACCGCTATATAATGAATGCGGAACGGTAGCGCTCTCAGGAGATTGCAATGATTAGTTTAAAAGAAATATATGATGCACTGAATCGACGATTCGATATTGTATCGCTTAATAAGCGTGCAGAATATGCGGAACATGCATCAGTTTCTTCAATAACCGTAATGGAAACGGTAAATGTTGACCAGTGGGTAAAAGGCGGAGAACTCATACTTACGAGTAGTTCAACATTTCCAAAGTCAAACGAGGACCTAACATCATTAATTGAGACACTCAAACAAAAGCATGCAACATGTCTTGCGATAAAAGTCATTGAGGAAGATCGCCCATCTAAGGACGAGCTCGAAGCTTTTACCGAAAATCTAGAATTCCCAATCTTATGGATACCCCACAGTGTTACATATCTTGAGATTATGAATTATGTCAATTCCATGCTCTTTAATATCAAAGAATACAATGATTTTAGAGAACGTGCAGCCTACAATATTATTTTTAACAACGGAACGATAGACAGTTTAATTGTTGACTCATTTAAGTCGTATGATGTCGATATTACGAATTTAGACTGCTTGGTTGCTAATTTTAATTTTAAGGCGGACTCAGAAGACAATCGCATTAATGTTCATTTTGATGCATTTTTTAAAACTGTCCAACTTATGTGTTCAGATTTAATAAATACATCGAAGATTGCAGAATACTTGTTTGTACGCCAGTTGAATAGTTTTATTATCATTTTTCTTGGGAATCGAGAACAACTCCAAGAACTGAAATTAAAGCACTATTCAATCGAAGCATTGGATCAATACAAGGAGAATTTAAATGTGTTGAGTGTAGGACTGAGTAACATAGAGCATATTAAATTTATGCCGCAACTTCTTGATCAAGCCCAATTTACGTTGAGTTTTACAAATCATGATGTTGAAGGTGGTTATATTGAAGCCTATGAAAATGTCGAGTTTTACCACATGATTTACAAGGGCATTGGTTCGGACATGGACACATTCCTAATGTCCACATTACACACTGTGCGCAAAGGGTCGATTCTTTATGACACATTACTGATGTATTTCCGTTGCAATGAAAACCTCCAAGAGACGAGCAAACAACTGTACATCCATATCAACACCTTGAATTATCGTTTAAAGCGAGTTCAAAATGTGACAGGATTAAATTTAAATGTGACACAAAACAAAGTGAAGTTATACTTAGCGGTCATTGCTGAGTACAACCAATAAGGGAGATAGATTATGTCAAGTAAACGTATTGTCAGTGTACAAAATCTAAATAAAACATTCGTAAACCAAGCGAATGAAACGATCACGGCACTCAAAGATATAAATTTTGAAATCAATAGTCAAGAGTTTGTTTCAATTATCGGTCCATCAGGATGTGGAAAATCTACATTGCTTCGGATTGTATCCCAACTTGAAACATACAATAGTGGTAACATTGAATACTTCACTGATGGTCCAATAGCTGATAACATCGGATTTGTTTTTCAGGAATCTGTGCTATTTCCATGGAAGTCCGTGTATAAAAATGCAATCTTTCCACTCAAAGTAAAAAATATGATGACGGATGCTCATCTCCAATATGTTGATCATCTTTTGAAGACAACTGGGTTAGAAAAATTCAAAAACGCACTACCAAAAGAACTATCCGGAGGAATGAAGCAACGAGTTTCAATCGTTCGTTCTTTATCTTATAGTCCTCAGTTATTATTAATGGATGAGCCGTTTGGAGCTCTAGATGCAATTACCCGTGATACGCTCAACTTAGAATTGGCACGAATCTCTCGTGAAGAAAAAATGACTGTCGTATTCGTAACCCATGACATTGATGAAGCAGTATTCCTTTCATCAAAAGTCATTGTTATGTCAGCTCGCCCAGGCGAAATTAAAGAAATTGTTGATATAGATCTTCCGGCAGATCGTGATTTATCCATCCGTGCTGATGAACGCTTCACTACCTATGCGAAACACCTCAGAGGGCTGCTCAATGAAGACAATTAGAAATACTTTTGATAAGCACCCGTTACTAAATACCGTAGCGTCGATCACGGTTTTTATTCTGATTTGGCACCTTTATGTGACACTCGTCCAGGTGCCACACTTCATGCTTCCAGCACCGCTTAGTGTGCTGAAAGAGTTGGTCCATCAGTTTAGTGGAAGTAGTATTTGGCTTCATATTGGCATCACGTTGTATGAAGTTTTGGTCGGATTTATTTTGGGAGTTATTGTTGGGGCGATTATTGCCTATGCAATTTACAAATCAGAAACTCTGAGTGATTATATAAAACCAATTTTGATTTTTCTCCAAGTTGCACCTAAAATCGCGTTAGTACCGCTTTTTGTTGTCTGGTTTGGACTTGGCCTGACGTCTAAAATTATAGTTGTATTTTCGATGGTCGTATTCCCAATTATAATTGGGATTGAATCTGCATTGCGTCAGATTCCGTCGTCATATTATGATTTGTTACACGTCGTTCAGTCACCAAAGTCAAAAACAATCGTTGATTTAGAGATTCCGTACATTCTACCCGAAGTTTTTGCATCGCTTAAAATTGCGATTGTTCAGGCAATAATCGGTGCAACAGTTGCTGAATGGATGGCAGGACAATATGGTCTTGGTTATATTCAATCCTTTGCGTCATCCACATTCAATACACCACTGTTAATCGCTGGAATTGTAGTGACGATTATCCTGGGTGTGATTCTCTATCAGATTATCGAAATACTTGAGCGCAAGTATATCTTTTGGAAGTAGGTCGATTATGAAACGAATTATTACAATACTTTTACTAACCGTAATGCTCGCAGGATGTGGGCAAAAAAGTCACACATACACACCAAATCAAGATGGTTTGATAGATGTAAGTGTTCAAATTGATGGTGCAGCAGTTCCGTACTATGCACCAATGTATGTTGCTCAAGAGCGTGGTTTCTTCGCGGAACAAGGCCTTAATGTTTCGTTCTATTATGCTTCAGCAGCTGAAATTGTAAAAAATGTCGGATCTAACAACATAGAATTTGGATTTCCGAATGCAGACCCAGTTATTATCGGACGTGCAAACGGCGTTCCTGTAAAAATTGTCCATACAACGTTACAAAATGGATTAGGCTCAGTCATTTTCAAAGATGCCTCTGGCATTAAGACACCACGTGATTTAAAAGGGAAAACAATCGGTATTACCTCATACGGCAGCCCTAACTACAGCCAACTAAAAATGCTACTCGAAACAGAGGGACTTACCATCGACGATGTCACAATTAAGATTATTGGTACAGGTGCCATTGTGAATGCCTTGATCACAGATCAAGTTGATGCCATTAGTTTCTCAATGTTGCGTACTTATGAGCTCCGAGCAAATGGAGAAGCCGTGTCAGAATTTAGATCTAACGAGTTTACAACTACCTATGGAAACGTTGTAATTGTTAGTGACACCTTCTTAGAAACAAATCCTGAGCTAGTTGAAGGCTTTACGAAAGCACTCAACAAATCGCTCGAATATATTACGGATGGAAATCTTGAAGATGCCGTCGACTTATCCATTGATAACTATGCTCAATCAGCCAAAAACTCTCGAGACAAATTCGTGACAATAATGGATGATGCCTATGTTAACGGATTATGGCAAAGTGAGGATACGAAAATCCATGGATTTGGCTACAATAATCGTGCTCGATATCAATTGTTCATTGATGACCTTGCAAAATTTGGTATTATCTCTAAATCATACGATGCTTCGGAATTAATCGTTGAAGGAGGTGCAAACCATGAATAAAAAAATTATCAGACCGATGATTCTCACAGTTATCATTCTTGTGATATGGCAAATTGCAGTTCAAGTTACGAAGGTACCGAACTATATTATGCCAAGCCCATTTGAATTGGTTCAGTATATGGGTAATCAGTTTGCAACAGGTTCAATTACGAAACATATTTTAACAACACTTCATGAAGTTATCGTCGGGACATTCTATGGAATTCTTGTTGGGATTGCGTTGGGATATGCAATTGCGAAGTCGAAATTAGTGGATCGATTATTGACACCCATTATCTTGATTCTACAAATTGCACCAAAAATCTCACTCGCACCTCTCTTCCTTTTATGGTTTGGCTTAGGGGCAACGTCTAAAATTGCTTTAGTTATCTTAGTTGTTTCTTTCCCTGTCATGATTGCGCAAAGTACAGTCATCAAAAATATTGATAAAAATTATATCGATTATATGACGGTCTTAAACGGAAATGCTTTACAAAGATTCATTCATGTAGAACTACCGTATTCATTGACAGCAGTTCTGAGTGGGATCAAAGTTTCTGTGACTCAAGGGATGACTGGAGCAGTCATTGGTGAAATGATGGGGGCTCAAGCTGGTCTTGGGTACCTGTTGGTCTATGGAAGTGAAATGTACGATATTAAAATAATTCTCAGCTCAGTCGTCATTCTGTCTGTGCTTGGTCTTATCTTATATTATCTTGCAGAGTATGCTGAAAAGAAAATCATTTATTGGAATTAAAACTAAAAAAAGCTAGCATAATCGCTAGCTTTTTTTAGTTTGCATTTAGAATGCAGGTGCAAGTGTTTTTGAGTTTTCTTCGTTCGTTAAGAAATCTTTAACTTCTTTACTTGTCATTGCTTCTTTCAATTTATTGATTTTTTCTGAATCTTTATTATCTTCACGTGCTACAAGTGAAATAGCGTAGTGTGTTGATCCGGATGTTTCAAGAATTAAAGCATCTTGTTTTGGTGTTAATCCAAGTGCTTTGATGTATGTCGGGTAGTTATATACTAAATCTACTTCATCGTATGCTTGTGTCAATGTAAGTAAGTCAACTTCGACGAATTGGTAACTTGTTGCTGCAACATCTTTTAAAGTTGCATCATGTGTTTTTCCATTTAAGCTGATAAGTCCAGCAGCTTCGAGCATCATTAATGCACGTGCTTGATTGACTTGATCATTAGGAATGGCAATTTTAGCATCTGTTGGTAAATCTTTGATGTCAGATACTGTTTTTGAATAGAACCCTACGATTGCATCATAAATGGGTTGAACGCCAACAAGTGTGCCATTGTTAGCAGTATTAAACATTGTCATGAACGGAACATGTTGGAAGAAGTTCGCGTCAATTTCTTTATTGTTTAATGCGATGTTAGCTGCAGCGTTATCGGATACAGGAACAAGTTCGACAGTATATCCATCTTTTGCGAGCACTTCGCCAGCAATGGTAACGACGGTTGTCATCGGTTCCATGTGTGATGCAACTTTGATAACTTTGTCTTCTTTAGAATCCTTAGCAGTGGTGCCACATGCTGTCAGAACTAATAATGCAAGTGATGAAACTAGTAATTTTTTAAACATATTCTCAATCTCCTCATCGTTTATCTATTTTTCGTGCAATGGTTGTTCCAACAAACTGAATTGCTTGAACAATCACAATCATAACTGCAACTATCGAATAAAGTAAAAGATAATCAAAGCGTTGGTAGCCATAACGCATTGCAAAGTCTCCGATACCACCGCCACCCACTGCACCCATAACGGTAGAGTAGGAAACGAAACTAATAATTGAAGAAGTAAGTCCAAGAACAATTCCGGACCGTGCTTCTACATAGAGAAACTTCATAATGAGTTGCGGGACGCTTGCGCCCATAGAAAGTGCCGTATCGACAATTTCTTGAGGGACATCTAGTAATGATTGCTCGACGAAACGGGCAAAAATTGCTACGGCAACAAAGGAAAGGGGAATGGATGCAGGAATGGTTCCAAGCGATTTACCTAAAAGAAATCGTGTTACTGGAATCATTGCTACGATGAAAATTAAAAATGGGAAGGAACGGACAACGTTAACATAAAGATTTCCTAACGTATAGGCAATGCGATTCTCAAGGACACCATCTTTCCGTGTTAGGTAAATAAGTGTTCCTAAGGGTAATCCAACGAGAATCGCGAAACATGTGGAAATTCCAATTAGAATTCCAGTCTCGCCTAATGCTTTAAGAATCTCAGCTTGATATTGAAGGATATGTGCCATCATCGTTGAAGCACCGCCTTAGCATGTGCGACATAGGATGTATCTGTTTCCATTGGTAGATTGTTTACAGAGACTATATCTTTTAAGACACCACGTTCCATGACTGCGACGCGATTGCAGATTGCTTTCGCAACCTCCAATTGATGCGTAACGATGACAATGGTCGTTCCAAAAATTTCATTAATTGATTTCAAAACGGCTAGCAAGTCTGCGGTTGATTTCGGATCAAGTGCAGAAGTGGGTTCATCGCAAATCAAGATATTTGGATTTGTTGCCAATGCGCGCGCAATTGCAACGCGTTGTCGCTCGCCTCCAGATAATTGACTTGGATAGTGATCCTTTTTATCAAGCAAATTTACAAACGTTAAAACCTCATCGACCCGTGCAGTGTCGTGCATGTTGCTAAGTGTTAATGGTAGGGCAACATTTTCAGCGACTGAACGGTTTTTGAGAAGGTTGAAGTTTTGAAAAACAACCGAGATTTCTTTCCGTATATTACGAAGGGCTTTTGCAGTGAGGCTACTCATATCGGTACCGTTCACAAATACCGTGCCTGCATCGTGTGTTTCGAGTTGATTCATCAATCGTAACAACGTCGACTTGCCAGCGCCGCTTTCGCCAATTATTCCAAAGATTTCTCCACGGTGCACTTCAAAGCTCACGGAATCGAGAACTGTGAATGCATCATAGGCTTTGGAGACATTTTCAAATCGTATCATTTCTTCACCAACCTTTGACCCGCGTTCATTATAAGCCTTAATGAGAGCGATTGCACGCATTGTGCGGGCATCTGGTTCAAGTTTTAAGATTTAATTTGTGATGCGGTTCGCATGCAATAAAAACCTATCAAAAGCTACTGTTTTAAGGCAAACAAGATAAATATTTCTTATTTATGTGCTAGAATAGGGTAAAGAAAGAGGTGCTTTAAATGAGCGAATTGTATAAAACATTAGCAGTCAATGATTCCAAAATGGAAGACGAAACACGTATTGAAGGAGAATGGAAGATTAAGGTTGCGTCTCCCACCTCAAATCAAGAAGGTGCAAACCCTGAACAATTTATGGGAATGGCATGGGCGACATGTCTCAATAAAACCGTGCAAGCATTGATGAAAGCACGAAGCTGGGATAATGAGAGTCGCGTGCGTGTTGAAGTAACACTTCATCCACAACCAGAAACCAAAGGTCTTTACTTTGCAATGCGTGCATTTGTAGCAGTTGAAGGATTAGAAATGGATAAAGTCGAACAACTTGCAGAGCAAGCACACCGCCGTTGCCCTGTTTCCAAATTAATCCAAGCAAATGAACATGTCTTTGTTGAAGTTGAAACATACTAGTTCATAATAATTTAAGAAAAGCGTACCTCGGTACGCTTTTTATTTGGTGTTATTTGGTTAATACACGATTTTGTCGATGTGTCATGTCCATTGAAGTTTGAAATGCGTCCTCTGTTGTATCGTATCCTGTAATTTCGTAAGTAGAATCGGTACGGCGTTTCAGTTCGTCAATCATCAGCTGGGCGACTTGAGGAACTGTAAGCGTAAGACCTGTGAGTGATGATAGTGTACCCATGAAATCTTGATGTACCACTACGTCCTCATAATCCATGGCTTCATAAAAGCCTTGAACTAAAGAACTGCGCTTATCTTGATTCCCATTAACACCGATGTAACATACCAATGCCACACTATCCAAACGTTTGCGCTGGGCAGTTCCGCAGAATTTGCGTCCGTTGATACTCATATCAGAATTTCCAGGGCAATATGCGCCAAATATTTCTCCAGTTTCAATTGCTTGGGTAATGGGGGCTAGAGCATCGCGGATAAATTGATCCAAATAGCGGTAATTATCATACATATTTGCATTTGACTTCAAGACAAGTGACATATTGAGGACACCTGAGTCCGAGACAATGGAGCGCCCTCCCGAATTACGAACAATTACGGATGTATCATGGTTATGATAGTAAGCGAGCCCTTTTTCAAATGCTGGAATTTTCGTATCGTCCAAACCCATATTGACACCTTCATGCTGGAAGAGGTGCAAAATTAGCGTATCTTGATCAACGGTGCGAACCGAATAATCGTCCATTGCCGTTGAATGCATGGCATTTTCGGGTTTCCCCAATTCATTAATGATTAAGCCTTTCATTGTATACCTCCATGTAAATAATCATAGTCCTTAAGATGTGATTGGTAAAGATATTTGTTCATACAGAATTCAAAGAAATTAATACGAATTATGCTATAATGCTCCTATGACAGAGGTGAATGATGATACTACTAGAAAATGATATTTTAAAAGTAACGATTAACCCAATGGGAGCTGAGTTACGATCCGTCTACCATAAAGTTAAAGAACGTGAATACATGTGGCGGGGTGATGCCAAGTACTGGGGACGCGTTTCTCCGGTTTTGTTTCCGATCGTTGGACGCGTAAAAGATGGCTTTTATGTCTATGATGGTCAAAAATATGAGCTTTCCCAGCATGGATTCTTGCGTGACCAACAGTTTGAGGTTCTTAGCAATGACGCATCCTCAGTAAGTTTCCAATACGAAAGCAAGGGTTCGAAGTTGGCGGTGTATCCGTTTGAACACGCTGTTGTGATTACGTACAGTTTAATTGCAGACGTTGTAAGCATTACATGGCAAGTCTTTAATAAAGATACTAAAACAATGTATTACGGTATTGGAGGCCATCCTGCCTTTGCATTGGATGCTGATGGTGATTATGAATTCCGATTCGATGCCCAAAAAGATGTGAGTGAACTGACCTTAACAAAAGGACATGTTGATCAAGCAATTCCGATGGAAATACTGAATCCAGTCGCAGTAACCTTTGATGCCTTTAAGAATGACGCAATCATCTATACGAATGTTGATGCGGTGGAGCTTGTCAATAAACGAAATGGTGATACGGTTCGTGCCGATTTCCCAGGCTTCAATTTTGTGGGACTTTGGACATCTGTTGTTGACGACGCACTCTCACCATTCATCTGCATCGAACCATGGATCGGTATTACCGATAGAATTGATGCAAGTGGCAAACTTGAGGAAAAATACGCAATTGAAGAATTGGAGGCAAATACGGATAAATCGTATAGCTATTCGTTAAGATTTATATGAGACAAAAATTTATGCAATTTATGCGCGGTCGATACGGAACGGATAAGTTAAATACACACTTATTGTACTTTTCGTTGGTACTTGCGCTACTAAGTATGATTTTCAACATTAATTGGCTTATCTTTGTATGGGTAGGGATTATGGTTTTTGTTTACTACCGAATGTTTTCTAAGCAAACGACCAAACGATTCCAAGAGAATCAGGCGTATCTCTATTTATGGCATAAGTGGCGTGCGATGGTTCGTAAAGTAAAACAACGTATCAAAGACTTGCCAAAATACAAATATTTAAAGTGTCCTGAATGTAAAACCGAAATGCGCGTACCCCGAGGTCGTGGAAAAATCGAAGTAAAATGTCCAAAATGTGCAACGAAATTCGATGCGAAATCCTAAACTTACCAAAGTTAGTTAATTATTTCACAATGTAAACGCTTTACACAAAGCGTTTATTTTTTTATGTCAAATTATTAATCAAATAAGCTTGCAAACATTCGCAAGGAACCTGAAACAACGATATACTAACAATGTGAAAGAAATAACAAGGAGAACTTTATGACAGACAAAAAGACAGTCATTGACAATGAGGTAAACGAACTCGTTGCAAAAGGACAAAAGGCATTAGAAGAATTCTTAAAGCTCGATCAAGAACAAATCGACTACATCGTTGCGAAAGCAAGTGTTGCAGGTGTTGACCAACACGGTTACCTTGCACAAGTGGCTATTGAGGAAACAGGCCGTGGTGTATTTGAAGATAAAGCAACTAAAAATATGTTTGCATGTGAACACGTTATTAACCACATGCGCCATCTAAAAACCGTTGGCATTATCAGCGACGATGATGTAACAGGTATTACAGAAATTGCCGATCCAGTTGGTGTTATCTGTGGTATTACACCGGTAACAAACCCTACTTCAACAGCAATGTTTAAATCCTTAATTTCATTAAAAACCCGTAATCCAATTATCTTTTCATTCCACCCATCAGCACAAAGATGTAGTGTTGAAGCAGCGAGAGTTATTCGTGACGCAGCTGTAGCCGCTGGAGCTCCTAAAGATTGCATTCAATGGATCGAACGTGGATCGAAAGAAAAAACAGACGAATTGATGAACCACGAAGGTGTCGCAACAATCTTAGCAACTGGTGGTAACGCAATGGTTCGTGCAGCATACTCATGTGGTAAACCGGCGTTAGGTGTTGGAGCAGGTAACGTTCCAGCATATATTGAAAAAACAGCGGATATTCCACAAGCTGTTAACGATATTGCACTTTCAAAAGCTTTCGATAATGGTATGATCTGTGCATCAGAACAAGCTGTTATCATCGATACGGAAGTTTATGATGAAGCTGTAGAACGTTTCAAAAAATACGGTGTCTACTTCATTAACAAAGAAGAAAAGAAAAAAATTGAAAAATTCATGTTTGGCGTCGCATCAACTGATAAGAACTATGCTGATGCAGTCTTAAATCCAAATGTTGTTGGTAAAGATGCAACATGGATTGCGGAGCAAGCAGGCATTAAAGTCCCTTCAAATACAGTTATTATTGCCGCTGAATGTACTCAAGTTGGACCTAAAGAAGTCTTGACTCGTGAAAAATTGTCACCAGTTCTTGCAGTTCTTAAATCAAAGAGTACAGACGAAGGAATCACATTAGCACGTCAAATGGTTGAATTTAATGGAATGGGTCACTCTGCAGCGATTCATACGAAATCAAAAGAAATTTCAGAACAATTTGGAGAAGCGATTCCAGCAATCCGTATTATCTGGAATGCACCATCAACATTTGGTGGTATCGGAAATGTTTATAACGACTTTATCCCTTCATTAACACTTGGATGTGGATCATATGGTCATAACTCTGTTGGTGATAACGTGGGTGCCGTACACCTCTTAAACATCAAAAAAGTAGGGAGACGAAATAATAATATGCAATGGTTCAAAGTTCCTCAAAAAATTTATTTCGAACGTAACTCAATTCGTTACCTTCAAGAGATGCGTGATGTGCAACGTGTCTTCATCGTCACAGACAAATCCATGGTCGATCTTGGATTTGCAAACTTAATTACAGAACAATTAAACCTGCGTGCAAACCGTGTTGATATTCAACTCTTTGCCGATGTTGAACCAGATCCTTCAATCGAAACAGTCCGTAAGGGTGTTGAGATGATGAAATCATTCCAACCTGATACGATTATTGCTTTGGGTGGTGGGTCACCAATGGATGCTGCGAAAGGTATGTGGATCTTCTACGAACACCCAGATACAGACTTCAATGACCTTAAACAAAAATTCATCGACATCCGTAAACGTGCCTTTAAATATCCAGACTTAGGACAAAAAGCACAAATGGTATGTATTCCTACAACATCAGGAACAGGTAGTGAAGTAACCCCGTTCGCGGTTATTACTGACAAAGTGGCAAACAAAAAATATCCACTTGCAGACTACTCAATGGTTCCAAACGTTGCGATCGTTGACCCTATCTTTACGACAAACCTTCCAGCATCTGTTACTGCAGATACAGGACTTGATGTCTTGACTCATGCTACAGAAGCGTTTGTATCAAACTTTGCAAACGATTATACAGATGGACTTTGCATTCAAGCGGTTAAGATGGTCTTTGAATACCTCGAACGTTGTGTTCATGATGGTAAAAATGACTTAATTGCACGTGAAAAAATGCATAATGCATCAACAATGGCTGGTATGGCATTTGCGAACGCATTCTTAGGAATGAACCACTCATTGGCTCACAAAATCGGAGGACGTTTCCACGTACCTCATGGACGTATCAACGCAATCTTGATGCCACATGTAATTCGTTATAACGGAACCCATCCAGAAAAACCATCATTATGGCCAAAATATAATGTCTACCGTGCACACGAACGTTATGCAGAACTTGCACGAATCTTAGGATTAAAAGCAGATACTGTTGAAGAAGGTGTTGAAAGCTATGCTCAAGCATGCCACGACCTCGCAGTGCGTTGTGGTGTCACAATGAATCTTAAAGCACAAGGTGTTGATGAGAAAGAATTCCTCAAATACGAAAAAGAAATTGCTTACCTTGCTTATGAAGATCAATGTTCACCATGTAACCCACGTCTTCCAATGGTTGAAGATATGCGTACAATCTTAAAACAAGCATATTATGGCGAATAGTTAATCAAACATAAAACACGATGATTTTGTCATCGTGTTTTTAATTGGATTGAAACAATTTTTATTCGTTTTCTGAAAACTGTTGCAACAATCCTTTAACGTGCTATAATCACTGTAATAAATATCAAAAAGGAGGATATTATGAAGAAATTAAACCAAGAAAATGAAGCAGAATTGCGAGCTTTCTTAGCCGTTGAACCTCACTATAATCTCTTCCTCATCGGTGACTTAGATGCTTTTGGATTTGATGATACGATTCAAACATATTATGGTGATTATAAAGATGGGGAACTTATTGGCGTGATCTTTCGTTTTCGAGATGATTCGATCCACATCTATGCTACAGAGATTCAAGATTCACTGATTGTAATGATCGACAAATTATATAAAGACTTACCCTTTAAACGAATCATGGTTACGAAGCCAACCATGGACTTATTGGGCGACCATATTTTGCCTTACATTCAAGAACCTCGCCCAACAACCATGTCGGTTTATACACCCAACGATTTTGATGTAGATACACATTTGGTTCAAAAGTTGGATTCGACCTATGCAGCACAAATTGCGCACATCGAAACACAAGCTTTTGCGAGCGAAGAAAGTCGCGATATCGATCGTATTCGAACCGGCATTGAATCCGGGGAACGAGTTGTTTACGGATTCATTGAAGATGGTAATGTGGTGACAGTCGCAAGCTATGTTGCTCAGACAGAATTTAGTGCGATGATTGTCGGTGTCGCAACTCTAGAAGCTGCTCGTAAAAAAGGGTATGCTACTCAAGTTGTCAAAAAGTTAAGTGATGACTTGTATGCAGCTGGGAAACAAGGAGTGCTCTTCTACGATAACCCCAATGCCGCTCGAATTTATGAGAAAATGGGATATGCACCTTTAACACAGTATTTTATGAACGATGTGAAACGTTAGTCTTATATCTATTGCCACTTTCATGTATAATGAAAATAGATGATGTCAGGAGGACAATAGATGGCAACACCACATATTAATGCAGAACAAGGACAAATCGCAAAAGTTGTACTTATGCCAGGAGATCCATTACGTGCAAAGTTTATTGCAGAAACTTTCTTAAAGGATGTAAAGCAATTTAACGAAGTTCGTAATATGTTTGGATATACAGGAACTTACAATGGGGTAGAAGTATCCGTCATGGGTTCAGGAATGGGACAACCAAGTATTGGTATCTATTCCTATGAACTTTATACACAATTTGGCGTTGAAGCAATCATTCGTATTGGTTCAGCAGGTTCATACAAAGAAGGACTTAATGTTTACGATGTAATCATGGCAGACAGTGCGTATAGCGAGTCTAGTTTTGCGAAAGTCGCTTTCGGTTACGAAGAAGATACTTTGAAACCAAGTGCAAAAGTTAACGAATCATTGCGCGCAAGTGCCGTTAAACTTGGAATTCCAATGCAAGAAGATCGTGTACACTCAAGTGATGTATTCTACCGTGACTCTGGTGAAACATGGCAAGAACTTCGTGATAACCACGGTGTATCATGTGTTGAAATGGAATCATTCGCATTATTTGCAAATGCACAAAAATTAGGTAAACATGCAGCATGTATCCTAACAATTTCAGATTCATTTGTAACTTCCGAAGTTACCTCAGCTGAAGAACGACAATTGTCATTTACTAAAATGATGGAAATTGCGTTGGATACAGCATCCACCATTACATTCTAAGAGTAGCGTAAGCTACTCTTTTTTTGTTTCAGTGTTGAGTATTTTATGTGCCTCCTATATTATAGAAATACAAGGAGGTACACCTGATGGACCTATCACCTGCAATTATCGCAAGCATCATCTTAATGGTCACAGGTATTTTTCTCGCTCTCATCGTGAGTACCTTTACAGTACCTGAACACAGTAAATTTCGTAAAGTCCAATATGGAGTCTACATTGTAGCCGGATTGCTTCTTACAAATCTCGGACTTACGATCCTTTTTTTGGATGTATCGAACCGCCTAAAACTTGCTGATATCATGTTTATGATGGTTGGAATGTTTGTGGTAGGATTCAATGTCAGGAACCTGATGAAAACTTTTAAAAAGTAACAACGCAGTTGAATTTAACCCAATTGATTTTATAAGGATAATAATGCACATCCATCCAAAACAATTCATCAAAAGTGACAATAAACACACAATACATTATAATAAATGTATCAATACAGAGATGGTGCGTGCATCATATCTTTAAAATGAATGCACCACTTGTCATAGGAGGGAAACATGACAAAAAATGGGAAATTTGTTTTGAAATCGCTTCTCATGAAGGGATTAGCGGTTGTGAGTGTTATCAGTGTTGGGCTTTACACTTCACCCTATAGTGTCGTCTTTGCAGAAACAACAAAGAAGGAAAATAGTATCTTTGGAATGTCTTCGGGTCAATTTACGTCAATACTTTTAGTGGTCATCGGTTTTGGACTGCTTATGTATTTACTTGATCGATCAGCGCGACGAAATGATGAAATCGACCGCAGTGAAGAAGAGATTAGTCGCAGCAAACAAGATAAAATGTAAATTTAAGAAGGATTGAAAAACTCTTTGGATTTAATACGTTAAAGCAAAGAGTTTTTTTACTGCTAGATATTGCGTTAGAAAACCACTTAAATGGGGTTATTGCTACCTTTATAAAACAGATGTATTTGTAAAAGATATTAAAATTTTGTGAATTGTGCAAACTTCTTTTGCATTATAGCAAAGATAGATTATAATTAGAGTATCCTTAAGTAGGGTACGAGACGCGAACACAACCCCCCGTGTTCGCGTTTTTGTGTGCGCATTTTGATTTTGATTACAAATGTAAACTATTTGAAGTCAAACTCTTGCAATTCCCAAAAAACAATGATAGACTACAAATGTAAACGATATTAAACCAAGGAGGATTTACCATGGAAAAAGAATTTAAAGTAACAGGAATGACATGCGGAGGCTGTGTCCGACACGTAACACATGCTGTACAAGATATTGCGGGAGTTGAAGCAGTCGATGTTGATCTTGCATCAGGCATTGCGAAAGTTAAAGCCGATGTATCTGTTACCGATGCACAAATCATTGCAGCTATTAATGAAAGTGGTTATTCAGCACAATAATCCACCATCTTGGAGGAAAGACTATGAGTACTAAAACATATGAAATAACAGGGATGACATGTTCTTCATGCCAACTACACGTAGAAAAAGCAATTTCGAAGGTTGCGGGTGTTGAGGCAGTCGATGTGAACCTGGTAACAAATAAAGCATCAGTGACCATGAATGATGATGTATTAGAAGCAACCATTATCAAAGCTGTCGAAGACAGTGGCTATGGTGTTGCTGAAGAAGTATTAACGAAAAGTGTAGACCTAAAAATTACAGATATGACATGTTCATCATGTGTTGCGAACGTTGAAGGTGCACTGAGTGCGGTTCCGGGAATTGAAAAAGCAACCGTGAATCTACTTATGGAACGTGCTCACATTGAATATGATCCCAATCAAGTGAAGCTTTTCGATATTATTGAAACAATCAAAGGACAAGGCTATGGTGCGGTTCGCATGGACGATGTGATTGAAGATGATGACACACTTATCAAAGCACAACGTAAAGAACGTCGTGGAGTTATTGTTGGATTAATATTAGGTGCGATTATGCTCTACATAACAATGGGGCAAATGTTCTCAATAAAATTACCACAACCTGCATTCGTCGATATGATGAAAAATCCATTAAGTTATACCTTATTCCAATGGGCAATCACAATTCCTGTGGTATGGGTTAACCGTGGTTACTTTATTCGTGGATTTAAAACATTAATGAAACGTTCTCCAAATATGGATACCTTGGTAGCCATTGGAACAGGGGCAGCCATTGTCTACAGTTTCTATGGAACCGCTCGTATCTTCATGGGTGATGCAAGTTATGCTCACCATCTATACCTAGAAACAGCCGTTGTTATTTTAGCGCTTATTAGTCTTGGTAAATACTTCGAATCAATGAGTAAAGCAAAAACTTCATCTGCTATCAAAGCACTTCTAAATTTGAAACCTGCAACAGCGATTCTCTTGCGAGATGGCGTTGAGGTCGAGATTGACAGTGACGAAATTAGTATTGGTGATCACTTAGTCGTAAAACCCGGATCATCGATTCCAATGGATGGAATTGTTGTTGAAGGACACAGTAGTGTCGATGAAGCGATGCTAACTGGTGAAAGTATGCCAGTTGATAAAGTTGTTGGTGATAATGTTGTAATGGGAACCATGAATATAAATGGACGAATGATCGTTGAAGCAACTGTAAGTAATGAAGATACTGCACTTGCGAAAATCGTTCAACTTGTTGAGAATGCTCAAAACGAAAAAGCGCCGATATCGAAAATGGTCGATAAGGTATCGGGTATATTTGTGCCAATCGTGATTGCAATCGCAATTATTTCTGGAGTATTCTGGTACTTCTATTCTGGTGATGTTGAATTAAGTATGACTGTGTTTGTAACAGTACTTGTTATCGCATGTCCATGTGCATTAGGATTAGCAACCCCAACCGCAATTATGGTTGGAACGGGTGTTGGTGCACAAAATGGTATCTTCATCAAATCAGCAGAATCATTAGAAGAAGCATCTCATATTCGTACAGTTGTTTTTGATAAGACAGGAACATTAACATATGGTGAACCAGTGGTGACAGATATCGTGTCTCATGACCTTGATGATGTAACCTTGATGACAATTGTAGGGTCAATTGAGCGCATGTCTGAACATCCTTTAGCACAAGCGTTAGTCAAAGGTGCAGAAGATCTCAATGTTGTCTATGAAGATATCGAAGGTTTTGAGGCGTTGGTTGGTCGTGGGGTGCAAGGTTTCTATCAAGGGAAACCACTCTATATTGGAAATGAAAACCTAATGCGTGAGCAAGACAATGATATATCCGCTTATCAAAATGACGTCAATACATTTGCGAAGTCTGGAAAGACAGCTATGATTGTATCGTTAGATCATCGTGTTGTCGGTGTTGTTTCCGTTGCGGATACGATTAAAGATGAAGCGATTGAAACAGTTGCTGCGTTACAAAAAATGGGGCTTGATGTTGTGATGATGACAGGTGACCATAAAGATACGGCAAAAGCAATCGCCGATCAAATTGGTATCTCTCATGTTTTAGCAGAAGTTTTACCCGATGAAAAAGCATCTAATATTAAGCACCTGCAAGAAGGCGGAGAAAAAGTAATGATGGTCGGTGATGGAATCAACGATGCCATTGCACTTGTTCAAAGTGATGTAGGAATTGCTGTGGGAACAGGAACGGATGTCGCCATTGAGTCAGCGAAAGTTGTCTTGATGCGTGATAACATTAAGGACGTCGCAAATGCGATTGCTTTAAGTAAAGCGACAATGCGCAATATTAAACAAAACTTGTTCTGGGCATTTGCTTATAACGTTGTTGGGATTCCATTTGCAATGGGACTCTTCAAACTCCTCTTCAACGGACCGTTATTAGACCCAATGATTGCTGGAGCCGCGATGGCATTCTCATCCGTGTCTGTTGTTACAAATGCACTGCGTCTTCGCAAATTCAAAGTGAAGCATTAAGCACATTTCAAAATGCTTTCATTGAAAATTGTGTCATAAAAACGTACAATGGCACTAAGAGGTGTTTGAATGAAACATATAATTTTTGTTAAAGGATTAACAACTGAAGAAGATCGTCAGAAAGTACAATACGAACTCGAAAATACGCGTATTGAATTCACAATCAGTACAGCGACAAGTAGTGTCACGGTAAGTGGCTCGAACGATGTCATTCACAGTGCAAAACAAGCAATAATCCAAGCAGGCTATGTTATACAATAGTCTGCTTTTTTTCTGTGATATAATAGATGCACGAGGTGATTTCATGGAACCATTTAATTTGGCTATCATTGATAAAGCTGCAGAACGTCTCTTTGAAATCGAGACGTTACTTCAAAAACCGGCATACCGCTTAAATGCAATTACCTATACGGTTTCGTCACAACATGTGAAAGCCAAGAACATTATTAAAATTTTAAAAGTTGAAGTGGAAACATTAATGCCACTGTTGGAAGCCGTCGAAAATGAATTTGAACGGTGTCATTATGCGAATGCGCTAACTTATCAATATGATGCAAGCTATCGAATTCTTCAACGATTTGATGCAACAACAGTCAATCATACCAAACGGCAAATCTATAAAGCAGTTTATGGTATTGAAGCGGTGTTTGCCCGTCTCTATCGAATCTTGACAATGATCGAACAAGATATTGTCGTCAATCATACCGCTTAGCGGTATTTTTTGTGATGGAATTGAAACATTTCGCAACCAGTCAAAATATAGGTGACAAATTATAAGACTATTGTGAAAACGAGAACAAGAGGTGTTGATATCATTGTTTATCCAGTGTTTATTTGCTATAATAGTCAACGTATATAAGGAGGCAATTATGACAAAAAGAACTGTCACAGATTTGGATGTTGCTGGCAAACGTGTCATTGTACGTGTAGACTTTAACGTTCCGTTAAAAGATGGCGTCATTACAGACGACAACCGTATCAATGGTGCATTACCAACAATCAAATACTTGGTAGAAAATAACGCAAAAGTTATTCTTATGTCACACTTGGGGAAAGTAAACCATAAGGACGCTGAAAAAACAGAAGCTGACAAAGCTAAAAACAACATGGCTCCAGTAGCGACACGCTTACAAGAGTTAATGCCTGAAACAAACGTTACTTTTGTTCCTGTAACACGCGGAATTGAATTAGAAGACGCTGTTGCAGCAATGAACGATGGTGACATTGTATTAATGCAAAACACACGCTATGAAGCAGGTGAAAGCAAAAATGATGACAATCTTGCAACGTACTGGGCAGGATTGGGGGATCTCTTTGTAACAGATGCATTTGGATCGGTACATCGTGCTCACGCATCAACTGTAGGTATTGCAAATCACTTACCTTCAGCACTTGGATTCCTTGTGGAAAAAGAAGTTAAATTCTTAACAGAAGCAATCTATGCACCAAAACGCCCATTTGTAGCGATTTTAGGTGGAGCTAAAGTTAGCGATAAGATCAATGTTATTGAAAACTTGCTTGATGTTGCAGATAAAGTTATCGTTGGTGGTGGAATGGCTTACACATTCTACAAAGCAATGGGACGCGAAATCGGAACATCACTTGTTGAAATGGATCGTATTGACGTTGCGAAAGCAGTTATGGAAAAAGCTGGAGATAAATTGATTCTCCCAATTGACACAGTCGTTGCCGCTGAATTTGCACCCGATGCAACACCAGTTGTTGTATCAGCAGATGCTATTCCAGCAGATATGATGGGGCTCGATATCGGACCGAAATCAATCGAACTATTCAAAAATGAATTACAAGGCGCTAAAACAGTAGTATGGAATGGACCAATGGGAGTCTTCGAATTTGAAGCATTCGCAAATGGAACATTAGAAGTATGTAAAGCAATTACAGAACTTCCAGAAGTCTTAAGTGTTATCGGTGGTGGTGATTCAGCTGCCGCAGCTATTCAATTAGGATTTAAAGACCAAATTACTCACATCTCAACAGGTGGTGGTGCAAGCTTGGAATTTATGGAAGGAAAAGAATTGCCAGGAATTGCTGCAATTCAGGATAAATAAAAAATGAGAAAACCAATTATCTTCGGAAACTGGAAAATGAACAAAACAAATGCGCAAGCACAATCATTCTTTGATGGTGTTGATGCATTCGCAACAGACAAAGCTGACTTTGGTGTTGCAGTACCTTTTACAGCATTACACACATCTGTAAATGCTGCGAAAAACATTCACGTTGCTGCTGAAAACGTACACTGGGCACCAAATGGTGCTTACACCGGTGAAGTTTCAGTCGAAATGTTGAAAGAAATTGGTGTTAAATGGGTTGTTTTAGGACACTCAGAACGCCGTCAATACTTCAACGAAACAGATGAAGAAGTCAATAAAAAAGCTGCAGTTGTTATTGAAGTTGGAATGACACCAATCATCTGTGTTGGAGAAACATTATTTGAATTTGAAGCTGGTAAAACCGAATCAGTAGTTCGTAAACAAGTTGCTGGTACATTAGCTGGATTAGCTCCAGAAGCTGTATCAAACTTAGTAATCGCTTATGAACCAGTTTGGGCTATTGGTACAGGTAAGAGTGCAACAATTGAAATTGCACAAGATACATGTGCATTAGTTCGTGATGAAGTTCGTAACATCTTCGGTGATGATGTTGCAAGCAAAGTACGTGTACAATACGGTGGATCTGTAAAACCAGATAACATTGCAGAATACATGTCACAAGAAGACATTGATGGTGCTTTAATTGGTGGTGCTTCATTGGAAGTTGACTCATTCAAAGCAATCATTGATGCAATTAAATAATTAGATAATCAATAAAGAGGAGGACATATTAATATGCCATTTATTATCGATATCCACGCTCGTGAAGTTTTAGACTCACGTGGTAACCCAACAATTGAAGTTGAAGTAGCAACAGATTCAGGTGCTTTCGGACGCGCTATGGTACCATCAGGTGCATCAACAGGTGAACGTGAAGCATTAGAACTTCGTGACGGAGACAAATCACGTTACGACGGAAAAGGTGTTTTAAAAGCAGTCGAAAACGTAAACGAAATTATTGCTGACGCATTAATCGGATTTGACGTTACAGACCAAAACTTACTTGACTTAACAATGATCGAATTAGACGGTACAAAAGACAAGTCAAAACTTGGAGCAAACGCTATCTTAGGTGTATCAATGGCTGCTGCACATGCTGCTGCTGATTTCTATGGAATGCCACTTTACAAATACTTAGGTGGATTCAATGGAAAAGAACTTCCAGTTCCAATGATGAACGTTATCAATGGTGGATCACACGCTGACTCATCCGTTGATTTCCAAGAATTCATGATTATGCCAATTAGCGCAAAAAATATCAAAGAAGCAATCCAAATGGGAGCAGAAACATTCCACGCTCTTAAATCAGTTCTTAAAGCTAAGGGTCATGTTACAGCTGTTGGGGACGAAGGTGGATTTGCACCAAACTTAGCATCAAATGAAGAACCATTAGAAGTTATCGTTGAAGCTATCAAAAAAGCTGGATATGTACCAGGAACTGACATTGTCTTAGCAATGGACGTTGCTGCTTCAGAATTCTATGACACAGAAAAAGGTGTTTACGTATTAAGCAAATCAGGTGGAGCAGTCTTAACATCTGATGAAATGATCGATATGTACGAAGGATTTATTGAAAAATACCCAATCGTATCAATCGAAGATGGACTTGGAGAACGTGACTGGGATGGATGGAAACGTCTAACAGAGCGTATCGGAGATCGTGTACAAATCGTTGGTGACGACTTATTTGTAACAAACCCAGCAATCCTTGCAGAAGGAATCGAAAAAGGAATTGGAAACTCAATTCTTATTAAAGTTAACCAAATCGGTACATTAACAGAAACATTTGACGCTATGGAAATGGCGAAACGTGCAGGATATACATCAGTAGTTTCACACCGTTCAGGAGAAACAGAAGATGCAACAATCGCTGACATCGCAGTAGCATTCAACGCAGGTCAAATCAAAACAGGATCAATGTCACGTACAGACCGTTTAGCAAAATACAACCAATTAATCCGTATTGAGGAAGAATTGGGAGCAGCTGCTAAATACTCAGGTGCAAAAACATTCTTCAACATCAAAAAATAATTGATGTATCAAAAGGGCATCCGAAAGGGTGTCTTTTTTTTTGTGAGTTTGCCATAAAATAAGCAAAAATACATTTGAATCCTTGCTTTGATGTGAGTATAATAACACTAGTAAACAGGGGGAAATGGAATATGAAATTGAAACTCGATAAGAAATATATTGGTGAGCTCCAGGCGACATACGGTACACCAGGTGTTAGCTCAAATGTTGTTTATGCAATTCAACAAAAGGCATTTGCGATAACAGCGTCACCCAAAATAATTCTCTTGGAGCCATCAGTGGTAATAATTATTAGTTTGAATGCATTTTCATTAAAAGTTTCCAGTGTGGAAACCTATAGACTTGATGAAAATACGTCGTTAATCGCGAAACGCGGTATCTTGTATTGCAAGTTAAAAATCAAAGCGAATGGTAAAAAAGTTTTTAAAGCCAATGTGCTCAAAAATGTAATGGGGCTTAATGATATTCAAAAACCGGGTGTTCAAGCACTTCTCAAATACTAAAAACACGTTTAACGTGTTTTTTTTATGACAGTAATGTTAGATGAAAATTAAAGCAACATGCTATAATTGAAAAAAAAGTTAGGAGCATCGATGAAAAAGAATCTAAGGCGACTTGTAATCGCACTAATTATCATTATATTCATTTTCAGTTTAAATATGATTATGAATAAGAACATAAATACCGAATTTGAGGCACTGAGTAGGACGAATCAGGAACTCATTCAAAACTATTTTAAGCTTCAGCGTAGCGAGGCCGAAGACCCAATTTGGGATGACTTTACCCTGACAGAAAAACCAGTAATCTTTGTTGATAAGTCAGCATGGTTTAATAACGCCTACGGCTTTAACATGAATGATCTCCAGGGACTGAATCAAGCGGGTACGCAATCAATCATGACTTCTGAAGGAACCCTTCGCCGATTTGCGACTTTAAATCCGTCAACCTGGTTTCTAAATCTCTCAATAGGAAATTTCCCCTCTTTTGATACACACCATACGGTAGATCGTTATCACGATGTCTTCTATATTAAGTACACATCTGGTGATATTGCAATTCAAAACTCGGAACCGAATCGCTATCCGATTTCATTCTTTATGCATGAATATACTCATTATACGATTCAACGCAATTGGCCCGATGGATCAAACGGACTTCCTTCATTCGAAGTACCTCTTAATGCAGAGGGTGTTGCACTTGCCTTTTTGCAATATCATATCTATGATGCGATGATTACTGCGCTTAATATGAACCTAGACAAAGCGGCATTAGAACAGTTAATTATGGATTGGGCAGTAATTCAAGAGGCAAGATCACAAAATAATTCGAATTTTGTTGCCAGTGAAAGCTACAAATTAACGTTGGAAGGTGTTGCAACGTATATCGACCGACACGCGGCGTTGCGAATTGGCCAAAAATATGAATATTTGACGGATGCAGCAGGCAATGAGTCGCATTTTGCGAAAGCAATTGAATTTGTTGATCAAGGTAAATTGGATCCAAGTTTTATTGCGAATGGTGCAATGTATTATCTTGGTTCAGTACTTGGGGATGTCTTGGATAAAGTCTATCCAGAGTGGCAACGCGAGTTAAATACAATGACTATCGATAATCCAATAACACTTTATGATCAATTGCACGTTTACGCACAATCGAGTGAAATGAAGGGAAGGCCGCTCTCAGAGCTAAAGGCCATGTATGACTACGACACGATACTTGAAATAGCTCAAAAGGTAACGCAATAACATAAATATATAAAAAGAACTCGAAAGAGTTCTTTTTTGTTCTAGAGATGCGTAACAGAAGCCCGTACGTAAGTCACAATTTCCTGGAAAAAGACCCAATCTTGATAGGAAGGATATCCATTAATACAGAGTGTCTTGCACGTGGTGTGGGTAATGCCAGGGATCGTGGTAATTAGAATTTGGTACCTATTTAAGTCGTTCATTAACTGGTTCTTAGAGTAGGCATCAATAATCTCGACGGCTACCCCATAGGGAAAACTCGAAAGAATATCTTTATAGATTAAGGTTGCTAATTCATAGTCGCGATCAACACAAATTGCGACATTGACTGTTGTAATTTGCTGGTGAAGCGAGTCTAACAGCCCTGACCAATGCGAAAGAATAATATACAAAATTTCGTGTTTTTGTTCTAACGATAAGGAATCCTCGAAAATTTCATCAAACATAGCATCAACTTGAGTATAGATTTTTGCTTCAGTTTTCTTGAGATGTTCTAGGAAGTCAAGGTTTCGATCATAGAGAATAAATGTTGGAGAATAGGTCATTCGAACAATGTTGAAAATATTGATAATCATGTAATCGCGATTTTTGATACTTACTTTGTCGTTGCTTAAAATCTCATCAATCAATGTTTCCAAATTTTTTAACAAGCGTGCATCTTCTGCAGATTCAGCGGCTTGTAACGTTGCTTGTTCAAGGGAAAATGAGAATCGGTTGATTAACAGAAATTCAAAGCAAAAATTTATTATTTCATCCGAGAGCGGCATGTTAAACGCCATTTGGAATTGAGTTTGAATTGATTCATTCTCGATGATTTCAAACGCTCGGTAAATTTGCTTTGGCTGAATTAACTGACTTAAAGTAATCCGTACAAAAAGCCAAATTTTAAGATGATTAATGTCTTGGGTTGTGGTGAGTTTTAACTCGACATCACCCATGTTCTTTGTCAGTGTGTTAATTGCGGTAATTTGTAATGGATCGATGAAATCTTCTAAAAAAGAGTATCGTTCTGAAAAATATGCAACAAAGAATAAAGATATCGAACGATCCGATCCTTTGAGGGTCATGGTTCCCAGATCAATTGCTATGTCATGGAATTTTAGTTCCTTATTCAACGTATGGATGGTTCGACGTATTGTCGCATCACTGACAAAGAAAGTTTCAGCAAGGTTCGCAACCGATTGTTCAGGTTGAAGGAAAATTGATTCCAAAAGTTGGAACTCGAAACTATAGGTGAGTATTTGTTGATAATAAAATCGTTTGGATGTTTCGGGTTCGTCGTGAAGAGAAATACCGTTTGCATGGGTAATTATTGAACCCGGTGCAATGATTTCATTCAAGCGATTGATAATGCTTTGTAAGGATCGTAGGGGAATGCCAGTTGTATCACTCAAATTGCTAAGTGTCGATTCATTATTATCGAGCATATATGTCAGAACTGAATAGGCTCTAAGATCTTTCGTTGATAAAAGTCGTCTCATACATAAACCTCACATTTTCTTAATTACAGTATAACAAAAGTTGCATATGGCGATGCAATTTTTGATGACGAAGTTTCTTCATTGATTGTTAATATTTTAAAGTAGTACTGTAAAACGACACAAAAAGGAGCATAAATAGTATGAATTCACGAATTACGCAAATGTTATGCGAGATGGTCCGCATTGACTCGGAGTCTGGAGATGAGAGAATCTTTCATAATTACTTAAAGACAACATTTACCAATCTCGGATTGAAATGTATCGAGGATGCATCACTAAAAAAAACAGGATTGGGAGCAAATAACCTCATCTTCATTTTAGAAGGGGATAAAACGCAAGAGCCACTATTTTTTTCTAGTCACAGTGATACGGTGAAACCTGGTAAAGGTATCGAGCCTGTGATCGTTGATGGTGTGGTGTATTCCAAAGGGGAGACAATCTTAGGTGCAGATGATAAAGCGGGCATCGCAATCATGCTTGAAGTTATACATCGCCTTAAAGAAGCTGCAACGTTACATCCAACTTTAGAGTTTGTGATTACCCCTGGAGAAGAAATTGGATTGATCGGCGCGCAAGCATTGGATATGTCATCAATTCGTTCGCGTTTTGGGATTGTCCTAGACAGTGCAGGGCCTGTAGGAGCTATGACTTTGGCAAGTCCCACGTTATCAACATATACCCTCGAAATCGAAGGTAAAGCGGCACATGCGGGTTTAGAACCAGAGCAGGGTATCAGTGCGTTGGAGGTTTTAGCTAAGATTATGGCGAATCTTCCGCATGGCCGTATAAACAGTGAAACTACATCTAATTTTGGAACAGTAGAAGGTGGTGTCGCAAGTAATGTTGTTGCAGACGCGGCAGTCTTGACAGGTGAAATTCGTTCAATAAACTTTGACCAATTTGAAGGAATTCGCCAGATTTACCGCAACACTATTGATACAACGTCAAAAATTTACGGCACGACTGTTCGCTTTGAAGAAGAAATCAAGTGTTATGGTTACCGTTTTGATCAACATGATGCGGACGTTGAACGAGTGACTCGTGCAATGATGAAAGCAGGCATTACGCCTCGCTATGAAGTTAGTGGTGGTGGAAGTGATGCGAATGTTTTTAATCAAAAAGGAAAGAAAGCAATCAATATTTCAATTGGTTATGAAGAAATTCATACCGTTAACGAATATATTCCAATTGCTGCAATGGAAGAAGCGGTTGATGTCTGCCTTGCATTGATTGAGTCATCCTCAGAGGTTAAGCATGTTTAAAACATTAAATCATTATTTTCAAATAATCGTAGGTGTTGCACTTGTTTCGTTTGCAATTAATCAGTTTCTAGCGCCTCATGATATTGCAGCAGGGGGAGCGAGTGGGATTGCTATTCTTCTCTATCATGTTATGGATTGGGAAATATCACGAACTGTCTTAACGATTAATGTCATTATGTTGATTTCAGCATTTCTACTCTTGGGAACCAAAGTATTTCTCAAATCATTATTTGGAAGTATGTTGCTTCCGTTTATGCTGTATTGGATCCCAGTTCAAATGCTTGTTGAAGATCGCTTTCTTGCGGTCATAAGTGGCAGTGTTATCTTTGCGTGTGGGGTTGCATTGCTCTATCGAAATCAGGCTTCAAGTGGTGGCACAACCATTCCACCACTTATCATGAAAAAATATTTTGGCATTGACAAATCAATAGGTCTTCTCATGAGTGACTTAATAATTGTTGTCGCGTCATTGTTTGTATTTGGAATGGACTCCTTTGTACTGGCGGTTATTTCAATTGTCATCACAATGATGTGTATGAACTATCTGAGCACAGGGTTTAATCAAAAAATATCTATGGAAATTATTAGTGTTTCACATCATCGAGATATTTTGAATACCTTACGGAATCTTAAAACGCGGGGTTTGAGCGTTTTTCCGGTGCATGGTGGGCATATGCTTGAACGTCGACAGATGATTCTAATTGTAATGAAACGTAGTGAATATTTGGATTACTACGATTTAATTCACAGTATTGACCCCCAAGCATTCATGATTGTTCAAAATGTCAAAGATGTCCACGGAAATGGATTTACATACACAAGTATTGTATAGGAGAAACTATGAGTTCATTATTATCAATTACCATTATTATGCTAATTTGGACAGTCAGTGATTTTGTATCGAAAAAAACAAAATCACTTGTCTCTTCATTATTGGTTGCTAGTTTAATTTTCTTAGTTGGGTTTAAAAGTGAATTGTTGCCCCCAACTATTTTACAAGATTCGTCTCTACTCGCTTTAGGGACTACGATTCTAGGTTTCATTATCATTCATATTGGAACGATGATTCGCCTCGCAGAATTTAAGCGCCACTGGCGGACGGTCGTCATCGGAGTAAGTGCAACACTCGGGATTGTGGGTGCACTCGTGTTGGGTGCACCATTGCTTGGCTCTCTTAACTATTCAATTGCCGCTGCAGCAGGTGTCACTGGGGGTACAATATCGGTTATTTTGGCACAGGATGCAGCTCTGAAGTTTGGGTTAACATCGGTAGCCGTATTGCCAGTTTTAATTACAGCGTTCCAAGGTATTATTGGATTTCCTTTAACGTCTCTAATTCTAAAACGAGAGGCACAGCGGATTAAACGAGAAGACGATTACCACGCCATCATCGAAACATCAGATGACAACACGAAAACGATATTACCAGAATCACTTCAAACAACTGCGGGGACGCTTTTTATAGTTGGATGTGTCATGTTGGTTGCGACAGCTCTCAGCCAACTAACTAATGGAGTGATTAACGAGTTTGTGATTGCACTGGTACTGGGAGTGCTACTTTGTGAACTTGGCATCTTAAAACGCAATATTCTTGAAGGGATTGATGCCTATGGCTTAATGATGCTATCGATTATGATTATTATCTTTGGCCCTCTGGGAACTATTTCAGTTCATGATCTTATGGATCTTGCTTTACCACTAGTGCTCTCATTCGTGATTGGGGTAAGTGGAGGATCCCTCGCTGCATTATTCGTAGGAAAACTATTAGGATACAGTGCTTCAATATCTATTGCAATCGGTTTAACATCACTCTTTGGCTTTCCTGGAACTATGATTCTCAGTCAAGAAGCAGCACGAAGTGTTGGAGCTAACGACTTAGAAATTGAAAAAATTCAAGCAGAAATTATGCCGAAGATGATCATAGCTGGATTCTCTACGGTAACAATAACTTCAGTGCTTGTCGTAGGTCTTTTAGTATCGTTCATTCACTAGACGTAACATGAATAATAAATTTACAACTATGTATTAGATTTTAATCAGAAGTTCACATGAGTTTTTAAGATTCGTACGATTATATCTTCGAATAATGAATTTATAGGACACTAAAATTAAGGTCTAGGACAATAATAATCAAGCGGATTTGTAGCAAGGTAGTATGTATAAAGAGATTTGCATACATCCTTAATGTTAAGCGAATGACCTGCATAGCAACAGAGAAAGGAAACAAAAATCATGATTATACTGCTATCAATTATTGCGATCCTCAGTATCTATGCTTGGATACAGATTGCATCAAAAATTTTCTCGCGAAATTACCACTTTAAACTGATTGATTTTCTACTGCTCATTGCGTATACTTTGATTTTTGTTTATGTTGATTCTCTAGATTTGGTACGTTCAAGTCCGATTCTGATGGCTTTATGTCTTCTCGCTTTGATGCGTATAATGTTTTCGACTTCCTGGATAGATATTTTGACTTCTGTATTTATTGTTGTCATTGGTTTTTTCTTAATTCGAGGATTTTATGCATCACTTTTTGCGATACTCTCTGATGTCACAACACATGATGTTCTAGTAAACGCCAAATTAAGGTGGATTGTATTCATTTTGACCTATTTAACGATTGATGGATTAGTCGTTAAGATGCTTTCAACCAATGAGATAATCAAAAATCTGAAAACATTGTTTCGAAATCGCATGAAAGTAAAGCATATTCTGCGCATTGAAATCATAATGCTCATCTACATTTTAATAATAAATAATGGACGGTTCTTGGACATTGATGTTCGATGGTTTAATGTTGTGTATCTCACGTCATGTTTCTTCATCTTTGTTATCATGTTTGTGGCTTGGAAGGATGCGGTGCGAAGTGCGTCTCTATTTGAGACAGAGCGGTATACAAAGAAGGTTGAAGATCAGCTGAAGTTACAAATTGAACATTATGAATCATACAGCCAACTGATGGACGATTTTCGAAAGTTTAAGCATGATTACCGTTCAATATTGGATAATGTCAATCATCTCATTGCGATGAATGAATTTAGTACTGCACAGTCAATTATTGATCAAACAAATGAAACATTTGCAGATGCAGAATCCCACGAGAGCTATTCACAAAGCTATCTGTTAGATTCAATCATTAAAGGTTTTGAGCAACGATGTAACGACGAGAATATTAAGTATCATCTTGATATTCAACTTCCAAGTACTTTTATACTTTCGGAGTTGGATATGTTACGTGTTATTACCAATTTGACCAACAATGCTATTGAAGCATCACTTCGAATTGATAATCCAGAAGAAAGACTTATTACAATTGAAACCAATGTTCATCGAGAGTGCCTCTCGTTGCGTATCATCAACAACTATGACGTTGCCCCACGATTCAAGTACGGAAAATACCAAAGTACTAAAGAACAACCGGACATTCACGGTATTGGACTTCAAATTGTTAAGGATATCATTGACTCTGTGGATGGTGTTTTCAATATTCAAGTCGATGAACGTAAGAAAACATTTCAGAACACAATTATTTTGCATTATAAACACACTGACAAAGACTTAAAACAAGCGGTTTAGCGTTGACAGTCTTGGGGTACAGTGTTACCATATCGCTATGAAAACTACCATATAATTCTGGAAATAAGGTCCGGAAGTCTCTACTCATGACCCGTAAAGTCGTGTACTATGGCAATAGTTTCAAAAGCGGTTTTTTTTTGTACCTTTTGATGCTACTGCCTGTTGGCAGTTTTTTTGTATTCAAAAGGAGGAGACTATGAAAACATGGTTGAATACGTATTTTAAGATTGAGGAATCAGGATCTACGATTAAACGAGAGTTTGCTGGTGGTCTTACAGCATTCTTATCAATGTCGTATGTAATCTTTGTAAATCCAATTATTCTTGGAAATGCTGGAATGCCTCAGGACGCTGTTTTTATGGCTACAATATTATCATCTGCAATTGCAATGTTAATTATGGGCCTTTATGCGCGCTTTCCTTTGGGTCTTGCCCCATGTATGTCAATGAATGCATTCTTTGCATTTAGTGTTGTGTTGGGTATGGGAATGGCATGGGAAGTTGCTCTTGCGGCAGTTCTTGTGTCATCAGTATTGTTTATTATGCTCTCATTTTCAGGCATTCGTGCAAAAATCATTAAAGGTATTCCGTTGCCAATCAAGCAAGCTGGTAACGTTGGATTGGGTTTATTTATTGCCTTTGTAAGTTTTAAAAATGCAGGAATTATTGTGCCTGATGCTAGTATGTTTATCACTTTCGGTGGATTCAACAATCCCAATGTTGTGATTGCTATCGTTGGCGTCTTAACAGCTGCATTTTTCTTAGTTAAAAAGAACCAATATGCTGTGTTCTTTGGCATGATTGGGGCAGCAGTGTGTGGACTCTTGATTCGCTTTGGCTATGACATGGGGTGGATTTCAATGGCATCTGAAGTCGCTGCAACATTACCGCAATTGCCATCAGGAAGTCCGATTGTTGTGCCTTTTGGACCCATGCAGTCGATGATCGATAATACATTGTTTGTCGGATTTAAAAATTTAGGGGAACTTTTAAATCCACAAGCAATCGTTGTCGTATTAACATTCTTGTTCTTAGATTTCTTTGGAACCGCTACAACACTATCTGCCGCAGCATCACAGATTCCCGATTTACCTGCTGAAGCATTTGAAAACAACCATCGTATTTATGTTGCCGATGCAGTTGGAACGTTTATCGGTGGTGTACTGGGAACATCGAATCTATCAACCTATATTGAATCGGTTTCGGGAATTATTAATGGTGCCCGTACAGGCTTAATGGCTGTTGTCACGGCATGTTTGTTCTTGTTGTCAGTCTTTATTTATCCATTACTTTCATTAGTAACGGCAGCAGTAACGACGCCTGCAATGGTTGTGATTGGAATCTTCATGATGCAAAACATCGTAAATATCGATTGGCATGGGGGTTATGAAGTGATTGTACCCTCATTCATCACAATTGTTATGATGCCATTGACCGGTTCAATTGCATTAGGATTAACGATGGGATTTGTTTCTTATGAACTCTGCATGATTTTTGCAGGACGTCATAAAGAATTAGGTTGGATTATGCATGGTATTACTTTAGTCTCACTTGCATATATGTTTACACTTTAGAAAGAGGAAAAGATATGGAATTGTTGAAGCAACGAATTAGAGAAGCAGGAATTGCGCGTACCGAGGAAATATTAGATGTGAGTACATTTTTCAATGCTCAAGTTGATGCAACATTAATGCAGGCCATTGGTCAGGATTTTGCCGATTACTTTGCAAATCATGAATTTGATGCATTTGTTACAGTGGAAAGTTCAGGGATTGCCCCATCAGTTTTTGCAAGTCTAGCAGCGCAAAAGCCACTTGTTATTATTAAGAAATCACAAAAATTATTGGATGATCCGCGTTACATTCAACAAGAATCTTTTTCATTTACCAAAGGAAATGCATATCATCTCACAACGCAGCTTGATTTTATTAAAGGAAAGCGTATTATTCTCATTGACGATTTTCTGGCACAGGGAAGCGTTGTAACAAACGTTGAAACGCTGTTAAACAAAGCGGATGCGACCTTAGTTGCAACTGGAATATGTATCTCTAAAGATTATCAACCTGGATTCCAAAAACTATCTGCAGCGGGTAAAGATGTCTATTGTCAAGTGCATGTGACGGGGTTGAACCCAGAGACAAATGCAATCCATATTAAATAGAGAGTTCATTATTAATCTAAAAAAGCGTATAATAACCCTATAAGAGGTGAAACGATGACACGATTATTAGAAGTAGTAGGACGTGGTTCTTTAAAAGCAGAGCCTGATATGATGCGTTTTAATTATGAATTGGTTCAGGATGCTCCATCCTATGGTGAAGCATTTGATAAGTTATCGAAACAATTTGATGCTTTGGTAAAGGTTTTTAAAACAGTTGGGTTTAATGTCTCACTCATTCAGACATCATCCATTAATGTTTCAATCATTCACGAAACGGACGTTCAAAAGAAAAAATTTAGAGGCAATCAGAGTCTAGTTTTTGAAGATCGCATCAATCTTGCGAAAATGTCCAAACTTTTGGATGGACTCCGTTCGGAAGATGACTTTAATTTTTCACTTTCGTATTTCATCAAAGATGCGACTAAGTATACAAACGATGCTCTAATACTTGCGATTAACGATGCGCATGATAAATCGAAAGTTATCGCAGAGAGTGCGGGTGTGCGTCTGGGTTCTATTACCAATATTGTTTACGAAAGTGATTCGCAAAATAACCCTTCATTGCTGCGTGCATATGCCTTTGATCGCGGTGGATCAAACATTCATGCAACCAATATCACGATCGAGCAATCCGTTACCATGTCCTGGGAAATAAAATAGCACAAAAAAAGCAAGCGACGTGAATCGCTTGCTTTTCGTTTCTTTAAGCAATGGCAAATTGACTGTGGTATAAGTCTGCATAAATACCACCCAACGCCAAGAGTGTATCATGATTTCCACTTTCAATAATATTACCCTTATTCATAACGAGAATAATATCTGCATTTCGGATTGTCGATAAGCGGTGTGCAATCACAAAGCTTGTACGATTTTCCATCAGAGCATTGAGCGCTTTCTGGATTTTTTGTTCCGTTATGGTATCAATATTTGAAGTTGCTTCGTCAAGAATCATGACGGCTGGGTTTGCTAGTGCAGCCCGGGCAATTGTAAGAAGTTGTTGTTGTCCTTGAGAAACAATAGCGGCATCACTGGAAATGATGGTGTCATATCCTTGTGGCATTTGCATGATGAAGTCGTGACTTTGTGCGAGTTTCGCTGCTTCAATAATTGCTTCGCGCGAGGCATCTTTGCGTCCATAGGCAATGTTATCAGCAACAGTACCTTCAAATAACCACGTATCTTGTAACACCATTCCAAACATATTCCGAACGTCAGTTCGCGTCATTGCTTGAGTATCAATGCCATCAAAAGAAATCTCACCACTGTTAATATCGTAGAAACGCATCAACAAGTTAACAAGCGTCGTCTTACCGGCACCAGTAGGTCCCACAATCGCAACGGTTTGTTTTGCTTTCACATCAAACGTAACGTCAGTCATAAGAAGGTGGTCGGGACCATAACCAAACGATACATTTTTAAATGAAATGTCGCCTTTAGGGTGTGTTAGTTTTGGCGTTTCATGGTCATGTTCAATCTCATCTTCTATAGCCGTAATATCATATACACGTTCGAGTGACGCAAGCGCTGCTTGAAATGAGTTAATAATAAATGACGCTTCTGTAATCGGTTCAGATACTTGGGAAACGTATTGGAGATATGCTTGAAGGATACCCACACTGAGGGATCCACGAATTGCAAAATATCCTCCAATGACAGCACTCGCAATGAATGCAAGTTGATTGAGAAAACGTACGGCCGGATAAATCGCATAGTTTAAGAACATTGCTTTTAGATGTGCTTTTTCATGTGTTGCATTTGACGTGATGACTGCATCCATCGCATGGTCCTGTTTGTTATACGATTTTAAAATAACATTACCAGTGAAGTATTCTTCAACAAGACTATTAAAATCCGCTAGGGAACTAAAGTTTTCCAAGAAGGATCGTTGACTCTTGATGGAAATGACATACGTAACCAGTCCACTAAAAAGAATTAATGCAAAAATCAGTAAGGTTAGTGAGCTTGCAATTTGCGTCATCACAATTAAACCAATAATTATATTGAAAAAGGATGATATGAATTGGTTGAAGCCAACGACTAAAATTTCAGCAACCCGCTCAATATCAACAGAAACACGACTTAAGATTTCACCGACTTTAACGTCATCGTAGAAACGTAAGGGAAGTGTCGTCATTTTATCAGTGATTACTTTGCGTAAAAAAGTACCGGCATCTTCACTGACTGATGCCATAATTCGTTCTTGAATAAACGAAAATAAAAATGAAAAACCAGATGCAATAATAAGCCAGATTAAGGGTTGCATGATGACTGCTTCAATATTTTCGATTGAAAGACTTTGAGTGCTGATTAGGTTGGCAACCGCATCAATAGCAAGTCCCATTATCCAAGGGATAACTGTATAGGTGATACTTCCGAGTAATGCAACGATCAAGACAAGTGCGATTTTGCCTTTCCAATGAAGCAATAACTGGATAAAGAGACGGAACGCATGCTTCATGTTTGAAGGTTGCTCTTGTTTCAAAGTGGGTGTTAGTCTTGATTTTTTTCGTTTAAACATGGTCTGTTTCCTCCTGTTCATCAAAGATATGTTGTGATTCTGCAAATTGTCGGTAAACTGGACTTGTTTGCATGAGAGATGCATGGGTACCGATACCGACGATGCGTCCTTGATCCATGACAATAATTTGATCGGCGTTCATAATTGTACTTACACGTTGTGCAATAATTAAGTAGGTCGCTTCTGGCATATCTGTTTTTAGAGCTTGACGTAAAATTGCATCTGTTTTGTAGTCGAGTGCTGAGAAACTGTCATCGAAAACATACAAGTCAGCATCCTTGTAAAGCGCACGCGCAATACTGATGCGCTGTTTTTGTCCACCGGAGAAGTTCATTCCTCCACGGACAACTTCGGAGTGGTACGAAGCATCTAAAGATTCGATAAAAGCAGCTGCTTGCGCGGTTCGTGCTGCTTGACGCATTGCTTCGTTACTCCCGTTGGGTTTGTGGAATTTAATATTCTCTTGAACGGTACCGCTGAATAAGAACGATTTCTGCGGAATATAGCTAATTGAATCGCGTAGATCGTGTTGGGAAAGATCACGGATATCTGTATCTTGGAACATGACACGCCCGTTGGTTGTATCATGGAATCTCATAATGAGTTTCGCAATCGTACTTTTACCAGATCCTGTAGCACCGATAATCGCAGTTGTTTGTCCTTTAGGAATGTAAAAACTAACATCAACCAAAGCATCACCATCTTCGCCTTCATAGCCAAAGAAGACATGTTCGAAGCGGACGATATCATCACTTGCATGGGAGAGTTTATGGACGGTCTTAATATCCTGAACACTTGGCTCAATCGCAATCAAGGCATCAACACGTTGTAAGGCAGCGAGTGCACGTGGAATCATCACAATCACAAGCGCAGCCATAATCAGTGTTAAAATCGTAAGTGTTGTATATTCAATAACTGCAGTTACTTCACCTAATTGGAGGGTGCCATTTGGAACATCGATAAGTCCAAACCATAATATCGCAACCATGGATAAACCTAAGAGGGCATACGCAATCGGCGATAAATAGGCAAAGAGGCGGTTGATCTTAATCATATTTTCAGCATGTTCTTCAAATGTTTTATCGGTTCGTTTTTGTTCATATTCTGAGTTATCAAATGCACGAATAATACGCACACCGACAAAAAATTCTCTTAAAACAAGAATCATGCGATCCAAATAATACTGAATTGCATTCATGTATGGAACTGCACGTTTTGTGACAATGATAGCGGCTCCCAAGAATACAAGGATACTCATTAATGCGACGAGACCAAGAGTTGGTGAAATCATGTATGACATGATGACACATACGATACCAATTAAGGGTCCAGGAAGAATCATTTGGAATAGCATTACCACTACTTGTTGGATGTTCACCACATCGGAGGTGATACGAGAGACAAGTGATGAGGTTCCATAATCTTCGACATCTTTGACCGATAGGACTTGAACTTTTTTGAAGACTTGTAGGCGTAAGTCTGTTCCAAAGCGGGTTGCAATCACAGATGAGTAGTAACTACATGCTACTGCGGCGATAACGCCGATAATTGCGACGAATAACATTTCTAGTCCCAATGAATAGATGGTATTGAGGTTGTTTGCTAGGATACCGTCATCCACAATATGAGCAACAAGATATGGGATATATAATGTCGCGGTGAGTTGGACTAAAAGTAAGAATAAAGTCCCTAAAATAAGACTTAGATTTTGACGTATAAATTGCTTTACTAATTTCATAAATACTCCTTCTGTTTGATAAATTAAAAGGACGTCACGGCTGCTTCTTCGTATGGCCTACGAAGCATCGATAACGTCCTTGAGTTGTCCGGCGAAAACTCTTAGGGAATTTGGGTGCCATGCAAAATAAAAGAACGTCTTGAATGCTTCTTCGTATGGCCTACGAAGCATCAATAACGTCCTTGAGTTATCCGGCGAAAACTCTTAGGGATTTTGCTCACTCGATAATAGCACACCCATAATTTATTGGCAAGAAAAAGCACTGAAGATTTTAAAAAAAGTTTGATATTTTGTTTCTTTTAGGGGCATTTCGCGTGATGGTTGCAGAATATATAAAGCCCTTACAGTCTAAGCAAAATATGAAAGTTAATATACTTATAGATAATAATCAATGATACAATATGAAAAGAGGTGAGACCATGTCCAAACAAGATTATACGTCAGTATTTGATATTATCGGTCCGGTTATGACGGGGCCAAGTAGTTCCCATACAGCTGGTGCCGCTCGCATCGGTAAAATAGCGCGAGAAGTTTTTGGGGAGACGCCAGAGTCCGTAAATGTCTATCTATATGAGTCGTTTGCGAAAACCTACCGTGGACACGGCACAGATGTCGCAATCGCGGGTGGAATCTTAGGGATGAATGCAGATGATGAAAAACTGCACGAGTCATTGCTAATTGCTCAAGCACACGGTGTTGCGATACAATTTATTCCCCTTGCAGAGGACGTACACCATCCGAATACCGCCAAACTTGTGATGCGTGCTCGCGATAAAAAAATGACCATTGTGGGTGCATCCATTGGTGGTGGAAGTGTTAAAATCACAAATATTAACGATATTCCAGTTGATATCAATGGTGGTACCCCCACAATTCTAATTTTCCACCAAGATTTACCAGGTCTTATCGCGCGTGTGGCTACAATTTTATCTGATTTGGAAATTAATATCAGTACGATGAAAGTGGATCGAGATTCCAAAGGGAATAATGCTTATATGGTTATTGAACTTGATCAAGAAGAATTGCACACATCGCTTGATGCAATTCGCGAAATTCCATATATCAAAAGTGTGACATATATTGGGAGGAACATTTAATGTTTGAGTCGATAGAGGCGTTGATTCATCAAGCCGAGAAAGTGGGTTCGATTGCGGAAGCTGTCATCCTTGCGGAAATTGAGAATTCAGGAAAAAGTCGCGATGCAATCACAAGCCTTATGGGAAAACAACTGGATGTAATGCTACGTTCTGTTGCACAAGGGATTCAAGGCGTACAATCCAAAACAGGACTAACTGGAGGAGATGCATTGAAACTTGACACTTATCTTGAATCTCACGAAACGATATGTGGACCAACTGTAGTACGGGCCGTAGCAGGTGCGGTAGCGACGAATGAGGTCAATGCAGCCATGGGGCGTATTTGCGCAACACCGACAGCGGGTAGTGCTGGCGTTGCACCAGGAGTGCTTAGTGCCCTTATTGAGCGTTATTCCCTTACCCGTGAACAACAAATAAATTTCTTGTTTGTTGCAGGTGGATTTGGTTTGGTTGTTGCAAATAACGCATCGATTGCTGGTGCAACCGGAGGGTGCCAAGCAGAGATAGGGAGTGCATCTGCAATGGCGTCGGCAGCCACTGTCGAGATTTTAGGGGGCAGTCCTCAAGCGGCGGAACAAGCATTTGCAATGACCATCAAAAACATGCTCGGACTTATTTGTGATCCGGTTGCAGGACTTGTCGAAGTTCCTTGTGTTAAAAGAAATGCACTCGGTGCCGCACAAGCTCTCGTTTCAGCAGATATGGCTCTTGCTGGTGTGCGAAGCGCCATTCCAAGTGATGAGGTTGTCGCCACGATGTATAAAGTTGGAAAAGCCTTACCACGTGCGTTCCGTGAAACGGGTGAGGGTGGTTTGGCCGATACGCCAACGGGTAGACGGTTTGAACATCAAATATTTAATAATGATGATACACTTTTATAAGAAATTCATATAATACTTACTTTGCACATAAAATGTGCAAAGTTTCTTTTTTTTATACAAACAACGTTCATTTTTTGAACACGAAGATAATTTAGAGGCATCACACTTCATAAATACAATTAACAATATTGTGAAATCTTAACATTTGAGATACTATACTTACATAGAGGTGGGGCCAATGATAACGATATTCTTATGTGATGATGATGCGTCAATACGTACGCATTACCAAGAACTCCTGCAAGAAATTGCATCCAAACATCAACTTTATATTTCGATAACAACTTTTGATTCTGCTGAAGAACTCTTTTTTATGCTTGAAGATATTAAAATTTTACCGGATATTGTTTACCTTGATATTCAAATGGGCGCGATGAATGGTTTAGAAGCAGCTGCAAAATTACGCGAAATGGGTGTACAAGCAGAAATCATTTTCTTATCAAACTTGAAAGAATATGTTTTCGATTCGTTTGATGTCATGCCCGCAAATTACTTACTAAAGTATGCGACCACAAATGATCGCTTTGAAGCTGTATTTCTAAAAACTATCGAGAATCTCACCATCACCCGCGAGCAACTTTTCCGTTATGATATTAAAGGTTTATCACACACGTTGATTATTTCAGACATCATGTATCTAGAGGTTAAGAAACGGATCATCATTATCAAAACACGGCAAGGTCAGCATATTGAATTTTACAGTACAATAACAGATGTCGAGAAACAAATTCAAGGCAGTCCACTGGTTCGTGTCCAACGCTCGTTTATCGTGAATATGACGTACATTAAAACATTTGGGAAAAGTGAAATCGAACTTCTCGATGGCAGTTTAGTTCCTGTGGGCCGAACGTATCAAAACGTTCTTGAGAATAGATTTGTAGAATTTATTAATCGTTAGGAGGAATTAAAATGATCAGTATTTTCTTGCCTCTTCTTTTGTTTAGTGGGTACTTGTGGATCAAGAATCTGTCCAGAGTATTCGAAAAACGCTTTGATACACAATATCTGGAGTATTTGCTTATTATCGTATATGCCCTAGATTTTTTCTTTGTGGACCAACTTGGTGCTGTGCGTATGAGCACATTTTACTTGCTCATTTATTTACTAATCATGACCTATGCGGTATTTACCATTTCGCACCGAAATCTTCTCACCATATCCCTCTTCCCAATTTTGTTTATTTATACTGTCAGAGGGTGTCTTGCTGCAATCGTTGCGTTTCTTCTCCAAACAACAACCCATGAAATTCTAACTACGACGTCGTGGCGCTGGTCAATTCTAGTCGTGACATATCTTATCTTCAATACCTTTGTATGGATTGGCATGAACAGTGAAAGTACTGTCCAAAAGCAAATTAAACTCTTCCGAAATACCATGAAGACGAAACATGTCTTACGGGTTGAAGTTATTATGCTCTTTTATTTGATGATTATTAATGACGGTCGGTTCTTAATAAATAACGTTTTATGGTTTAATACACTCTATTTATCATCATCCCTTTTTATATTAGTGATTTTGTGTGTGTCATGGACAGATGCTTTACGCGGTGCAGAGTTACTTGAAAATGCACGCTATACGCATAAGATTGAAAATCAACTCAAGATGCAAATCGAACACTACGAAACATACCGAGAATTAATGATTGAATATCAGAAATTTAAACATGACTACAGATCAACCTTACGGACGATAAATACGCTTATTAACTCAAATCAGATTCAAAGTGCCCAAAATCTCATTGATCAAACCAATAATTCTTTTAAGGATACGGTCGCGTTGGACCCGTATTCGCAAAGTCATTTGTTAGATGCAATTATCCGGGATGTGAAAAAAAGATGTACCGAAAATGGAATCCGCTATGATTTGGATTTACACTTACCAGAGTTGTTTCGCTTGTCTGAATTAGATATGCTACGCGTCATCACCAATCTTGTAAATAACGCCATCGAAGCATCACTTCGTATCGAAAATCCAGACGACCGCTATATCGCCGTTTCAAATCATGTAAATAAAAATTGGCTTTCATTAACAATTACGAATAATTACAGTGTGGCACCAATTGAGAAGTATGGTGTCTATCAAAGCACCAAAGAAAATGCTGATATCCATGGTATTGGTTTACAAATTGTTCGTGAAATCATTGAAAATGCCCACGGTATTCTCAAAATTGAGGTCAATGAAGTTCAAAAACAATTTATTGTCACAATTCTTGTTCAATATGAGTAACCTCAGTCATGGGGTTCTTTTTTATTTATGAATGCAGTTGGGAACGTTTTTGTTGCGTTCTACGCCTTTTTGGGGTTCGGTTATGACTTATGATTTAGTATTTATATATGAGGGAGATATATAAGTATGAAGAAAAAGAAATTAATTGGATTATTAGTCAGCGTGGCTTTAATCCTACCAGTATTTTCGATTCGTGCCGATGAAGCAATCGTAAGCACACAAGAAAATAACGAAACAATGACGGACGGTACTACGACTGACCTACAACAAGAACCAGTCCAGTCAGAGGCAGAAATCAGTGAAGAAGTGGAAGTACAAGACGTTCCAAAAACCGATGTGGTAACCGAAAAGGACTCCAACGAAGAAGCGGTACGTGAATCTGATCATAAACTAGAAGTTGAAATTCAACAGCCTGCGACGCAAGTTGCGGCAATAGGTATCGATGATGAAACAGCCTTAATCCAAGAACTGGCAAATGCTCAAGGAGATGTGGTTCTTGAGATTGTTGGTGGGAGCGTTATTAATTTAACAAAACCACTTGTAATCGACACATCAAAAATTACAAGTCTGAACATTCAATCAACCAATGATAGTCCTGTTATCTTGAATCATGCGAACGCACAACGCCATTTTACAACATCTGGAACGGGTGTCTTAGACCTATCATTTTCAAACGTAGTTTTAAGTACCGATGGTGACCATGGCTTAACAATGGGTGGTATCGCATTCTCAAGTAACTTAAAAGGGAATAAAATTTCCGGATTAACGGCGATGAATAACCCGCAAGTAGCGACAGGGTGGAATTCAGGATTCCTTGTATTTACGGGAAATGGCGGTAGTCTGGATATTACTAATACAACATTCATCAATAATGGCATCGAATCTCGAAACGCCGTCTCGTCGGCATTGATCCTTATTGATACGAAGAATACAGATGTAAACTTTGACAACATTGTGTTTACGAACAATAAAAAAACAAATCAAAGTGGTGGTATGATTAGCGTTTATGCGCAAAATGGTGCAATCACAATGAATAATGTTACGATGACCGATAACGAAGCAGCAAGTAATAGTGCTGGCGTGTTCTATACCGGAAGTGGTACATCAACCCTTTCAGTTACTAACAGCCACTTTAAAGGCAATCGAAACACTGAAGGAATGGGCGGTGCCATTAATCTTCGACTCAAAGATGCATCGGCAACAACCTTATCGAATACACATATCGAAAATAACTTTGCCGATCGAGGTGGTTCAGGGATTAATGCAGTTCTTGAAACAACAAACGGCTTAACACTCGATACCGTTACAGTTGATGGAAATACAGGTTCAAGACATCTTTACAATCCAGAAACTGGAGAACAATCAGGAACATCAAGTAGCGGTGGTGGTATTTATGTTGAGCAGCTTCGCGACTTAGGCTATGTTACAATTACAAATTCTACAATTTCAAATAACATTGCGACTTCAGGTGGTGGATTCTATATCTATACGGATTTTAGTGGAAATACGAATGTCTTAATTGAGAATTCCACGATTACAGGTAATATCGCAGACTACCACGCAGGGGCGCTTAATTTTAATACCAACAGTAAAACTGAAACAGTAGGTTCAATTCAAATTAATGATACAGAAATCACCCACAATACGGTAACTGGAAATGATGCAGGACCGGGATATTACGAAGGTGGTTATGGTGGTGCAATTTACTATGGTAATTTTGATGACAGTCTTCGTGCATTAAAACTCAACGGTGTTACATTCTCTGACAATAAATCGGAATATCCTGTCGAATGGTCCTTGAGCGAACGCAGTGATGATGCACTAAGTAGCATCCATCACGACAGCATTCTCAATACAACATACTCAGCATCACAAAATGCATTTATGGCAGCATATGACAATGCTTACAATGGGGATGACATTCACGTCGATTATTCCGCTATCGTATATTTTGATCCCAATCCAGACATGATTGCGGGATTTGAGACTTTGGAATATAATCAAGAACTGAATTACGCGTTAACGATTCTTGGACAAAACATCCAAGAACCACTAACGCCAGTGATTCCGGGATATCGTTTTGTTGGTTGGTTTGATGAAGCGGGAATGCAATGGGATTTCGCAACACGTCAAGTTCAAGAAGTGCATCAGTATCTCCATGCTCAATGGGAGAAGGTAGAGACCTATACAGTAACCTTTGACCTTAATGGCGGGACAGGTATTCAACCAGATATCCAAATCCTAGAGAGTGGTTCAAATGTCGAGGAGCCAGTGACGCCAACGCGCCCTGGATATACTTTCCAAGGATGGAGTTTGAGTAAATCAGACATTTCCACACTTTGGGACTTTACAACTAATACAATCGCACAGGAAAATATCGTGCTTTATGCACAGTGGGCCGAAATCATTGTGCCTGTTGAAACGGCTACAGTGACATTCGACTTGAATGGTGGTGTTGGGTCTTTTGATTTAATACAAGTATTACAGCTTGGTTCGAAAGTGTCAAAAGTCATGAATCCAACACGAGATGGTTTTGAATTCATGGGATGGACCTTGCAAAAGTCAACACGGGTTCTTAACTATTGGAACTTTGATACAGATCTTGTGAATGGTGATATTGTACTTGTTGCACAATGGAAAGCAATAACAGAGGAACCTGAAGTTCCAAGTGAACCAGAAGTTCCAAGTGAACCAGAAGTTCCAAGTGAACCAGAAGTTCCAAGTCTACCAGAAACTCCAAAAGAACCTGAGAGCAATGATACATTACCCCAAACGGGTGTTGATGCTTCATCAGTAATAACTTATGGAACTGGAATCGTAATGCTCGGACTGGCGATGGTAATGATTTCGAAACGCCGTCAAGCGAAACAATAGATAAAAAAAGAAAGTCACAGTGTGACTTTCTTTTTGCGTGATACCACGGATGGACTAATGCTCTCGAAGCTTAAATGTCTTATGCGCAAATAAGCGAACCAAGATGGTACTAATAACAATAATCACAAGACTAAAGACTGTAATCACGATATCAGCGGAAGCGAGTGATGCAACCATATTGTTGCTGTAAACAAAGAAAATGATCGCGAACTCAGCAATGTGGTAGGTGATACTTTTAACCTCCATATCACGGTTGTACGGTTGTAAGATATAGTATAAGAAAAGATGAACCGTTGTGTACAATGCTGAAAGTGATAATAAACTAATGCAAAGAGGTATAAAATTCGTAAATTCAAAACTGAGAAGTCCAACGATGTTCCATAAGACAAGACCAAGTAATACTGCAAAGACAGGTACAAAGTTAATAAGTATTAAGATTGCAAGTCGCGAGAGATATTGCTTCCAGATGGTCTCTTTGCGACGGTAAAAGGCATAATGGAGTAAACTGTAATCAGCATTGAGAAAACATGCACGCGTAATTTTTTTGGTTACATTAATGAAATAGAAGACGAGCATGAATTGACTGATTAGAGTGCTGTTTGAACCCACGATTGTTTCGAAAAAATTGGGGCCAAACAAATAAACAGAACCCACTTTGATAAGAACCCCACCAACTACAAAGGCAACGATAATTCGAAGTATCCAAATAAGCGGTTTATACCACATCCGACGATGCCGGAGGAAAAAGGCAACATTAAGAAGTTTGTATCCCGAGTAGCGATGACTTAATTCTGTATCTTGATTTACTTTTAGGTCATCGATGCGGAGTTCTTCTTGTGTGAGTTCTTTGACTTTTTGTGATGTTTCTGTACTGAGACTCATGTTTTGTGTCATGAAACGATTGACTGCAGCGGGATCGGCATTACGTTTCGTATAACGAAGGCTCCAGATACTCAAAGCAATCATGAGTAAACTAAGTAGGATATAGACATAATTCAGTGTTGCGGGTAGGAAAAGCAGTAAAAAGGGAATAAGACCCGTAAGCACGGAAATGATAAGCTCGTAGCGCATTCGCATCTTCTTTTCGTGGCTGTTGAAGTAGCGAATGGTGAGAGCTTCTCCCAGATACATGGTAAAGCAAGGCACCAATAGCACAAATAAAGCAAGGATAAGTGCATAAGCGTGTCGAGAAGGCCAAAGTGTGACGCCCGTTACGATACTTGCCATTACACCAAGTAAGATGCGGTCGTAGGTGCGTTGGTTCAATGAATACGCGTAATAATCTACACTCGGTGTCTTAAACAACGTCAATAACATCCATTTTGACTTTGAATCTTCGAGAATTCGTGTACTGGTAATTGATAAAGCATTCAGGGCGGTAAAGTAGATGACAAGTGACATCGAAGTGTCATTCAAGATTGCCAAAGGAACCGTATTCGCTAATAGAAAGATAATAGCGAGATAGATCGCTTTCTTCGCAAGACGTGTCATAAAAAGGATGACATTTGCCAATTTTGCCAACTTTATTTTGATGTCTGCGTTGTAGTAAGCATAAGGACTCATTAAATTCTTAAGAACAGGAATCTTCCGAAGGTAGAAGATAGCTTGGTTCATAAACAATGTAGCGCGAATATCAGAGAAAATTTTGTTATTCATGATCTTCTCGGAGAATTTCCACGATTTCAGCTTCGAATCCTTCACTGTGAAGCTGGTCGGTATCTAATTGTTGGAGTGTTCCCTTATGGAGAATGACAACTTCATCACAAATATCTTTCGCAATTTGTAGAATATGTGTCGATAGAATCATGATACAGTCGTGTTTGAGTTCAAGGAGTAAGTTCTTGATTTCAATCGAAGCGATAACATCAAACGATGTAAGTGGCTCGTCAAGAAAGAGAACGGTAGGCTTCAACATAATAATACTAATCATTTGAAGCTTATTACGCATACCAAAAGAGTACTCTTTGATGAGCTTATGTCGGTCATCTAAGGTGAACTGAATCCGATCAAAGTAACCATCAATATCTTCGCGTTTGAGCCCTTTATCTTTATGAATATCAACAAAGAAACTCAAGAATTCAAAACCAGTCAAAAATTCAGGAAGCATTGGCATCGCATACACGTAGCCAAAATCCTGTTCAGAAATGGTCTGGGATTCATCGAGATAAACGCGACCTGAGTCGGCTTGCATTTCTTGGCTAACACAGTTAAAAAATGTTGTTTTCCCACTTCCATTCCGTCCGAGTAGTGCATATATTTTTCCTTTTTCAAAAGTTGCATTAATGTTTTTAAGGACATGATTTTGGTCAAAACTTTTGTTTAAATCTTCAATCACAAGTTTCATAAGCGACTCCTTTGTGTTATATTGTTGATACAATGATACGATAATGCTATTGAGCAGTCAAGAAAATATAGAGAGAGTTAGGGTAAGAAACTATGAAAAAAGAAGATAAAGTTTTAGATGTGTTAACGCGTGCTCATTTCTTAGAAGATGTCTTGCAACTGTGGAATCATCAATCACCAGAATCAGAAGCGGAAACAAACTTGCTTGAGATGCTTGTTAAATTGGAGTCACTGGTTGACACGTACGCAACGAACGGTATCCCGCAATCAATTTTAATTGATAGTCTTAGAGATTTTAGATATCGGACAAGTCGCTATAATAATGAAAAGGGCGGGGTAGGACTTTCGAAGCATGACATGCATTGGTTGCATGATTTTTTAAATTTCAGATTGTTTGATCTTGGTTCCTTGCGCTATCAAATCTTTCCGTTTGATAGAACTTATATCGAACGTGAGGGCATGGATTCCCTTCCATTGACTCAAGAACAGAAATCTCGCTTTCAAGATGGCGATGTGTATCTTAATATTCATATTATGAAAGGGGCAGATTTATCCCCAATCGCCATTGAGGCATCGCTTCAGCAGGCTCGTGATTTCTTTTCAAAATACTTTCCCGAGCTCAATATTAAAGGATTCATCACCCGTACTTGGTTGATTTACTCGAAAATGTCCTATCTTTTGCCTTCAGAAAGTAATATTGTCAAATTTGGTCATCGGTTTGAAATTATCCAAGAAGCACCCATTCGATATCAAATCCTAGAACGTGTCTATGGAACACAAGATTTAGAGGTGATAGCCCAGATGCCTAAGAAAACGTCACTTCAAAGAAACATCTTAAATAATTTAGAGAATGTTGGAGTATCGTTTGGCTACATCCCTTTTTAAACAGATGCGTGCTACGTTATAATAAGGCTATGAACAAAAGGAGCAATCTATGAAACAAAAAGAATATTTCATTGAGCATCTTAACCTCGAAAAACATGTGGAAGGAGGCTGGTTTGCGGAAACTTACAGTTCGGATAAAGCCGTCGATGGCAAACCCATCGCATCGAGTATCTATTTTTTATTGGATGAGACGAATTTTTCTGCTTACCATAAGCTTACATCTGATGAAATTTGGTACTATCACTACGGTTCAAGCTTGCATGTCTCAATGATTGATTTAGAAGGAAATTTACATGACATTAGAATCGGTCCTAATCTTGAGGCGGGAGAAGTGCTTCAGTATACGGTGCCCAAAGAATGGATTTTTGCATCCTATGTTGAAGCGGGATTCAGTGTTGTTGGCTGTATGGTTGCACCGGCATTTACGTACGAAGACTTCAAACTGTACTCTTATGATGAACTCGTATCACGGTATCCACAACATCACGAGATGATTCGTGCTTTAACGCGATAACCTTACGCTTGCTAGGCAAGCGTTTTTAATTGCACATTCATCACACAAAAACGTATCCTTGTTGGACACAAAAGCTACGGGTTAGTGATATTTTTATCATAAATATGATACGATATCGGAAAAGAAAGAAGGCAATACTAGAATGAAAGCAATAATTACCGTAGTCGGATCAGACCGTGTTGGAATCATTGGAAGTGTTTGTACATACCTCGCGAAAGAAAATATCAATATTCTCGATATTAGTCAAACCATCCAAAGCGAGTTCTTTAACATGTTGATGGTCGTAGATATTACCGCAGTTATCGATCGCTTTGATACTGTACAAAAGGCGTTAACAGCACACGGCCAAGAAATAGGGGTTGAAATCTCCATGCAACGTGAAGAAATCTTCTCGTCAATGCATAGATTGTAGGTCAATGATGATAAGTACAAAAGAAATATATGAAACACAAACGATGATTCTTGAGCAGAATCTCGATGTCCGCACAATTACGATGGGTATTAACCTCATGGACTGTGCCGATGAAGACATTGATGCATTCAATGAAAAAATTTATGCAAAAATTACGCACCGTGCCAAAGATTTGGTCACAGTGTGCGATACAATTGCGCGCGAGTATGGCATTCCTATCGTCAATAAACGTATTTCAATTACGCCAATCGCGATAGCTGCATCGGCATGTAAAACCGACTCATATGTCTCCATTGCGAAAACACTTGATCGTGCTGCAAAGGAAGTTGGCGTTGATTTTATTGGTGGATTTTCAGCACTTGTTGAAAAAGGGATTACCCCCTCCGATCAGATCCTTATAAACTCAGTTCCAGAAGCCCTTGCGGTTACAGATCGTGTTTGCTCGAGCATTAATATTGGGTCGACACGTGCAGGTATTAATATGGATGCGCTCTTACAGATGGGAAATCTTATTGTTAAAACGGCCGAACTAACTGCAGATCGTGATAGTATTGGCTGTGCTAAGTTTGTTGTTTTCTGTAACTCTGTAGAGGATAACCCTTTTATGGCTGGAGCATATCATGGCGTTGGCTTAGCGGATACGGTCATTAATGTGGGTGTTAGCGGCCCAGGTGTCGTCAAGAAAGCGCTTGAGAATGAAGATATTTCAAGTTTCGAAAATCTCTGCGAAACGATCAAGAAGACCGCATTTAAAATTACACGTGCTGGACAATTGATTGCTCAAGAAGCATCCCGTCGTTTAGGTTATCCATTTGGGACCATCGATTTATCACTGGCACCAACACCTGCTATTGGTGACAGTATTGGAGAAATCTTCCAAGTGATGGGACTGGAACAACCGGGTGCGCATGGTACAACCCTAGCCCTTGCATTGTTGAATGATAATATTAAAAAGGGTGGCGTCATGGCTTCATCTCATGTTGGTGGTTTATCGGGTGCTTTTATTCCTGTTAGTGAGGACCATGCCATGATTACAGCGGTTGAAAAAGGTGCGCTGACACTTGATAAGTTAGAAGCAATGTCAGCAGTCTGTTCCGTTGGAATCGATATGGCCGCGGTCCCAGGGAAAACGACTGCAAACCAACTCTCAGGGATTATTGGTGATGAATGTGCAATTGGCTTTATTAATAATAAAACTACAGCCGTCCGTATTATTCCTGTCATCGGAAAAGATGTTGGCGAATCGGTAGTCTTTGGCGGATTGTTAGGACATGCGCCAATCATGCCAATCAATGACTTCACGAATGATGCATTTATTTTACGTGGAGGCCATATTCCAGCACCAATTCATAGCTTTAAAAACTAAGAAAAAGACTTCAATGTGAAGTCTTTTGTTTATATAATTGGAATCAAAAATTAATCGAGTGAGTCGACGTTAAACTTAGTGCGTGAGAGACATTCGCGCGCGAACAGCCCTGCTAGAAGCCCAACAATACCTACACCTAATGTTGCATATACCATTGTAAACATTTTACCTAGAGCCGCTACTGGAACCAAATCGCCATAGCCAATCGTCATTAGTGTGACAAAGCAAAAGTATAAGGCATCAAGTGGCAACATCCCTTCATAGAACGTAAAGAAGCATGTCCCTGTGAGTAGAAGCGCTAAGACAAGCACAATTATGGCACGTGTTTCATGACGCTTGCCGATATTCGCAAAAATTTTCCAGATTTGCTTAAATCCTAAGAATAGAAAACTCACCACAGGGGTGAGTCGAATTGTGAATTGGTGTTCCCACTCGGGATCGAACCGAGGACCCACAGATTAAGAGTCTGTTGCTCTGCCGGCTGAGCTATAGGAACACAAATAAACACGGCATCAAACAACATCTTGGTGTCTGTTTATAGTTTTATTATACGCCGATTTCATGAAATCGCAATCGTTAGTGATAAAGTATTTCGTTTATTTTGAAAGTGGGATTCGATATAATTAGTCTAACTGAGTAGCGTGTGCACAAAATGACAGGTTTTAAAAGCGTAGAAGCGTTACGATTGTTTCAGGAGGTGAAGGGATGCAAACTATAGTACACAAAATCGTTGATACAATCGAGGACGATTTAGAAACAATTTCATTGGACGAACTTGCGCAGACATTAAATTATTCTAAATTCTATTTGCAAAGATTGTTTGCGTTCGAAACTGGGGTGGGTTTAAAAACCTACATTCGACTACGTCGACTGAGTCGAGCCGCTTTTGAACTCAAAGAGAGTGAACAACGTGTCATTGATATTGCCTATAAATATGGCTATGAAACACCCGAGTCGTTCACAAAGTCCTACAAGCAGCAACACCATCAAGCACCATCAAAGACACGCTCAGATAATCAACCACTTCGTATCTATCCAATGTATCGTCAAGAACCTTCCAGAAAGCAGGAAACTATGATGAAAGTTAGAATCGAAACACGCGATGCATTTGTTATTTGTGGTACAAAATATGAAATGAGTATTGAGAACAATGAAAATTTAAAACTGATTCCAAGTCTTTGGGAGGAACTCAATACATCAGGAAATGATCAAACTCTTTTTGAAATGAATGACGGTCCAATCAAAGGGGTACTCGGTGTATGTGTCCCCATTGATGAATCAAGGATGGCATATTGGATTGGAACCGTAACGCAACAAGTAGTGTCAGGCTATGATGCCTTACATGTTCCAACATCACGGTTTGCAGTATTTGAGGCAAAAGGGGCACTACCAGACGCGATTCAAACGGCATGGCAAGCTATTATGCAAGATTGGATTCCAACAAGCGGTTACCAAATAGATGGTGGTTTGGATTTTGAAGTGTATCCAAATGAAGACCCAACAAGTGACGCTCACATTGCAGAGATTTGGATAAAACTAAAATAGAGATATCTTCGGATATCTCTATTTTAAAGTTTTTAGGAGCTCAAAAAGATCGCGATGGTTGGATACCTGAAAATCTGGAAGCGGACTTTGCGAGTGTTGTTTCTGACTAAACCAAATACTGCGCCAACCTGCCTTATGTGCACCAACAATGTCTTTCTCGTAATCATCCCCAATATAATACGTTGGATTATCTGGCAATTTTGAATGCATATAATCAAAGATAGCACGATTCGGTTTCGCAACCCCGAATGATTCTGAAATTACAATCAGATGACTTTGAAACCATTGCTCAAGATTTAAGTTCTTAATTTTTTGTGTCTGATGTGCGGTATTTCCATTTGTAATAATTCCTATAGGAATACGCTCATTTTTGCACCAATCCAAAATAGCCACAACGTCATCAGATAGGCTCAGTGCATACTGGTTTCGTTCATAAGACTGTTGCCATTTAGCAGCATCTTCAGAAGAGATGTCAATGTCATAGGAACGAAGCGTCGCTTGAATTCGAAGACGTCGCATTGTAACGAAATCAATGAGTTTTCGTTCGTGGTGTTCAAAGTAGACGGCACTAAAATGTTCGAAATGCTCAAACAGGGTCGAAATATCTTGATTTGCCACGGCTGGAAAAACATCCTGAATTGCATTCAAAAATGCTGTTTCGCGAAAATATAACGTATTGTCTAGGTCGAAAATTAGATTTATCATACAAACTCCTAAGAAAGAGACACCGTAAGTGTCTCTGTATCATTAAATGCGATCGAATAAATTTATAAGATTAAAGGCAACAGCATAGTTGTGGATTGGCTGTTTGATGGATTCAATCACGTACCGTTTCCCGTCGATGCCACACTGGCTCAAGTTTTGGTAGAGAACGCTTGTTTCACGGATAATGTCAGGATCATTAAAGGTATAGTGGCCTGCGATATCCAAGATTTCAAGTGAAAGTTCAGGATCCTTTTTTATTGTCTCAACCGTAATGTTTGGATCAATAACCCATTTTTTCCAGCGTTCACTATCAATCGCTTTCGTTAGCAGTATATCATACAATCGTGAACGATTGGTAATGGCACCTTTGTCATGAAGGAATGTTTCAACGTTGGTTAACGTAATCAATGCGCGTGTTTCTTGAGTACCATATTGTGGTGCAACATTGACTGCAGAAATCATTGTTGGTCGGTGTAATAACAATGTTTCATCGGATAGGTAATCCCCGTTGTGTTCTTTTAAACTCACACCATAAGAAGCGGCCATTCTAGCAAGATTTTGTGCATTATTATAGTTAAAGGTTCCGACTTGCTCAGTTTTCCGTGTGAGCGTTCCAGTTTGCCCAACAATAAATGAAGGATGAGGTAATCCCAGCTTATCAAGGCGTTGATTTAATGCTTGAATGAATTCTTCATAGCGATCTGTGCTTGTGAGCCCACCATTTGTTTCTTCGGTACCAACCTCATATGCAATTTCTGGAAGACCTCGCTGGATTCGCTCAGCTTCGCAATACTCGATAAGTTCAACAGTCATGTCAATAACGGCTTCTAATGGAATTACTTTCCCAACTTCAAAGGGATCTTTAGTAGGGTCAATCATTAGTAAATCAAATCCTGCCAGAATATCTTCAAGGTAAGATTGCTTTGCGATAGCCATTGCTGTTTCTTTCGCGATGTGATTGTTGCGTTCTTCATCACGTTGCCATGGTCCCCCATGATCTCGACATAAGTAGTATGAACCGGTAAATCCAATTTCATTCGCAATATTTTGAATATCCTGAGCGAAACGCGCCTGGTTCCATCCGTTAACATAGCCGGCCCCGAATTCATCCGAATCGACTTGATTTCGACTCGCTATAAACATGATTGGAAAGTTACCGTCACGAGCAAGCTCTAAACTCGCAATAATCAGATTTGAGGACATGGGACCAATCCCTAATAGGGTTGCGCCATTACCTTGTTTCTCGAGCTCCAACAAACTGGTGAGGAGTGAATTGAGTTGTACTTTCATAACTATTTTTCCTCAACATCTGGTCTTAAGACATGTAAAATTCCTGCAGTAACACATGCACCAATTAACATATCGAGAACAAACCATAACTTGTTAGTTGCGGCAGCAATAACAATTAACCCTCCATGAGGTACAAAGACTTCGACATTGTGAATCATTCCCAAGCCGGATCCCACAGCGCTACCGATGATAATTGCAGGAAGAACTGTTTTGATACTCTTGACTGCAAATGGGATTGCACCTTCTGTAATTCCGATAAGTCCCATAAAGAACGCAGATGCACCTAAATTCTTTTCTTCAGTTGTATATTTCTTCTTAGAGATAAATGTTGAAAGTGCGACACCAAGTGGTGGAATGGCAACAGCAATTCGGAATGCACCGTTTGGTCCGTATATTCCCTCTGCCATTAGTGCTAATGTAAATGCGGATGCTGTTTTGTTGATAGGTCCTCCCATATCAATTGCTGTCATAGCTCCAATAATGACACCTAAAATTACAGCTTGCGACCCTTCAAGACTCGATAATAAATTCATGAGCCAAGCCATCAGTGATCCCAGTGGTGCAGCAAGTACATACATGTAGGCCATACTTACTACAAACGTTGTGAGCATTGGGATAATAAGGATTGGCATAATTGTACGAATCGTATTGTTAACGTTCCAAGTTTTCATCCAACGTGCAAAGTATCCTGCTAAAATCCCAACTAGCATCGCACCTAAGAACCCAGTACTAACATTGTTTGCTCCGACAGGATTATTAGCGATGAATCCTGTAATCATCCCTGGTATCAAGCCAGGTTTCCCAGCTAATGAATATGCGATGTATCCCGATAGTATTGGAATCATCATTGCAAATCCAGCTTCACCTATTTTAAGTAAATTTTGGAAGAATGGGTTTGTAACAACCATTCCAGCGTCTGTAGCTTCTCCAGTTGCGAGTGCAGCAGCAAGGAATATCCCACCGACAACGACCGCTGGCATCATATAGGAAACACCGGTATTGAATGCCTGCGTTAAATCTTTGAAAATTCTGTTAGGTTTCTTTTCCATGATTCTTTCTCCTTTTATGTTTATTTATTAATATTTAATGTTGCTTCAATATCATCAAAAACAGCACTTGCATTTTTGATGACAACAGATGGATCCATATGGAAGACTTTGCCGTCTTCTTTTTTCTGATCAAACCGTTCTGGCATTTCGATTCCAATCGAAGTAGCCATAATGACATAATCTGCCGCCTCGATTTCTTCATCAAATAACTCATTATCAATTCCCATACCGCCTTGAGTTTCGACCTTATAGTCATAACCACGTTTTTGTGCTTCGACCTCAATGGCTTCTTGACCCATGTAGGTATGTGCAATCCCGACAGTACATGCAACGACTCCAACTATTTTCATTATGAATGCTCCTTTTCTGTAAATAATGTATAAATTTCACGAACAGATGCTGCATCGTGGAGTTTCTGTCTAAAGTCAGCATGAATTAACATCTTACTGATTTCAGAAATATATTTTAGATGTAATGTATCACTATCTTCAGAAACACCGATGAGGAAAATAAGTCCTACTGCTTCATCTTTTGAATCATCATCCCATTGGATGGGATTGACAGGGCGAATCATCGCGATAAATGCGTCTGAGACACTCTGAGATTTTCCGTGTGGGATGGCAACTCCTAATCCAACATTGGTTGAGATGCTTGCTTCGCGTTCTAAAACAGCTCCTTTGAATATGTCTGCGTTAGAAAGATAACCTGCACGATATGCAAGATCTATTAAATAATCGATAGCATCATTCTTAGTGTTAATGGCGACATCGATTGCAATCAGCTTTTTACTAAACATTGTAATCACCCCTCAATATACTGATAACGTCATTTTCGGTTTGTGCTTTTCGTAATTGACTCAGATAATCTGGATTATTTACGAGTGCATATATTTCTTTAAAAATTGCTTTTACATGTACGACATCACATTGTTTAATGTGAATTAAAATAATGATGGTTATATCCTCTTGATCCCATCGGAATTTACGCTCATTAATCAAAATGGAAAGTCCTGATACATAGACATGGGATGGATCACCATGAGGAATCGCGACTCCGGTCTTTAAATCGGTTGGACCTTTACGTTCACGCTCCATAACCGAAAGTGTGTACTGATCGTCAACGATCTTTTGTTCTGATAAACTATCGAGCATAAACTTTAACGCATCCTCACGTTTACTAAAAGTCCTATTAAGATAGATGCGTGATGGATTAACAAGCTTTGAAATCCATGGCAACGTTAAGACATCCGTGTGAGTATCTCGCATAGAACTTCGAATAAAGTGTTTATCGTAGAAGTTCAAAATATTTTCCTTGTCATCATTACTCAATAATGTCGAAACAAGAATGACAGGAATATGGGTGATATCTAACTTAATGGTCGAAATAATAAAATCGATGGTTGATAGATCCAAAGATTGGATGTGAGCACTTGAAGCGATATGAGTAATGCTAAGCGGCGGTAAAATTTTTTGAACTTCAAGGCTTAGAATTTGTGACGCAGAAAGTCCTAAAGGACATACAATCAAAATATTTTTGCGTGTCTTTTTGCGCTCAAGAGCTAACTGGAAGTAAATCATCAGGAATCCAATTTCGTCTGAATTGAAGGAGACCTCGAGCTCTTCTTCAATCTCCGGTACAGAAAACCACAAAATATTAAAGACTAAGAAGTAATCACGCTTTAATTGACCTAAAAAAGGGTTAGGGTGTGAAATGTTGTTTCTAAGTCTATTGACCATTGGCTCGAAGTGATTACGGATATTCTCTTTTAATAAGGGATCGTTCGTTAAGTCAGTATCGATCAGATTACTAAATGTCGTAATGAGCGATTCGATAAGATCTTCAAAGTTGGTCTCTTGCACGGCTGTAAATTTATTGGCCTCAAGATAAAGTGTCAAGTAGGTGATATCTGTATCCATATAATTAAACATCAGCCGACTTGATAGTGTTTCGAGCATCGATTGTGCTACAGACATTGTTTGTGGAATATCGTGTACTATCTTAGATGTTATGTCAGCGGATTGATGTTCAATATGGTTCTCGTGCATAAGTTGATAACAAAGAACAATCAATGCATTCATAACATTAGAGATGTAAAGTTCGTCGATGACTTGAAGGTTATTCAAGACGTATTCGTATAAAACATCGTGGACTGAAACATAACACGCATGTCCGTAGAAATAGGAATAGAAAGCTGCGATTAATGTATCGTCAGAAATCATGCTGGGAATTTTAGCAAGATAATAATCATTGAATCGTATCATCGACTTTTGAATTAAGGTTTGAGGGCCGTCAAGTCGTGTGCCTTTTGAATCACTAACCAGTAACTCTGGAGTTGCGAGCAAGTGATGCCGTAAAGTATCAATATCATTCATGAGTGAGCCGTGACTGATAAACAAGGTCGTTGATAAGTCCTTGTATGTGACCGTTTCGTTTTTTAGCGCTACCAAATCAAAGATTTGTATAAGTCGCTTGTCAGAAGCACTAAAGAGGTCGTAGACATTTGATTTACTAAGAGTCCCTTGATCCAAGTCATAGGTTAATGTCACTGAAATTCCTGTATGATCTCGATTCAAGGTATATCCGAGTTTGGCTAAATAGTCTGAAACATTGTCTAGGTCGTTGTAAATTGTCCGATCAGATACATTGTAGAGCGCACTATAATATTTGATGGATTTTGATTCGTGTTGTTTAAGAATCGCAATCGCAAGTTTCTGTTGACGGTTGTTTAGTTCCATGATTCACCTCCTTGGTACCGCTTACAATCATAGTATAAACGGACACCAATCTTTCTAAAATGATAAATGGTTGCAACATATTATGAAATATATTGAATGTAAATATCATTACCGTGTTACCTGAAGAAGTCAATGAACTCGAAATTAGAAAGAAGCAATAATCGGTAGTAAAAAATATGCGTAAAACCTACATAAAAAATCTAGTTTTGGTATTATATAAGATACAGGTTGAAGGAGTGTTGTTATGATCAAAACAGATGCATTAGTGATTGGGAAGGGTCCTGCTGGGATTCAAGCATCCATATATATGAAACGAGGAAATATCGATCCAATTGTTATTGGAAAGGGAATCGGTGCTTCAGAACAAGCTCGAATTATCGATAACTATTATGGATTTGAAACAATTGGTGGTCCTGAACTGGTTCTACGAGGAATTGCACAAGCAGAAGCATTGGACATTCCAGTTGTTTCTGATGAAGTGTTATCAATTACATACGATACCGAAGGATTCATTGTTAAGACAACAACCGAAACATACCTTGCGTTAACCGTACTTATTGCAACAGGATCACATCGAAACATTCCGCGCGTCAAAAGAATTAGAAATTACGGAGGAAAAGGCGTTTCCTACTGTGCCGTGTGTGATGGTTTCTTTTACCGTAAAAAAACAGTTGCTGTTATCGGAAGTGCGGATTATGCGGCTAGTGAAGCTGCAGAACTTGTTGAAATTGCCGAAAGAGTTGTCATTCTCACAAATGGTGAGCCTGTGACAGGAACGTTTGACCCGCGGTGTGAAATCATTACAGACAAAGTAATTTCAGTGTATGGTGAAGGAAAAGTTCAAGGCGTTGAACTAGAGACAGGAAACCTTGAGTTAGATGGTATCTTTGTCGCCATTGGGTCAGCAAGTTCGACGGATCTTGCAACCAAGATGGGGATTGAAGTTCAAAATGGACGTCTCATCGTTAACGAAGAAATGGAAACAAACATACCGGGTATTTACGCAGCAGGCGATTGCATACCCGGAGTACAACAAATCGCTAAAGCAGTTTCAGATGGCTGTATTGCAGGATATGCAATGATCGCAGCTGTAAGAGCAAAACGAAGAGAGGCAAACAAATGACACATATTTTTGCAAGTGACTTTGATGGCACATTATACAAGGACCATATTATAAGAGAATCAGACCTAGAAGCGATTGCTGCATTTCGTGAACAGGGTCATAAATTTGGACTGGTGACAGGCCGTAGTGTGGATTCCATTTTGGCAGAAGCGGAAAAACACAACATTCCCTATGATTTTGTAATTGGTATTAATGGGGGTGCTGTCTTGACACACGATCACCAGGAGATATTCAGTAAGACATTGTCACAAGAAATTTCGACAGAACTGGCACAGAAAATCGATGACTTTGGTATTGAATTTTATGGCGTGACAGATGGTTACCGATTAGCTCGCGTTTATGGGAATCCTGAAGCCCGTGATTCATTTGAACCAAATATTCAAACAACACCCGTAGAAGAAATTCTTGAAGTGGGTGCGCGGGGATTCTATGTTAACGCAGGTTCTGAGGAGCATGCACTCGCACTTTCAATCGAGATAAACCATCATTTTAAAAATCGTGGCGTTCAGTGTTTCCCTAATGTATCCGCTGTTGATATTGGTGTTGAGGGAGTAACAAAAGCAACCGGTATTCAATCGATCATCGATCATTATGGTTATGCTGGCTCGGTCTATACCATTGGAGATAGTTATAATGACCTCCCCATGATTAAAGCTTTTCATGGATTTGCGATGGATAACGGTGTAGCTGCGGTTAAGAAACATGCGCAAAATGTCGTTGCAACCGTCGGTGATGCCCTAAAAAGTATTGCAGAATAACGCATCATGGATGAGTCTTTGTGAAAACTTTGGTATACTAATATCAAGAAGGTGAAAACATGGAACATAAATTAATGACTGTCGAAGAGCGCAAAGCGGTTCAAGAAACCTTACATTCTGAAAAGCATTATACGGATTTATCGATGCTTTTCAAAATGTTTGCAGATGCAACACGCCTCAAAATATTCACAGTTCTCTCGCAAAAAGAAGTGTCTGTCGACGATTTAAAAGAAATTTTAAATATGACCCAATCCGCTGTTTCACATCAACTCGCATCACTTCGAAAACTAAATCTCGTTAAAGTTACAAAAGTTGGAAAGTACTCATATTATTCGCTAGCGGACGATCACGTGATGGAAATCTTTAAACAAGCATTGGATCACGTTCAAGAATAAATATACATTCAAAAAATCATCAAATTATTCAGGGACTTGAAACTTTTACATAAACTGAGGAACTATTTACAATTTATGTAACACACGTTATAATGTCATAAGATATAAGAGAGGTAGATTCGATGCAAGAACTATTAAACAATGGCTATTTCTGGCAGAAAATCGACTCACTCGTCTTGTCCACGAATGTCGTTATTTCCCAAGATAAAGGATCACGTCATCCAAAGTACCACAACATGGTGTACCCAGTTGATTACGGTTACTTAACGGATATTGAACCGATTAAGGTTTTTAAAGGAAGTGTCAAACGTTCTACGATAGATGCGGTGATGATCGTTGCAGATATACTCAAACGGGATTTGGAAGTTAAACTCTTATGGGGTTGTACTCCTGAAGAAGAGGAAGAAATATTGCGATTCATCAACCAAACAGACTACCAAAAAGGAATCTTGGTAAGACGTGGTAATGAAATGCCTGAGTGGGCAATAACAGATTAAAGCAATACTAACTAGAGGTTAAGCTAGATAGTGGAATAAAGGGACAGTCCTAAGAGACTGTCCCTTTTAAATGCGCTTTCTTAACAAACCCAACATACATTAAGTCGTTTTGAAATAACGTTAACATTCTCTTAATAGATTGAATAAACATACATAAGTTTGTATCATGACATTCGTGTGTGAAATATTTAGGTGACGAAGAGGAAGAAAATGAGAAAGAAAAAGCACAAGTTTTTTAGTTTTATCGTTTTATCATTATTTATGAGTTTAATGACTGCACAGCCCATCCGTGCAGAAGAAGCACAACCCGTTTCTGAATTATTTCCAAACCCATCGCTTGCACAATATGTAACGGATCATCCCCAACTCAATATTGTGGATGGTAAAGTGACACAAGCAAGCCTTGATACTGTTGAATTTATTGATTTGAGATCCAATGTGACGATTACTTCTTTGCAAGAATTGGCACCGTTTAGAAATGTAACTGAAATTCACCTTCGGGAACAAGCAATCACAACCTTAGAGGGGTTGAGCAACTTTCCCCAATTGACCGGATTGTTGGTAAATTTTAGTTCACTACAAACCTTATCTGGAATCGAAGCAGCACCTAATTTAATAGGATTATACATTTCCGAGAGTAATTTAGAGTCTCTGGATGGCCTTCAACATATAAAAGGATTAAGAGCCCTCACCATCTTTAACCCTTCCCACAAAATTGTTGAACAGGGGACACAAATGCTTGAACCAATCCGTAATCTACCAATTACAGATTTAAGGTTGCAGAACATCGGTGTAACGGATGCAATGATGGATCCTATCACAAGCCTCAAAGAACTCCGAACGATTCATTTGAATTCATCATTCTCTAAAGATAAGGATGATTCCAGGGATCATGTTACAAAAACAACGGACGTCCTTGCAAACAAGATCACAAGTTTGAGTCCACTTACAACACTATCGTTACTGGCCGATATTCAGCTGAACAATAACCGATTGACAAGTTATGAAGGTATTGAATCATTTACCAACCTTCAAACGTTCACAGTAAATACGGATCTGGAATACAGTCCTTTACTTAACCATGCTGTTGATTTCAATCGATTTATTTTTGCGGAATACCCAACAGCCACGAAGGGGATTACAGGAACCATTCGTGATAGTATCGTTAATAGTTCGTATACTTTAGAGTATGATGCACAAGCAGAGACGTATTCTGTCTCGTTAAGCAATATTACACCCCCACGAACCATTAATGAAACAAGTGGAAAAGTCTATGAAGGTACCATGCGACCAATGATTGGTAAGGACGATTTCCCAATGATTGCATTCAATGGTAAATTTGATAAAGAAGCCAATCGAATAACATGGCAAGCGTTTGACCTTGAAGGAAAAATCGATGCCACACACGTCGAGATTTTCTCGTTTGGTATCTTTGATATGGATCCATTCGAAGGGGAAACAGTCGGACGGACACGTCGCTTTGAAGTCATCGGATATGGACGCGTTGAAGCACGTGATGCAGCGGATGTTACTGTAAATTACATGGACACCAAAGGGAATACACTTGAAGTATCAGAAGTTTTAAGTGGTTTGGGTAAACTCAATCAAGATTATGTTACCCAAGCCTTAGAATTTGCAAACTTCAATTTAGTGCGTGTTGATGGTCCAAGACAAGGCACATTCACAACAGAATCCAAAGTCGTTAATTTTATCTATGAACGAAAAGACGCAGCACCTGTTATCCTCAACCATACCGATGAAACGGGAAATGAATTGGCTCCGTCTCAATTGCTTGAAGGAACGCAACAATTGGGTAACCCTTATACAACTCAAGCTCAAGTCATCGAAAACTATACCTTATCAGTCCGACCAGAAAACGCAGTGGGTGTCTTTATGGACGCGCTCCAAGTTGTAAATTATATCTATACACGTCGGGATGCTAAAGATGTAATCGTCCATTATGTAGATGTGAATGGAAACTCACTTACAGATGATATCGTACTTTCAGGTACAGGAAAACTTGGTGTATCGTATCAAACAGAAAGTAAGCATTTCCCATATTATACACTTAGAGAAGTACCTTTAAATCAAAAGGGTATCTTTGGTGTTGACGACCAAGTTGTGACATATGTCTATGCGAAGCAACAAAGCACGTTGACCGTTTATCATGTTGATCAAGATGGTAACCCCTTAACAGGCCCTCAAGTCATTACCGCAGATGTTGGTACAGCGTATCAAACAAATCCTAAGGTTTTCTTGGGTTATGATTTAATCGCAATGCCTGCGAACGCAAACGGACTCTTGCTTGAAACGCCACAGACTATAACGTATCGATATTTAGGTGCTGAAGTCTTAGGGGTTACCAAGCCGCCTAAAGGCAAAGAACCTCTTAAGCCAACAGCACCCAATGTTTCAAATCCCGTGGAGAAAGAAACATTGCCAGCAACCGGTATGGCACAATCGACAGTCGGTTATTGGGTATTAGGGTTTGGATTGCTCAGTGTTATGATTGCGAAAACCAAACATCAAGAAGCATAAAACGCAAGTACTATTGAAAAAATGATTGAAATGTCTGCATGATTTTTTAACCAACCTATATTTCACATAACTAAAAAGCACAGTGATATAAAAATCACTGTGCTTTATTTTGTTATAGTAATTCACCATACTTGCGAATGAAGTAATGTTTTGCGATGGTTGCAAGAATCATGTAAGCAAGAATGGTCACTGCGAGCCAAGCAAAGTAGATGCCAGGAACCGGAGCAAGTCCAATTGAGAGACCAAAACTTGTGAATGGAATGATGGTTAAAATTCCAATAGCTGCGAACGTAAGTAGGGTTAACGAAGTCGAAGCACGACTTTGTATGAAGGGAATCTTCGGTGTTCGAATCATATGGATAACCAATGTTTGTGACCACATTGACTCAATGAACCATCCCGATTGGAAGACCGCAATAAATAATGCGATGTCTTGTGGGTTTGTTAATTGGGCGAATTGTTGACCACCAACGACCATTGGCGATATAACGAAGAACATTAGGAAGAATGTTGTGATATCAAAGACGGAGCTTGTTGGGCCAATGATTAACATGAAATTTTTAATAGATGTAGCATCCCACTTGCGTGGTACTTTGAGATAGTCTTCATCAACATTATCCCAAGGAATCGCAATGCATGAAATATCATAAATGAGATTGAGCAAAATTAAATGTAATGCTTCCATTGGGAGGAACGGTAAGAAGAAGCTTGCAACCAAGACCGAGAAGACATTTCCAAAATTTGAACTTGCTGTCATCTTGATGTACTTAATCATATTTGCATATGTTTTTCGACCTTCGATAATTGCATCTTCAAGCACCAGTAAGTCTTTTTCAAGTAGGATAACATCTGAAGATTCTTTGGCAATATCAACAGCGGTGTCAACGGAAATACCAATGTCTGCAGCTTTCATTGCAGGTGCATCATTAATCCCATCACCCATAAAGCCAACAGTGTGACCAAGGTCACGAAGCGTATGAACAATCCGTTGTTTTTGGATTGGTGATAATTTCGCAAAAAGATCGTAGGTATTTACAGCTTCTTGCAGTTCTGCATCGCTCATTGCATCAATGTCCGATCCTAAAACGACGTGGTCGTTTTCAAATCCAATCCGTTCAGCAATCGATTGGGTGACGATATCGTTATCACCGGTAAGAATCTTTGTGGTGACCCCATATTCTGATAATTTTTGAATGGCTTCAGCAGCTGACTCTTTAGGTGGATCAAGAAATGCTAGATAGCCCATTAAGACCATTTCACGCTCATCATCGGTGCTAAAATCTACTTTGCCATTTGGTTCCGTCTTGCAGGCAATGGCGAGCACACGCAAACCTTTTTCATTTAAACCATGGGCCGTTTTAAGAATCGTCTCAGTGAGTGCGTCAGTGAGTGGTAAAACCTCATCGTTGATCATTACAGATGTTGAAATTTTAATCATTTCTTCAACGGCACCCTTGGTGATGATTTCTTTATGATTACGGCTGTCGGTAACAATGACGCTCATTCGGCGGCGGTTGAAGTCGAATGGAATTTCATCAAGTTTATTGTACTCTGTATCAAGATTGCGAAGTTCAGGGTGTGTTGCTTCAAGATCTTCACGACGTTTAATGACTGCACGATCCATAAGGTTCCTTAAACCTGTTTGATAGTAACTGTTAAGGTATGCGTATTTGAAAATACGGTCATCTTCGGTTCCCATCGGGTCCATGTGATATTGCAATACAACATTATCTTGGGTTAGCGTTCCGGTTTTATCGGTGCACAGAATATCAATCGCACCCAAATCTTGGATTGCATTGAGATTCTTAACAATCGTTTTCTTTTTACTCATTGTGACGGCACCTTTTGCAAGGGATGTCGTAACAATCATCGGTAACATTTCAGGCGTAAGACCGACTGCGACGGAGATTGCGAAGAGTAATGCTTCAGTCCAATTTCCTTTACCAAATCCATTAATGACAAACACGATCGGTACCATGATTAGCATAAATCGAATCAGTAACCAGGATACGGAGTTCACGCCTTTTTCAAAAGATGTTTCATCTTTTTTGCCAGAAGCACTGTGGGATACTTCGCCAAACATGGTATCATCACCTGTTGCGATTACAATACCACGAGCACTTCCACTGATGACATTTGAACCCATGAAGACGAGGTTTTGTGTCGCTGTTAATTGTGCGTTAAGAGCCTCTAGGTCATTACTAAATTTTTCAACAGGTTCACTTTCCCCCGTGAGCGCTGCCTGTGATATAAAGAGATCTTTACTTTCAATAATACGCATGTCGGCAGGTATCATATCACCTGCGGAAAGGATAATAAGATCCCCGACGACAACTTCGTGTAATGGAAGTTCTTGAGGTTCATTTCCTTTTCGTGCGACGCGTGTTGTGGTTTCCACAAGTTCGCTTAGTTTTTTTGCTTCATTGGAAGAGCGGTATTCTTGGATAAAACGGAGTAGCCCGCTAAGGGTTACCATGACCAAAATAATAATAACTGTCACGGGATCTTCTTCGCCAGGTGAAACCATCGCGATATCTGTAATGTATGAGAAGCATGCAAGTCCAATTAAGATGAGTGTAAATGGATTAATGAATGCTTGAATGAATTTCATCCATGTTGGCGTTTCTTTGTGGCTGCTTATCGTGTTCTCACCGTATTGTTTACGGTTCGATTCAACGCGTAGTCGCGTCAAACCTTGTGGTGATGATTTGTAGTGTGTATAAATTTTTTCGGTCGATGCAGTGGCTGCATCAACATAACGACGTGTGTCGTTGGTGTAAGTTGTTTCTTTCATAGTAGTCTCCTCGTTTCTATTCAATTGAGGACGACAAAGTGATTACAGATTGGACGCACATGTGGCATCAATCAAGTCAAAATTATGTATGTAAATCCAATCGTCATCATCAATGGCGTCAGTTGTTTTTTGCATGTGATGTCACATCCTTTCTGTCTGGCAATATAAAAACCACGCATGCTTGAACAAACGTGGTTAAAAAATCACATAAATCGTTCAAGCTTTAACTCAATAGGGCAATGTTATTACACTAGTTTACGCCTTCGTGACGTATACTGTTGACCAGCGCATAGTGTCTCCACTATTTTGCGGTAGTAATCCGTATCCCTAAAGTAGCCTCACCTACCGTAGTTTTTATTTACTCAACAACCATACTTCGTATTTTTAGGAATTGCAAGGCTTAGAATTATAAAAAAAGTTCAATTCATAATTTTATGAGTAAAAAGAGCCACTGTACAAAGGCTCTCAGACGATTTTAAAAAATTTGAAAAAAAACTATATATGTGTGTCAAGCCCTAAATATATGCACGATTAAGGATCCATACCCAGTCAAAGATTGACCTACTATGTATATCTAGGTATAATATACATAGATATACATAGTATCGTTTAAACAGACTCTCATTGCTGTCATTTTAAGTTCAGTGACCATAATAAAATCGACATCCAGGACATAATCCCAAAAAGGAGATTTGCGCATGAATCGATACCACATTTTCTTAGATACATTGACGAAAGAAATAAAATATCCATTTGCTAGGCGGAAGATACGAAACGAGTACACAGTGCATCTTGATGATTCTTATGAAGCATTCCTTGCACAAGGAATGAATCCGAAGACAGCTGAATCGTATGCGATTGCGGCCATGGGGGATCCTCAAGAAATTGGTCAGATGCTCAACATCGTGCACCATCCGATCTTCAGTTGGTTGTATTTGACGAGCAAACTCTTTCTGATTGTCACAGTACTGAGTTTCTTACTATTGTTTGGGCCAAGCTTATGGCAACGCATTTCAACGCTTGACGAATATTCGGCGTCGATTACGGATGAACTGCAGGCACTCGAACCGCTATACTACCAGCAACTCGATCAGCATATTGTTGTCGGCAATACAGAGTTTTCGTTTCAAGATTTTGTGTACACAGAAGATGGCAGGGTACTCATCAGCGTCAAGCACAAAAGTTTAACCAGTAGAAGTCCATTTCTCGGTAATTTATTTGCCTACGATTTTGAAACAATGATTGATGGCAAACCCATTGCGCTTACTGGCTCTAACTTTACAATTATTTCGGGGATACCAGAAGGAGGACTCGATTATGTATTCGCCAATAGCCCTACGTATACGAAGACATGGTCTTCCCATCTTTTACTCGTCTACCGAGGGATTGGGAAAGTGCCTCAAGAAGTTGTAATTAATATTCAAACATTGGATGGATCAACGCGTCAGATTCAAATAAAAAGGGGGAATTAACGATGTCGAAGAAACGTAAAGCGGCACTATTTGTGATTGTATCAAGCCTACTGATTGGTGTGGCTGTGTACCTTCAGGGGTGGTATCTTTCAAAAGATCGACTGCTTAGCGACTTTTGCGAAAGTGCTGGGGTAGCAAACTGTAACATTGAAGGCCCAGTTCCTGTTTATGAAAATGAACGTCTGTATATATTTGAAAGTGACACTCATTATATCCCAATGATAGTGGAATCATGGGGTCCGTTCTCCCGCTTTTCAATTCAAAACGATCATAATTTGGTCAAAAGTTATGCAAATAATGCAGGTAATCTTGATCTTCGGTGGACACCAAAGCAAACACCGACGGAGAATATGACGCGGGTGAAAGCATATCACGGTCGCGAATGGGTGGTTCGAAACTATGAGGTTCTTGTTATGTACCGTCCCGGAAATATACAATTTGGATTTGGATACGATAACCGTAATGGCAGTGTTGGAAAACAACCAACCACCGATGCACTCTTTGAGAAGACCAACCCCATGAATACGGTTGGAAATTATGCCTATGAAATAATGCCGCTGATTGATAAAATGTATGATCGTAAGTACCGAATTGCAGCGTATGACGCAAATCAAGACGTGCAAAAATACTACTATCCATTCCCGTTCCAGCGCTCAGGGACATTAAAGAAAGCAACGGATTTTTCCTATGATGTATCTTTTAATTTTTATGACGATTCGTCGTTGTATTTACAAACAGGGCCGCGCATCACGAATAGCAGTGATTTTGAAGTGCAAGTAGCGCAATCGTTTTTCGATACGCCTGTTGAAACGTATCCCTTACTTTTGGAACTGGAGTTGACGGGAGTGAAGATTGAATCAATGAATCTGGATCAAATGCGGATTCGTTATTACCAAGATACAGATGATACAGTAATCGTTGAATACTCATCCGCCGCTGTTGGGTATCAAGAATGGTTTGTGGCGCCCCAGCACGTTTATGAGCAAATGCAGTCTTCAATTTTTGTACCCCGTCTGTAAAACAAGACCAATCGTTTAACCGTTGAGGGATCTATGTATAACAACTTATGAATATAATAAAGCAGATTAATAAGTATATTTTGATTCGAAAGCGTTTGCAATATATTGGTTTCGATTTCTCCCTAAAGATGGATTAAGATCCTGATGTTCTGTTGCGATGTGTTTTATCATGTGATAAAACTGAAAAATATCACAAAATACACCGATTTCAATATGAAGATTCTTTAGCGGGGTTAACATAACAGAATTATATGGGCGGATTGTTTGTTATATGAATATAATGATGTTAATCTTGAATTATATGAGGGGGAAATTATGAAAAAGAATCATACATTTTTACGTGTGGGCACATTGTCCATACTTATAGCTGCCATCGCAGCGACACCAATTATTGCGCAGGAAACAGCGGATCCGCAAACATCTGAAGCAACCGCAACTTTTACTGCACCAGATACGGACAAACCAGTTGTCCCAGTAGATCCAACAGATCCTACTAAACCATTAGATCCAATCGATCCAGAGGATGGTAAAGAAACAGGAGCTGTAGGTCCGATGACTATTGACTACGTGCCACACTTCAAATTTAAGCCAACTGCTATCGAAGAGAAAGCACAAACCATTCAAGCAATCTCGATGAACCCATACGTTCAAGTATCTGACCGTACGGCTACTGGTAAAGGATGGACACTTTCAGCACAATTGGGTGATTTTACCAATACGATGCAAACACCTGAAACTACCGATGATCATACATTGAACAGTGCAACAATCACATTGACAAGTGGTGCTGTTTCATCAACAGATGCAACAAACCTAAATAAACCAGTTGGCCAAACACCGATTGTATTGACTGCTGGCGGTGGCCAAGTCACAATCATGCAAGCAACAACACACAATGGTATGGGTACCTGGTTGATGAGTTGGTTAGGCGATAGTGCACAAACAGAAAATGCGAAAGTAACACTTAATGCCGACACAAAGGGCGCTCGTGTCGGAGATTATAAATCAGAAATCAACTGGACTTTAAGCCAACAACCTTAGACCTATATGTCTTTTATTAAACGAAACATTAACGTAACATCACGAACAGTTATTTTTACATTGGTTGCGATGCTTATCACATTGTTTATCGCACCACAGTTTTCTGCCCATGCAGAATCCTATGGTGCGTTTTATGTTGAAGCCACCCTTCCGGAAAATCAATACGATCCCAATGTTGGATATTTTGATTTAATGATGGAACCCAATATGAAACAAACTATTTCTTTTGATGTTATTAACCAAGGGGATCAACCGATGCGTGCGTCCATCAATTTTCAAAATGGAACCACAACATTAAACGCTGAAAAGTCCTATATCCATGAAGAAACACCAGACGTATCGATGAAACACCCGATGACAACAATGGCTGTTCTTAAAACGCAAGAAGTCATTATTCCAGCAAATCAAAGATCCACCATTGCCATTGATGTAACGGCACCCAGTGTTGCATTTGATGGTGTGAGTGTGGGTGGTTTTTCGGTGACTGCGGATACGATTGAAACTCAAGCTGACACATCAAAAAAACCAAAAGGTGAGATCCAAATTGGAAGTCGTACCACATACTTAATTGCACTCCAAATTCGCATGAATGAAACAAAGGTAGAAAAAAACCTTAACTATATTAAAAGTGGTGCAGAAGTTGTGGATCTCAAACCTCAGTTTGTATCAACACTTCAAAATGATCGTGCGGTTGTAATGAATGATATTAGTATCAATGGTACCGTGACCCCAGAAGGTTCGGACCAACCCATTGCGCGAATTCAAAAACAAGTAGGCGGAATTCTGCCAAATACACAATTTCCAATCGCCTATCCGGTTCAATCCCAAAAACTCGAACCGGGTACCTACGTCATTGATTTAGAAATTAAGAGTGGTGAAGAAGTGTGGCGTTGGCAAGAAGTTCATACCGTTGAGCCTGATACTGCCGATGCTGTGAATGAAGGATCTGTCATTCCAAAACAAACCAATTGGATGCTCGTACTCGTCGTGGTATTACTGCTAATCATATTAATACTTTTGGTGGTTATCCTCTATATGCGCTATCGCCAACAACGTGAAAGACGAAACGCATAATGCGCGCGAAAAGACTGCAAAAAATGAGTTTGGTACTTGTGCTAATGATTGCGATGATCATTGGTGGTTTTGTTGTGACTAAACCGTCTACTTCGAATGGTAAGGTTTATGCCGATACCGCCACAACTGCGCTTACAGTTGCGCCAGAGACAACGAATCAAGACATATTGAGTGCCGATGAGGAACCATCTGAAGAATACAAACCAAAAGATGAAACGCACGAATTCACTGACAACGGACCCGAAAGCGAGAGTCCAGTTGAAAACTCAGAACCACAGGTCGAACCCACAACGGTGCCAGAAACCAATCGTCTGCAAGCATCCAATGCGATTGACCCACCAAGTGTCCATCCACGTGAAGATACAGTGCAACAGGTTCGTGCAACACTGCAAGCGCATGAGAAAATCGTTGCCGACTTTAGCGAGTTGAAACGTCTCATTGAGGCACAAGGAATTGAAGGGGTCAACCAATACACCACATATTATCTCAGTGCTGATATGCATGCACTGGTGGGTGGCATTAAGGTTCCAAATAACTATTCATTTATCGTAGATGGAACCAATCCGGAAACGGGAATCCGTCATACATTTAACGAATACAAGTCAGCCTCGTACTCTGATACCATCCATTACACTGGAAATGGAAACGGGAATGAGCGGACCATGACCTTTCGAAATATCGCCATCGCAGGCGAAAACTACTACGGAACGTTATCGAGTATTTACCAAAATGCACTGATTACTTATGATAACGTTGAATATTATGGACCGCAAATCACCCACAACGTTAGAGGAACGGTCAAAATTCACAACTCCAACATCAATATTATTAGAGGACGGGCAAGTGCTGCCCATGAAGTTATGGAAGCAACCCATGCGGTGTTCACTGGTCAAACTTATTTCATTGTGGATTCGGCACTCAATGAATTTCTCAATGTAACAGGGTCAATCACATTTAAAAAAGACAGTACCACCACTATCCGTTCCAATGTATCGATTGTTGATGACATAGGTGTTGATGTCATTATCGAAAAGGATGCTGTGGTCGACTTTAACCAAAATACGAACGCCTCGGGTAATCCTAACTACGGAATTCAAGCCAAGACCCTTGATAATGCCGGAACATTGAATCTAAAAGCGAATACTTTTGCACTGTCAGGATTAAGGACATACGATAAACTCTTGAATAAAGGGGCGATAACCATAGATGCCAGAGATATTGTTTATTATGGGATCAACGTGGTCAACAATGTACCCAATTCATTTGTTAATGACGGTGGCAAGATTCATCTCAAAGCAGATAAGATAACAGGATTTAATGTTTACTCTTATACACTCTACAACTATAATGGCGCAAGTTTTATCATTGATGTTGACAATGCGGTTCCTGGATATACGTTTGAAATATATAGAGAAACGGTCTTTGATAACAGTTCCTTTAAAGCGACGATGGGCGATGCGAGTCTCAAACCAACCAATCGAACGGCATTCCTACATTCACCCATCATCTCGTTCGTAAATTCGAATGTCGATATCAATATTTCTGAAGCCTTATACAGTCATGTCTTTTATGCAACGACGTCATGGGATTATCGAACAACACCTTCGCAGCCCAATTATCTTAATTTTATTGACCGTACACGTAGCACTAACTTTGTCTATTCAGGCAGTACAACGATAGAAACCCAACAAATCAATACTTGGGATACACTTCCAAGCCAAGTGGGATATCCCGATGATACCGTTTTTGGTGCCAATCGTTACATTATGAACACGTATGCACACTATTCTCTTAAAGCTTCGATTAATACATCAGGGAATTGGAGTGGTACCAATATTAGTTCAAGTAGCCCTGGAACATTGCCGAATATAAATGGAATTAGTTTCAGAAATAAGGGAACAATTTCGATGGGGAATATGGTTCTTGATACGCCGGTTCAAAACGAAAGTGCAAGTATCTTAGAAATTACGACCAACCCCAACGCGATTGTCCGGTTGGCAACGACACCGGAAGCAATCTTCGTCGCACCAGCTGATGGACACTTACGAGAAACGTTGTCGACACCCATCGATAATGGGACATATGGAATTGCTTCCTATGGTGATTATCTGTATCGTTCCAGTTGGGTAACCTATGATGCCGAAGGTCCATTAGAAATTCTAACAGTCCCAACGGCTTTATCATTTGGTAATGTCCAACTATCCGAAGGTCCAACAGTCTATCCAAGAACAGACATCGCAACAATTCAAATACGTGATGGTCGCAATGTAAAAACAGGATGGCGTTTGAGTGTGCGTGTGACGAAACCATTACAAACTGAGGGCAATTCGAAGAGCATTTTGAAAGACGCATTCTACCTCAATCAACAACCAATTCCAGAAGCACCCCAACAAGCAACGGTGGTTTACGAAACATCAACCACCACGTATGATAAAGATATAACCATCGAATGGGCTGCCAATCAAGGCGTACAGTTGTTTATCGAGAACTATCAACGAGTCTATGCGAATACGCCTTACCAAGGACAGTTAGAATGGATCCTCGAAGCCAAATAAGCGAAACTTAAAGCAGACAGACGTCTGCTTTTTTTTCTGTGAGGGTAAACTGAAGAAAAAAACGCCCCCGAAGCGGAAGCGTGTGTTATACCTATAAATCAAAAAGTGTTTCAATGGCATGGGCAATGCCATGATTCTCTAAATCTGTTGTAACGAACGTAGCAACGTCTTTAACATGTTCAGGAGCATCACCCATCGCGACCCCAATTTCAGCGGCAGAGAGCATGTCTACGTCGTTGTCCGCGTCACCAAACGCTACGACTTCATGCCAGCTAAGGTTTAGACGTTCTAAAACAACTTCAATCCCTCGCATCTTCCCAGCACGACGGGAATAAATATCAAAGGCATTCGTATATGCTTTCGAGATTCGCGCATCCGTTACAAACGATCGTGCCGATTCGATGCGTGACTCATCCCCCATCATAAAGATACCTTTCGGTAATTCTTGGCCTTCAATTAATAAAGGTGCTTGTGTATAATCCTTTAAAATATAAGCTTTAGGACTCCCTTGTAAATAAACATTCGTAAAAATTTGATAATCACTGTAAATATGCATTTCTTGATTTAGTTTGTATCCAATCCCTAAATGATGTGTACGTGCAAATTCAGTCAGTGCGTTGACCTCCTCAATCAACATAGGGACTTCGTGAATGACGTTGTTATCAATATCATAAACAGTTGAGCCATTGACCGTTACATAAAAATCAGGATGCATTCGTTCATGAATGTCATCTTGAATAAAATAAAAGGCACGACCTGTGGCGATTAAAACTTCAACTCCAGTATCACGGAGTTTACGAATTGCGGTGATGGCACTTTCTTCAATTGTCGTTTTCCCGCGTTTTATCAGCGTTCCATCGATATCAAAGATGGCTAATTTAATGTTTTCATGGTTCATAGGAACATTTTAGCATATTTCACTAGCATATTGGGTAGGGTTTCTGTATAATAAACTACAAGATTTAAGGAGGTAGAGGAAATGAATGGTAAAGTAATTAAAGAAGCATATACGTTTGATGATTTATTGTTGGTGCCAGCAAAATCACAAATTGTACCTGCTCAAGTTAAATTACAAACACGTTTAACTGACAAGATTACATTAAATATTCCGATTGTATCTGCAGCGATGGATACGGTTACGGAAGATGGTATGGCAATCATGTTGGCCAAGCTTGGTGGTATGGGTTTTATTCATAAGAATATGCCTGTCGAAGATCAAGCGGCGATGGTACGTGTGGTAAAAGAAACAACTGTGGAAGAAACATTCGAAGATGCAAATGTCGACGGACAAGGACGTTTGCGTGTTGGTGCTGCAGTTGGCGTTGGTGAATCGTCAATAGAACGTGTTCGTGCATTGGTCGCAGCAGGTGTTGATATTGTTGCTGTTGACAGCGCACATGGCCATTCAGAAGGTGTTATCAATACCGTGAAGGCAATCCGAGCAGAGTTTAAGGACTTGGATATTGTAGGTGGTAACATTGTTACGGCTCAAGGTGCTACTGACTTAATTTATGCGGGAGCCAATGTTATTAAAGTTGGTGTTGGTCCGGGATCAATCTGTACAACCCGTGTTGTTGCAGGTGTTGGTGTTCCCCAACTGACAGCAGTTAATGATGTTTATTCTGTCGCAAAACAATATGGCGTTGGTGTTATTGCTGATGGTGGTATAAAACTATCGGGTGATATTTCCAAAGCCTTAGCAGCTGGCGCAAGTTGTGTCATGCTTGGTGGCCTCTTAGCAGGAACTGAGGAAACTCCTGGTGATGTCATCGAAGTATTTGGTAAGAAAGTTAAATCTTATGTTGGAATGGGATCCTTAAGCGCAATGCAACGCGGTTCAAGTGATCGTTACTTCCAAGGTGGTGTTAAAGAACTTTCAAAACTTGTACCAGAAGGAATTGAAGCAACAGTGCCATTTAAAGGATCCATTACAGACGTCGTGTATCAAATGTTAGGTGGAGTGCGTTCAGGTATGGGCTATTGTGGATGTGAAACAATAGAAGACATGCATTTGAAAGCACAATTTGTTAAAATAACAGGGGCAGGCTTAAAAGAAAGTCACCCACATGACGTAGATAATGTTAAGGAGGCTCCAAACTACAATGGCAAATAAGATTATTGTATTAGATTTTGGATCACAATATAACCAATTAATCGTGCGCCGTATTCGCGATTTAGGTGTATATAGTGAACTTCTTGATAACGAAATTACTGCAGAAGCAATTCGTGCAGATAAAGATATCGCAGGTATCGTGTTATCAGGAGGACCAAACTCTGTTTATGAAGACGATGCATACCACATCGACCAAGAAATCTTTGAATTAGGATTACCAATTCTTGGTGTATGTTATGGGATGCAACTAATGGCGCACCAAAATGGTGGCGTTGTTGAATCTCATGACAAACGTGAATATGGTTTAGCGCCTATTAATGTTAAGAAAGAGAATGCAATTACAAAAGGATTACCAGCTACATACAACGTATGGATGAGCCATGGTGATCAAGTTAAAGCAGTACCTGAAGGTTTTGAAGTGTATGCTTCATCAGACAATACAGAAATCGTCATGATGGGTAACGAAGCCAAGAAACAATATGGAATCCAATTCCACTCAGAAGTTCGTAACACAGAAAACGGTATTGATATGATCCGTAACTTTGTGTTTGACGTCTGTGATGCAGAAGCTACATGGTCAATGGAACATTATGTTGAAGAACAAACAGCATTAATCCGTGAACAAGTCGGGGATGAACAAGTTATTTGTGCATTATCCGGTGGTGTTGACAGTGCTGTCGTTGCAGCGTTATTACACCATGCAATCGGTGATCAACTCGTATGTATCTTTGTAGACCATGGTTTGTTACGTAAAAATGAAGCAGACCAAGTTGTTGAAGTATTCCGTGATCACTTTAAGATTAACTTAATCAAAGTTGATGCACAAAAACGCTTCTTAGACAAACTTGCAGGTGTTGATGATCCTGAAACAAAACGTAAAATTATCGGAAACGAATTCATTTATGTCTTCGATGATGAAACGAAAAAACTTAAAGATGCGAAATGGTTAGCACAAGGTACAATCTATGCTGACGTTATCGAATCTGGAACTAAAACTGCACAAACAATCAAATCACACCACAACGTAGGTGGATTACCAGAAGATATGGACTTCAAACTTATTGAACCACTCCGTTCATTATTCAAAGACGAAGTACGCCAATTAGGATTGGTACTTGGTTTACCAGAACACATCGTTCACCGTCAACCATTCCCAGGACCTGGAATTGCGATCCGTATCATCGGTGATATCACAGAAGAAAAAATCAAAATCGTTCAAGATTCTGACTGGATTCTTCGCGAAGAGATTGCGAAAGCAGGACTAGATCGCGAAATCTGGCAATACTTTACCGTGCTAACAAGCATGCGTTCAGTAGGTGTCATGGGCGATCAAAGAACCTATGATTATACACTTGCACTTCGTGCTGTCACATCTGTTGATGGTATGAGCGCAGACTGGGCACGTATCCCTTATGATATTCTTCAAATCATCTCAGTACGTATCGTAAATGAGATTAAAGGGATTAACCGCGTAGTGTATGATGTAACCTCAAAACCACCAGCAACGATTGAGTGGGAATAGTATCAGAAAGTTTGTATAAATAGTCAAAAACCGCCTATTCAGGCGGTTTTTTTCATGTCGCTATTGAGAATAGTGGGAAAACAGGTGTTAGTGATGTCAAAATGATGTCAATTTTCAAAATTCTTTAGGAAATGCCATAATTAATACATATTTTACAGCAAGATAGGTGGTAATGTTTGAGTATAATTTATGGGATGCTTTTATGTGAATTTTTAACAGATAAATGCATTCAGGTTAGAAGAGAATTGAACCTACATATATCAGGCATATTTTATTGAAGAACAAAAAGAAAAGGAAGCTATGATTTATAGTCTCCCGAATTGATTGTTTATACTTTACTGTTTCAATCATGAGTGGGTTGTTGCTCTCAGTAATTATAGAAGATGAAGTATGTTGAGTAGCGATTTGATTAAGGAAGTCTGCTAGATGGTATTGTTTATTTGGATATAGGTGCGAATAAGTGCAAAGGGTAGTTTCTATTTTTCGTGAGATATATTCTTGATACGGATTATGTAACTTAATATCAAGAAACTTTTTAATAAATTTATTGATCAAATCTGATTGTTTTGTGGTAGATGGTTTATGAGCAAAGGATTGAAGATTTTTAATGACACCCTCTTGTTTTGCAATGTACTCAAAAAACCCAGAACTACTGCTTTTATTTGGTTTCATATAACCAAACTTTACAATGAGTCTAGCCATCGCTATCTTCACTATTTTGGAGTTTAACAATATCTTCAAAATTTATTAAATCAACCGATGATTTAATAAATTGAATACACTTAAAGCGCAGTTTTTTAACGGCGTCCTCGCTCAGTTCAAAGTTTGCATCAATGATATTCATCATCATACTCATTTCAACGGATTGTTTGAACAATAGTTTTGGTAGACGATCTTCAGTGATTTGAATTGAGTTGTGCAGCACAGATTCAATAGATTCAGAAATGATGAGATTATTGTCTTAGTATTGAGATAACTAACATTGAATTTCACAGTCTCTTCAATGAAATCATTTCTTGATTTCACATTAGCAAGTCCTATGTTTTCATCGCAAAGTTTTACATTTTTAGAGAAAATCATAGTTCCAGTTTTAATTCGATTCATATTCATTGTGTTCTACCTTACTAAAAATTCAGTAATTATATATTTTTTCCGTTTTTGCATTATGTACAATCAATTAAGGAGAATTTCCAATAAAAACTATCGGCTCTATCAAAGTGGTTGCTGTTATAATATTCTATTAGTAACGGAGGCATGGATGGGCTACACTTTAGATGACACTTTCTTAATAGACATACTCTAATATAAGAAAGCGAAGAACATAGTATGACTAGAAAAAGATATAGTGGGGATTTCAAGAAACAAATCGTTGAGCTTTATAACAACGGCATGACTGCGCTTGATATTGAGCGAGAGTATGACCTTCATGCATTTGTGATTAATGGATGGATTAAACTTCACAACAAGAGTGGTTCATTCAAAGTATCTGACAATAGAACTCCTGAAGAGAACCGACTTATTGAGCTAGAGAAAGAAAACAGACAGCTCAAGATGGAAAATGATATTTTAAAGCAAGCAGCGCTAATTGTGGCACGAAAGTAAAACTTATCAGATTGAATCGTCATAAGTATCCCATATCAGCAATGTGCAAGATTCTAAACATTAGTAGACAAGGTGTTTATTCTTATGTGGATCAAAGTGAGGAAGTTGATGAATATCCTGAGCACGTTATCCAGGTGTTCTACGACAGTCATGGTATTTATGGAACATGCAAAATAAAGGCAGTATTTTCCCGTGAAGAAATCGTCTAATCACGTAGACGTATTTCACGAATTATGAGCGATAATGACTTAGTGTCAATCTATACAAACAAGAAATATCGTCAATACAAGTCAATCGTTAACGAGAGTATTACTACTAATGCAGTCAATCGGGAATTTGATGATCGTAAGCAGTTTGAAGTAGTAGTCAGTGATTTAACGTATGTAAGAGTTGGACATACTTGGAATTACATATGCACCATCATTGATTTACACAATCGTGAAATCGTCGAGTATAGTTGTGGGCAAAAGAAAAACGTCGAACTGGTTCATAAGGAGTTTGCAAAGATACATTCAAATTTAGGTAACATTTAGTACTTTCACTCAGATAGAGGAAGTGAATTTGACAACTATTTAATTGATGATGTCTTATCAACATTTGGAATTGAACGGTCACTAAGTCGTAAGGGTAATCCTTATGACAATGCCATTGCCGAGACACAATTCAAGACAATCAAAACAGAGTTTGTCAGAAATCATATTTTCTCAACACTTGAGGAATTGAATTATTAGTTTGGTAGATATGTTGAGTGGTTTAACTCCAAACGTCTCCACGCAGCATTGGAGTATAAAACACCATTAGAATACGAGCAACATTCTATTGTTAATTTGTCTTTATAGGTGTTGCCATTCCATTTATAAGGAACCTGATGTAGTCTGTTACTTTATCTATCGATAGACAAGCTGTTCATTCAAGTCGCAATCGCAATAAAAATCATATTAGACCTTCCCCCCCTTTATATAATTTATTTAGGTTCGCCAGAAAGTTTCCCACATGTTCTCTTTGGCATTATAGTATCCACTACTTCTATTCTATACTAACTAACAAATTTGTTTTAAATATTACCTAGTCAAAATGTATACTACTGCTGAATAGTAACAGTAAAATAATAAATTTTTCATCATAATGAAAAAAATGTGATAGTATCAATAAAGAGTAGGACCAAAATTTGTAATCAACAATTTAATCTCAAAATTGAAATATTAGTGGGGAGTTGAACAGTGTTTGGAGATGTTGCCTTGTCTACTCATAGGTTCTAATTTTATTACACGTATATTTTGCCAAATAGCAAAGAATACAAGGGATAATTTCAATATGATGTGGTATACTAATAAATAGACTTGAGGTGGTATTCTTGATAGAAAAAAAAAATGTCAAGCCAGTATTAAAATGGGTTGGTGGAAAGAGACAACTAATAGATAAAATTATCCCGTTAATCGATATTAACAATAAAACATACGTGGAACCCTTTGTTGGTGGAGGAGCAATTCTATTTGAACTTCAACCAAAGAGAGCAATAATTAATGACTATAATGCAGAATTAATGAATGTATATCAAGTAATTAAAGAAAGTCCCAAACAATTATTAGACCTGTTATCTATCCATAAAAACAACAATTCAGAGAGTTACTATTATGAGACAAGATCTATTGATAGGAATGGTGACTACAATAAACTTTCTGATGTAGAGAGAGCGGCAAGAATTATGTATCTTAATAAAACTTGCTACAATGGTTTATATAGAGTGAATTCGTTGGGCCAATTTAATTCGCCGTTTGGAAGGTACAAAAATCCTAACATAGTCAATGAGATAACAATAAAAGCCGTTTCAAAGTATTTTAACGAAAATGATGTGAAAATAGTAACAGGAGATTATCGTAAAGTTTTAGATACTGTCGATTCGAATTGTTTCGTGTATTTAGACCCGCCATATATGCCATTGAGTATTTCTTCATCATTCACAAGTTATACTAACAACGGCTTTGATTTAAAGGATCAAATTATTTTGCGGGATGAATGTATTAGACTTCATAAAAAAGGAGTTAAATTTATACAGTCAAATTCAAGTTCAGAAAAAGTTTACGAATTGTATTCCAACATCGATGGATTCTCTATTCTTACAGTTAATGCCTCACGAGCGATTAACAGTAAGGCAGATAAAAGGGGTGCAATTAAAGAGGTTCTGATTACAAATATATTCTAAAGGAGGTAAACATGCAATATACAGTGTTTGAGTATCTAAATCTATCCGCTGAAGAAAAATTATCCTATTTTATGAAAACAAGAACTGAGTTAAGTCAGCTTGCTTCATATTGGATTAATTTTGATAACGTAAAAAATAACTATTCAAAATATGACTGTCCAAGATTATATATGTTTGATTATCTAATTGGAAAAAATGAAGATGAAATACATAATTTTTTTAAAGAAGAACCAGAATTACTAAAGTTTGTCCCATATCTCTTAGGAATAAGAGACAATAAATTTGATAAAGCGAGCAGTCCTCAAAGAAAAATATTAAAAGTTCAAGATACGCATGGTGAGTATTCTTTAGATTTCGAGAATATTCAAGTGGAAAATTTAAGTTTATATCTTAAGTTTGTGAATGATTCTGGTCTTATTTGGGCAATTTCGGAAGGGTTAAGTAAGTCAATCCGAGACTATTCAATTGGAGTTGAGGCAGGAATGGACAGTAATGGTAGAAAAAATAGAAGTGGTCGTAGAGGAGAAAATTTTCTGTCAGTGGTACTAAATGAGATAGGACTTGACAAAGGATGGATAGTTTTAGGTCAAACTTCAACTGAAGACATAAAAAAACATTATGGAATTGATGTCGGTAAGGAATTCGCGAATAGAAGGTTTGATGGATCACTATACAATCCAAATCGACAAAAACTGTACCTTTTTGAGGTCAACAACTTCAATTCCGCTGGATCAAAATCAAAAGCATCCGCTACGGAGTTTCAAGATTTGCACAGTAGGTTTTCCCGTACTAATCATGAGTTTATATACATAACTGATGGAAAAGGATGGGATAGTGACCAATCTCATTTACTAGAAGCGATGCAATATATTGGCAAAGTGTTTAATTACCAAATGATTGAAGATGGTTACTTAAATGAGTACTTGGGATAGTCAATAATTATAGAAGTGTATTTGCGCATAGCAATGCCCGACTTTAGTGCAAGGTGGAAATAGGGCTTCGATCCTCTATGTGTTCGGAACGATTTAGATTTCTACTAAAGTTAAATTATCGAGCAATTCATCTGCTAAAAGACTTATATATAACCTACTAGGATTTTGTACTGCGTCACCTTAATTAAATTTGAATAGAATTTAACGATAACATTAACAGATGATTAAAAACCTTGGTCTGAAATAATATTGAAATACTGAACTCTGTAATGTGTTAATACTGTTTAGGTATTAACTGTTGAGCGAATCTATAGGGTAATAATCTATATTTTCAAATACCTATAAAGGTCTATGAAATTTACTAAATATGGGTTCGTATTTGCTATTGTTTAATGGTTGAAAACTAACGAGAATTTCCACATTAAGTGTTGTACTTTATCTTCTAATAAAAGTATAGCGCTTTTTTATGTAGCTATTATATGAAAGTAGGCTATTTAGAATCAGTTCAATAGAAAGCTATTTATTGTTAAAAAATTTCTTTATTTTGCCTGCATTTCGTTAATGTATATAGATAAACACGTAAGTTAATACCTTTTACTTTATTAAGATAAAAAAAGACATAAATATGGTACAATTTGAAAGAGGTTTCAATAATAAGCGTGTGTGTAATAAACTGTTATTGGCCTCACGAAAATCATGGAGGGACCAATGCATAAATTATTTATTGAAGCGAGAGAATACATATCGCGAAGAATATCAAAAGGGAAATTACGTCATGAACTAAAAAATATGACTTTTTTAGATAAACATACAAAAGAAGAATTTCTGACAATGCAAGCTTTAGCGTATGATTGGGAAGAAATGAGTGTTTTAGAATGGGAAACTTTAGTCGATGAGGAATATGATGCTGAAGAAGAATCCGTTCCGATTAAAAAGGGTACTATCGTAAGTACTCAAGAGCGGAATGGCTTGAATATCCCCCCCTCGGGAAAATCCCAATGGCACTATTTTAAAAAAGATTTGAGAGAGAATAAAGGGTTTGACGAAAGAACGATAAGGGAGATAGAAGAGGATACAATAAGAATCCTTAGCAGAATAAGTAATGATACGAGGAAACGAGAGCCTGTTAAGGGGCTAGTAGTTGGGAGCGTGCAATCTGGAAAAACTACAAGTATGGCTGCTTTAATGGCGATGGCATCAAGTTATTCTTGGAACTACTTTATTATCTTATCGGGGACTATTGATAATCTTAGAAAACAAACGCAAGATCGGTTAATTATGGATATGACTTCTACAGGACGCGGCGTAAGTTGGACTGTGGTGGATAATCCTTCTTTAAAAATGGAAAGTCATATGTTACCACAAAACCTAGATTTTACTGAAACTATGGGAAGGAAATACATCACAGTATTACTAAAGCAAAAAAATAGATTGCAAGATTTACTAAAATGGATGACATCGGATAGTAATGCGATGAAAGATATGCGCATATTATTAATCGACGATGAAGCCGATCAAGCAAGCGTAAATACTGTCGATTTAGATAGTGGTCGTGATCGAAAGGCAATTAACAATCTCATTGTAAATATTGTGAACGGAAAAGATGCTAAAGGAAATGATTTACAAGCGAAGTTTAATGCGATGAACTATCTAGCATATACTGCAACGCCTTATGCAAATATTTTAAGTGAGGGGCCGAGTGAAGCGTTATATCCGCAAGATTTTATAAGTTTATTAACTACTTCTAGACAACATTTTGGACCCGCAACTATTTTTGGAATCGAAGAAACGGAACATGCCGGGCTAGATATTATCAGAACGATTAGTGAAGAAGATAAAGTTCAAATCGGTTTAGTAGAAAAAGATTTAGATGACACATTACCCAGCAGTCTAAAAAGAGCTGTGGCATATTACTTGTCCTCGTGCGCCGCATTGAGGGTGCAAAATTATAGAAAACCTTTAAGTATGTTGGTGCATACATCAATCAATGTCAAACATCACGATAAGATAGCAAATGCAATTTCGGATTGGATTCGTATTTCTTCGAAGGAATTACTATCGATTGCTGAAGATGTTTGGGAAGAGGAATCGGAGAGATTCACAATTGATGATTTTATGACATCAATGCCTACATATACGATTGACCAAAGTCAGACTTTAAAAAAACTTCCTTTCGATGAAATTATTGGTGAATTGCATGAAATTATACGCCAAATTTCACCAAAAAGTGTAGATGATAGTGCCATTCTCTACCATAATGGTGTTCATCTATGTATTGATAACAGTCAAAACAATAAAATTAATGAAAATAATGAGTATTTTAGACTCATCTATCCAGACAGTAAGCAACTTGATTCAATGGAGAAAGCACCAATTTTCTTAATTATTGGCGGATCCACAATGTCTCGTGGACTTACAATCGAAGGTTTGATCACAACATATTTTAGTCGTAATACTGGTGCAGCAGATACGTTGATGCAAATGGGGCGTTGGTTCGGTTATCGTCCCAAAATTGAATTATTCCCTCGGATTTGGTTAACAAGCAAAGGGATACGCCAATTCCAGTTTTTAGCGACTCTAGACATGGATTTACGTAATGAACTTATTGAAATGGCGAATCAAGATATTGATTATTCAAAAGTTGGTCCCAAACTTCTCGCTACGCCTAAGTATACTTATCTAACTTTGACAGCTCGAAACAAAATGAATGACAGAGTCCCTGTTGAGTACGACTTTAGCGGTCAGAATATTCAAACATATAAATTTCATGATGATACTGAAATTATGAAATCAAACATTGCTTTGACAGAGTCATTTTTGAATAGTTTGGGTGATGCAAAAATTGCTAAAGGTCATCCAGGAGAGAGTTTCTATTGGAACAATGTTCCAACAGAAAATGTGTCTGATTTTTTACGGACTTTTAAAGCAGTTGATAAAATGAGAGCATTTAGAGATATTGAAGCATTTTTAGAGTGGGTGGAGATAGCCAAGAGCAAAGACTTACTACATAATTGGAATGTTATTATTGGAACTATAAAAGGCAAAGACAAGGATATAAATTCAGATAAAATCTGGGGCATAAATAATTTCCGTGCCCATAAAGTTGAACGTAGTCGAAAAATTGAGTTAGATAAGGGAATAATAGATATTGGTGTTTTGAGAAATTCACGAGATCTCTTTAGAGATATCGATTTATCAGAAGTAAGTGATGAAATTCGTGAAAAGATCAAGATAGAAAATAGTAAAAGTTATTCTGAAATTAGAAACGAACTTGGATTAGAAAAAATACCACAATTAATAATTTATCGAATCGATAAGAATTCAGTTGGAAGTTCGGCTAATGGGAAAGTTCCATTAAATCTTGAGGAAGATCTAATTGGTCTTGTAATTTCAATTCCGGGATCGAAAGTAGCCAATGCAACTACAAAATTTACTGTTAACATGAAGGGTGATGACCTATTCGTGGAAGACGAGGAGGATTTAGATTAATGCTAGATATAGAAGTATTCGATAGTGACCGGGTATCAAGTACGGGGAAGTCAATATTAGATGCACTTCAAAACAACAACACTCCAAACATTGATTTATTTGTAAGAGAGTCCATACAAAACTCGTTGGATGCAGCGGATGATTCTAAGAATCCTTTCGTTAGTGTTGAATTCAATAGTGGATCATTTGAAGCAAAACGTTTTAATAGGCTATTAGGTAGGGTAGAAACACGACTTAATGAAAAATATACCGGAGTTCATGAGTACTTAAGCGTGAGCGATATGCATACTACTGGATTGACCGGTCCACTTACACAGAGCGAGGCAAAGTCAGTAGACAAATTAGGTAACTGGATTAGTCTCGTGTACGAAATTAACAAAACAAAGAGCCAAGAAGGTGCCGGTGGAGCATGGGGATATGGTAAAACTATTTACTATCGCTTGGGTAGCGGAACAGTTTTATTCTACAGTCGCATAAAAACAGACAGTGGCTATGAAAATCGGCTTGCAATTTCACATGTTGAAAATGATCCGGAAAATGGAATCTTATCTGGCTTTACTAGAATTTATAAGGGTCTTGCATGGTGGGGAGAAAAAACAGATAGAAATAGAACAAGAGCAGTAACTGATCTCGCGAAAATTGAAGAAATTCTCGATGTTTTTGATATGCAACCATACGAAGGTGATCAAACAGGTACATGCATTATAATGCCCTATGTAAAACAAGATGAGCTTTTGAAGCATAATCGCGATATTGATCTAGAGACAGAGCTCTATGATGATATTGACGAATACCTTAAAACCGCTGTTCAAAGATGGTACGCCCCACGCTTAAATAATGAGCTATACAAGCATGGGAAACATCTAAGAACAACAGTTAATGGCGAAGATGTAGCAATGGATGTAGAACTTTTTAGAACCATTCAGGAGATGTATAATTGTGCCAATGGAACCGCAAAACCGGAGAACGACCTAATTGTCACAAAAATAAACAGTTCTAATTCGAAGCTAACTCATGATCGCTCAGTCGGTACGCTTGTATACAAAATGTTTGATTATTCTGAACTCGGAATGAATCGAGTTGCTGATGCCTGGAATCCATATTATCTAACAAATCAAGAATTGGATGAAGGCAAAGCAACGAGGCAAGGACGTGTCAATCAACCAATGATTACGTATACACGAAAAGCTGGAATGATAGTAAACTATAGCGTGGCCAATAAATGGTTATCAAGCGTTCCAAATACATCCAAGGATAAATATATTCTAGCGATGTTTGTTGTAAACTCGTCTAACGGAATTGATGTAGATGGTAAGATTTTTCTATTGGACGAATATTTCCGCAAAGCTGAAGAGTCTGATCATCTTGAATGGGAAGATCATGATAGACTTGGAACCAAGTTAAAAATAATTACAAATGCAAGAAATCAAGTTGCAAATACTCTCCGTAAAAAATTTTCGCCTGAAGAGGAAGAGGGAGAACGAACTACAGTTTCTGGTAGGTTGTCTAAATTACTTGGGAGTAGACTACTTCCAAGTAATAATTATGGTAAAGCAGCGTCAAAAGGTGAAAAAGTTGGAAACGGAGGCACCGACAAGTTAATAAGAAAATCCCACCAAGATGCCATTAGAGTTGATTATGATAATGTTTCATATGAAAGTGGAAGAATGGTAGTACCATTTGAGATTGAAGTAGTAAATGAACCCTCACAAGTTACATTAGAACTAAGAATTGCTCTTGAAAAGGGTAACGTAACTGTAAAAGGTTTTGAGGAAAAATCTGGAGTCAAATCTCCGGTCTTATTTGACTCGATAAATGTGTTCACTCAGAGCGACGGCAGGACCGCTAAAATTGAGGAAAATGATATCCTAGTATCCAATACTGCTCAGAAAACTAAATATGCTTATAGTTTTGAAACATCAGAACCGTCATCAAGGGTATTTGGGAATCTATATCTAATAATAGAAGACAAGAATATCGTACCAAGAATTGAACGTGAAATTAGGGAGGTAAGAGTCTAAAATGAAAGAATTATTTCCTTATGCAAAATTATCGAACTCATTGAAATATGAAATTGGATACCGAGGGTCATTGTTGGAATTTGAATCGACATACTTCGATGAATTTGAACCAATTGAAATCGAAGGCAGAGATTCTGACGATGTGATAGTTTTAAACCCTTTAGACGATTACTGGAATGTAGATGCACATAATTTAAAGATAAGCAAAGATATCGAAATAAAAAGAGTATCGCCTCTATTTGGTATTACAGGTATTGCCTCAAGTAATTCGCGCATAGGGATTGCTGCAAAATGGATTTGTAAAGATTCGCGTCTTAAAGGGGTAACTCTCGTGGGTGATTTTGGAAGTGATGATAGTGATTTTCTAGGACAAATGAAAATTTACTTTCCAAAAGGAGTGCTAAGAAAGTCAATTGATATTTCGTTATATTTTTATTTAAAAGAATATGTATTTGAAGATCAAAATAACTTCTATGCAACTAGAGTGGGAACTGAAATCGGAGAAATTGAGACCTCTAAAATTATATTGGAAGGTAATGCAAGTGAGTTTCCAATTGAGGATGTGTCAATTCCAGATGGACCTCTATGGAAAATGATTTGGAATTCTCAGGAGTTTGATGACTCATTTACAGAAAATGTAATTCTTCAAATTAACAAAGAACACAAAGACTACAAGTTTTTATCATCAGAGGACAAGAAAAACTATAACCCACAATTAATAGATGAAATGGTAATATCGTACATTACAATGCTAGTCTTTAAAGCTACACAAGGCGGAATTTTAGAAGAAACACAAGATTATCCTCTAGGGAGCATTGGAAGTATTGTCCAGTATTATATTAATGCGTTTGAAATCGAAAACGGAATGTTGGAACATATCCATGAAAAAGTTGGTAAAGGAGTACGTAAAAAATGACTGTTTCTAAGGAACCACGAATGATTAAAGCAAGAACAATGACACGTACGCAATCTGAACAGCATTTTGTGAACTATGAATCATCTCCGACATATGAAGCTTCTGTTCGTGATCAAAACTATCATAAATTACACTATGCAATTCATAAGTCTTATTATGCTTCAACCGAAAAATTTAAAGGATTGGGAAATATGAAGTATTTACGCGATCTAGAGTTAGGATTGAATTTATACGAATTTTATAAGAATAATTCAGAGTTTGAATTTAATATTAGGACGGCATCGAATCCGGAATATTGGATATTTATTCATACATTAGTTTCCTCAAATGTTGTAAGAGATAGATGGCAAGATAACTGGGAGAATAGCCATACACACGTTTACTCTCAGGTAAATAGAATATGGCTCATGTCATTATGGTGGTATATTCATCTATCATGGCAAGGCGATAGAGAGAGCACATACGATGTGCTTAAAGACTTCACGACTGATACAATCTTAAACCTTGTTGAGAGAACTGGGGATGGATACGATGTTGAATTAACAAGAGAAATAATTCTTCAAGTTTCGAAAAAATCGATGAAGAACAAGACCAACTACTTTAGACGAGTTATGGTGTTGAACACTTCGTATCTTAAAACCTTAACACCCCAACTATTCAACGGAGGTGTTGAATCGTATGTACTGTTTTTAATTGAGAAAGTGGAGGAGACGCTATAATGAATCTTAAACAAGAACTTATTAGAAATTTTAGATCTATGGCCGTTGGAATTAGAAGGTTAAATACCGTTGAGGGTAAAGAAACTTGTTATACGATTAAGTCACATGAGTTAACAGGTGTACTTGTACCAAACCCAAATGAAATTGTTATAAATGAATCATTTGCAAGTGTTAATATTACAAATGAAATTTATGAAATTAACGGAGTGCCCATCCATTTTTTTGAGCTAAGTACACCTCATTTAACGCTACTGGAAGAGTTTGCTTTGATTTGCACTCAATTCCTAGAATTTGGGGAAAATGGTAACAAAAGACGAGAACTCCAAGAGAATCCAGTACAATGGTGGGAAAAGTGGCAAGAGTTACTTGGGAATAAAATTTACAATGTTTCCCCTAGAACTCTACTTTCTGAAATGATTGCCCTCATTGATGTCCTAAAATTTGATAAATCTGCAAACTTAGGAAGTTTTATGTCAAATACATTTGATATTGAGTCTGACCGAGCATATTATGAGGTCAAATCAACAACTGTGAAGTATGATGATATGGTTACAATAAATAGCCAGTTTCAACTTAACCCGAATGATAACCGTCCAGTACATTTGATATTTATCAGAATGGAAGCTAGTGAATTTGGAACGAGTTTAGATTCCGCTCTGGAAGAACTTTCGAAATTAGGATATAATACACAGGAGTTAGAAACTCATATGTATGATAGAAAAATGTATAAAGATTCAAAATCTCGAAAAGAGTGTTATTCAATTCTTGAAAAGCGAATCTATACTATTGATAATGATTTTCCAGTGTTAGAATTAAATGAAAAACAACGAGAAAATATAAAGAAAGTCACATATACAGTAGATTTAACCGGAATACCTTTTAGGGATTTATTCAAGGAGTAGTCATGTCATTTAAAGTAGTGGAAGCATTTGCTGGAATTGGAAGTCAAGCAAAAGCGTTGTCAAATTTGGGAATTGATCATGAGGTGGTAAATATAATTGAATGGGATATCAATGCAATTTATGCTTATGATATCATTCATAACGGACCTCAAAACTTAGATAAATATAAGTCGACGCCTAAAGAGGTTCTTATAGAAGAGCTATCCAAATACCAACTAAGTAGTAATGGAAAAGAGCCATTAACGTTAGCATCATTGAGTAGACTTCCGATAAGTACTTTGAAAAGAGTATTGGAAGCGATAAGAAGAACGAGAAATCTAGTTAGCATCACCGACGTGAAAGCAAAAGATCTACCAGATGAGATTGATTTACTAACTTATTCATTCCCATGTCAAGATTTATCAATTTCAGGATTTTGGCACGGTAATAAAGGTGGAATCGACCGTGATGCGAATAATAGATCAGGGATGCTATGGGAAGTGGAACGAATTCTAATGGAACTTGGTGATGAAAATCGTCAGGTTCCGAAGTATCTCGTAATGGAAAATGTCACAAATATTCTTGCTGATAGGCATATTGGTAATTTTGTGGAATGGCAAACATTTCTTGAAAGAATTGGTTACGTAAATAAAGTATATAATTTAAAAGCAACTAATTTTGGTGTTCCTCAAAACAGAACGAGAACTTTTATGTTGAGCGTTTACGTTGGTGATAATCAGGACCTTAGAAGCAACATTGAGACCTTCTTCGTCGAAAACAATCTTGAAAACGTACGAACGAACCTCGATAAAGATATACTTGATGAGTACTTGAAAATAGATTATACCAATGCAATCTATTATGCTGAAGCAATAACTAACACACCCAATGACACACCTTCAAGAAGAAAAATATTTAATGAAAACCCACATCTTGTTGATGAGGACGGACGACCCAATGCCCCGATTGTAAGAACAATTACAACAAAGCAAGACAGACATCCAAATTCTGGTGTGATATTGCATGATTTACACATTGCAGGGAAATCACAATTTAGATATCTCACACCTAGAGAATGTTTCATGCTTATGGGATTCGATGAAAGTGATTATCAACGATTGGTGGATTCGAATTTTAAAAATAGAAAAGATATAAATTTCTTAACAAATGAAAAACTTGTAAAATTTGCTGGAAATAGCATTGTAGTGAATGTGATTCAAGCAGTCTTTGAACAAATCACACAGATTCGTGAACAGTATAATATTTAATGTTTCACTTACTTTATGAATGTACCAGGAGATAGTTATGAAATCAGCCGACCAGGAAGAAATAATTGGATATATACACAATGAAATGATACAAGCTAAAAAAAGAGGATTAACAGAGATAACACTTGTTTCTGGAGAAATTCATAATGACCTAGGATATATGAGAAGAATGACTTCTGTTTGTCAGGCAATGTACAAATGTATGGATAGCAAGGATGTAATCATGCATTCGACTCCAAGCGGTATGAGTTCTACAATTACGATCAAGTATTTTTTAGACTAGTTTAATCTATAAGCTAAGTTGATTGAGTGATGGGGTTGATGTTACTAATAATTTTTAAGCGAGAGCATTGTAAACCTTAGCCTGAATGACAGTAGTGTGTATGGTATCTATAAAGAGTTCGCATATCTGCTGTAGAGTATGATTTTTGTGGTGTTACAGCGAAATGATTTGAAAAAACGATAATAAGTAGGAGTAACAATACTCCATTCTTATTATCGTTTTTTATCGAGTATCAAATCAGATAATACTTTGATTGGGGGACTAATCTAAAGTGTGTGATATCTGACTAAACTATTTCGTCATAAAGTGTTTCATCTCTAAATATTAAACGCTCGCGTTCTCCTGTGATGAGATGTACGTTATTTATCAAAAAATTCCAGAGTAAGCCGTTTGCTTCTGATGGGCAATATCCATTCTCTTTCAAAAGTAACATTAAAGTAACGTAAGTACTATCAGACATTACGCGGATGTGTTCGTTGGGTGTGTTTGTCATAATTTTCTCCTAAGATATTGTCTTGTTGTCAATTTTTTACTGTAAGTGGAGCTGCCCCAAGAAAAACTCAGGACAGTTTTAGTGCGTTTTGTATTGGTTGAAGGTCTATACGTCACCTTTCCATAGAGTTTTAACGTGGGGTGTAGCTAATGGTGCCCATTCCAGTCTTATTTACATGTTTAGATCCAGTAGAAACATGGAGGTAGTAGCGCTTATTGAAGTCACCAACTTGCCATGAGACATCAAAGGGTTTTCCGTTGCTCCAACTATTGTTGTCATATGAGTTCATCGTCCCTAGTGATTTTGTTTCGTATTGTATGGATGCAGGCCAGTTATCGCGCCGAAGTTGCATATACATTGTAGCCTCTCTGTATCCATTAATGGGCATCCAGTGCTTGCCTCGAACTCTTATTGTTCCCGGTCCTGCGTACCACATCTTGTTTTCATCGTAACCATTGGAATAGCCCTGATCAAAACTGACATAGTATGTACGACCGGATTCAGAGGCATGAATGTCGTTGCTTAAGAACGGGAGTGATGTCATTACGCATAAGGCAAAGATAAGACATGTTCTAGTGATTCTTGATTTCATAAATTGAGGCTCCTTTTGTGATTTTTGTGTAGAACGGGGAAAGTACATATTTCAATAAAAGAATTCCAATGACGCCACCAAGCGTATTCATGATGACATCGTAAATATCAGCGATTCCCACCGGTGCATCGAGAATGAATGCGAGAACTATCTGGGAAGTATCCAGAATCATTGCTGTAAGAAATACAATCATAAACAATTTCTTTAAACTTAAGGTGTCTTGGAATAGTGCAATAAGCATGCCAAAGGGGATAAAGAAGTAGAACTGTAAAAGCCAATTGTTGATAACGCGAGCATTCAGGTGCGCAAGTGGAGATACTACATCAAAATGGTACGCGATGTGCAGAAAGTTGAAATAGCGTTCTCCAGACGCAAACATTTGAGTAAAGTTTAGCGGAAAGTACGTTACTTGTAAGATAACGAATCCATAAATTATCGCCATCGTTATAACGATTCGATAAGATACTTTTCGTTTTCTAAGAAAGAACAGTACAACGGGGATGATGAGCAGCGTAAAGGGGTAGATCGATAAAATCTCCCATCCTCTACGATTTGTCAGTAAGGTGCCGATTAAAGTAGTTCTAAGAATGATATTAATCCTTCCTTTCTGTGCAGAATAAATGTGGGTAATTCTGAGTAGGTATGATTCCACAGGATGTATATGTTATACATTGTACGAATCAGACACAGCGATTTTGATACCAATTATTTTGATCCCTGCCTTTCTGGTTATGTAGAAAATTAAATCAATTTATGAATGATTTGTTAAGACTGTAATTTAACTTTTTAATGTGATAAAATCGTTGTTGAAATTACTATGAGAATAATCTTAAAAACACTCTTAGATGGCTTTAAGAGTGGACGATTTTCAGTTTTTTGATAACTTTGATTTTGATGTTTTTTTCCTTTACCTGCTCATGAAACATGTCTAAGTGGTATAATGAATTTTTTCACATTGTTTTGAATTTAATCTTGAACGGAAATATGTGTGAAAGGTAACTCCGGTTTTCAGATTAGGAGGGTTTAACCGACACAGGTTACGGACATTTCATTCGTAGGATTTTTTAAGTATAATTAAGAGAGAACTAACTAGTATAACGCCTATTTTGAAGATGCATCATCCATTACTAGCTGTTTGGCAGTTGGAAGGATGAGTGAGGAGATTGTAACGTATGGAAAAGAAATATATTATTGCTTTGGATCAAGGAACGACAAGTTCGCGTGCGATTATGTTTGATCGCGATCAAAACATTATTGCGGCCGCGCAAACTGAATTTACACAATTCTATCCGAAGGCGGGTTGGGTGGAGCATGATCCGATGGAAATATGGGCTACGCAATCAGCGGTTTTAAATGATGTAGTGGCACGCTCGGGTGTAGCCCTTGAAGATATTGACTCTATTGGCATCACGAATCAGCGTGAAACAACTATTGTTTGGGATAAGCATACGGGTCGTCCGATTTATCATGCGATTGTCTGGCAATGTCGTCGTACATCACAAATTGCTTCTCAACTGGTAAGTGATGGTCATAAAGACTTAATTCAAGATAAGACAGGGCTCGAAGTTGATGCGTATTTCTCTGGCACCAAGATTCAGTGGATACTCGATAATGTGCCCGGGGCTCGGGAAAAAGCAGAACGCGGCGATTTGTATTTTGGTACGGTAGATAGTTGGTTAGTCTACAATCTCAGTAACAAAAAAGTCCATATTACGGATGTCACTAATGCGTCACGGACGATGCTTTTTGATATTCATACATTGCAATGGGACGAAACGCTTTGTCATCTGATGAAGGTTCCGATGGTAATGTTACCGGAAGTGCGGAGCAGTTCGGAGATTTATGCTTATGCGAATATTCAGGGTCATGAGATTCCGATTTCCGGTATTGCGGGTGACCAACAAGCTGCATTGTTTGGACAAACAGCGTTTCATCAAGGAGAAGCGAAAAACACATATGGAACAGGCTGTTTCCTACTCATGAATACGGGAGCGACACCGGTCCGGTCTCAGAATGGTTTGCTTACAACTATCGCCATCGGATTAAAGGGAGAAGTTCAATATGCCTTAGAGGGGTCAATCTTTGTCGGAGGAGCAGTTATTCAATGGTTGCGTGATGAACTTGGTTTGATTCGATCATCCGCAGAATCTGAACTTTGCGCCCAGCGAGTTCAGGATAATAATGGGGTTTATCTGGTTCCAGCTTTCACAGGTCTTGGTGCACCGCACTGGGATATGTATGCGCGGGGAAGTATTTCAGGTCTGACACGTGGATCGAATCGAGATCATATTGTCCGCGCTGCGTTAGAGTCGATTGCCTATCAAACGTATGACGTTATTAAAGCTATGGAAAAAGACAGTGGGGTTGCGCTCAAAGCACTGCAAGTCGATGGTGGCGCATCATCGAATGATTTCCTCATGCAATTTCAAGCGGACATCTTAGGGATTGCAGTCCGTCGACCAACGGTTTCGGAAACAACCGCATTGGGTGCTGCCTACCTTGCCGGACTCGCAACTGGATTCTTTGAAAGTCAAGAAGCAATCCGTGAGATGCATAAATATTCACAAACCTGGAATCCCAACATGGACTCTGCCCAACAATCACAATATTTGAAAGGGTGGCATAAAGCGGTAAGTCGTGCCGTTGAGTGGGAAGAGGCGTAGTGCTGATCATAAAGGCTTCTAAATAAACTATGCGTGGTTGTCCAAATTTCCTGAAAATTCTAAAAACATTCAAACATGAACACCGTCAATGAGGTTGTATCCGATGATACATCAACCAGAGGCGGTGTTTTCTAGTGGGATGGCGTTGAAATATAAAAGGTCATTATTAAGGCGGTATTAAGAATGTTCAAACTGGGTATTCAATGCGATGAAATTTCCATATAATGGGGGCACATAAGCAAATAGAAAGGACAAGCTTTATGAATACACGCCGTTTTCGTAATGTTGTGAGTATGATATATATTCTCGCAGTCGCAACTGGAATTGGGATGATACTAAAGCGTCAAGGGTATCAAGATATTAGTATCATACTTGTTATCTTTGTTGCGATTCAAATCATCGCTTGGCTGAATTCTTCGAAAATATCTGCAATTATAAGTTCAATTTTAGGAACACTGCTATTCAATTATTTCTTCACGAGCCCACATTTCTCCTTACAATTTTATGATCGATCGTATTTTGCAACGTTTGTTGTTATGACCAGTACTGCTGTTTTGATGAGCATCTTATCGATTCATGAACGGACCTTACGTAAGCATGCTCAAGAAAATGAACGTCTCAATTTGAGTTTGTTTGAGTATACACAAGCGCTCTTGAAGGGACATAATCTTGAAAGTATTGCAACACAAGCACAAACAAGTGTTGAAGCGGTGATGGGTGTTTCCGTAGATGTTGTGCTAAAAAATCAAAGTAACAAGCGTTTAATCTCAAGAATACACACAGGCAAGGACGTTGCTATATATTCCGCATTATTAAATGAAGAAGATGTTGCTTATCCATTACTAGACATTCACTATCATATTATGAAATTCACAGGGCAGTCCTATGGGGTAATCGCGATGCAGCGAGTCCAAGGGTCATCCTTGACACCTGCGCAGGTTCGATATCTTCAGGCAATGAGTGGGGCCATGTGTTTGAAAATCAATGAGATTCTTAAACATGAGATGAATGATGTGTTGCAAGTGCAAATGCGACATGAGAAAAATAGAAGTCTTTTGCTTCAATCGATTTCTCACGATCTTCGGACGCCCCTGGCAGCAATCTTGGGAACAAGTGATATGCTCTATAATACGTTGCGAGATCATGATCACAAAATTAAAGTTGGGCAAATCATGGCTGAAATTCAGTTGCTCCAACGAATCGCTGACAATATCCTGAATCTTATCAAATTGCAGGATGGGGCCATGAAAGCTTCGGCGCAATTGGAACCTGTCGATGAATTGATGGAACTTGCATATCAAACGATTAAGAGTCGCCACCCATTGTGTCGCTTGGAGGTTCAGCTTCCTCAAGAAATGGTGCTTGTAATGGTAGACAGTTCACTGATGCTTCAAGTCCTAATCAATCTCATTGAAAATGCTTATGAGAACGATAATCAAGCGCGGATTAAACTTTCGGCAGAACGGGTCGACGGTTCGTTGGTAATTCGTGTTTCCGATTCTGGTACGGGATTGAGTCCAACAAGTTTAGAACACTTTTTTGAGCCGTACCATTCAGATAAACTAGAGTCAAATTCTAAACACTTAAAAACAGGAATTGGCATTGGTCTGGCTATTTGTAAAATGATTGTCGATATGCACCAAGGGGTAATCACAATCGAAAAAAACGATACATTAGGATGTACATTTGCTATCAAACTTAAAGATGCGGAGGTGATGGATGATTATGGAGCACGTACTGATTGTTGAAGATGATATGAAAATTAATGCGTACATTCAATTTTTGCTCAAAAGTCACGGTTATCAATATACCGGTGTTGCATCTGCTAAGGAGGCGTATGAATCCTTAATTACGACAGCAATCGATGTTATCATACTTGATCTTGGACTGCCTGATGAAGATGGTACGCAAGTTATTCGACAAATTCGATCCTGGTCGGATGTTCCAATTCTTGTCGTATCAGCACGCAACCATGAAATGGAGAAAGTAAGTGTACTGGATTTGGGTGCAGACGACTACATGACGAAACCATTCTCTGGTCAAGAACTCTTGGCACGCGTCCGTTTAGCATTACGCCACCGGTACCGAAAGCATCCAACAGATTCTGTTGTGCAGATTAAAGAACTTTTGGTTGATCGGGATAAGAAATTAGTGAAACGTGCTGGAGTTACTTTCCATCTTACCGAGATGGAGTATCGGTTATTGGATACGTTACTTCAAAACCAAGGGAAAGTCTTATCATCGCAATATTTGATTCGCGAATTATGGGGGATAAATTATGGACCAGATACCCAAGCATTACGTCGACTGATGGCAAACCTGCGACGTAAAATAGAAAAAGATCCCGCCATTCCTGAATTTATCATTACAGAAATAGGTCTGGGATATCGGTTTCTAGATTAAGAGTCGTATATCTACCGATTGAATAAAGATGGTGAACGATGTATCGGTACAATAATTGAAACGTTTCCGTGCTTTTCAAGGCGCACAGAGGAAAGGGTATGCTCTACCGCACAGTCAGCTGGGGTTAGAGCATATTTTTTTGTGCGAAAATGGCTATCGAGAAGTGAAAGATTATAGTTCACAACGCGACTTTGCGGTTCAAGAATCCAAGCAATACGAAAGTGTATCAAGGCAAGCTCTGAGTCTCCCATTGCATCCAGTACAACTGCTAACAAATTTTGTGGTATTGCAGCATATGGGTTTTGAACAATGAGTTGACTCACGAAGTGATGCGCTTGATTGTAGGCCCTTGATTCAAGTAATTGTCGAGTTTGCGATATTTCTGTTTCAAAATGGTTCATGATACAACTCCTTCTAAAATAAGTGTACATGTATTGGTGTGACAATGCTGTGCGTATTGAAGTCTTCTTGTGAGTTTTGTGTGAGCTTTCCACATTCAATAAATCAAAATGGCATATACTAACCATTTAATAATTAAAAGGAATGGTGGATAAAAACATTTGTTGCGAAACTTTTGCAATTGGGATTGACAAAAATAAAAAGAGATGGAATAATCTACTTGCAAAACTTTTGCAACTGGAGGTTTTTATGAAAGAAAATATACACCCACACTATGGTGATGTTGCTTTTAGAGACAGTAATACGGGAGATATCTTTATTATTGGCTCAACAATGCAATCCGATACTCAGATAGAAGTCGAAGGAAAAACTTACCCTCTTGTGGTTCTTGACGTTTCATCGTACTCTCACCCTTTCTATACTGGTAAACAAAAAAATACGCTCAATGAGGGTCAAATTGCGAAATTCAACAAACGCTATAATTTAGATGAACAATGATAAGTCATCGGTGATTGTTGCGATGGGAAGGTTATACTATCTCGAAAGGAGTTGAAAATCATGAATTATCAAGTAATACACGGTATCTTATTGGCGGTAATATTGATACTTTATGGTCACATTATTTTGAGTGTGAGAGGGACCGTCGATCATGCTCAACGAATGATGCGTTTAAAAAAGGAAAGTCCTCAATGGAATCTGAAAGATGAGACATCTCATGATTAATGCATGGAAACAAACAACAAACATATTCAAACGCATCGAGGGAGTATTATGAAACAAGATTCCGTTCTAATGCGATATCTAAAAAAGAAAAAAATGCTACTGGTAGTTTCGTCCATATTCTCTATTGGCTCGACCGCAGCCTTGTTTATACCTTATTTCTCGGTCTACAAAATTATTGAATCCCTAATGATCAATGAATTCACGAGAACATCGTTACTGAATTGGAGTTTGCTTTCCATTGGAAGTTTGCTTCTATCAATGGTGTTTCTTTATATCGCGTCAATGTGTTCGCACATCGCTGCTTTTGACATTTTATATGAAATTCGAATGGATGTTGTGCGTCATTTGTCAAAAGTGTCAATGGGTTACTTTACAGAGAATTCTAGTGGTCAAATGATTCAAACTATCGATCAATCTGTTGAAAAAATGGAGTCATTTATCGCACATCAAATTCCAGACATTGTGAGTGCAATTGCATACCCAATTCTATATATCTGCTTTGTTCTCACAATAGATTGGCGATTGGGATTGATGGCCTTAGCCCCGTTAGTCACCGCGATCGTTGTTTATGGTGCATTGGTTTCAAAAACAATCCACCAGTCTAAGGTTAAGGAGTTTCATGATGCACAAGAGGCCATGAGTAACCATGGCGTTGCCTACATAACAGGAATGCCTGCAGTCAAGGTATTTGGATTGTCCGTCAATAATTTTAAGAAATTCAACACGAGTATTCAAAATTATCGAAATCTTGTCATTGAATGGACTCGAAGTTATAGAACGGGATATGTTATATATACATCATTGATTACTGCTGCGGGGTTGTTTGTAATGTTTGGTGGTGTATGGTTTGTGGTCGATGATTTTCAAAGTCGAGAGATTATGCTCAAATTGATGCTGTTCATCATTCTTTCGATGGGTGTTGGTGCACCGTTTATGAAGTTGATGTATGCTGTTGCGACGTTTACGAATGTCATGGAAGGTGTTAACCGAATTGATGACATTCTTGATGTAAAGACCATATCAGATTTTGATACAGAGTTCGTATTTTTAGACAATAGTATCCAATTCGAAGACGTTTCATTTGCATATACGGACAGCAACAATGTCTTGAAGCATGTCAATTTTGAGTTACAGCCGAATTCGTTGAATGCCCTTGTGGGCCCTTCAGGAGGTGGTAAGAGTACAATTGCTCAATTACTATTACGTTTCTATGACGTCGGATCTGGTTGTATAAAAGTGGGAGATACTGATATCCGAGATGTATCGATCACAAGGCTTATGGAATCCATCTCTTTTGTATTTCAGGATGTAGTGGTTTTTAATGATACTGTTTTGGAAAACATCCGAATGGGAAATAAAGAAGCAACGGAAATAGAAATTATCGATGCGGCCAAACGGGCTCGCTGTCATGAATTCATTATGACACTACCGAATGCCTATCAAACGGTATTAGGTGCCAATGGTGTCTATCTGTCCAAAGGAGAAGCTCAACGCCTTTCAATTGCCCGTGCGTTGCTCAAGAATGCACCGATTTTAGTTTTAGATGAAGCAACAGCTTATGCTGATGCAGAAAATGAGCTGTTTATCCAAATGGCCCTTCGCGAACTTGTAAAAGAGAAAACGGTTCTTATAATTGCTCACCACTTATGGACAATACAACATGTCGATCAGATTATCGTTTGCAATGAGGGCGAAATTGAAGCAAAGGGAACTCATGATGAATTACTCGAAAACTGTCAACTATATCAAAAACTTTGGTTAATTAACGATGAAACCAAGGGATGGGAGATGAAGCAACATGCGTAAAAAACTAGAAATTCTAACATCCGGATTTTCCAATATCATAAGAAGTTCTGTTATTTGGGCGACGCTGGATGCAGCATGCCGTATGGTTCCCTCAATTATTGCCTTCTACGGTATTCTAGAGCTCTTTGAGGCATTTCGAAACGAGCGCAGGCTGGATTTAAACCGATTTGCTATCTTAGCTGTATGTAGTGTTATTTGGTTTTTAGTTCAAATGATTGTTTCAGCTTTTGCCTATGATAAAGCATACCTTGCAGCATACGATGTGTCTGCAAAAGGAAGGATTGCCTTAGCAGACCATTTACGAAAATTACCATTAGGTTATCTAGAAAAAAGAAATCCTGGAGATCTCACGACAATGGTGCTGGGGGATTATGCCTATGTCGAGACTGCCATTTCACATATTGTTCCACAAGGAATTGCAGCGTTTATCGTCTTAGTCATAACAGGACTTGGTTTGATGTTTCTTGATTGGAGAATGACGGTAAGTCTTTATGCAATGCTCCCCTTGACAATTCTGTGTGTTAAACTATCCAATCGTCTGATGGTTAAGTTAGGTGGGAATCACGTTGCCGCAAAAGTGGCGAGTACCTCAAGACTTCAAGAATATTTATTTGGAATCAAGGACATAAAAGCATATTCCCTTGGTGGAACAAAATTCTCAAATCTGGACAACGCATTTAATCATCTCAGAAAGGAGTCAATTAAGTTAGAAGGCATATTGGGACCGGTGGTGATGACTGCGATTTCGGTATTGAAAATGGGTTTTTCCTTAGTTGTATTCACAGGCTCGTATTTTTTAATAGGCGGCAAAATGGATGTTGTAATCTTTTTAGTCTTTATCGTCGTTGCGACTAGAGTATATGACCCTTTTACGCTGCTTCTCATGAATTATACAGAAATGAAATATGCAATGATCAGCGCCGAACGGATTATGGAGATTCGACAACAAGATCCCGTTACTGGCTCTTTTCGAGTCGATAACGCAGCGTTCATTGAATTTAAAGACGTTAAGTTTTCATACCAAGATACGCCGACACTCGATGGTATAAATTTGACGATTAAGCCTCAATCTTTAACTGCATTGGTAGGTCCATCAGGCAGTGGTAAATCAACGATCGTTAAACTAATTGCGCGTTTTTATGAGGTAGATGAGGGGCAAATTACACTTAGTGGCCTAAATCTTCAAAACATAGATCCAGAAGATCTTTATGCTCACATTTCGATGGTGTTTCAAGATGTCTATTTATTCAACGATACCATTATCAATAATATTCGCATTGGAAATCAAGGCGCAAGTGATCATGAAATTTATGAAGCTGCGAAGAAAGCCCAATGTCATGATTTTATCATGGCTTTACCAAACGGATATGAAACAAAGGTTGGTGAAGGGGGATCAACTTTATCAGGAGGAGAAAAACAAAGATTAAGCATCGCTCGCGCATTTTTAAAGAATGCTGAAATTATTTTACTGGATGAAGCAACAGCTTCATTGGATCTTGAAAATGAGGCTGCGGTGCAACGCGCCATCGGCATGCTAGTTCAAGAGAAAACTGTAATTGTTATCGCCCACCGCTTGAATACAATCATGCATGCTGATCATATTGCTGTATTGCAAGAAGGCCGTATTGTTTCGCAAGGAACCCATGAATTTTTGTATGAAAGCTGTGAATTATACCATCATTTAGTTGATATGCAAAATGAAGCCAAGCAATGGAAATTTCAATAAAAGGAGAGAATTATGAATCAAAAACGGACATTTCAATTAACATCTAAAGATTATCTGACCATTGGCCTTTATAGCGTCGTGTGTCTCGTGTTATCGGTCATTTTATCAGTTGCTACGTCACCTTTTCTACTCTGGTTTTATCCGTACGCAACCGCATTTGTTTTATTCTTTACCTGTCCCATCTATATTCTGATGGCATTTAAAGTCGGAAAAAAAGGGGTCCTATTAACATTTGGAATTGTTTCAGGAATCTTTTATGCACTTATGGGGGCCGTATTTGTACTTCCTTTCACGCTTGTTGGTGGAATTTTAGGCGAGTATTTACTGTCAACCGTCGGTAATTATCGAAGTTTGCACGGTCAAACGATCGCGTTCACGGTATACAACGTCATTTATGGATTTTGTAATTACATAATTGTAGCTTTTTCAGCCGATTATTACTTTTCGACGATGCATATTGAAGGCACACTTCGTGATGTGTACATACAGTATATGACATCGCCACTTTGGATTAGTGTAGCGGTAATTGCGTTGATAAGCAGCGTGACTTTAGGGTGTTTGTTTGGGTATAAACTTTTGCAAAAACATTTTGTAAAAGCTGGGTTTGTCACACTTTAAACCCATAAAGTATAAAAACAAAGCGCGAACCCATTGGGTGTTCGTGCATGCAAAGGAGAAACCATGAGCGATAAAAACTTAGATCCAAGAATTATAGTAGGCTTATTATTTTTCGTGAGTATTTTTGTGATGATAGTAAATGTGGAAGGCCTCATTTTGATGAATGTAAGTGTGCTCTTTTATACATTATTAATGCATGCTTACCGTCGAGTATTTAAGACAAGTCTAATACTTGTGTGTCTCGTAGTACTCAACTATTATGTTTACTACTCTGAAAATCAGCTTGCTAAGTTTTTGGGTCTTATAGTTTTCCTTTGTCTTAGATTTATGCCGGTTGTGACGCTTGCGTATCTATTACAGAAGGTTTCAACCGGAAAGTTGATTTCAGGGTTTCTGGCACTCAGACTCCCCCAGACTCTCGCCGTAACACTTGTCATTAGCTTGCGATTTTTTCCTCTCATGAGAAAAGAACTCGAAATCATTAGCACTGCCTCATCACTACGAGGGTTATCCTTTACAAAACCTCAAAATTGGCTTCACCCGCTACGAAGTTTTGAAGTCATTTATGTTCCTCTCATGATGCGAACATTACGCATATCCGAAGATTTAGCGGCATCATCAATGACAAAGGGTATCGATTTTCCCTATCCTCGAACATCGATTTATACGTCGCGTTTTAATCTAAAAAACATGATGACAGCTTTACTTTTGGTTGCTTTGTGCATGGTAATAGTAATTCGTAGTACAAAAATGATATAGGAGTTTTTATGACAACAGTGATTGATTTAAAGAATGTATCATTTTCATACACTCAAAAATACAATGAATTGAATTCGGTGTCATTACACGTTAAGGCTGGTGAATGTGTCGTTGTAACAGGACCATCTGGGTGTGGAAAAACAACGTTAACGCGGATTCTCAACGGTTTGATTCCCCATTATTTTGAGGGGAAATTGACGGGAACCGTTAAACTTAATGGCGTTGATGTTACTGAATTAAACGCATGGGAATACGGGAAGATAACGGGCAGTGTGTTCCAAGATGCGAGAACCCAATTTTTTACGTCTCATGTTTTAGATGAGTTGGCATTCACATCTGAAAATTATGGAATTGAACCACATCAGATTTCTGTAAATTTACGAAAGTCGTTGATCAAGAATAACATCACTCATCTATCAAGTAGAGAACTATCGGAGCTATCAAGTGGTGAAAAACAAAAAGTGGCAACTGCTGCAATTGAGGTCCATCAACCTAAAATCTATATCTTAGATGAGCCATCCGCAAATTTAGATCCAAAATCGTGTGTACGTTTATTGAACACAGTGAAGCGTCTAAAAAAAGAGGGTAATACAATTCTAATTGCAGACCATCGGATCGAATATTTAAAGGATGTTTTAGATTTTGTTGTTTATTTGAATCATGGTGAATTACGTCATACATGGACAAATCATGAATACTTCAAGCTAACCAATGAGACCTTGTCAGCCTTTGGACTGCGCCCGCATGGTATCAGCATTGATGAAACAAAGGTTAAATCAGCACACGCTCATAACATGGCTAAAATTTCATTGCTTAAAGTTTCGAATTTGGGCATTTCTGTTTCGCGAAAGAGGCGCATACTTCAAGATAACCTTAACTTTTCTCTTGATAAAGGACAAATACTTGTTTTAACAGGTACCAACGGGGTTGGGAAAACAACATTAGCGAAAACACTTTGTGGTCTTATTAAGGAAAGAAACGGATCCATAAGCGTTAATGGACGTAAGACTACTCGTCGAAAGCGATACAAGCATTTCTGGTTTGTACATCAAGATGCCGATTACCAACTCTTTTCTGACAGTGTTTATAGAGAAATCATGTTGGGCCATCGTAAAAATACGACTAACTTTAAAAACGCAGAAGGTATCTTAACGGATTTGGATCTCTTTGCCTTAAAAGAACGGCATCCAGCGACACTTTCAGGAGGTCAAAAGCAACGTCTCACATTTGCGATAGGACTGATGCGACGCCCCGATATACTTATTCTTGACGAACCGACATCCGGACTGGACGCCAAAAATATGGCTCAAGTTGTAAAGCTAATTCAAACATATGCCCATTTGGGTGTTGCCTTCATTATAATTAGTCACGATGAAGTCTTTATCCGATGTCTTGATGCCGCGATTATCGACTTGAATTAACCATTCTGTCATATCATTTTCAGGTATAGGTAACAAGCCAATAAAAGCATCAATGACAGCTTGTCAGGTAGCTACTAAATGAGTATCTGATGTGCGTCGTATCTTGGGGTCACGATTGCCTGAGTTTGATTGGATAGGGTAGTAATAGTTCAAAGGTGCTGTTTAGCCTTTGAACTTTTTTGTAGTTAAGCTTGGAAATAGAAAACGCATAGTATTCTATGCGTTCGGGATTATTGCTGTTGAATTTTGGTGATCGTAGGTGTAATTTCAAAGAAATAGTGCGTTTGGGATTTCGCAAATTGATGGTAAGGGCGTCATCGTTACTTTCTTTTAATTGTACATTCCATGTCTCATTGTTCTTATCAAAGACGACAGTATGATGCAGTTTCTTCTTTAATAAATCAATGTAGAAGCTAATACCTTGAATCGCACATTGCGCATCGTCAGTATTTTGTAATGTCACATGAACCTGTTGATCTGAGCGTGTTGTATATTTCTTGTGATTGAATGAGGATACAACGCATCTCGCCTGCGGTGCTGGTTGATTCTTATAGTGCCAAAAGACGGCAAAGCAGATAATCATTGTGATTGTCAGTATAATACCAATTATAATGTTTCGTTTCATAAAAACTCCTTAATGGATACAAGTATAGCCATTTAGACATTAAAATTAAAGTTTTTATGTTTAAGCGGTAATTATTTTTTTATTGAGTCGTGGCGAATCATTTTTAGATAGGTGTGGCCATTTTTGTCATGAGGATGACCATAACTCTCAAAGCCGAATTTTTGATAAAACGATACTTTTTCGATGCGTGCGTTTAAAAGCAATGTTCCGCTGTATTGTTCGATAATATAGTTTAATAGTGCTGTCCCTATACCGTGATTTTGATATGACGTGAGTGTCGCAAATTTTCGAATTTGATAGGCTGAATCGGTCTTGAAGACAGAAAGTACACTCACACACTGATTATCCAGAAAATAGCCATAGTGAACGGCTTCATGATCGCCAGGGACAAAGACACGATTGCGGGAGTCGAAGGGATACATTACAGTATGTCGCAGTGTATAAACCGTTTCGAGGTCTACATAATCGATTCGGCCATTCATAGTTGAAACCTTATTATTCATCGTTATCCTCCATCTGTTTTTATCATTATAAATAAGCCATCACGTATACGCAACAGTGATAGATTTTTTACAAAGAAATAGTTTCCAAAAACGGAACAGATTAACGATATAATGTTTGCTTTCCAGAAAGAGCTATGGCACGATTAAAGTACGAGGTGGCACTAATGCCATATTATGTAGCTTTTTTAAGAGGTATTAATATTGGTGGTAAAAACATCATTGCGATGAAGGCATTAAAAGAGGCATTTGAAACGTCGGGATTTCGTGATGTTCAAACGTATATAAATAGTGGTAATGTTATTTTTAAAACGGAAGAAGCCGATGAAATACATTTGATTGAAAAAATTGAAGCCTTAATTCAAGTGTCTTTTTCACGCACCATTCCAGTCACCATTAGAAGCTATGAAAATTTAAAAATGATAGTTCATGAAGCGCCGGAATGGTGGGCAACAAATGATAAAAGCACTTATCACAATGCATTATTTGTTATCGATCCATTGACACCCCAAGATGTTCAAGACATCTTAGGACCGCATAAAGAAGCAATTGAAACAATGGTTATTGGTGATGGTCTTATTTATTGGAGTTGTGTCCTTGCGTCTTTTAATAAGACTGTAGGTTCAAAACTTGCAAGTTCTAAAGCCAATCACGGTGTTACTGTTCGCACGGCAAATACTGTAAAGAAAATTATTGCACTTATTGAACGTGCGGATCAAAATAGGTAAGGGGTTTATAGATGGATTTAAAAATTGTAAGTATCGACATTGGAACCACAAATATCAAAGCCGCATATTTTGAAGGACCCCGATGCCACGAGGTTAGACAGGTAACGATTGAAACCAGGACGTGTGATAGGGAACAAACTCAAGATGCGCCAACAATTCTCAAACATGTTCAAGAACTCATTGATTATGGTGTACGTCATTTTGAAATTGGCCACATTGTTTTAACCACAGCAATGCATTCGCTTATTTATCGTGATGAAAATCAGCGCGATGAACCGATGATTTTGTGGTCCGATAATCGATCAAAACCGAGTATGGAAGCGTTGTGTACGATGGACATTCCATTTTATGAGCGCACTGGAACGCCTTTGCATCCAATGTCGCCCCTCACAAAATTGTATCAGGATCGTGCCAAACCCATAGCGTTTGTCTATGATCTGAAGGCATATCTCATGGAGGCCTTGACGGGACTATTTGTAACTGATATTTCGAGTGCTTCGGCGTCAGGGTGCTTTAACATCCACACACATACATGGGATTTGGAAATTTTAAATCTGATTCACAAAGACATCACACAATTTCCGCGTGTCGTTCCTGTAACCTATCAAGCACCAATGCAACACGGTGATCGTGTTTTAACCGTCACGATAGGAGCCACGGATGGTGTGATGGCATCTGCGTTCTTCATGCAAGATACTTACCGCCATCAGACAAAGTATGTCATGAGTATTGGTACAAGTATTGGTGTTCGGTATTATGCAACGAAACCTGTCCTATCATCGACCCATACTACGTTTTGTTATATTTTTAATAAAAAGGCCTATTTATGTGGGAATGCTTCCAACAATGGTGGCAATCTCTATCAATGGGTAAGTGATACCTATTTCAACGGAACCTTGCCTTTTGAGAAACTCGTTGATTTCCTTGAAATGGCAAATCCCGAGCATATTGAACTGTTGGCAAAACCGTATGTATTTGGGGAGCGCGGTCCTTTTTGGCGAATCAATCAGAACTTGCAATTTAATATGCAAAGCAATAATAATACGGTGACGACTCAAGCAATATTTCTGGGGATGATTGCGAACATTGATCTGATGTTAGAGAGTATTGGATTTGATCATAATCATGCTATCTTTTTGACCGGGGCATTTTTGAAAAATTCGCGCATGGCCCAAAGGGTAGCAGACTTACTAAATGTTACACTTTTGTATCTTGAGGATGAAAACAGTGTATGTGAAGCGGCTGTATCCCTTTTAGGCGTAACATTACCAACCAAACCAATCATAAGGATTACACCGCATTCCAAACGTCAATCACTACATCGGCAAAAACAATACATTCTGCAAAAACGCTAAGAAGGCGTGATGTATGCGTCCATGCCAAAGATAACCCCAACGATTAAAGGAGAAATTATGAATCTAAAACAGACACTTCAAGCTTTAGAACAGGGAGATGTTACCCCTAAACAATTAGTGCAAGCATCCATCCAAGCGATTGAACAAAACAATAAGAACTTCAATGCGGTGGTACATACACGATTCGAAGCGGCGCTTTCTGAATCCGAAAGAGACTTTAGCCAGACGGTGTTTAAAGGGACTCCAATTTTGATCAAAAGCTTGGGTCATAGTCTCAAAGGGGAACCGAGCACGGCAGCATCATGCCTCTTTAAAGACATGAAAGCTCGGCACACGAATAACTTCGTACAAGCCATCTTAGATCTTGGATTTATAGTTGTGGGACAGACCAATAGCCCTGAGTTTGGATTTAAGAATATTACAGATTCTAAACTTTATGGAATCACACGAAACCCACGAAATCGGAAGACAACACCTGGGGGTTCAAGTGGTGGTGCAGCTGCAGCGTTGGTTGCAGGATTTACCCCTGTCGTCGCAGCAAGTGATGGTGGTGGTTCCATTCGAATTCCGGCGAGCTATACCGGGCTAGTAGGCCTTAAACCAACACGTGGAAGTATTCCGACTGGACCCTATTCGCATCGCGGTTGGCAAGGGGCATCAATGAATTTCTTCTTAACACAAACCGTGACAGATACGGAATTATTGTTTGAAGCAATCAAGCAGAATACGGTCGCCTCACCTTTTAATTATGTGGAGGAAAAAGCAATACCGCATCGGCCGTTGCGAGTTGCATATTCTGATGTATCACCTGTGGGGAGTGTAGTCAGTGATGATGCTAAAACTGCATTAATGCAAACGGTCCAACACCTTGAATCATTAGGTCATACACTTGTTTATGAGGCTCCTGACTATAATGGGATGAAGTTGATGGAAACGTATTATAGGGTAAATGGTGTTGAAACGGCAGCGATGTTCAAAGAAGTTGAGTTATCATTGAACCGTTCGATACAAAAAGATGACATTGAACTCATGTCGTGGGTGCTTTATCACTACGGCTTGAAGGTTACGGGGTGGGAAATGGTGGATGCACTCAATTACTGGGATCGTGTCAGTGACATTATGCACCAGTTTCATCAATCGTATGATCTATATTTAACACCAACAACGGCTAAGGCGGCACCGGCTGTGGATTACGTATATCACACCGACGCGTTCATGAAAAAAATGGTAAACATTGAAGATGATGCTAACCCTTATCAAGTGGTTTGGGACATGTTTGAAGCATCTTTAGCCTATACACCATTTACGATGCTTGCGAATATCACTGGGCAACCGGCATTAAGCCTTCCCGTATATAAGAATGAAGCTAATGAGCACTTTGGAGTCCAACTGATGGCGGGCAAAGGGAATGAAGCATTGTTGTTTGCAATTTCTAAGCAACTTATGCATGAAAAGGACTGAGATAAACTCAGTCCTTTTTAAATTTCTACTTTATGAATGACATCTTCGAATGTTGTTTTCTTTAATTCATTGATCATTGCGTTTTGAACATCATCAAGGTATCCATCAAGTACCGTGTGAACTTGTTTTCCGACGGGGCAATTAGGATTCGGATTATCATGAAAGGCAAAGAGATCATCCTGAATACTGTCGACGGCAATGAAGACATCATACAACGTAAAGGACGTAGGATCTTTCGCGATGTGGGCACCACCAGCCCCCCGTTGAATCGCTACAAGATCTGCTTTTTTTAATTGGCCAAGAACATTTCGGATGATGACCGGATTGACGTTGACACTCTCTGCAATAAAATCACTGGTGATTTTATGATTGCCATCAAATGTATAAATACAGATTAATGAATGTAAAGCAATGGTGAAACGACTACTTATTTGCATAATACTACCTCTTGTTATGTATAAGTATAGGTAGAGCAGGTTGTAATGTCAATGGTTGTAACTATTGACATTACAACAAAAGGGGTATAATCTATTGATGTAAGTGTTGTGGTTACAACCGAACGCCAGGAGGAAAATTTATGAAAATAGCAGTAATAGGTGCAAGTGGAAAAGCAGGTAGATTGATTGTTGATGAGGCAATTGCCCGAGGTCATGAAGTCACCGCTTTCGTCCGCGACGCAAATAAAGTAACTAACAAGGATGCATTAGTGTTTGAAAGTGATTTATTTGACTTAAAATCAGAAGATTTAGTAGGTTTTGATAGTGTTGTTGACGCATTTGGATTTTTCGGTGAAGATCAAACCGTCCACGTTACATCTCTTAATCACATCGCAAATCTTGTAGCTGAAACACCCACACGTCTTTTAGTCGTTGGTGGGGCAGGGAGTCTCTATGTTGATGAAGCACTAACAACCCAACTGATGCAAACAGAAGGCTTTCCAGAAGCATATTTGCCAATGGCTTCAAATATGGGGAAAGCACTTGATCAACTTCGCGAAAGAGCGGATGTGAAATGGACGTATGTCTCTCCTGCAGCGGATTTTAGAGCTGATGGGATTCGTACAGGTAGCTATACATTGGCAGGTGAAGTTCTAACACTAAATAGCCAAAACGAAAGCACCATTAGTTATGCAGACTATGCAATTGCAATGGTAGATGAAATCGAACAAGCGCATCATATTCAAAAGAGAATATCAGTCGTCTCAAAATAAAACGCCCCCCTTTAAAAGAGTATCATGGCTACTCTTTTTTTATGTTTTCAAGTCGAAAAATCAATCTTAATACCGTCTTAATACCAGTGGTGTTAGAATACTTTTATCTTTTGAAAAGAAGGGGAATAACATGAAGAAATATGACAATGACTCAGTCTATAAAGTTACGCCACAAGATGTCTACGAACACCTTGATGTAGATCGTAATGGCTTAAGTACTGATGAAGTAAAAAAACGTCAACAAGAATACGGAAAAAATGTGCTTAGAGAAGTGAAAGGTGAACCAATGTGGAAGAAATTTTTACATCACTTTTCCAGCTTGATGGCTATTTTGTTATGGTTTAGTGGGGGAATCGCAATCTTTGCAGATATGCCTCAATTAGGTATTTCAATTTGGCTCGTCAATGTCATCAATGGTGTTTTTGGTTTCTGGCAAGAATTCCAAGCAGGGAAAGCTACTGATGCATTGAAAAAAATGTTGCCGTCCTTTGCACGTGTCGTACGTGATGGTGAAGAACAACAAATTCTTACTGAAGAACTCGTTGTGGGTGATATTTTAATTATTGCGGAAGGCGATCGTATCTCCGTTGATGCCCGTCTTGTCGAATGCAGTGATTTGAATGTGGACCAATCGACCTTAACGGGTGAATCAAATCCAGTCCGTCGGAATGCGGATGCCGTTTTGGGTGATGATTTATCACGGTTTGAAATTCGAAACTTAATTTTCGCTGGAACTTCAGTTTCAAGTGGAACCGGAAAAGCAATCGTTTATGCGACAGGTATGAATACGGAATTTGGAAAAATTGCCAATCTTACCCAAAACATGAAAGAAGAGAAAAGTCCACTCCAACAAGAATTAGATGTTCTTACGAAACAAATCTCGATTATTGCTACATCAATTGGTATTTTGTTCTTTATTATCTCAGTGTTCTTTGTCCAAGAAACACTTGCAAAATCATTCATCTTTGCCTTGGGGATGATTGTTGCCTTTATTCCAGAAGGTTTACTACCGACTGTAACGTTGTCACTTGCGATTGCTGTGAAACGAATGGCTAAAGAAAACGCATTAGTTAAAAAATTATCGGCTGTTGAAACCTTAGGTTCTACTTCCGTTATCTGTTCAGATAAAACGGGAACATTAACCCAAAACGAAATGACCGTTAGCAACGTCTGGACTTTGGATCATGAATATGATGTTAGTGGTCTAGGATATGCCCCAGAAGGTCAAATCACACTCGATGGAGAAGCTATCAAGGTGTACGATCACACCAACCTTCAAACAATTCTTCGTGCTGCTGCATTATGTAGCAATGCGAAAGTGGTCGCTCCGAATGAAGATAATGATCGTTATACAGTCTTAGGCGACCCTACTGAAGCGTGTTTGGGTGTTGTGGCACAAAAGGGTGGAATTAATCTTGATTCCTTAACCACAGAGGCTTTACGTCTTCGCGAACTTCCTTTTGATTCAACGCGTAAACGCATGACAACAATTCATGATTATTCCTACAAAATTCATGGTGACCAACGAATCGCTTTTGTCAAAGGAGCACCTCGTGAAATCCTAGAAATCTCAAGTCACGTAGAACGTAATGGTGAACGCATAGCGATGGAATCAGCGTTCTTTGATGAAGCAATGGAAGCAAACGATATGTACGCTCGTAATGGGTTGCGTGTTTTAGCAGTCGCGTATCGTGCTTTAGATCATGAAACGTCTCTTCCAAACACGATGAGTCAATATACACCTGAAATCATCGAAGACGACCTCACATTCTTAGGTTTAGTTGTTATGTCCGATCCAGCACGTCCAGAAGTCAGTGATGCCGTAAAAATCTGTCATGATGCAAGCATCCGTATTATAATGATTACAGGAGACTATGGTCTAACCGCTGAAAGTATTGCTAAAAAAATTGGAATTGTAAAAACGGAACATCCACGTGTTATTACTGGATCTGAACTTTACAAACTTTCCGATGATGAACTTAAACATGCACTTGAGGATGAGGTAATCTTTGCTCGTGTTGCACCTGAGCAAAAATATCGCGTCGTCGCAACGCTTCAAGAACTTGGACATATTGTTGCGGTTACAGGTGATGGTGTTAACGACGCCCCAGCACTAAAAAAAGCTGATATAGGGGTTGCTATGGGAATCACTGGAACCGATGTTGCGAAAGAAGCAGCCGATGTTATTCTAACGGATGACAACTTTGCATCAATCGTTAAAGCAGTTGAGGAAGGCCGTGCAGTTTATAGCAATATCCGTAAATTCTTAACGTATATCCTCAATAGTAATATGGCAGAAGCCATTCCGTCTGTAGCCTTCCTATTGTCACGTGGTGCAATTCCATTACCACTTACAATTATGCAAATTCTTGCAATTGACCTTGGAACAGACATGTTACCAGCACTTGGACTTGGCACCGAGCAACCTGAAGAAGGAATTATGAACAAACCACCACGGAAACGCGGTGAAGCACTCTTAAACAAAAAAACATTCATTATTGCCTTCTTCTGGTATGGCTTGATACTTTCAGCATTTGCAATGTTTGGTTACTTCTTTATCTACTTTATGCACAGTAACTGCCCACAAACAAGCCTCCTCGAAAATGGCAGTGTCTACCGCCAAGCAACAACAATGGCACTTGCAATGATCGTCTTTGGTCAAATTGGGATGGTACTCAACTGCCGTACAGAAAGCCAATCAATCTTTAAACGCGGAATTTTCACCAATTCAAAAGTATTGATCGGTATCGTTGTAGAAATACTGTTGATTGCGTCACTGATGTATGTTCCAGCTTTACAAAATATCTTTGATACTGCACCATTGGGTTGGATGGAATGGATGATCTTAATCCTAATTCCTATTCCTGCTATCTTATTGGATGAATTACGTAAAAAATATATTCGCAATCATATCGTGAAAGGATAATTAACATGAAAATTATAATAGTTGGATGTGGACGTATGGGAACTGAATTAATCCACACTCTAAGTCAAGACAACAATGACATTATTGCTATTGATACCGATGCATCGGTATTAAAACGGTTACCAGAATATGATAATGTTACCTACATGGTAGGAGTTGGTTTTGATAAAGAGGTCTTAGAAAATGCCGATATTAATCACGCAGATGCAGTCGTATCATGCACAGATAGCGATGAAACCAATGCTTTAATTGGTCGAATTGCCCGCAATCTATATGCGGTTCCTAAAGTAATTGCGCGTCAATACAATACAAAGAATGCTTCAATTTATGCAATGTTGGGTGTTCAAACTGTTTCGACAACAGAATGGGGAACACGCCGCGTTGTGAAACTCTTAACCAAAACAGATATGGATAGTATTGCAACGATTGGTAATAGTGATGTTGAAATTATCAAACTCATGGTTACACCTTTGTTAATTGGGAAGAACATTGAAACAGTTAATAATTTAGGCGTTCAGGTTGTGAGTGTTATGCGTAATAACAACGCATTTATTCCTGAACGAGGTGCAGTACTCGAAGCAAATGATGAACTGTATATTGCGGTACAAAACAATGACCTGGACACATTGAAAAGTGTCCTAGGTCTTTAGGGGGAAATCATAATGAAAGCAATAATTATTGGTGGCGGACAAGTAGGTTCATATGTTGCGAAGCTCCTAATCCAGAATGACTACGATGTTTCGATCATTGAAAATCGTGAAAAACCTTTAGAAAAAATTAAAAATGATTTTCCAGAAAAAATGCTTGTACGTGGAACTGGAAGTGATCCAGATACATTAGAACGTGCTGGAATCGTCTCTGCTGATGTTGTCGTTGCGGTAACAGGAGAAGACCAAGTCAACCTTGTGGTCGCTACCATTGCGAAGTATGAGTATGGCATTAAACGTGTTATTGCCCGTGTGAACAATCCGCGAAACACATGGTTGTTTAATCAATCCATGGGTGTGGATGTCGCTGTCAATCAGGCAGACCTTGTATCTCGGATTGTTATGGATGAAATCGATATGAAGAGTTTATCAACACTCTTGAAAATAAATAAAGGAAAAAATTCTATCGTTCAGATGGGGATTCAAGAGGGTTCTGCTGCAGCAAATAAACAAATTAAAGATCTACAGCTACCCGATGAAACGATTCTAATTACACTGATTCGCGAAGATGATGTGATTGTTCTTAACGGAAGTGTTGAACTCAAAGCCAATGATACAGTGCTTGCACTGACAAATGAAAAAGGGCAATTCGCTTTGAATGCACTTTTCTCAAAATAAAAGGACCAAAGGGTCCTTTTTTATCTATTGTTTTTTCTACGATTTGTAACATATAAGGCAAAGCCACCAAGTATTAAGAAAGCGCCAGTTGCTTGGAATGATTTATTGGCGATTCCAGTGTTAGGAAGCGTTTCACCTTCTTCAGGTTTTACAACCTCAGGTTCGATTGGGGTAATTGGAATAATCGGGTCAACCGGGTCAACCGGATCAACCGGATCAATCGGGTCAACCGGATCAATCGGGTCAACCGGATTAATCGGGTCAACCGGATCAATCGGGTCAATCGGGTCAACCGGGTCAATCGGATCAATTGGATCAATCGGATCAATCGGATCAATTGGATCAATCGGTGCATCTTTTACCCATTTAGCATATAATACAGTGTCTGAATCAAGTAGGGTATCGAAATCAAATGGAGTTTCTAATGCTTCTGTCGTATACCATCCATCAAAAGTATAACCTTCGAAAGTTGGCGCTTCAGGAAGTTCTGCGGTTGTATTCTTATCAATGATTTGATCATCAACCTCAGTTCCTCCCATACTATCAAATGAAACCGTAATTTGCTCCACGACGTCATTCAAGTTAATTAGAAGACGGTATCGTGTATCGATATAGATATTCTCATCAGGTAAAAGCCCCCCACCTGATTGTGTATCTTCATACGGTATTTCAGTACGTGCTGAGAATGAACCAATATATCCAGGATGATTCATAAAGTCAATACCATTTTCATTTTGATCAAATTCTTTTTTCATCATCGAATACTGAAGTTCGGTTAAGTATATATTGATTGATTTAAAAGTGATGTTACTTAGTTGATTATCAGAATCTGCTTCAATAAGAGATCCATCTGGTAAGATATACTCAATTAAAACAGGTGCTTGTAGAAGTTCTAAATCTTCATCACTTATTTCAAAGCTGAAATTAGGGAAGTAGTTAATGGATGAATCTGAAGTTTGATACATGTAGTTTGAATCGAGTGCAAGGTTATTGTTTTGATCCAAGTATACAAACATATTTGGATTATCCATCGTGACCTTGAACATTGGGATCCCATTCTTATCAACCGCTTCAGCATTTGCATAGAAAGTGTTATAGATTTCTCCTGCATTGATTGATACATTAATTGGTAAATTCTCAACATTCCAATCCATTAGGAACGTTTGATCAAAGAAACTTAAACTATAATCAAAATTGAGATATAAGGGATAGTCCTTTTGTCTTGTGGCTTCAAAATCCATGGCATTTAAATAGCGTACGATTTCATGTTGATAGAAAGTGGCATTATCCTTATTGTTTAAATTATCCGCAATATACTGTTCATACTCCATCCAAGACCCAGTATATTCAATTGGTAAAATATCTTTAAATGTAAGGTATTGCACAGTTTTAAGGGCACCAAGATATTCGAGCGATTCATTAGAAACTGAGTGTTCTTTTTCGATTCCGAGTGTTAATGTCTCAATATTCGTAAGATATTGAATTCCTTTATAGTCATAAACAGCGACGTTCTCATAGTCATTGGTGTCTTCATTGAAGAACAATTCTGTAGAATCAAACGAATTGATATCTTGTAACTCCAAATCACTGATTTGACCTGTAATCCCATAACTTAGTTCGAGTTTTCTTAGCATATCATCAGAGAAGGCATCGCGGCTGATCTCACTACCCCAACGAGCATAGAGCGTGATGTCTTCTGTCAACCGTTCCCAATCAAAAAACATGTTCTCAAGTTCAGGGTCGGTATACCACATATAGAAGACGGCATTTTCTTTTGTCGGATCCAATTGGCTTGTATCAATTTTCGAGTTTTTAGGTATCTCGATTTGTGTCTGTGACATTTGTCCACCATTTAGGTCAAATGTTACCGTAATCGTGTCCTCATTTTTGGTTGTTGTGTTTAATTCATTACGTGGTTGCTCAATATTTTTTCGGTCTACTGAGACATCCGGTTGTGTAGTGGTTGATTCTTCTGCTTTAAGTGTTGTAAAGTTTGCAGTACCCAAGATAACCATACAAATCGTGCTAGCAGCAATAATTACTTTTTTCATCGTGTTTCCCTCCGTATTTAGCAACGAAAATATGATAAATATTACACATTGTTTTCGCCGTTACACAAATATTAACGGAAAATGAATTTTGTTTGGTTGTGATGTCATAAAAAATATCTGTAATGTTACAAACAGACCTTTAAAACAATAAAAGTTCTATTCTAAGAGATTTGAATGTTAAGACGCAAATGACAAAACTTTGATATAAATGTGATAAATTTCAAAATGTGATCAAACCTCAATTTAACATAAGGATTAAGCAATAGGGTGATAGCGGTTACAACGGTAGTTCCGATACAATAACTGTGCACATAAGTGTTTAGGAGGAACTGATGAAGTTAAGAAAACTTATAATAGCGATTGTTTTTTCGTTGATGATGGTTGTAAGTGCTGTGCCGGTTGTTGCGCAAGAAACTAGCACTTCACAATCAACAATCTATTACATCGACAACATTTTTGGAAACGACGCCAATAGTGGAACTGCACCAGAACAAGCTTGGCAATCACTTGAACGCGTTAATAACCATGTGTTTGAACCTGGTAATAAGATTTTATTCAAGCGTGGTGGCCTGGCAAGGAGGGCTTGCTCCACAAGGAAGCGGTACTCAAGGGAATCGTATTGTTATTGGAGCATATGGCAATGGGGCATTACCACGACTAGACGGTAGTGGCGTTGAAAATACCATTCTCTTGAAAAATCAAGAACATTGGGAAATAAGTCATTTAGAGATAACCAATGAAGATCGGAGTGGGTTAGCACCGCAAGCACCACGACGTGGTGTTCACCTTTTAAACGTCAATTTTGGAGGTGAGGCGTTGACGGAGCATAATACAAAAACAACCACAACCTTAAATGACTTCTATATTCATGATTTATACATCCACGATGTCAAGGGTGAGGATAAGAAAGACGCAAATGGAAGTTCTGGAATTCAAGTAACTGTTAATATTCCAGATATGGTTGATGGAAAAATTCATAACAAAGACAGTATCAACCAACGGACAACATTTGACAATATTGTGATTGAAAACAATATTATTGATGATGTCCATCGTTCCGGTATTCTTTTCTGGACCGACTGGAAAAATAGAGACTTACTTCGACCAGAGGATCCTGCCTTCAACGAAAACTCTGTAACGCCATGGACGCCAATTACAAATGTTAAGATACGTGGAAACAAACTCTATAATATTGGCGGTGATGGTATTGCGCCGCACATGACCAAAGGAGCTCTTGTAGAATACAACTACTTAGATGGTTATAACTTAAAATCAACAGGTTATAATGCAGGAATGTGGGTATGGAATGCAGATGATACATTGTTCCAGTACAACGAAGTTACAGGCGGTTTCTCAACCCGTGATGGGATGCCATGGGACTTTGATCAAGGCTCCCAAGGTGTAGTGTATCAATACAATTATTCGTATAATAATGATGGAGGTACATTGTTATTGTGTGCTGAAAGCCGCGGTGGTGTTAAGGACGGAACGTTCAGATACAATATTAGTTATAATGATAAGTACCAAACTCTGACGGTTTGCCAAGGAAATAATCTCGAAGGGATTAATATTTACAACAATGTTTTTTACATTGATGAAACGACGAACACTGCACCACTTGTCAACCAAGGAGGGAACGTTCAAGCAAATATTTACAATAATATTTTTGTAAATAATGGACATGGCGGCTATGCAACTAAACCACGTTGGGAGTACTCAAACAATATCTTTGCGGGAAGTAATATTCCAAAACCAAATCAAATTCCGGGCAACAATCTAACGGGTGTCGATCCGATGTTTGCAGACGTAACATTCCCGGGTACAGTTCTTAATAAGGATATGAAAACACGTGATGTTACCGATTGGTCTGCACTCGATGGATTTAAAATTAGGGCAACATCGCCTGCAGTTAATGGAGGCCGATTTGTCAGTCTTGATATTAACAAACATCCTGGAACGGCAGGAACAGACTTCTTTCATAACTCAATTCATGACGGAGATTATGTTTACAATGGTCTTCCCGATATTGGAGCTCATGAATTCTCGGACGTTGAATTTGAGAAAGTAACACCATTTATACCTGCAACAGAGATTGAGCCTTCAATTCCACCTTTCGAGGTAAAACTTGAAAACGGAACATTTGAAGATACAACGAAACACACAAATAATGACCCTTGGAATTTCCAATGGAATGGCGCAATCACTTCAAATAATCCGTTTGAAGGCAAATATGCAGGCGAGATAAAGGCAGTTAATGGTGGCGCATCAATCGAGCATATTATCGCTGTCGCCCCTAATACAGAATATCGCATTGATGCGATGACGATGCGTGGTGATGCGAATCAAAAACTGACACTTGGCGTTAAATGGAACGATAAGCAAGGTAAGGAAGATAAGGAGTTTGTCGAAATTAAGCATACTGAATATCAACCAAGTTCCCTAACATTCACCACACCTGAAGGCGTTAATGCCGTAACTTTGTATTACTACAAAGCTTCTGGACCAGCCGTGGCTTCATATATCGACACTGTGTCCATTGAAAAAGTTATTAAGGTCGATACCAAAGAATTAGTGGCATTAATTCAAGAAATCGATGCAATTGACTCATCATTGTTCACACCAGAAAGCATGGGTGTGCTTAAGACAGTGTCAGATAAAGCAACTAAGCTTTTGCAAAGTGAGTCATTAAGCCAAGAAATGATTGACAATCTAATCTTGGAAATCAGAAATGCGAAAAGTAACTTAGTAAAAATCAATCCAGTTGATCCAGTTGATCCAGTTGATCCAATTGACCCAATCGATCCAGTTGATCCAGTTATGCCGTTTGAGCCAAATGAACCCGCAACACCTATTACGAATGAAACTAACAAAGAGACCGTACAGACATTACCAAACACGGGAATGAATGACTTAATTCCAATTAGCGCACTAGTACTTTCAAGTGTTGGTATTGTAATTGCTCTTGCTGCAAGAAGAAAAAATAAATCATAAATAGTAAAAGGGGCATAATAGCCCCTTTTGGGTCGATTGAAACACCATTGAATTATTAAGGTGATATAAATGTGCTAGAATGGATGAAAAGGAGCCGAAAGATGGATAAACATAGAGTATTTATGATGGAGGCATTAGACCTAGCAAGACAAGCAATGCGTGGTGGTGACGAACCTTTTGGTGCGTTGCTCGTGAAAAATGGAAAATGTGTTGCCACATCTGTGAATCGAATAAAGTCGTTTACTGACCCAACAATGCATGCAGAACTTGCGTTGATTAGTGAATTCTGCCGTAAGAACAAAATTACTGATTTATCTTCGTATACACTTTACACGAGCTGTGAACCGTGTTTCATGTGCTCTGGTGCAATGGTGTGGTCAACGTTAGGAACACTTGTATTCAGTGCAGGAAGCCGTGATTTGAATTACATTTTAGGTGAACCTCAGGTTAATAGTAGCGAAACAGTCTTTGCACATTCGCATTATCAACCCAATGTCATTCAACACGTACTTCATGAAGAAGGGATCGCAATTCTAACATCATACTTTAAAAAGTAAAAGGATATCACTGTAATGAGCATACATTATTACTTGGATTGGTATTATGACACGATGCCATCTAACATTCAAAAATCGTTGCATCAAGCCATTCGTCATCGTGAGACAATTGCTTTGATCTCAGGAGACCCTCTTTATTATGAAGGAGACAATCCACCACTTGTTGAATGTGAATGGCTTCTTCAAGCAGGTATTGAGTTTAGAAACTATGTTTTTGTTGACCATAAATTAAGTGCTAAAGAGGCGCGCACAGTGGTCAGCCAAGCATCAGTTGTGTCTATTCTAGGTGGCTATAATCTCGAACAAAAGAAAATGATCAATGACCTAGAACTTGACGATGTGATTCGCAATCATGAAGGTGTAATTATCGGAACTAGTGCTGGTGCCATAGATATGAGTGATAAATGGATGTGCTCACCGCGAAATAAATATGACGTCAAGACAGCATCACTTCAAGCAGGATTAGGATTAAATAAATTATCATTTGAGCCACACTTTGATTTAGAGAATCATGATTACATTGAAACAGATCTGATGCCGTTTTCGTATGAACTTCCAATTTACGCGCCTACAAAAAATGGCGCGATAAAAGTAGTTGATGAGATTGTGGAAGTGTTTGGAACCGTTTATAAACTGTCGAACGGACAGCTCCAAAGAATCGAGTAAAAAAGGGACGACGGTCCCTTTTTTTATTTTCTAACGAAGGTAAGTATCGAATAGAACATCATTATATGCATCGGCACCGTCTAAATTGGAACTCTTGAATACAGGCGGAACGATATTTCTGTGTACGAGTTCGTCCACGACGTTCACAACAAGTGTCTGAGCGATTGTGAGACCAATAATGTTACTTAAAGCACCGGTTGGGGTTTCGAATCCATCAATGTAGAAAGCTGCATCTCCTGCAGGTGAAAGATTGTCGATCGTTATATCTGCGATTTCAAACATCCGAAGACCACTCTCATGCCGTGATGTCGTATGTGTTGAGTGCTTCAATGATGTAATTGCAATAACATGCATTCCTAGGGCTTTAGCCTCTAAGCACATTTCAACTGGTACGTTATTTCTACCAGAATTGGATGTAACAATAATAACATCTCCAGCCCGAGGATTGTGAAGCTCAAGGATTGGTTTGGCATAACCAGAGATTCGTTCTATTTGAGTACTTTTTCCGACAGTTCCGTGAAGCATAAGTTCTGATGGAAGAATCGCCTCAATCGAAGCAAGTCCTCCAGCGCGGACGTAGAATTCTTCAGCAATCATATGCGAGTGGCCACTCCCAAAAGCTAAAATACGATTCCCTTGGGCAAGAGCCTCCGCCATGCAGGCGCTTGCTGCATCAATTGCAGGTGTTTGAGTTGTTGCAAGTTCAGCGATAGTTTTATTGATATATTCAAGATAAGTAAGTGTTTGCATTTAATGCGCCTCCATAGTATTTTTTAGAAAATGTATCATCCGTTCTGCCTCACCACGATCAATCACACTTGCATAAGATTCATAGGTGTTTTGATCAAAAGATTCGCAGGTTGTGAAATAGGACAAGTAACCGTTAGCAAGTGTCACAAGCTTTGTATTGGCTAAAGTGAATGCGTGTGATAACTCCGCTGGAATCGTGACAATACGTATGTTTTCAAAATTGATGATTTGAAAATGTGCAGAGATTGTTGATGGCGGATTTGATGATAAGAAACTACGTTCAAGTATTAATCCATCCAATTGGGTAAGTAGCTGAGGATTTTTAGTTTGCTCATATGCTAATTGCAGTTGTTCGATTTGACGATTATGCTTCGTTAATGTCGGCTTTGTTTTCAGGTCATAATAGCAGTCAGTAACATCAAGATGCTCCACCATGAAAGGAGTGGCCGTGTCTTTAAGTTTATCTATTTGCTGCCATAATATGTGTCCCATTCGCTCAATCTCAGCATATGAGGATTCTTGTCGCGTGAAACGGGTACTGATATCAGCGGAAGGTCCGTTCATAAACAAGAGAACATCAACGTCTTTCGCAAGATCCAGACCATAAAGTAGGTCTTTGCTATAGTGTTGATTTTGATTATTTAGAACTGTTGGATGACAAGGGAAAGAAAGCATCATTGTTGTCTTCGAAAAGGTTTTAAACTCAATAAACCACAATGTATTATTAATTGTTTTTTGAGGATGGATACGATGTGTCCATAAATTCTCAATAGAACCTTCCGCAAATGATGCCTCAAATGGTTCCATGGAAGATAATGATTCGTTGATGGCATCAAGAACTTGAAGGGCAACAAATTCAAGATAAGTATGATTGATATCCTGAAAGACATTACGCATGCCATGGAGTACGGATGATGTATCTAATGTTCCAACGGGACCTGCATGCGTGTGTGTCGCGAAAATAGAGATTGTGTAGTCATCGGGTAACCGACACTTAATGTAACGATAGAGATAATCATCGATACCAACTAGGTCTAGTGATACAAAAACATGGGTATCGATAATAACTACAGTTGCATTCAAAGAATCGTGGCTGCCAAGTGCAGGACGATGTCCCATGTAACCGGATAAAGGTAAGAGTTCGTGTGGAATAATAGAATTTACTGCGGAACCTATTTTCATAAAGCACCTCCTGAAATCATCATATACAGTTGTTTTCAACTTGTCAATACAAGTTGACTTGAAGTGTCTGTGAGGGATTGTTATAATATGATTATGAAAAACAAATATGAAGTTGTAATAGACTATATTAACCAAAGAATAGATTCGGGTTTCTATAAAGCACATCAAATGATTGATTCAGAGAATGAACTTGCGGAAGCCCTTAATATTTCACGTGTTACAGTTCGACGTGCGATTGACGAACTTGTCAGTGATCGTGTTTTGTATCGACAACATGGCCGTGGAACTTTTGTTCGAAGTATTCCGTCGTATAAAGAATTTCGCAATGGTGTCGGATTCACACGCGAGGTACTACGTCGTGATGAAATACCCAGCTCTAAAGATGTGGAGCTGCGTCGTATTTTTGCGAATGAAGATATTGCGCAGCAATTACAAATTATAGTGGGAGAACCTGTATGGGAGGTTAAGCGAACACGATGTGCCAATAATGTTCCAATTGTCTTTGAACATGTATACTTTCCAGAAAAACTTGTTGGTATTCTTGTTGAAGATGATTTAAGTGGATCGCTCTATGCCTTACTAGAGGCAAGAGGCATTCAATTTGATTATGCGGATCAGTCTTTACAGGCAATCTTGGCCGACGCACAATTATCAAAGCAACTTAACATTTCGGTAGGAGATCCCTTAATTAAAATGGAAGTTATCGCATATATGGAAAATGGGACACCCTTTAATTCAGGAAGTTCATACTATCAAACATCAAGTTTCAAGCTGTACCAAACCGTTTTTAATTCTTAAAGCTCACCAAAGGGTGGGCTTTTTTATGATTGAACAAAGCAATAAACCACTTAGTCACAAAAAGGTTCCTTCGAGACATACTTCGAAAAAAAAGAAATAAAAACATGATACTATACGAGAGGAAAAAGTTTAAAAAGAACCTATTTGATACTAAAGAGGTGAATCATGAAAAACATTATGATAATGATTGCATTACTGTTAACAATGGCCACTGGGAATATTTCAGCAGATAGTGGTTGGTATAACGAAGGGTGGTCGAACATAGACTTTGCTGGGAAAGCGTGTAATTCCAAGACAACCGTCTTTAGCCCAAACTACGAATATATCCGGACATGGGTTAAGATGGGAAATCGACGCCATACCAATACTAAATATTTTCCAAATGAAGGTGATTCGGTTCATACTTGGATTGTTGGACGCTTCGACCAAACATGTGAATATGGTGGCGATGCTGATGATTAGATAATCTAAACGAGTAATTTATTTTGGGGAGAAAATATGAAAAAACATATAGGATTATGGATTAGTAATTTAATAGTTTCAAGTGCAGTTATCACAGCAACGTATGCTCTCCTTCATCTTGGTGTAAAGCACTGTACGAGAGCCTCTATAGCTCGAAGTTCATGTTCAATATTTACATTTATAAATGAACAGAAGCTTCTTTCCTTGTTGATAGTGTTAGTGATAGCATCAGCCGGTTTGTTTTTCTTTAAAGTGTTAGAATACTGGATTTTTATAACGAAGGATATCTATAAGATACAACATATCGTCGGATACAGTCTTTGTGAGCAACGTAGGTACATGGTTCGAAAAACAATCATAAATTATCTATCAAGTTTTGCAGGAGCATTTATGTTGTTTGTCATATTTATTCGACCTACTAATGCTACCGCGGTATTTAGCGGGATTGTCGCAATAGTGATAGAAAGTGTTGCCGTTCTCTGGGGAATAACTAGAATTTTACTTGCAATTGGTAAGCCAGACGATCATGCAAGCCCTCGTTGCATACGTTATGTTTCGAAATCGTTTAGTGTAAGTTTAAATGTTATTCAAGTAACATTAACTTTACTAGTGATTGCTTTCTTTACAACAGTGCTTGGAGATAAATTAAAAGATACTAAAGCATATCAGCAGTACACGAATAATGAAAAGTTACATGCCATACGTTTAATCGAAGATAGTGGTCCTAACAATATGTTCGTTCATAAACTACGTAAGCAGACAGCAGAAGAGAATTTATCGTTTCTTCATAATTTTAGAGCGATGCTTATTGAACACGAACAGGACATGTTCACGTTCTATGAATCAGCTGGAAGTCCAACTTCAACACTCAAAACAAAAGTTGATCATTATTACAGTTCCAGTGAGTACGTAATGAAGGCCAATGAGATTCAAGTTACGTCGGGACGCATGATCAAGAATGGTGATTTTACGAGTGTTAGTGAACCAATTCCAGTTTTAATTGGATCAGAATTGTCGGATACGTTACGTATTGGACAAACGTATAAAATGATGGGAAGTACCTATCAAATTGTTGGGGTTATGAAAGCAGGAGAAACTGTCTTTGCACCAAATGACTTTAAATCAGCAACAGTAGATAAGAGTATTATTGCGCCGTTTAATCCGCGTTTAATTCGCGAAGATACGCTTAAATTTCATGAGGCAATCTACAACAATCTCTATGTTAAAAATATGGATGAATCAAAACTAGAATATAATATCCAAAACATATCAATGAGTTCGCTAAAGCATGAAGCTGTGGATATAAAGGATTCTGTAACGACGACGTATCAAGCTGCACTAAAAATCGCTTATTTTTGGTTGGTGTTAGCATTGGTTTTCTTAGTATTTGTATTTTTCACATTCATAAGCAATGCAATTATGGAAATTGATAAAAAGGCATATAGAAATGCTATCTATCTTAAACTTGGATATCGGGTGAAATACATTATTTACAAAACAATAATACCAACGATACTCTATTGTTTGGTTGGGTATATTGTTGCGGGTGCATTACTTACTGGAATGGGCATTTTTACGTTACCCTATGCACTTCTGGCGATTTATGTATGTTTCTCAATTATTGGTGCAACAGTAATATGCCTACAAATCAAATATAAGAAACAATCGCTGATTCATGATATGGAAGCACTTGAAGACTGAACACAAAACAAATGTAACCGCTATCGAATTTCGTTGCATGACGGAAAGAGACATAGTATGATTGACACAATCAATACGTGAGTTAAGAAAGGATCTACTATGAATCGGATAATAGAAAAATTTGATACCTTAACTGAAAGTGAACGTCGTGTATGTAATTACATTGTGCAAAATATGCATGAGGTTGAAACCATTAATATCAATGAATTGGCGGACAAATCATTAACTTCGAAAACAGTTGTGATTACGATGTCCCAGAAGCTTGGGTTTTCAGGATTCTCGGATTTGAAGTATTACATTAAGACCTACAATGCATCACAACATGAACATATTACAACTGAGGCATTCAACGACTCAGTCATTGCACTTACAAAAATGACGGGCAACTTGGTGAATTACAGTAATCTACAAAAATCTGCAGAAGCGATACTAAACGCTAAAACAGTTTATATAGCTGCTAGAGGAACATCAAAATCCGTTGCTCAGCATCTTAATCATTTACTGTTAACCATCGGGTTAAAATGCATTATTTTAGATGACTATAATTTGCTATCAATTATTACGCCCACGATTGATCCTCGAGAAGTTATTATTCTGATTTCATTATCAGGAGAAACACGAAAAATAGTCGAAGCGGCGAAAATTGTTAAGTCACGAAATGTTCCTATCATTTCCATTACATCGTTCACACATAATGTGCTTGCTCGAATGTCTGATATTAACCTGTACACTGCGTCAGATTCTGTCGCGACAGCAACGAATGATGGTATCTCTCGAGTTGGGATGTTTATGATTGTCGAGATGCTCGCGAATGAAATTGTGTATCAGAAAAATCCGACCTAAGTCGCAAGATACGACCTAGGTTTTTTAATGCGTCCAATTCCGTGAGAATTAAAGAGTAAGCGGTTACGAAGTTTTGTATTATGGTCTTAGAAACGTGATATACGTTACAGGAGGAAGAAGATGTTCAAGAAGTATAGTAAGCAAATCCAGACATTTGGTCGATCTCTGCTTCTTCCAATTGGGGTATTAGCTCCGGTTGGAATGATTCTTGGTATTAGTGGTGCGTTCGTACAACCGTACATGATTGATAAATTACCATTTCTCGGAAATGAAGTAATTCAGACAACACTAAAAAGTACGCGAACGATTATGAGTGTTGTCTTTGACAACATTCCATTACTATTTGCAATGGGGGTTGCCTATGGTATGAGTAAACGCGATAAGGGGATCGCGGTCTTTGCATCCGTTGTTGCCTATTTAGTACTTATCATTACGATGAGCGTATGGCTCACGGTTACTGGAAATTTAGCAGATCCAGAACTTATCTCACAAATGGGACAAATCAAAGTACTCGGTGTTCAAACCATGAACTTAAATACGGCAGGAGGAATCTTTGCTGGGTTGATGGCTGCATGGGCTACTGACAAATTCTATAACTTAGAATTACCGATTGCATTTGCTTTCTTTGGAGGAAAGAAATCTGTTCCAATTATTACATCAGCACTTATGATTGGATTTGGTTTGTTAATTCCATTTGTATGGCAATTCTTTGTTCAAATGTTAACGCATCTATCAGTTGTTATTTTAAGTCCACTTGGACCACTCTTTACAGCAGGTGGAGAACGTTTATTCATTCCGTTTGGTTTACATCACATTTGGAATGCAATGTTCCGCTTTACCGAAGCCGGGGGAACCTATGTCATTAACGGTACAACATTTGTTGGTGTTGTTCCTGCAATGCAAGAAATTCTATTCAATCTTGGACCTAACAGCGAATACTGGTCAATGATGCCAAGCCTTACACGTTTCATGGCTCAGCAACAGATGTTAGTTACGTTGTTCGCTTTCCCAGCAATCTCATTGGCGATGTATCATACTGCAAAACCAGAAAACAAGAAATTTGTAAAACCATTACTGATTACTTTATGGATGACAGCATTGCTTGGAAACGTCACTGAGCCGCTCGAATTCACATTCGTGTTTATAGCACCATTCTTATACGTAATTTATGCACTCATAATTGGTATTAGTGCAGCAATTTTACCACTCTTTAATGTTGCGATTGGCTACATCCGTGGAACTATCTTTGATTTTGCAATCTTTGGGTTAATGTATGAAGATACGCAATGGATTTACTTTGTATTGGTTGGATTAGTGATGGCAGTCGTCATGTACTTTGTTTTCCGTTGGTACATTCTCAAGTTTGATATTAAGACACCTGGACGTGAAGATGAACAAAATCTCGACAATACACTGATCAAAGAAAAAAATTATAAACGAATTGCTGAATTAGTAGTTGAAGGGCTCGGTGGAAGCGAAAATATTGCCCATGTCGATAACTGTATCACCCGACTTCGAATCGATGTTGTGGATACACAATTAATTAATAATGATATCTTGAAGGAATCTGGTACAACTGGTATTTTCCTTCCTTCAAAAAACCATATACATATTGTATTTGGTCCATTAGTAGAGTTTGTGCGTAATGCAGTAGATGATGAAATTAGAAAGTAGTGATAATCGTGAGACAAGCATATTCAATCACAATAGTAGGGGCAGGGAGTTCAAGAACACCCGCTCTTGTAGGATCAATAGTGGACTACAAAGAACGTTTTCCATTAAAACAGGTAGTATTCTTCGACATTAACAATGATCGTATGAGTAAGATGGATGACTATATTCGGTTGGTGTTGGCACAAGAAATGCCAGAAACTGAAGTAATCTTTACTACCGATAAAGCGATTGCCTACCAACAAGCAGATGCAGTACTTGTACAAATGCGTGCTGGCGATACTCACATGCGTAGTTTGGATGAGAAAATACCCTTGCAATTTGGTCTAGTAGGCCAAGAAACATGCGGTCCAGGTGGCTTTGCATATGGAATGAGATCCATTGGTGCTATGGTTGAAATGGTCAATGACATTCGAGCTATTAACGAAGATGCATGGATATTAAACTATACGAATCCAGCAGCGATTGTTGCCCTTGCTCTTCATAAAATTTTTCCGAATGATAAGCGATTGCTTAACCTTTGTGATCAGCCATACTCAATGATGCGCTCATATGCGAAAATTTTAGATGTTCCGCAGGAAACTTTACGGGCCACGTATTTTGGACTGAATCATTTTGGATGGTTTACGGATATATATGATACCGACGGAAATTCACATTTTGATATCCTAAAAACATTCTTAAAAGACAATGAATTCAAACCTTATAATGCTGAACAACGATCGGCATCATGGCTCGAAACCTATAAGCGGGTAAATAAATACCTTCAATTTTTCCCAGAATATCTACCGAATACCTATCTACAGTATTATTTCTTCCCAGAAGAAATCGTTGCGGAAAGTAATCCAACATATACTCGCGCAGATGAAGCAAAAGATAGTCGTGAGAAAGAAGTATTTGAACTGTGTGCTCAAGCAGTTGGTCGAGATACACTGGGCAATCTTGAAATTTTAACTGGATCTGTTTTCGGTAACTTGATGATTGAGATAGCGGAGTCGATTCTGCATAATCTAAATAACGAGTTTGTGATTATGGTTCCGAATGATGGATTAATTCCAAATTTCCCAAAAGAAGCGATTGTAGAGCTTGCGGGAAGATTAGGCTCTAATGGTCCAGTATGTAAACCGTATGGCGAAATTAAGCCCTTCTACAAAGGCCTGATGGAAGGACAATACGCGTACGAATTGTTAACAGTGGAGTCATGGATGGATCGCGATTATACGAAAGCACTTCAGGCACTAACTTTAAATCGTAGTGTTGTTGATCCACAAAAGGCAAAAGCGGTTTTAGATGCACTCATGGAAGTTAATAAACCGTATTGGACGCTTGAAGTGAAATGAGTAGAGCACTAAATTTACATGCTAATCTTCAAGGAAAACTAACGATTGAGGCAAAGTATAATATAGACACTGCCGATGATTTAGCTTTAGTTTACTCACCAGGAGTCGCAGATCCGTGTCTTGAAATTAAAGCAGATGTGACTCAAGCCTATACCTATACATGGAAACAAAATACAGTTGCAGTTATTTCTGATGGTAGTGCGGTTCTCGGGTTAGGAAATATAGGACCCGAAGCAGCGCTACCCGTTATGGAAGGCAAAGCTATACTACTCAAACGGTTTGCGAATATTAATGCAGTCCCAATTGTACTGAATACTCAAGATACGGAAATGATTATTGAAGTATGTAAAGCAATTGCTTCTGGATTTGGAGCTATCAATCTTGAAGATATTGCAGCACCACGCTGTATTGAAATTGAACAAAGGTTAGAAGAAGAACTAACGATTCCCGTTTTTCATGATGATCAACACGGAACCGCGATTGTGACGCTTGCTGCACTCATGAATGCGCTAAAACTCGTCAACAAATCTGTAGAAACAATAAAAGTAGTTGTAAGTGGAACCGGTGCCGCCGGGAGTGCTATTATTAAGCTACTAAAAGAGTACGGTGTAAAATCAATCCATGCTTTTGATCTTCACGGGATAGTCGCATCAAACACTGCAACCACAGAGCATCAAAAGATGATTGCAGCATTAACAGAAAACCAAGATAATGTGTTATCGATGGATGAAGCATTAGTAAATGCGGATGTATTTATTGGTGTGTCAGCTGGAAATATTATAAAATCATCAATGATTAACCGAATGGCGAAGCATGCTATTGTCTTTGCGATGGCAAACCCAATACCAGAGATTTCTTACGAAGATGCACTTGCTGCAGGTGCATCAGTTGTTGGGACAGGACGTAGTGACTATCCCAATCAAATTAATAATGTACTTGTTTTTCCTGGGCTTTTTAAAGGACTTCTCGAAGTTAAGGCAACATCTGTTCCACAATCAGTACACCTCGCAGCCGCTAAGGCAATTGCAGAATGCATCGATGAAATAGACCTGAGTGCAACAAATATTGTGCCGTCAGTATTTGATCCACGTGTTGTAGATAATGTTGCCAATGCCGTTACTACTACGGTCAAGACACTCAGAGCAAAAGGAGCGAAAATATAATGTTTAAGAAATTATTTGGAAAGAGAGAACTTGAATTTTTTGCCCCAGTCACTGGCCGAATTATTCCGTTAACTGAAGTATCCGATCCCGTTTTTGCATCCTTTGCAATGGGTGATGGGTTTGCCGTAATTCCAATGAGTCATGAAATCTATGCACCTGTTTCAGGAACTGTTGTTGCTGTATTCCCAACGAAGCATGCGATTGGCATAAAAACATCGGACGGTACTGAAGTGTTAATCCACATTGGAATTGATACGGTGACACTTCAAGGAAAGGGTTTTAAAAACTTCGTTGATCTTGACGATGAGGTCACAGAGAATTCAATGATTGCAACGGTGGAATTAGCGCTGCTTCAAGATAAGAACATTGAGGCAACGACAATGGTCATTGTAACGAATCAGCCGACCTCACGGTTTAGGGTCACAGAGAATCATCAAGATGTAAATCAAGGTCAATTAATTCACCTTCAAAAAATATAAAAGGACAGGCGCAACACGCCTGTCCTTTTTCTATTATTATTGCTTAAAAAAATCATGGATGGTATGATACAGAAAACGCAGAAGGAGTTGCTGATGAAACGTATCAATAAATTATCTTTATCATTTGGAGTCAGCAATATGACTGCTGTTTTCTTCGAAAAATCCCATTAAGATGGGATAAGTGCGTCCAAACTAAGCCGAAATTGCACTCAGCAGGATTAGAATAGAGGACAAATAATGAAAAAAATAACAAGGAAAACACCACATAATGTAAATCAACCAGTCGGAAAGTACGCGCATATTACACGTATTCCTGCAGGTCTGGATACCATTGTATTCTCAGGACAAATTGGTGTCCAAGAAGATGGAACACTACCACTTGATTTTAAAAAAGAAATAGAACAGATGTTTGATAATATTCGCGATTTACTCGATCATGAAAGCATTACACCCGAAGACATCACAAAAGTTAATATATGGTCTGTTAAGGAAATCGATTGGGACCATTTTGATGCTACATGGGATGCCTTCTTTAGTTACGATTATCCTTCCATGACAATCGCATACATTAGCGCTCTGGGTTTGCCAGAAATCAATATCGAAATCGATATTTGGGCAGCTAAATAGTTTTAAAGGCTTAGTTTAATTGGGTTACCCGCAGGTAACCTTTTTTTGTGCGGATGGTTATCAATTGACCCTTTATACAAAAATATAGGCCGCTCGTTCTAGACTTGAGGTTATTAAAAAATGTGATGATAAAATAACAATACAATCATAGGATTTATACTTGCTTGAGACATACTTGAAATAAAAAATGATTATAGCTGATATCGAAGATAGAGTTATTGAGAGAGGTGATACTATGAAAAAATACTTTGTTGCAATATTAGTTTTTTTGTTTTTAGCGGGAAGCATTAATCAGGTAAAAGCATATCGACATTACCAAGATGTCTCGCATCATGAACGGAGAACGCCATATTTTTTTGGATATGGATGCAATTCGAAAACCACTGCACGTAATTCAGGTCTAAAATGGATGAGAGCATGGGTTAAAGTTGGTCAAAAAAGGCATGTTAATACCAAGTGGTTTCCCCAGGTTGGAGATACAGTTCAAACATGGCTCGTAGCAGAACCAGGGCAATCCTGCACAACTGGTTCAGAATCCAAAAGGTAATTTTAGGCCATGTTAATCCATGTCCCTCTAGGAGATAAATGAATGAATTTTAATAAGTCAATCAAACTAAAGATACTCATGTGGGCAAACCAGTTTATAACCTCGATACTCTTCATTTGCATAATCGAAGTTATAATGTCGAGTTTTGGAGATCACTGCTATCATCAATCGAAATGTACACCACCACAGGTATGTACGGTGCAAAGCTACATTATGGAACAAGGATTTATCATGATAAATGTCATTGCGTTAGTAATTACAGGTGTGATAGCTTTGAACCTCGTCATTAAATACTGGATCTACTATCATGCTGATATTACAAAGGTACTTAGACTTGTTGGATATTCGACTCTAGATCAGGTTAAATATCATTGCGTTGCTCTTAGGAGGATCACCGTAAGTGCGTACTTAGTAAGTACATTGGTAATCAGGTTTCATTACGGAAGTTTGAAAATAAACATTCTTGTTGCATTATTTCTGAGTTTTTTGATTATTCATATTTTAACGTACATCAAAGTACTTTTTTGCGTTAGAAAAGAATACATTGATGTCACTGTAGGTATTAACAAATACAGGAATCGATGCATTAAAGTGCTTGAAGGCGTCATGAGTATAATTCAAATTGCAGTTCCTCTGACATTTAGTATGTTTCTCGTTATAAATATGCAAAACGCATATACTGATTTTCAAATGCAGCAGACGTTTAGTAAGAGTAAATCGTTAACTCATTTCGACCCAATAGAAAACGATGCATTAAGTGAAAGCTTTGAAGGTCGTATTGGAAAACTTAATGACACTCAATTAAATCAGTATAAAACGCGGATAGAACGTTTACTCAATCAATATGAGGAGCAACTAGTTCTACTTTTTGAGCAAGTTTATCAAGAAAAATTTAACTTAAGAGTGTCCATAGAAAAATATCGATCGATAAGCAAACTGGTTGGCGAGTTCAATAACTTAGAAGTAGTAGCTGGAAGGGGTTTGATAGAAAAAGACTATGAATTTGAAGATGGAAGCATTCCAGTATTAGTTGGATATAATTTGAGGAAAAATATTTCCATAAATCAGACATTTGAGAAGGATACAATGCAGTTTGTCGTCGTAGGGATTATGAAGCAACATCAAACAATCACATCACCTCAGTATTTTCTACCAGAATCTATCGATAACGATATTGTGATCCCGTTTCATCCAAAACACATACAAACCATGAATTTTGAAATAAATCATCACATTTTAAAAAATATAATCATCAATGATTTATCTGACAATCAAATTAAGGAAGTGCTCCAAACGTTGAATCTTTCGCCAATTTCATTTAAAACGATTGATGGGCAAAAAGAACTTGCAGAGTCTTTAAAATCGAAGCTTTCCTATGCAATGATTTGGGTATATATCGGTCTATTCACAATGTTTTATGCGCTGCTTTGCTACTTTATTTCTATTTTTCTCGATTTGGAAATAAGCAAATACAAGTATGCGGTTATGCAAACCGTTGGTTACTCAAAAACACAGATTACGATTCACCTAATCATGAATAAACTCATACAACTTATGATGGGTTTGTTTCTTGCACAATTCATAACGACAGGGATGGGCGCTGCAACGAAAATAGGGATCCTCACAAATAGCATTCTTGCGCTAACAATAATTGTTGGTATTTGGTATCTTGCATGGAGGAAAATCGAGAATTTAGAGATTACTAAAGTCATTGCCGGAAAGCGATAGCAAGATAGGAAAGGAAGTTTATGAAAATATACGAAGTGAGGCGCTTGGAAAAAGTGTATGGTAAAAATGCTGCAACAGAAACAGCATTAGATGGCATTAACCTAACAATAAATAAAGGTGAGATGGTTGCAATCATAGGAAAATCAGGTTCCGGAAAGAGTACACTTTTGAACCTGCTTGCAGGGCTTATTCCATTGACGCAGGGAACTATTTTATTTAAACAAGAAAATCTGGGTGCGTTCAAAGATAAACAAATGGCATCATATCGAAATAAAAACATTGGATACATCGTGCAAAATTTTGGACTTATATCAACGATGACTGTACTCAAAAATGTACTATTACCGATGAAACATAAGAAAGATGCATCGAAAGCGCTCGGTATTTTGAAACAACTAGGAATGGAAGAGAAAGCTAGCAAATATCCATACGAACTCTCAGGCGGTGAACGGCAACGTGTCGCGATTGCCCGGGCTCTCATCAATGATCCGGATGTCATCTTGGCTGATGAGCCTACAGGTGCCTTGGATAGTGAGAATGGCGCTAATTTAATGGAAATATTTAAGGCTCTAAATCAAGAAGGATTAACACTTGTTATTGTGACCCATGATGAAGGAATAGCATCACAATGTAATCATCGCATTAAGCTAAAAGATGGTAAAGTCATCGAGGATATACTGGTAAACCAATAAAAAAACTCAACAGAGCCGGACCTTAAGGTAGATTTGGCTCTGTTGAGTTTTTCATTAGGTATTCGATGAGACTAAGAAGTAAGATTCGAGTAAGTATGAACTTTGATACTTCATGGCAAGCTTATACAGGAATTTTGTGATAGGTTGAATCGTAACCGTTTCCGCTCTTAGTGCCTCCAAGTAGGAGAAGAAGCGCTTTTGTTCTGCAGAGGATGCATGATGTTTAAAATATCCCCACGCGTGTTCCAAAGCATTGATTTGAGTCCCAATTGTAGTAGGACCTGCAAGTGTTTGATCAACAACATGATAAAATGCTACAGGATTAACGATTTTATTTTCTCTGAACAGTAGACGAAGTTCGTTGTATGCATGTGTTGAATAAGACATGATTAAATACTTATACCGAGCCCACTCTTGTTCCAGTACTAATTGAGAGGGGTTAAAGTATTGATTTACTTTTATAAATGAACGATTCTTATCTTTGACTTCCAACATAATATCAAGGTCAAATTGTGAATATAAAAGCTCATAGTCATCAATGAATTGATCGAGATTGATGGTGTCCGTATGCGCTCCAGGACGTTTGTTGTAGGCTTGTTGACTGTAATGAACTTTGGGTCTTCCATCGTCTTCTTTCCACGTACCAATTACTTGAGCAACAATCTCTTGAGGCGCAAGCGTTTCTAAAGAAGGGTTAACAAGGTGATGGAGGTTATCATAGATTAAAGGTACTTCCGTTTTTTCAGAGAGATATAATATGTCAGCCACTGTATAAAGACGATCATCATTTTCAATCACAAGATATTTTTTTATAATTTCGGGCAAACGATGATTGTAAACATTGATGAAACGACGCATCGCAGCTTCTTTATCGCCATAAACGCCACCAACATGTAGAATTATCTTATGATTAGCATCCCCTGATAATAGTTCCATAAGTTGTGCGTGATATCTCAAATCGTCAATGGAAGCAGCAACTACCGCTTCATTTTGAGCGTTTAGTACGGTGTATTGTCCAGGGTGGCAGGAGATACGTATCTGGTGTGTTTGTATTTTGGTTCGAAGTTTGGTGAAATACTCTGAAAACTCATGCGACCAATTGAGCGTATTCAAAGGTGATGAACCAAAGGGGATGAGGGACGAAGAAATTCTAAAAAAGTAATTGTTGTGCTTAATGTTATAATCAAGCATCGCATCCAAAGTAGCCAAATTATCACGAATTAAATCACGGAGTAGCGTTTCCGTGAGATCGTCTTTACGACAGGTTCGAAACCGTGCATGTGTATCAATATTTAAACTCGCATATCCAATTCTTGGAGTAATAGACATTATCAAAACCTCGCATCTCTATTAATTCAATAATATCGTAAAGATTCGGTCCGTGCAATGACAAATGATTCTTGAAAATGCACAGTTTATATACAGTCAGCACCCTGACAAAATATGGTACAATAAAATAAACTGTGAAATAAAATTCACAATAATAGAACTTAACCAGAATTGATGAAGGAGCGCTCAATGTTTAAAATTGCGATTGTTGATGATAACCCACTATTTAAAGAGCAAGTATACCAGTTAATTTCAGAATCAGCGGATACTCTTAATATTGCTACAATTGACACATATGAGTCATCAGAAGCCTATATTAATCGATCACCTTTCATTATTTATAACCTAGTAATTTTAGATATAGAGATGCCTGGTATGGATGGCGTATCGCTTGCTAAGCAAATCCAGCAGGCAGAACAAGCAACAAAAATAATCTTTCTAACGTCCTATGTTCATTATATGAAAGATGCTTTTGGCCTGAATGTTCATAAATACATCATGAAAGAAGATGTTGCTCATGAGTTGATTCAAGCTATTGAAGAAATACGCGATGTGTTTGTTAAATCTAAAAGTAAGAAAATATCACTTAAAACAAACAATAAAGAAATCCAAGTAGATGTCAACGACATTATAATTATCGAATATACTGATCGTCACCCGTATGTCTATACGGAATCACACAAAATTAAAGTTATCAATGCATCCTTGACGGATATCTACAAGCGTTTGGATTCGCGCTTTTTTGTTCGACCTAATAGCGGAACAATTATCAATTTACTCCATGTTGATTCTGTTTCATCCAAGAGCCTAGAAATGCGCTCATTTGACAAAGAAATTAGCATATCACGTGGGCGATATAAAGAGATTATACGTGTCTATACTGAATATCTCATGTTGGGGGACACACTATGACACTCGACATCATCCTACGCACTGGTATCGAAGTCATGTTGTGTTTCGTAGATATTATTTTGTTAGATTTTTATTGTGGTAAGCTTGCAACTAAAAAAGATATTCCGACACCTTTCAAAGTAGTTGTAGCGATTTTGACGGCGGGTTTATTATATTTTGCAACGAATACTCTTTATTCGAATGAAGGAACAATTTTTTCACTGTTATTGATGCTCAGTTACGCATTTGTGCTATTCGACGAAAGCAATACCAAAAGAGTTTTCGCAGTCTTTGGTTACTATGTATTGAGCGGAATCGTAACTTTGTTAGTAACGTCCCTTGTATCATGGATTTTCGGCATATCCTATGTCGATCTGTTACAACAATTTAGTGTTTGGGTTGTCGTAGCACTAATGATTAAGCTTGTGATGTTAATGATTGGTATTGTGCTGAGTACAACGCTGTTACCAACGCAAACCCGACGTGAAAATCTAATTGGCATTGCGCAATATCTAGGTGTATCATTTATCGTTCTTGTACTTTTGTATGATTATTTGTTTATCAATGCGCTAACACACATTGAAAATATTATTGTCCTGATGACCCTGACTTATGTTGTAAGCTTTGTACTCATCCTCGCATTAATTACGCGATACTTTAAAGAAAAAAATGAGCGAATGCTCATGGAATCAGCCTTATTTGAGGCTAACCAAAAAAATGAAGCGTATATTCAAAGTGTCCAAGATAAAATAGAAACTGCAAAGCTCAAACACGATCTGAAGAACCACTTAATTACACTTCAAAGCTTCATTGAAAATGGCATGAATGATGAATCCATTCGATATATTCAGACACTCCATGCATTGCCAGAACTTAAGTCGTATGTTAACACCAACAATCTAACGATAAATGCAATCTTAAATTCAAAAATATCGACATACCCGAACATTCGTTTTAAGGTGCGTCATGATGAAGGTCGTTTTGCGATTCCGCACGATAAACTGACAATTATACTTGGAAATGCGATGGATAATGCAATTAATGAAACACTGCTATACGCACACGATCCAAAAGAAATTAAAATTGTAATTAGTGAAAATCATCAGTTTATAAAAATTTATATTGCGAACAAAATCTCGCACCCAGTCACAATGGTAGATGGAAAGCCAATTAACAAATCCGGAAAACGTGTTGGTCTTGGGGTAGATAATATCTTGGATGCCGTGAAAATTTTGAACGGTAGGGCTATGTTTATGAGTGAAAGGGATACCTTTCAATTTAAAGCACTCATTCCACATTCGGACAAATAAAAGCTAAAATTACAACTTAAACCTTAAAAACGACGATATAAACAAAAAAACTTTAAACAATGTACGATTAAACGTATTATAAGTTCGGTGGGGGTATGCCATGGAATACATTTCACGAATGATAAGCAAATCGTTTTGTAAATTAGGCTATATAGAAGCAAACCAAATTGAGGACTTGCGGTACGGATTAGAGGTCGTAATCTCTAATGCGATTACCCTTCTTTCAATTTTAGGATTTGGGATTGTCATCCATAGATTTACCGAAACAATGATTTTCTTCTCGATATTCATTGTTTCACGGAGTCTTCGTGATCGCTATCACGCAAAAACATTTATGTCCTGCTTCATCATGACATTCGGTACGTACTTACTTGCTCTGGTACTGTCGTATGTGATTGCAGCAGAAGTCCAAATGTATTGGGGAATATATTTGGTACTCTTAAATTGTTTAATTGTATACTATACCAATGTATTGGGAAATGACGACCCGAAGAAACACAGTGATAAATTTGATTATTTCTTCTATGTGTTAAACTGTGTACTCTTATTAACTAGCATTCTCGCGCCATCTCAACTAACTGTTTTCTCGAGTGTCGTTACCCTAGTCATTGCTTCTACATCCTATTTCAATGTTGAAATGATAAACGAAAACGTATAATGTTTCGTTATCCGCGGTATTTACATCGCGTTTATTTGGCACTGTTTTAAAACCAAAGGAGGAGAGCAATGAAGTTCTTCATTAATGCGTTGTTGGGTCTCGCAGAGCGATCCACAACTCTTTCTATCTGGGCGTTCTACAGACCAAAAAAGTAGAAACTCTATAATAGTAATTCAAAAGGATGGTGTGATTGCCATCCTTTTGCGTGCATATAGATGAAACAAAGAAACTACCATGTTATAATTTTGAAAAAGGAGGCAGACAATGACACGAGATATCGAAGTTAATTTTGTTGTACCGGATAGTCTACTCGCATTGGAAACATATCGCAAGATTTTTGAGATAGATGTCCTCGAAGTAACTCAGTTCCCTCAGGGCAGTAATGAAGCAATCTTCACAATCTATGGTATGAAGTTTCATATGCTTGATGAAAATGCTGAGTATGGTCTGATAGCACCGTCTGGAGAAATTCAAGCGACAATTTGGTTTAATGTAACAGTACCAAATATCATGCAAATCCATCATAATGCGCTTAGGAATGGGTGTGTGGAATTGCAAGCTGTAACACCGATGTTGGATTATGGTGTAAGCAATTCGTTGTTCAAAGACCCATTTGGGTATCTCTGGATGCTTCACGAACAACACGAGCACGTTGCCGATGCTATGCGAGATGATATTCTCACAGAGGTTTTTGAGTAATATTTACATTAATCAGATTTCGTGGTAAACTGTAAAAAAATAAGGAGGTGATGACTGTGTCCATCTGTATGATTAAAAATATTAATAACAATAATGATACCATCAAGTACTTTGATGCTTTTAGTCGTACAGTAACTTTCACAACTCTTTCAATAACAAAGGGACGAGTGCGTCCAATTTAATTGAAAGAAGTGTAAGAACAGTCATTATCATGGCCTAGTTTACGCTAGGCTTTTTTCTTACCCTTCTTTAAGAAAGAAGGATAAATATGAAAATAAACTTAAATAATATAACAAAAATCTATGCTGATGAAGCAATTCTTGAGGCATGCGACCTCGAAGTAAAATTAGGCGATCATATCGCGATTGTTGGTGAAAATGGAAGTGGAAAATCCACACTCCTTAAAATAATTGCAGGCCTTGAGAACTATCAAGAAGGTCAACGTATCGTACCAAAAGATATCAAAGTGGGGTATATGAATCAACAATTCCCTGTCTTTGAGGGTACAGCCCATGCATATGTTATGCAGCAATTTGGGGAACTTCAAGAACTCGAACGAAAAATGCAAGTTCTGGAACAAGGATTCGCAACCAGTGATGATCTTGAGTCAGATCTCGAAAAATACGAAAAAGTAACGCACCAATTTGAAGTGCACGGTGGTTATCAAGTCGGAAATGATATTCAACGAATCGCGACGGGACTTGCTATTAGCAATGCTTTGGAACAAGACTATAATGAGCTTAGTGGCGGCCAAAAAACACGAATAGAACTCGTTAAACTATTGGTCTCAAATGTAGAGGTGCTTTGTTTGGATGAACCAACAAACCATCTTGATTACGATGGTATCCAATGGCTTGAAAACTATTGCAAATCTTTACGCAAGACACTAATAATTGTGTCCCATGATCGAGAATTTCTGAATCAAGTTGTGGATGTGATTCATGATATTGAAGATGGAAGTATCGTAACCTATCATGGTAATTATGATCAGTTCCAAATTCAAAAGAAAGAACGCTTTGCTCGGTTGGTCTTAGACTATGAGGCACAACAAAAAATTATTCAAAAACTCAAACTTGCAATACGCCGTTATCGCCAATGGGGACATGAAAGTGATAATGAGGATTTCTTTAAACGTGCGAAAGCAATTGAGAAACGCCTCGAAAAAATGGAAAAATTGCCAAAGCCAGAAGAACTGGAACGGAAATTGAACTTGAGCTTTGATCTGAATAATCGTAGTGGTAAACAAGTTCTAACTGCATGTGAACTTGAAGTCGGGTACACACATCCTCTGGGTAATCCGAAGAATCTGAATATTTTTTGGCAAGAGCGAGTTGCACTTTTAGGTGCGAACGGTACCGGAAAGAGCACACTTTTAAAAACGATAATGGGTGAAATTCCGGCATTGGGAGGAACTCTGAAAATTGGCGAAAGTGTATCAATCGGATACTTACCGCAACAACATGTATTTGAAGACGAAAATGAGCGGATATTAAGCTATACGCAGCAATCACTAAATATGAGTGAATTTGACGCACGCAGGATGCTGGCACAGTTTGGGTTTTACCAAAGTGATGTATATAAACCAATTCGTTACCTCAGCGGTGGTGAAAAGGTTCGAATTAAACTGATGGAAATAATGTATCGTAAGCATAACTTAATTATTCTTGATGAGCCTACGAATCACCTTGATATTCAAAGCTGTGAAATCCTTGAAGATGTGCTCATGCAATACCAAGGGACACTCATTGTTGTCAGCCATGACCGCTATTTCTTACGCCGTCTTAATGTCAAAAATATTGAAATCTAAAAGAGAGTTATACTCTCTTTTTCTTGTGATATAAATAACGTTGTACAAATCAACGCGTTGCTTATAAAAAATAAGAAAGCACTTACATTTGGGAATTGCTCCGTTATACTAAGATTTAGAGGAGCAAAAACTGAGTACTGTTTATTCAATAAAGTGTTAATAGGGAGGACATATGTTGATAAAAAGAATTCAAAAGTTTTTAGTAATTTTACTATGCTTAGTAATTTTTCCGTTTGTAACAAATGATCTGCATGCAGAAGTCGTTACTGATTTTGAAACTAATATAGAAGACTCATCAATTGGTGAGGGACAATTTCAAGTGAAATATACTGGTGGTTGGTCAAAGAGTACAGGTTATCCTGATCGTTTTAGTAATGGTGATGAGCATTGGGTAAACCTCAAGCCAGGCGACAAACCTTATTTAGAAGTAAATTTTATTGGAAATAAAATTGATGTAGTTGCAACCAAAGCACCGAATCATGGAATCTACGAAGTACAAGTTGATGGTTCAGATCCTGTCCGTTTTGATGCTTACGCATCAACAAAAAAGGATCAACAAGTACTAGGGACTATCTCGGGTTTAGATGAAGGCCCTCATACATTAAAACTTACAGTAACAGGGGATAAAAATCCACAAGCGAGTGCAAATAGTGGTGAGATTGACTTTTTTAGAGTTTATCATAAAGCCATTAAACCAGAATCACTTGATTTAATTCAAAGCAACGAAGTTCTTGATAAAGGCCAAACTGAAATTATAGATGCTACTGTAAAGCCATTCTATGCTACTAATAAGACAATCGAGTGGGAAAGTTCAAATCCTGAAATTGCATCGGTCGATGCACAAGGGAAAGTGACAGGAGTCGCACCGGGAACAGTAACAATTACAGCAACTATTCCTAACACGGATTTGACCAAATCGGTTACATACGAAATTATTCATGACACACGTACATTCAATGCTTTCGTAGGAGACAGTAACCGTCATTATTTACAAAGTGATTACAATGCAATAAAAAATGGAACGAGTAAGTCATATCACGACACAGCATGGCGTAATGATGTTCTATCATCATCCATCGTTGTAACTACCCGTAACAGTGCGATTGAAGGTCTTGATGCGATAGTTTCTGACTTTTCAAATGGAACAGATACATTTTCAAACGAGAATATATCAATAAAAGGACTGAAAGAAACAAATGCGTATATTGGACGTGGTTTTAATTGGGGAAGTGTACCAACAGAACCCAAAGAAATGGTACCTGATGTGATTCATACATCATTACCAATGAATATAGCAGCAGAGCGAGTTCAGCCGCTTTGGGTTTCAATTGAAATTCCGGAATCTACGAAACCAGGCATCTATACGGGAACCATTCAACTCAATGATGATTCAATGACAGATAGCATTGAACTAGAATATTCATTTGAAGTTCTGGATTTAGTTGTCCCAGATTTGAATAGTACTGAAGCATACGATTTTGGAATGGATATCTGGCAATATCCTTATACATCAGCTCGTTACTACGGAATTGAAGAAGCGGATTTATTTGGTCCATATCATTTGGAAATACTCACCAATCAATTGAAGTCATACAAAGAAAGTGGTGGCGATACCATCACTGTTACGATTGTTGAGGATCCATGGAACCAACAGACAACCGATAAATACCCATCCATGATTAAATGGACGAAATCTGTAGACGGAACCATGACTTTTGATTATGAGCACTTCGATAAGTATGTCGAATTGGCAATGAGTCTTGGTATCGATAGGCATATTAAGAGTTTTTCAATGATTCCTTGGGAAAATAGAATATTCTATTTTGATGAGTCACAAGGTAAAGAAGTTCAAGTTAAACCTGCACCTGGCTCAGAACTTTGGAATAAACTTTGGGACGAATTTTTGGTCAGTTATGTCAATCATTTAGATTCTAAAGGTTGGTTTGAAAAAACGTATATTGCAATGGACGAACGTCCATTGTCGACAATGCAACCAGTCATCGATATTATCCAAAATCATCCAAACAAAGATGGTAAAACACTCAAAATTCATGGAGCGATGAACTATAACTCCGTCTCAGCAGATATTCTAGATAAGATTGATGATATTTCAATTAATCTTGGGCATACGAATCACGATAGTAACGAACTTCGAGAACTCTCTGAACACCGTCGCAGTCTAGGTCTAACAACTACTATCTATACCTGTGTTGGGGACTACCCAAGTAGCTTTGCATTCAGTAATCCTGGCGAGAGTGCTTGGACAATGTGGTATGCAGAGTCTCAGAGTGTGGATGGATTTATGCGATGGGCATTTGATGCTTGGGTCGCAAATCCACTGGAAGATATTAGCCACTGGTATTGGGAGAGTGGTGACCCATTCTTTGTATATCCAAGAGAAAAAGGTCAAGATTCAACCGTACCATATACAACACCTCGTTATGAAAAGCTTAAAGAAGGGACACGAGATGTCACGAAAGCGCGTTACTTAAAGAGTCTTGATCCAGCGTTGTCCGAAGAAATTGATACATTAATTCAATCTATTGGTCGTCGTTATGGAAAAGGAAACGGTTATGGTGCAACAGTAGCATCAAGTCAAGCTGATAAAGATTTCATTGATGCTGAAGTGCAACGCATGCGTGCAGGTATCAATGACATATCTCGAAAGTATATTGAACAAGAAAATACAGTTCGAGAAATTATCATTACCGATCTTAAACATTCCGTTGATTTGAAAGATCGTGAACAAGTTGTTCCAAGTGATTTTGTAAAAGCAGAATATCGCGAAATATTACCAAATGGCACAGTCACAGTTAACGAAGATATTACGGATCGTGTCGTCATGAATTTAGATAGTATCAAGAATGCTGTACAAGAAGGAAGTGTTGAAGTTGTTGCAACCGTTGACTATGGTGCATCAAATTCAACAAAGACAATTCCAGTCATGATTTACGACAGTACGCGCACATATGCTATTAAAATGAATGATCGTAAAATATCACTTTCAAAAGCGAAACTTCAGGAACTTATTAAAGACGGTAGTCTTGAGTCATATCTTGCGACAACTCTTACGATTGAAGGTGTCGTAACAAGTGAAGTTACCGCACCACAGACGATGCCTGTGGTGCTTGATGTCAAGAACCTGTTGTTGGATAATGTGAAGGGAGACGTCGTTGTTACAGCGTCTATCCTCTCGCACGACCTGCAAGTGCTGGCAACAAAAGAATTCACTGTAACAGTTATTAATCCAACGAATCCAGTTGATCCAGTCGATCCGGTGGATCCTGTAACCCCAGTCGAACCTACGAACCCAGGTGAGGGAGCAGAACTACCAAAAACAGGAATTAGTAACACGGTTATGATGTATGGTAGCATCATACTTCTTGCTGGAATTGGAATCGTCATGATTTCAAAACGTCGAAGAAAATCATAGTGTTCAAAGAATCTCGTAAGAGATTCTTTTCTTACAGTATCGAAGCGTTATAAATTATGAAAAAATGGACCGGTATGGTAAAATAAGTAAAATGTGAGGTAGAAGAATGATTGCAGTAAAACAGTTAAGTGATGTGAATTTTGAATCACTTGTAAAAACCATCAATGAAGCGTTTCAAGATTACCCAGTACCAATGGAATTCACCCAAGAGACTCTAAAAACGAAACTTGAAGGTGTGAATACCAACTTAGATTATTCATTCGGAGTCTATGATGAAGAAGAACTTGTAGGCTTTGTAATCCATGCCTTGAACGGTGCAGTAGCTTACAATGTGATGACCGGAATCGTTCCTCGTTTTCGAAAGCAAGGATTGTACACGATGATGTTTGAAGCGGCATTGAGTTATTTCAATATGTTTGGCATTGATACCTATCAATTAGAAGTTCTCAAGGATAACGCCAATGCCATTAAAACATATAAGAACAATGGATTTGAAGTCACAGCGACCTACAACTGCTATAAAGGGAGTGTAAAGACAAAACCTACGACTCCGTATGAAGTGAATTTGGACTTTGGGTCGGATGTATCGTCGTTGCGTCATCTTGAGAATCATCATCCATCATTTGCTAATTATATTGGAACACCGCAAAATCAAAATATTTATACGATTCAAGACAATGGTGAAATCGTTGCTTTTATTGCGGTGCTCAACAATGGATCCGTTCGTCATTTTGGTTATACCCATCCGGATCAATTGCAAGCATTACTATTTAACGCATCAAACATGTATGAAACACTAACCATTAATAATATTGAAACGTATGCCGAAGATGTTATCGAGTTGTTAGAAACACTAGGATTTTGTGCCTATACGTATCAATATCAAATGGAATTAACAATCTAAAGGAGTATCCTATGAAAAAAGCACTGAGTATATTTATTGTTATTATCATGGTCATTACGACAGTTGCACTTGTAAATCTTGTAGCGGCTCAGAGTCTTGTTCAGAATCCAGAAACGATGTTTCCGACAACTGAAATTGTCGAAAAGCTTGAACCAACCAAGCTCATCGAACCAATCTTTCAAAATGTCCCTGTTGAATACCGGGACACAGTCACACAGGTTGTTGAACAAATTTCCAAAGACCCTGAAATTGAGGCTGCCATTAACCAACAAATCGGTGGGGCGTACCAAGATATTCTAAATGGAACGTCTTCTTTTAATGAAAAAGAACTTCTGGATGATATGAGTGCGATTATTGGGAATTATTCGAAAGAAATTGAAGCAATTACTGGTCAAACCATTACGACTGAAACGATTCGAACTGAAATGGAATCCGTGCTTGTCGGGTATGATGTGCAAACGGTATATGAGACGGTTCTGACTGAAGTAACCAAAAATCTATCGCCGCGCCAACAGCAAGTGCTTGAATTAACCCGTTGGTTTAATTCAAATAGTCCCCTTCTTATTGGTGTTGCTACGGGTGTTCTGATAGCATTGATGGTGTTACTCTTTTTGTTAGAACGTCATTATTTCTGGATACCATACATCGTGGGTGCATCAATCGCTTCAGCGATTCTGTTGTATCCGACATATATTGTTGCAACCATGATCACAAAATCAATGATTTCCCGACTGGGTGTTCAAGTGTCATCTTCAATTGTTTCTAACACCCCTTACTTGATTACTATTGCCGTGTTGGTGATTGTTGCAATCGCAGGAATCATTTTTACCAAAACATCAATATATCAAGATGTTGTATACGAAAATTAAAAGGGAAGGCGAATAAATCGCTTTCCCTTTTTACTTACTGATTTAAGAAATCTAATGCTACAGTTGCTAAAGAAGCACTTGTGACTTCCAAGACTTCATCATCCCAAGCAAATTTTGGATGGTGATGCACAGGTTCATCATAGCCTTCGCGGTTGATCCCAACATTATAATAAGATGCGGGTACTGCGAGTGTTAAGAAAGCGAAGTCCTCGGCACCCAAAGTTGGGAACTCTTTTTCAATAACCTGATCAGCACCAAAGTACCCACTCAAGCTATCCTGAACTAAAGCAGTCATTTCTGGATCGTTAATTAAAGGTGGATAAGAAGGTAAGAAACTAAATTCATATGTTGCTCCGTGTAGCTCACAAGATGCATTTAAAGTTTGTTCCAACATTTCTGACACAATTGCCCGTGTATCTGGATATAATGTTCGAATTGTTCCGCCAATGTGACATACTTCTGGAATAACATTTAGACCATCACCAGCATGTATTTTTGTGAAGGAGATGACGGCAGGCTTAACCGGATCAATACGGCGTGTAAGGATATGCTGTGCGTTTTGAATAAACTGCACCGCAATACTGATTGGATCAATCGTTTGTTCTGGACTCGCGGCATGACCACCACGTCCACGAATTACGATTTCAAATTCATCAGGAGCTCCATACATAGCACCATAACGGACTTGAAGTTTACCATGTTCCACATCACCTGCAAGATGTAAACCAAATGCAGCATCAACGTTTGGATTTAGAAGTATTCCTTCATCAATCATCGGTTGCGCACCACCATCTGTTTCCTCAGCAGGTTGAAACATCAGTTTAACATTACCGTGAATCGAATCTTTCATTTCATTTAGAATCATAGCTGCTCCTAAAAGACCGGCCGTATGACCATCGTGACCACAGGCATGCATTTTTCCATCAATACCTGAACGGTAGGGAACGTCTGCTTCTTCATGGATTGGTAAAGCATCCATATCTGCGCGAAGTAGGACTGTTTTTCCTGGGTGTGCACCTTGAATAAGTCCAACGACACCAGTACCAAATAATTGATGATTTTCGATTCCTAAAGCATCAAGTGTTTGTTGTACATATTTTTGAGTTTCATATTCTTCGTGTGCAAGTTCGGGATTTTGGTGGAAGAAGCGACGTGCCTCTTGCATTGCTGGTAAAAATTGATGTGCATATTTTTTGATATTTGAGTGTGTCATTATTGAGCTCCTTGGTTTCTATATCTTGCTAAAAATGCTTGTGTTCGTACTTCTTGAGGGTTATTGAAAATTGCTTCAGGGGTACCGGATTCAAGTACAACGCCATTGTCCATAAAGACGACGTGTGACGAAACGTCGCGTGCAAACCCCATTTCATGGGTGACAACGATCATGGTTAGTGATTCATTGGCAAGGTCTTTCATGACTTGTAATACTTCACCAACCATCTCTGGATCAAGAGCACTTGTCGGTTCATCAAACAATAATACTTTTGGATTCATTGCTAGAGCACGGGCAATCGCAACCCGTTGTTTCTGTCCACCCGATAATTGAATGGCGTTCTTATTGGCAAACTGTTCCATACCAACTTTACGAAGTAAGTCTAACGCCGTTGCCTCAGCAGCTTCACGTGTGCGGTTTAAGACAACCATTTGTGGCTTAACACAGTTCTCAAGAACTGTTAAATTGTTGAAAAGATTGAAGTTTTGAAACACAATCCCGACGCTTGTATTGAGTTCACGTCCTTTTAACTGACGAATTGAAATTCCATCAATGGCGACATCACCATCATCAAAGGATTCTAAATCGTTAATGCATCGTAACAACGTTGATTTTCCTGAACCTGATGAACCAATAATGGATACGACATCACCCCGATTTACATCGAGCGTGACACCTTTTAATACCTCAAGGGATCCAAAACTTTTATGTAAATTTTGAATGGATACCAATGGTGTTTCTGTCATAAGATTTCCTGCTTTCTATATATTTTGTCCATCAGTAATTGATGATGGATAGCTACTTGCTTCAGTTTTTGTTTTATCAAGTTTTAATTCGATGAAGCGAAGCAATAACGTTAAGAATGTAGTTAGAACTAAGTAAATTACAGTCGTGATCGTGAATGTTTGGAATACTTGATACGTCGTTGATGCAATTCCATTTGAAACAAAGAAGAGTTCGGTAACGGCAATAACGTTAAGAACGGATGTATCTTTAACATTAACGATTAATTCGTTACCCAATGCTGGAATTGCATTTCGAATTGCTTGTGGTAAGATAATGTGTCGCATTGTTTCCCAGCGCGTAAAGCCAAGACTCTTAGCTGCTTCAAACTGTCCGTCATCAATAGCCTGAATACCACTTCGCATTGTTTCAGCCATATAAGCACCGGTATTGATACTTACAATGATAATCCCCGCAAGGATGTTCCCCATTGGTAGGTTGGACCAACGGAATCCTGTAAACATCATTGAAATTCCATAGTAGAAGACTAATGCTTGTACCATCATTGGAGTTCCGCGGAAGACGGTAATATAAACTGAGGCAATTGCATTTGTAATTTTCGTATTTCGTGAAATTGCAACGAGAAGTCCAATAATAAATCCAATCAATGTTGCTGTAAATGAAATCCCGATAGTGGTAAGTGTTCCTCGTATTAAGGCTGGATAATTATGCGATAAAATTGTCATTACTTGTTCAAAGAAATTTCCAGTAGAGAAATCACCAGCATTAACCGCTGTATTCATCAACTCTTTTTGTGTGTCACGGGAAATAAGGGCGAGTGCGTCATTGACTTCGCTAAGAAGTTGGGTATCATCTTTACGAAGCCCAATAGCAACCCCAGCCATTGATTCAGTGACCGTATATCCCTCAGGTCCATCTAATTGGATATACATTAAGTCTTTATTGGTTGCATTGATACGGTCGCCAGTACCACTATCAGCAACAAATCCATCTAATTCTCCAGATTGTAAGGCAACTGTCATTGTTGGGAAATCTTTCATGGCTTGTGCTGCATCAATATTCTCAAGTTGTTCCAATAATTCAGTGTGGAATGTACCGACTTGTGCAGACACACGCGCATTTTCAAAGTCTTTTAAAGTTTTTCCTTGACTAAATGGTCCATCCCGTTTGACGACGATTCCAAATGCAGTTTCATCATCGAGATAATACACATTGCTAAACGCAACTTCTTTTTTACGCTCATCGGTTGGCGACATTCCGGCAATGATTGCATCAATCTCACCAGTTTGAAGGGAAAGAATTAATCCATCCCAACTTGTCTTACGAATCACCAATTCTTTATCCATTGATGCTGCGACACGTTTTGCGATTTGGACATCATATCCTTCACAAAACTGGTTGCCATCAATCGCAACTGCAGAATTATTTGATTCTGATTGAGTCCAGTTATACGGTGCATAACCACACTCCATACCAACTGTAAATGTTTCCCGATCCGTTGGTTTTACACCACAACCAACTAATACTAGAAGCATTACAGCAAATACTGTTACTATCCTTCTCATAGTAATCCTCCTATCAAATTGAATGATGGTTGGGGGAATAAAAAAACTCTAGCGGTTGGCTAGAGTTTTAGTTTCATAGTGCCAATCCGAATGGATCGAGTGATAGTGATATTTTCACTAACCCCATAGGTTAATTATGTCTAATTAAGCTATTCGGCGATGGTTACCTTTCTGAAGCGTCAACGTATACCTACTCGACTTCATACTCTGATGCACCGCTACCTCTATATTCAATTTCATTAACCATATCGCTTAATGTAAAGATAGTCAAGCGAAATGATAGTTTTTCATTGTAAAGTTGATTGTTTCATAGTGGTTCATCGATAGAACACTTCTTAATAGACACATTTGTAACCCGAATATAAACAAGAAATATAAAAAAGTCATCTTGAAGCAAAAATAGAGATAAGAAAGCGTATCCAAATTATGAAATTTGTTACATCGACAAGTCGTTCTTTCATATCAATCCCACACATGATAGAATAGTACAGGAACAAGAACATCTGTTCTCAGTATAAATACTGTTTCTATGAAAAAAGAAAAGGAAGGTATACTAACATGGGAAGAAAAGTTGGTACAGTCTCACGTGGAATTCGTGGTCCAATTATTCGAGAAGGAGATGACTTAGCGTCGATCGTAACACAAAGCATCCTCGAAGCAAGCAAGAGTGATAATTTTGAGGTTCGTGATCGTGATATTATAGCGATGACCGAATCAATTGTAGCGCGTGCTCAAGGTAACTACGCTAATGTAGATGCGATTGCAAAGGATATCCGAACCAAGTTTGGAACAGATACAATTGGAGTGATTTTTCCAATCTTATCACGAAACCGTTTTTCAATGTTACTCAAAGGGGTTGCACAAGGGGTTAAAAAAGTTGTGCTTATGCTCAGTTTTCCATCTGATGAAGTCGGTAATGAATTAGTTACGTTAGATCAATTGGATGAAGCAGGTGTAAACCCTTATAGTGACGTTTTAACATTGGAGCAATACCGCGCATTATTTGGCGAGAATAAACACTCATTCACAGGTGTAGATTATGTAGCCTATTACGGTGAAATAATTGAATCAGAAGGTGCCGAAGTTGAAATTATCTTTTCAAACCGCTGTGAAACCATCTTAAATTATACAAAGCATGTTTTGGCTTGTGATATTCACTCACGGGCACGTACTAAACGTATCTTAAAACGTGAAGGAGCAGAGCTTGTACTTGGTTTGGACGATATCTTAACCAAGAGTGTTGACGGAAGTGGTTATAATGCTGAGTTTGGTCTTTTAGGATCAAACAAATCAACAGAAGATTCTGTCAAGTTATTTCCACACAATAGTTTTGGACTCGTTGAAGACATCCAAAAACGGATGCTTGAAGCAACTGGCAAACATGTAGAAGTTATGGTTTATGGGGATGGCGCATTTAAAGACCCTATGGGAAAAATTTGGGAACTAGCCGATCCAACTGTTGCTCCTGCATATACAAAAGGCCTTGAGGGAACACCCAATGAATTGAAACTCAAGTATTTAGCAGACAATGATTTTAAAGACTTAACAGGTGAGGCTCTTAAAGAAGCTATCGAAGCTTCTATCAAAGAAAAAGGCGATGACCTTATTGGCCAAATGGCTGCACAGGGAACGACACCACGTCGTATCGTAGACCTCGTTGGGTCACTCTGTGATCTCACAAGTGGTTCGGGTGACAAAGGAACCCCAATCGTGTTTGTTCAAGGTTATTTCGATAATCTTTCCGACGAATAATATATAGAAAGCCCTGGATGGGGATCCAGGGCTTTCTAGCATGTGTGTGTAATAAACTGTGCACGTTGAGTGCATTGATATAATATCTCACATAGGTGAAAAGGTCAAGCGATTTACCTAGGCGTTTACAGATTAAAAGATGAAATAATAATTCTATGATCAAATAATTGGAGGATCAACGATGCAACATAAATACAAAGAGATTAAACGCTTTGAAGTTACTAAGGATTATAGCCAAACCCATATGACAAATTTTATGGAAAACTCAATTGTTAAAGGATTACCTGGATTTGAATCAATTGAAATGGGGTTAAATTCAAGTAATCCAGATTATGATTTGGTAGTCATCTCGTTCACTTGGGAAAATAAGGAAGCATTTATGAATTTTAAGAAGAGTGATGCTCACTTACAGTCTCATAAAAAAAGAACACCAAACCCCAAGATTTTGAAGTACAGTGCCATGCATTTCGAAGTTACGGATGAATGGAATCAATAACCAAGATTTAAAAAGCTCTCACAATGAATTGTGAGAGCTTTTGTTATTATAACGGTCTTACGTTACTTGCTTGAGGACCACGTTGTCCTTCAACGATGTCAAAGCTAACTGCTTGTCCTTCGTTTAAAGTTTTGTAGCCTGTTGATTCGATAGCTGAGAAGTGTACGAACACGTCTTGGTTATCTGTATCATTTGTAATGAAACCGAAACCTTTTTCAGCATTAAAGAATTTAACTTTACCTGTTTCCATATATAGTGCCTCCTGTCTAGAATAAGGTTTAAACAGTTTAATAATAGACATTATATAAACGTTGAGTTCTTATTTCTATTATAATCATAGGATAATACCTATGGTTTGTCAAATGATTTCCCGGTAGGTGACAAGACATAATTTACGATTTCATCGTATGTTCGAAATGAGGCAAGGAAACGTTCAAAATAAATCAATCTTCACAACTAAAATGTAGAATATCGACAAATCTTTGGGCTGCAATAGAAGTTGGAACTTACTTTTCAAAGCGTTTGTAGTGTTTCAATTTCATTTGTAGACGAATTGCTGAAACAATGTAGTGGATTGCGAAGATAAGACAACTCCAATAGACGAATGTTGTAAATACAGTATAAAAGTCTGGGAATAGGTGACCGAGTAAATAAAGGCCACCAATTAACAATAATAGTGTAAATTTAGAGTGTTTATTCATATAAAGTACCTTCCTACTATAATGGTATCATCATTTATCGGAGTTTTTTCTACAACCTAACCACCAAAAGGGACAGGTTAGCCATTTAGTGCCTAGAGATAGCAAATTAGTCTATAAAATCGTCAACCTAACCGCATATATCAAAATAGACGAAGGATACTGCTATAATGCGGACAGATGGGTTTACCAAAGTACGAGAGGGAATAGCATGGTAAAAAAAATAATATCAAACTATCGTGACAGTATTATCATTGCTCTTGATATTTCATTCTTTTATATAGTTTTGAGCAGTATTAAGTATGGGGGCTCTGTTTCGGTATTTATAATGCTTGTCTTACGATCCGGATTTATCATTTTAAGAAACTATACATTACATAATGAACGCAACACAAACGCGTCAAGAAAGTCCTTTGTTATTGCACTTGCAATCGCACTTGATCACGTCTTGTTTTATTTCATCTTGATCGCAGTTTTTAACTTTGAAATTAAGATGGTAACCTTTTTTATGTTCTTAAGGGCATGTACTGAAATGCTTTTGTTTTCGAAGGAAACGACAAAATACAAGGATTTTAGAGGAAACGTCTGGTTTCGAAATATCGTATTAATACTTCTGGATAGTATTTTATTTTTTATGATACTGTATCAGGTTTATGATGGGAATATACTTCCTGTGATTGGATTTCTCATAATTCGCGAAATGACCACCTTTTTCGTGGTCTTTGCTACATGAAAAACAGAGAACTCTGTGTGGGTTCTCTGTTTTTGCGATTGAATTATTTAGGATTTATTGAAGATCTTACAAAACTACCTTCGTGAACAAAATAAAAAAGAACCATTAATTGGTTCTTTGTTTAAAATTTTTGGTGCGGATACAGTAGGAATTACACAAAAACACTAACACTAATCATTCTATAAAGCCAGCTCTACCAATCAAAGGGTCTCCAGTAAATACAATTCGATTAACTGAATTTTGTAGATTTGTTGGGATATCCTTATTTTCAAAAACAATACATTGAACCTCACTTTGAGTTGCCAATAAATCTAAAAATCTATTTTGAAGTAGAAGAGGCAGTTTATCATCATCATTAATTGCTTCATTTCTCTTTTCTTCAAAAGAAGTTAGCGGCGAATCGAGAACAATAAAATTTAGTGTTCTGGGCGAAGAATAGCTTGATAATGCGTATGTAAACAAACTCAAATACACAGCCCTATACCCTTTACCGTTTGAAAATCTTTCCTTACCATTAATGGCAATATCAGAAAATGAGTCATTAAAATTAACAGAAGTAATATTCGGATCAAATTTCTTAAAAATAGCGAGTAAACTTTCTTCAAACTTTTTGATTTCATCAATGTTAGTTATTTCTGAAAAATCAATTTCAATCTTATCTTGTTTTTTTGGCTTTGTTGTACTGGATATTTTAGACCTAAGGCTTTTTATACTGGAACTTACATTTGATAATTCAGCTGTCAGTGTGGTTTTTGATATATAATCATCTAAAACCTTACGGAAATTAGTTGAAGATTCAAACTCGAATTTTAAATCTGAAGATAATTCATCAATTTTTGCAGTAAGCTCTCTATGCAAAGTTTCTAGTTCATTATTAATTTCTGTATTAATTTCTCGACAAATTTCTTCTAAATCTAAAATTGTATTATTAATGTTTCTTTTTTCTCCATCAACGCCCACGAGTAGTTCATCATTAATTGAAAAATCATGATTCAAGTTTGAATTGCAAATGGGACATATAGGCTTAGTTTTGTCAACAATTCCTTTGTGGTCAAGTATAAAATTCAATCTTTCTAGGTCATTCTTATACTGATCAAGCAATTGTTCAAATTTGTAAATTTGAGATTTTTTTCTATCAATTTTATCTTTGAGTTCGCTTGAACTTTTTATTAATTGTAGTCTTGTTCTTTGAAGAAATTTTATTTTTTCAGTTGTTTTATCATACTCTTCTTGTATTTCTTTAAATGTACTTGGACTATCAATATGAGAGTTAAATTCATGAAGTTTCTTTGATAGTAATTCCTGCTGGAACATCAAGGTGTCAAGATCTTTGGTAAAAATATTTATTTCTGTATCATATTTGATTTTAAGTGTTTCATAGTTCTGTATATCCTTCTTTTTTTCATCTGTGCGTCCGATGATAATATATAAAAGGAACATCTTTCTTGATAACTCGTTTTGTTCTTTGAGCCTGCCTCTAAGAGACATTGCGTCTTTTGAAATTATTGATTGTTCGTCCAAAGCAAAAAATTCGAGGTATTTTGTCAGTGTGATACTATCAACACCACCTTTTTGATTTTTTAATATAGTTTTATTGTCAGATTGTCCTAATAGCCTAAGCAAAAATCGCGAGAGACTATTTGTATTTTTGGGTGTGTGGCTTGATGAATATTTTTTTGTATTTGAATCATCCAAACTGAAATCTTCAATCTTTGACTCGCTAACATAAATATCTTTTCCCTCATTTTCTAGAGAGGGAAAATCTCTGTAAATAGTATATGTCTGGTTAGAATTTGAATGTATTTCAAGCATTAGAGATGTATAATTTCCATCACCGATTTCGTCGATTCTTGGTGAATTTGAACGTCCTAAAATATATTGAATGCATTCAAATGCAAAACTTTTCCCTGTGTTAGACGGACCAGTTATTAAATTTAATCCCTTTTCAAAATGTAATGAAGACTGCTTATTATTACCGACTAGTCTCAGTTCGTTTAAAATAAATCCCATAATTTTCTCCTTAAATTAGATTGCATCAATAACTTCTGACGGGGTTCTAAACTTGTTATTTACATCAATACTCTTTAGATAGTGAATACGGCTCTTTAACAATTTTGAATAATTACTTTCAATATAAGAGAATTCTTTACTTGTACGACCATATAAAATGCCCTTAGAAGTATATTTTACTGTGATGTACCCTAATGAAGTAAAATATACCAATCCGGTTTTGATGATATTTTGATGTGCGCCGTATTCTGTAATAACAAGATTATGCTTAGGGTGTAGAAATTTTAAACCATCGATTTTATAGTATAACGTAAGGTAATCTATTTTAGACAATTCTTCAGGTGATAAGTAATCATCACTAAAAATTTCCAAAATATACATGGAACGTAGTCCGAATTCAAAATAGGAATTAAAATAGTTATTCATGAGCAGACCAACGCATTATATTTTCGTTTACTAAATGGTGGCAAATCCCTTCACGATCAGTATTTCTAACAAAATTTAATGTGGTAAAAATAAAAGATGAAGATAAGTCGCACCTCATTGCTTCTTCTAATATTGTAATCATTCGACTATACTCACTGATGTGATTACGTCTTATAACGTTGCGTATTCCAATATGTATTTCTGATTTAATATCTTCAAATTCTTCTATCATATTTATTTCTCTCAAATCTCTTTTTAATGAATTTGCATTATGAAAAGAAATTCTATGTTCTAGAAGTTCTTGTTTGTATTTTTTGTATTTATCAATATTTCTAAAATCTATGATTTCTTTTTCTTCTGCTGAATATACTGATAAAATTTGTTCAATATACTCTTCTTTAGAATCTTTCTGTTCTGAGTCGCTGGTTAGTGATGTAATTTTGGGTGAACGAACTGGCTTATTCTGACCACCGAACCGGAAATAGAATAATGAAGTTTCGCTATATTCTGCAAGTACGGTGAATATATCAATAGTTTGTACAATTGAAAAATCGAAATTTTTTATATAATCAGTTAATTTGCGATCCAAAACTATCTCATGTTTCTTTGTAATTGAACTTGAAAACTTAGGAGTCCAGTTGTCTATTAGTTCTTGATTGATACTGTCTGGATTAGATAAATAGTCAATAAAATTATCATCGGCGCCTTTCGCAGAAATTATATAATAATTTTGGGGTATTGGAATCTCATTAGTATATGTATAATAGATCAATTTTCCAAATTCGATTAAGAACGAACTAAAAGTTAGTTTTGCGTTGTATCGCTTGCACTGATAATAGTCACAGGTTTTACTATCACTGTAACCAATTGCATCTCTACCTTTATCGCCAGCTGATCCAACATGGTTAACGAACGAGTACTTTTTTGTTAACGCCAACCATTCACAGATAAAAATCTCGAAGTCTGTTGGGTCAAATTTCATAATTACATCAATTGGATTCATGAATTGTTTATTCAAATCAATAGTTTTGTCTGGTCCTCTTAGCTCAAATCTCTCAGACATTAGGAGCATAGTATCACCTCGCGTTATAGTATTATTTTAGTATAAAGCGCATACATAAGCAAGACAGTAATGCTTTGCGATAATATTAATAAAAATAGCTAACAATGTATTAACAACATGATGACTCATTCAAGTATAGATATGCATACTTACACTTGAATATTTTCTTTTGTGGTAGTATCTTAACAACTTTCAATAATTTGGCATCATTTAGAAGTGATTCTTCATAATCTTTCAACTCAATAACATCAATACCTGCAAAATTTTCAACTATATCTGTTAATTCATTCAAGTAACCTTCAAATTCTAATGGTTTCATTTCTGATATACTCACACTGTGATTATATTGCCCTTTAACTTCATCTATTTTGTGAGTTTCGGTTAACTTGTGCAGTAGATTGATTTGATGATTTTTAAATTCAACGTGATCAATTTGGAACTCAGAATCTATTTGTTTTAAATAGACTTTTTCTATTAGTGAATCGATATATTGTCGTTGTTCATCACCATTTAAGTGTTCGAATGACGAAGTAAAATTGGCATTGTAAGATTTTAATTTTCGTCTAAAAATAGAGCCGTCTTGGATAAATCTTAAATCATGGGTATTAGGAATTGAAGTATCATCAATATCAAGTAGAAATCCGTAATTCTCATAGATATCATCTAAATCTAAGCGAACTCTATCAATTAGCTTTGTTTCGCTAATATATCCATCGCAATTTGGACATTTATAGTATAAATATAACGATGATCCTTTATTGTATGACGAATGTCCAGCCATGATATGTTCGTTATCAGTGCAGTGAGGGCATACTATTTTTTTCAAAAATAAGTATTCATGCTTTCTATGATAATTCTTGCCATGAAGTCTGATTTGATTTTGACATTGATTGAACAGCTCTTCATCAATAATTGGTGGGATAACGTCCCTTATTTCTTCAATCGTACCATTATTCAAACTCTTACCATACTCCAAAATTCCAATGTACCATTTGTTATTTAGTATTCGTTGTACTGCGCTATCTTTCCAAGATAATGCATCTGGATATTTTTCTTTCATTTTATTTGCGATATGATGATAAGATAGTCCATTTGCACAAAGATTAAAGACTTCTCTAACAATATCAGCATTTTCTTCATGGATGATTACCTTTTTACGCAACTCGGGAATAGGATTGTTCTTATCTTTTACATAGCCAAATGCTGGTCTTCCACTGATGTTCCCATTTAGTGTTGCTTGTCGAACACCCATTATCGTACGCTCTTGTATTTCCTCTCGTACTAGTTCACCGTGTGCAGCGCTGATACGCGCATGAAACCGTCCAGAGGGTGTGTTAATGTCGGCAGTTTCTAATACAAGCTCTAGTGCGGTTGCATTCGCTTTTAATACATCATATAATTCTTCAGAGTTTTTGGTGCTTCGATTTAACCGATCTAGCTTAATTGCGACAACATAGTCGACTATACCAGTTTGAATCATTTTTAACATTCTTAGATATTCTGGTCTATTTGAATCACTACCACTTCTTCCAGGCTCGATAAAAGTGTCAAGTATTTCAAAGTCCTTAGCATCACAAAGCTTTTGACACTTTTCTAGCTGTGTTTCAATACTATGTCCTTCGCGTGCTTGATCATCTGTACTAACTCGCACATAAATTACTGCTTTTTTCTTATTCATAAGATTTCCTCCATATTGTGTAACAACATAGTAGGTGTTACATACTATTATACTCAAATTTCACATTACTTGGTCGCGTTTTGGAATTCCTTGGCAAATTTATAGAATGTATTAGGCTTAAGATTTAGTTCAATCATCGCTTGTTTAGCGGTTATTTCACCATTTTTCCATGTATCATAAATTTGTTCAAAATTTTCTGGTTGTTGCACTTTTGGTCTACCAAATGCAACCCCTTTTTGCTTAGCGTTCGCAATTCCTTGTTTTTGTCGCGTTTTAATTTGAGTACGTTCTTGCTCAGCAACAAACGATAATATCTGTAAAACTAAATCGCTCATAAATGAACCGAGAGTATCCTTGTTTTTGGTAGTATCGAGTAGTGGCATATCAAGAACAACGATATCAACACCAATATCCTTGGTTAGTGATTTCCATTCGTCAGTAATTAACTCATAGTTTCTACCCAATCTATCAATACTCATAATTACTAATAAATCGCCTTTACGTAAAAAGTGCTTTAATTTTTGATATTCTTGCCTTTCAAAAGTAGCGCCACTTTCTTTGTCAATAAAAATTGAACGTTCGTCAACCCCATAATCAATCATTGCTTTAACTTGTCGTTCTTCGTTTTGATCACGTGAACTAACACGTACATAACCATATGTTCTTTTTTCCATGAAATAACCTCCTACATAAATTATACGAGAGTAGGTGAGCTAGGTAGAGTGTTGGGGAGAAAACTCTTTGTAAAAGTGGGTGAACTTTTCACATGTTTTAATAATAGCGTTCGCAGGTTTATAAACACTAAAATATGGTTATTTCACCAAGAAATTTAATGTTTGAAAATGTACACTTAAATCAACACTTGTTACATCTACTCTACAAAAACTGAAAACTCTCTTATACTGAAGATACAATTTGGAGGAGTTTATATGACTGATATTGAACAAGAATTGATCAATACTATATTTGAACAAATTAAGAGTACAGTATTAAATGCGATTGGAGAGGAACCAACTGAATTTCCATATCTAACTAATACACTTGCATTCATGAAAAACATGAGTGAATTGGGAATAGAACTGGACTTGAATATTTTCACTGATATTTATATAAGTAATCTATATAAAGAAATTCACCATTACCTATCAAGAAAATAAAAACACACCTTGCGGTGTGCTAATCAAAATAATTAAGATTGTAAATAACTTTAATCCATTCAAATGTTTTGTTATCGGTATCTATAAACTGAATATCGACTTTACCAATTTTTTCATTCACTGGCGAGTAGATCAATGCAAATCCAGTGTCTGTTTTTTTCTTTCCATTACTACCAAGTTCAATGTTAAATTGTTGTAGGATATCTTTTTTGTTTTTCTGAGTGTAATGGAAAACATCACCCTCTAAATCATAATATTTTGGTGGCTCTACAATTAGACTTACAACAGAGTCTTCATAAATGTTAAACGAATAATGATTTCCGTTAACATTATATTCGAAAGAAGTAAAATTAAAGTTTCCTTTTTGTGTTGTGTTGGTCCATTCTTCTACAAGCTCTGGTTCTCCCAATATACTTTTTAGTTCTTCAGTTGTAATTCTACTAAATTGAGTCGTATCAACTATCACGTTGACTTTATCAATTGTATTTTTATCATTACTCATAAGTTTACTGCTGATTGCAACAACCAGTCCTAACAGTATTGGTACAACAAACACTATCAACAATATCTTTTTGCTTTTATTCATCAACGTATAACCTCATTCTTTCTAATTATGTATTTTAGTTTAGCCTCTAACAAACTAGCGATTTCATACGATTTTTCGTACTCGCTACTATCTTTCTTAATCGGTTTCTTTTGATTATTTATTAAATATAATTCCTTGTAATGGGTTGTTTGGCTATCAAGATATATCTTTACGGATAACTTTGCACAAGTACCAATTGATTTCTTCTTTCCTACATTTGAACCGACGATAGCACCTACTCCACCTAAAAGAACATCTCCAACTATTGCACCCTTAAGTCCACCAGATGATATTGTTTGATTGTCTTCTTTAATTTCAACGCCATAAACTTGATCAAATCTAAATAACGAAGTATCCTTCTGTATTTCGTTTTGGTCATTACCAAGGTACAAAACTTTATTGTTATCATCAAACTTTACATCACCGATTGATTCAGTGAGCGTATAGCCACTATCTTTAAATGCAACTCGAGATGGGTCAATACTATCCCTTACATTCTCTACAGTCATTTTCCCTAAATTGAACAATTCTGATATTTTCAAAGCTTGTGTATTTTGTTTGAGACAATTTTGACAAATAAAACCGTCTTTCAATTTTCGTTTACCACCACCAAACTGTATTTGGTTATTACAAAATGAACAGTATTTCTTAGTCATATATACTCCTCCTCATTAGATATTGTATACCTAACAATATACACCATATATCTGAAATTGTATAGATACTACTTCTATACTAAGATAAAGGAATTATGGTGATAACATGAATAATATCAAAAAGTTGCGCGAGAAAAAGAATGTTTCCCAATGGACATTGTCTGCCTATTTGGAAGTCTCACAAGAAACAGTTAGTGCATATGAAAATAATAAAGCACTACCTAGTGCAAAAACTCTGCTGAAACTTGCAGAGTACTTTAATACATCAATTGATTACATTCTTGCTAGAACCGATATTGATTTTTCAATTAGAGATATGTCGAAGGATGGACTAGATGAGGAAGATGTAAAACTATTGTTAAAATTCCGCAACCTAAGCCGAGACAATAAAAATAAAGTTATTGGCTATATTGATGCAATTGAAGAGTAGGTTATTACTTTCTTATTAGAATATATGTTCTCAACACATGATAATAAGCTAAAATGACAACTTAGATGTATAAGTTAGTAAAACTCTTTAGTATTAATTGATTTTGTTATGCATGTAATTATGAGGGAATGTATGAGCTTTTGTCTATCCTTTTTATTACTGTACCCGTGTTTATGGTTATGACTAGGTTATTAGCATTTTATTACACTTTCTTAATCTCTTTACTACTAGTATATTAATACTTATATATATTAGTATTATATGTAGATTTTAAATTGTGATTCAAATCCAAGTTGAATCAGTAACTAATTGACTAATTGCAGTGGTGTTACTCACTATTTTTCTGGACTTTAATCACTGTTTTTGAAAATTCATCATAAAAACTCTTAATTTCAAGGTATTTAAGTTCAGACTTTTTTAGCTTTTTATCGTCAAATTTATCAATTGATTTATGCCATAAGTCTTGATAGTTTCTATAAGCATTGTATAAATTTCTAAAATTATACTTGTCTATGGGAAAATCAGCAAAATGCTTCGAATGATTTTCATTAATAAATTTGATATTTGTTGACTGATTGAAAATGTACTCACAATATCCAATGTTAATATTATCAATCTTACGGAAAGCTACTCCATCAGCGTAATCATCGATTATATTATTAGCTCTCCAATTCTGATCAATATATTCTTTGATTTTTAATGATAAAGTTGAACTAGGATACATGATAAATATCATATGAATGTGAGGAGTCGTGTTTGTAGGTTGTCCTTCTCTGTCAGATAATTTAAGAACAATCGGGTTTTTACCAATGTCATCAAATTCATTGAATGTAACTGGTATAGTTTTTGGGCGTCCCTTTTTACCTGTTTCAACTTTCTTAATACCTATCAAATTCCATGAACTGATATTACTTGCAGCTATCATTCCTTGGCAAAAATATCCGTGTTTTCTTGTATGATAGCGAATAAATTCAATTAACGATTTAATCATTTTATTACATTCGTTAATGCTCTCGAATTTAAAGGGGACATCTATTGCATAAAATCTGATCTTTTTAGACATTGTTATTTTCCTTTTCTATGATTATATCTAGTGTTTTGCTTAGAATATCCAATTGAGTTGCGACAAAGCCAGCCGTAAATCGTTCACGTCGCACCATAAACGTTACGTCTGCGAGCAAAGTAGGCAAGTCCGTGTCTTTACTCATTGTAAAATTACGCTCGCTGTGAACGCTTGTATAACCTTCTGTGAAATAACGAGACATACACCAGAAAGAAAAGAACTCCAACATTTCTTTAGCATACACATAAGGATAGAATGGATTCTTATGATCAAACAAGTATTTGTCTGTTGGGCTTTTAAGAAATGTATTGAATTCAACTAATGTTGCAAGTTCGTTTTTCATAATTTACCTCTAACTTTATCAAGTAGCTTTGCTAAAAGAGTAATGGTGATTGGATGGTTATAATCATATAAATACAAGTTCATATCTAATCCAATAACTACTATCATTTTAACATTCTTCACTGATATAAGAAACTTATGGGGAACAACTACTTTTATATTGCTCTTTGGTACATAATATTCGAAGCCATGTAATAATTCTGGCTTGCCTCCATGAAACTTACAGCAGTTTACTATTTTCTTTTCAAGTTCGGTATTTCTATCAAGTGGTTTTATACTCATAACGACGCTCCTATACAAAAAAAACACAGAAACCGTACTGTTTCCGTGTCATATGTTTATTCAAACAAGAGTGTTTGAGTTATAACCTATTGGTGCGGATGAAGGGACTCGAACCCCCATGCACAAGGCGCTAGATCCTAAGTCTAGTGTGTCTGCCAATTTCACCACATCCGCATATTTGCTATGTTTAATTCCTTAGTGCCTATAGATAATAACATTCATTTTACAAAAGCGCAATAGCTTTTTACATAAAAGTTAAAATAATTAAAGGCGGATTTTTTCCGCCTTTAATTAGATATAATAGATCTTCAAATTACCGAATGAAACGTCTCCATTGAGTGTTAATGTTGGACCCGATTGTGGCATATGATGTGTTGAATCTGATATACCACCAAGGGTTGTGGTGACATTGTTAATTACATTCACAGTATGAGGAATGTAGAGGACAATTTGTCCGAAATTACAATCGATATTTAGGTGTGATCCATTAGGATTAAATTTTGCTTGATCAAAGTATACGCGTAATGATGCAAAGTTACACTCGACTGATCCGTCTGTAAAGTTCTCTGAACGAACATAACGTGTGCGGTCGGTAAATGTTGCTTCCATTCTTATAAAGTCCTGACGTGCGTCATATTGATGCTCACGATTACTATCTTTATTAAAGTTAGTGCCTTCTTTGGTTCCGTCAGAACTAAAGGTGAAATTTTGTTTGCTACCATCTCCGTTTTCAACGTTCACCTCAACATCAATGATGTCATCATCGTTGAAGTCATGTCGATTAAAGTCGGATTTTGGTGAATCATACGTTTCGCTGAAGAACTCAAAACTATGCTTTTTTCGTGGGAATAGGGAATGCAATCCGATACTTAGGAAGATACCACCCCAAATGAGCCACCAGATGTTGCCTCTAAAGTAGAAGAGATCATCATTCAGTGCAAAGGCAATGATGAGTGGCATAATAATTCCACCATAATTTAAATCCTTCAAATTGCTAATTGCAAATGCAACCAACATTGCTGTTACAATAATTCTAAAAATACTGTTTCCTACTTCAAAAAGGTTAAATGCGGATCCAAAAATTACAACCGAAATAACTATGAAGAAGAAACCCCAGTAAAGACTGCCGCTTTTTCTTTTCATTATAAGCTCCTTTCGTCCAAATGTTTTTTCACATTTGGGAAGTACATACGTGATACGTACACCACTTTATGAGAGTCAAAAAACTGGATGGATCGTGCTGAGGTAATGTTTCGCTCAATTGCTGCTACATGGTTAATGTTCACAATTGCTGATTTCGAAATTCTTACAAATGAATTGGGTAATTTATCCTCCAATTCATACAAACGATATCGTGTTCGGTAAGAATCTTTACTTGTATGAGCAAAGACACTCTCTGCCTCAGTTTCAAAGAATAGAATGTCATCTGTGTTGAGTGATACATCACGATCATCACGAGATACGACGATTGCCTCTGTATGAAACTTTTGAATCCAACTTTGAATCTCAGAAGTCAGCGCATGACATTCGACAATCACGTCATCATCTGCTAATTCTGGATTTTCAATGATTCGAATTTTCATGTCTGCCTCCTCTATGTGTATCGTATCAAAAAAATGTTAAATAATGTGTTAAATCCGGTAAGATGAAAGATACATGCGTTAAGTTGCATTATTTTCGGTTTTTACGAAGTAATTCAATTTCTTGACGATAGCCATCGTTATCATCTTGTGGTGTTTCTAAGTAAAATGGCAAATGGCGTAATTTAGGATGATTTATAATATTTACAAAAGCATCTAAACCAAGTGATCCTTGTCCAATTTTCTCGTGACGGTCTTTATGGGACTTAAATGGATTTTTACTGTCGTTGATATGAATTGCATGAAGTTTATTCAAACCAATGATGCGGTCAAATTCTGAGATAACGCCATCTAAATCATTGACAAGATCATAACCTGCATCATAAAGGTGACATGTATCCCAGCAAACACCCAGTTTTTCTTTAACATGAACGCGATCAATGATTTCTTTGAGCTCTTCAAATGTCCGGCCGACTTCTGAACCTTTACCTGCCATTGTTTCAAGAAGAACAATTGTTTCCTGGTTTGGATCAAGTACTCGATTGAGCATGTCTGAAATCATAACAACTGCGGGTTCAACCCCTTGACCAACATGACTTCCAGGGTGGAAGTTATAAAGACTTCCTTTGATAAAACTCATGCGATAAATATCATCACGCATAACTTCCTCGGCATATTCACGTGTATACGGTTTGTCACTGCACGCATTCAATGTATAGGGTGCATGTGCCAAAATATGTTTGAAATCGTTTGCTTCAATAATGGCATTGAGTTTCGCAACATCTTCCAAGTCGAGCGGTTTTGCTTTACCACCACGGGGACTGCGAGTAAAGAACTGAAATGTATTCGCTCCAATATTCAAGGCTTCTTTTCCTAAACTTTCATAACCTTTTGAAAATGATAAATGACTTCCTATATAAAACATAAGAACCTCCTAATGATGTATTTATTCTATCATATTCGTCATACGAGAGTATGTAAGAATACTATGATATAATAACAACTGAATACAGAAAGAGGTGTCGCATGGAATTAAATGGAAAACGTGTTCTAACAATCGTAAGCCCAGACTACGACGATTTGGAACTTTGGTATCCGATTATTCGGCTCCGTGAAGCAGGTGCTCATGTAGATATAGCAGGTGAGCATGCAGATACAACGTATAAAGGGAAGTATGGATTATCGGTAGTATCAAACCTAGCATTCGATGAAGTAAATATTACTCAGTATGATGGTATTTTGGTGCCTGGAGGTTGGGCTCCAGACTACTTAAGACGTTTAGACGCTGTTCTTGAGTTTATTCGTTACATGGATAAAGAAAAACGCGTTATTGGTCAAATTTGTCATGCAGGATGGGTTTTATCATCAGCCGGAATTCTTGAAGGGAAAACTGTAACGAGTACTCCTGGAATTAAACATGATTTAATGTATGCTGGGGCAACATGGGTGGATGAACCTGCAGTTGCGGATGGTCATGTTATATCAGGACGTCGCCCCCCAGATTTACACATTTATTTACCACTTGTTATTGAAGCACTAAAAAACCAGTAAACTCTCGAAAGAGAGTTTTCTTACGATAATGATAGTATTCACTATTGTAATCCACCTTATAATGAATAAGAAATGAGGTGGATTATGACATTTGCGATTACAATAATAAAAGGCGTTCTTATAGGGGTCTCGTTTCTAATACCAGGACTGAGTGGGGGAACAATGATGTTGATATTGAATGTTTTTGATGATGCTGTACACGCTCTTAATGAACTTTTGCACTTTCGGGCATACCGCCTCCAATATTATCTTGTAATGACATGTGGGATTGGTCTGGGGATTCTCGCGTTCGCAGGTATTATTGATTACTTGCTAATCAATTTTAATGCACTAACAATGTCTTTCTTCTTAGGGGTAATTTTAAGTGGCCTCATGGAAATTGATAAACAGATAACAAACAAAGTGAGATCTATCAAAAGTATCGTTCCATATTTCATAGGAATCCTGTTGACGGTAGGTGTATATTTTTTTCCGTCACTTACGATCCAAGTCGAAGCTAATCTATCAATTCAAAATTGGATACAGCTCATAATAATTGGCGTTCCAATTTCTGTTGCCTTAATCCTTCCAGGACTTTCAACATCATATTTGCTGTTGGTGTTTGGGTTATATGAACGCACGTTACGTGCTATTTCATCACTTGATTTTATGTTTTTGCTGCCACTTGTCATTGGTATTCTTGTCGGGATTGTCTTATTTACCACACTCATTGACTCGGCACTGCGAAACTATCCTAATCTAATCTATAAGATTATTTACGGGCTCGTTTTAGGATCAATCTACGGAATGGTTAAGGAACTTGGAGTTCAATCCTTGCCAGAAGGGATAATTGCAATTCTAGTAGGTATTACCGGTTTTGTATGCGTTACGCGTTTCAAAAAAACTGCATTGAAACTCGAACAACCTTAAGATAGGTAAGCAATTGTAGCAAGCAATTGCTTTTTTCATGTGAACTCATGTGAGTAAGCGCTAACGCCATTGAAAGATGGTAGTATGAAACTTACTATAAATAATATAACTGTAAATATGGAGGTGGTATGGATGCAAGACAACAAAACAGATAGTCACGAAATTATCGATGATAACACAAAAGATAGCGAACTGAGAAAAGATTCCCAAAGGAATGCGAATGAGATGAACGCCGAAATGATGGAGAATTTGTACTTTGAGCAGGAAGTCGATGCATTTAATGAATCGTTAAAAAAATCAGGAGAAAATAAATCTGAAAGAGCATCGTCGCGTCATTCAAATGGCAAGTCCAAAAAACGCAAATAGAAACATCAATCAAAACGAAAGTCGAAGTCAGAATCTCAATCTAAAGAGAAGAATAACTATGAGGATCGTGTTGAAAAAACACCTAAGAATCGTAAGCGAGAGCAACGTACAGAAAAACGGAATATTATTCCGGTTATCCTGAGTTTAATTATAATGGTGGTCATCGCGGGGGGTGGCTACATTTTTTGGAATCAATACATGAATGAAAAACAATTAGATTTCTTATCACTACGGACAATTTCATTGACGGGTTCAAATGGTACAGGTCACTATGTTGATAATCGCGAGACAATGATTTTTGATGGACCCGATCCGGTAAAAGAAGTTTTAAAGGCAGTGAGTGTTGAAATTACACCAAATGCAAACTTGAAAAATGGTGATGTCGTTTCAATAAAAATTACACCTGATGATTCTCAAATCCAAATATTGAAGGAACATCGCTACAATCTTAAGTTAGGAACACAAACGCTAACTGTCACAGGCTTGATGGACGATGATACCATTGATTTCTTCGCAAATGTCAGTGTTGCTTATATTACAGAAGGGGATTTAATTGCGGTAAATACAACAGTCGATCCGATATTTGATAATGTTGATGACACGCAAAATACAATTCTAAAACAGATTAAGGTTAAACCAATTGAGACAAAGAAATATCGAAACGGGGATACGATACTTTTAGAGTTGGACATTCCAAGTCAAACTCGAAAAGCACTCCAACAGCAAGATATGACCTTGTTATCAGAAACTAAAACGATAACGGTTCAAGGCTTAGTTGAAACGCCGCAAACAGTTGCCGATATCGATACGCTTGATGTCATGAAGCAACAGGCACAACAGGGAATTGAATCAGATTATAAACAAGGACAAGAAGACGCTCGAAACTTCAAAATTGTGAATACTTGCTATACCAACACAGTTACTGCAAATGAAAATTTCAAGAATTATACAAATGGGTCATTAGTGTTTGTATTCGAATTTGATCAAGATGCTGAGTCTGGCACAATAAAAAAATATACAAGTTACCACTTTACAAACATCACTTCTTTGAATGGCAAGGTTCAACAAGATTCTGTAGTTGTTAAAGGTACGCAAGCAACGCAAGAGAAAAAAGAGTTAGTCGTAGATTCATTACGTAACGTCGGATTCTCATGCAAATAAAAACAACGCCAAATTTTTTGACGTTGTTTTTTACTAATTTGCCAAATAAGCAACACCAAGAAGGTGTGCGTGTGCAGGATTTTGAAAGCATACAACTTTTGTGGTGAGTGGTGGAGTATGTAAATACTGTTGCACTATTTCAAGATATGCGTGTTCAATGCGTTGGACAAGATGAGGATTATTCGATACACCGCCACCAATTGCGATACGGTGCGGATTAAAGGCGACGCTCACTTGAAATAAGGAACGTGCAATGTCATTAATCCATTGGTCAACAACGACAGCTGCATCGTTGTTCATTTCTGCAGCTTCGATGATTGCCTTAGCGGAAGGTAGTGACCGTTTTGAATATGCATGATACTGATAAAAAAGTGCATTTGCAGAACAGCGCGTATAGGTCCAAATTGGTTTGTTTGCTTCAAAAGATAAGGGCATCATAGAAATGCTGGCAGCATAATTATCACTACCTTTTTGAATCGAGTCGCCAATCATATAACAACCACCAACTGCTGTTCCAATGACGTACGTAAACGAACTGATGGCATCTTTAAGAGAACCAAACTGATATTCGCCAACTGCGGCTGCATGGGCATCATTGCAAGCAAAGACCTCGAGGCCGGTTCGCCGGCTGATTTCATGTGCGATATTTGTGCCATACATTGATTTTACTCGAGGGGATGCCTTGGAAAGGACATCATAGTTATCAGAAACGATGCCAGGTAGACAAATCGCGATGCGTTTGACATCTTGCATATTCCCCATATTGGCAACAAGGGAATCATAAAAGGCTTCGGAATTTGTCATCGCGAATGTCTCTATGCTCCAAGCCGCTTGAATTGCGTAGTTTTCACTAACACGCGCAAATTTTATAAATGTTCCTCCAATGTCAATACTAAGTATCATAACTTGGTGTTGATAAATAAAACACTAACTGGTTCAGGTGCATGGATATCTTTTTGAACTAATGAAAGCAGTCCTGTTTCTGGGTTGCGTTCAAAAAGTGTGAGATTATCTGTGTGTAAGTTTGCGACAACTAAGAAATGGTCGTCCAAACTTAAGTTGAAATCACGTGGATGTTTACCCTCTGTCGAAATAGTGCTCAAGAAAGTCAATGTGAAATCATCATTAACTTTGAAAATAGCGATTGAATCATGACCACGATTTGATGCATAAACATAGCTTCCATCTTTTGAAATTCGAATTGCAGCACCGAAGCTTTCAACAGTTGTTTCTGGGAGGGTAGAGACTGTTTGTAAATGGATAAGGTCAAAATCATCATCTTTTACAACATCAATCGTACTGTTCAATTCCCCAAAGATATAAAGTACAGGTTGTGTTGGATGGAAAGCAATATGACGTGGACCCATGCCAGAAGCCGTTTTATAGGTCGCAATTTCATTCATCAGACGGTACTTGTGAACTGTATCATTTCCAAGATCACAAACAAAGACATCATCAGTCTTGGGGTCGTAGTCAATGTAATGAGCATGAGCTCCATCCTGATAGCGAATGACTTTATCTTCAATCTTGTTGTGAGTAACAGTTACTGAACCAGCATGATAATTGGCTTCATAAATTGATTTTTCAGTGTCATGGTAGCGAACATAACACGGTTGAACGCCTTCAGTCATTCGTGTGTAGTCTAGCGTTGCATGCGTACCGTCAAAATCCCAAACTGCAATGCCACCCAATGAATCTTCCTGATGTACACTATAGAGTTTTCCGGTATTAGCATCAAAATCAAGATATGTTGGATTTTGTGCTGGAGCAACCAGATTCAAATTTTCTAATTTCTTTGTATCTTCATTGAAGTCAATGCTATAGATACCTTCGCTAATGCGTCGTGTATATGTACCGATTAGTATTTTTTGCATGATTATAATCAATCTCCTTTTTTATCATGATACCATAGAATGCTCAAAAGCGAATCATGGTAATTATTTTCACATACGATGAAAAAAAACAATGATATGTGAAAACCTGTGACCATTTATCACAATAAATTGAAAAGTGAAAAATTTGTAGGTACAATAACAGTAAATACAGGAGGACAATTGTATGAGTAAGAAACTTAAAATTGTTACAATCGGTGGTGGCTCAAGTTATACCCCAGAACTTATGGAAGGGTTTATCAACCGTAAAGATAAATTAGATATCAGTGAATTGTGGTTAGTAGACGTTGAAGCAGGACGTGAAAAATTGGAAATCGTCGGTGCAATGGCACAACGAATGGTTAAAGCTGCAGGTCTTGATTGGAAAGTTTTCTTAACAACAGACCGTCGTGAAGCATTAAAAGATGCTGATTTTGTTACAACACAATTCCGGGTTGGTCAATTAGAAGCTCGTGTTAAAGATGAACGTATCCCAGGTAAATATGGACTCCTTGGTCAAGAAACAAATGGTGCAGGTGAAATCTTTAAAGCATTCCGTACGATTCCCGTTATTCTTGATATTATCAAAGATATGCGAGAATTAGCTCCTAAAGCATGGTTAATTGATTTTACGAACCCAGCAGGGATTGTTACTGAAGCGGCAATTAAAGTTGGTGGATGGGAACGTACCATTGGATTGTGCAACATTCCAGTCGGTGCAACAAAAATGAACCATGAAGCAATGGGATATGATAAAGATGCAAGTATTCTCTTTGAAAAATTTGCAGGTCTAAACCATTTCCACTGGCACCGTGTTTGGGATAAGGACGGAAGTGAAGTTACATCCGAACTTATCAACGCATTTTATAACCCAGAAAGTGACTATGCAAAGAGCAAACAAGCAGAAGTCGCTAACATTGCAAACATTAACTATAGCTACGAACAACTAGCAGACTTAGGGTTATTGCCATGTCCTTACCACCGCTACTACTATGTAGAACGCGAAATGCTTGCAGAAAACCAACAAAATTATAAAGATCATAAAACACGTGCGGAAACTGTAAAGGCAACTGAAGAAGAACTCTTTGAACTTTACAAAGATCCAAACTTGGATTATAAACCAGAACAGCTTACAAAACGTGGTGGTGCCCACTATTCAGACGCTGCATGTGAAATCATTTCATCAATTCATAATGATTCCCGTACCGTTATGACAGTAAGTACACAAAATAATGGTACAGTAACTGATTTACCATATGACTGCGTTGTTGAAGTTACATCAGTGATTACATCACACGGTGCAGAGCCATTTAACTGGGGTTCATTCCCACCAGCAGCACGTGGTCAACTTCAATTAATGAAAGCTATGGAAGAAGTTGTAATTGAAGCAGCTGTTTCAGGCGATTACAATAAAGCACTCCAAGCATTCAATATTAATCCACTTGTACAAAGCGGAATTTATACAAAAGATTTATTGAATGAAATGTTAGTGGCGCATAAAGATTACCTTCCACAATTTGCAGATGTTATTGCAAAATTAGAAGCTGAAGGCGTTACATATATTCCTCAATAAGGAAAATTATTACTCGAACAGTAGGAATCTTCCTACTGTTCTTTTTTTATTAGAAAGGGATATTATGATTAAAGTATTTGTATCAGATCTCGATGGAACACTTTTTGATGAAGACCATCAACTACCAAGTAAAACGAGAAGTCTTATAACAATGTTGAGGAAGAATGGTTATCGATTTGGAATCGCTACAGGTAGACCAAGAATGTCAGCAGAAACTGTTATTGAAGATCTAGAAGATCTCGTTGATTTTGCCGTGTTTGAAAATGGTGCTGAGGCGTATGATTTTACCGATGGAACGCAGATATTCCAATATCCGTTGGATAGAGTAGCGGCCCTTGAAGTCATTGCTAATGCACGAAAGTTTAACTTAAACCCGACATTAACGGTCAATAACAAAATGTATACCGATGATGGTTCACGATTTGAAGGATACGATTCGAAAATTCGAAATATTCTTGTAGTCGGTGACGTTACCTTGGCAGTCCAAGAAGCACAGGCGAAAATTCTTGTTAATGGGTCACCAGAAGCACTGAAACCGTTGATTGAATATACGAAAGCAGTAGGGAATCCTGCTTACAAAGCTGTCAAAACAGCAACAGATCTTCTCGAGTTCATGGATCCACGTGTGAATAAGACTTTAGGAATTCAGTGGTATTTAGAGAATCATGGTTTGACAATGGAAAATGTCGTCGCTTTCGGCGATAACGATAATGATGTAGAAATGATTGAAGCGGCTCAAATTGGCGTAGCTGTAAAAAACGCAACAGATTCCGTTAAGGCTGTTGCGCGTATGCATTGTGATTCTAATATAGAAAACGGTGTTTACAAATTTATTACACAGTTTTTGGAACAATAGTCTATCGAATTATTGAGCTGTCTTCGATGCGTGTTTGGTTCATTTCATAGTCAAACGAAAAGACAAGCGCATAAATCATGTCTAAGACTAATTGGATTGCTGTTCGGGAAGAAAAAGATGCCATCTTTGTCATGAGTTCTTCTTGCGGTGCAACATGAATGACTTCGTTAGCGAGTGGAACTAAGGGGTTGTCATTTGGCCCGGTTATCAAAACAATCGGAACATTACGATCTTTGAGTGACGTCATGATACGAAGGTTATTGATACTGGTACCGTAGTATGAAATAACAATTGCAAGACTGTCTTTGGGTTGGGTGTGGGTTTTCATAAACTGAAAGCCGACAGCTGACTCGAGGTTACAGTCTTTTTCGATGCGAAATAATTTATATTGAAAATCCTGACAAAGAATTAAAGATTGACCTGTTCCATATAGATAGATATGCGGCGATTGGTGAATTGCCCTCGCAACACGATTTAGTTGCTGTTGATCAATCGAGTTATATGTATCCTGCATCGATTGGTAATTCAGGTTCAAGATACTTTCTAGGATTTGGTTTGTAGACTCATTTTTATCAAACGGTAAATCATCACGAACTCGTTGCCCACGCGGTGATGTGCTTAATTCCCTAGTTAAACGCACTTTAAAATCAGTGAATCCATCTGTTTGCATCTTCTTACAATAACGAGTAATTGTTGCAGTAGATGTGAAGGTTCGCTGTGCTAATTGTTGAATGCTTAAGGAAATAACTTCGTTGGGGTGAGCGAGTATATACTCTGAAATCTTGATTTCAGTTTCAGATAATTTGTCAAAGTCACGGATTCGGTTTATTAATAACATAATATCCTCCAATTTATTATATTATACATTGTTTTTGCGAGAATATTTATGTATAATGAGAAAGCAGTTGGAGAATTGGCCGAGTGGCTTAAGGCACCATCTTGGAAAGGTGGCGAAGCGCAAGCTTCCGTGAGTTCGAATCTCATGTTCTCCGCCATATGAAATTATACCCACTTAACAGTGGGTTTTTTATTTATCTGGATAATAAAATACCATAATAGTTCGACACATTTCGATGATAAATGAGTTAAGATTCAATTGAGAGGACTAAATAATAAATCGTGACATCAAACTCACGAATCATAATTTCAACATATTCACATTATAAACTATGGTTATTAAATAAAATGGTGTGAAAACCGGCAATTTACATTGGCCCCAAAATGGATGTGTTAAAGTAAATATAGAAAGACACAATATAGGAGGGGAAATCATGTTCAAACGAAATACGCGAAAAAAGTTAAATTATACTCGCGATGGTTTCATCAAGCTTCATGTACGAAACCTCATTGAGTGGGATGAGTCTACAGATGATGGATGCATTGTATCCGACATGATTACCAAAGAAGGATGGAAAGTTGGTTATATGTTTCGAGATGAACCTAACCCTGATTATCCGGACAGTGGGTGGCGTTTTTTAAAGGTGACGAAAGTAATGAGTACATGAGTCATGCGAACAATCACCATGTATTCAAATTGAATACAGTTTGTAATTACGATCAAGATATAATCCCGTACCTAAATGCACCAATTGGTACGCATTTAATCCGTACCAAAAATGATATGTTTATTGTCGATGACGAACAGTCAGGAATTATTATAAGCATGCAAGAGAGATGATAAGCCACTTTGACTAAAAGTGGTTTTCTTTATATTTCCCCAACCCTTAACAAACATAACAAATGCTTTAAATAATCTTAAAATAAAACCGCTTTCCCATTGTTAATGAGACGAAGTGAGTTATAATAGATACGTTAAACGATGCCTTATGGCATCAAAATGCGATAGATGATGGAGAGAAGCATGAATGAATTTGAGAAACAACAAACCCAAGATGTAGAGATTTCAGAACTGGTAAATGCAGTGAAGCCGTACAGTTTACTCATAATAGTGGTAATGGTGAGCGCTGCAATCCTCAGTTTTCTTTATACTAAAATCGCGATTACGCCGATTTACGAAAGTAGTGCGACAATGATCGTCAATAATCGTCAAAGTGAAGGCAACCGTGGCATTACCAATGATGATATTAACTCTGCGAAAGGCCTTGCGAATGTGTATGGAGTTATCATTAAAAGTGACTCTGTGATGGCTCCTGTAAATGATAAACTAAACCTCGGGGTAATGACGAAGGCACTCAGTGACAGCGTTAAGGTAACGTCGGTAGACAATACTCAAGTTATGAAAGTTTCGGTTCGCCATAATAATGCAAAGATAGCACATGCGATTGCATCTGCCATTGTGGAGATTGCTCCAAATAAAATTGTTGAAATGGTAGAGGCTGGTTCTGTAAAAGTAATTTCTAATCCAATAGAGCCATCGAACCCCGTTTCTCCAAACACTATGCGTAATGTTATGCTCGCATCTGTTGGCGCAGCAATACTAACTGTTGCTGGAATCATTATTCGACATCTTATGGATAAAACATTTAAGCGTGTTGATGACCTAGAAAATGCATTAGATTTACCTGTTCTTGGAGTGATTCCAGATGTATCAATTTTGGCACGGAAGTAGGAGACATTATGTTCAAAAAAACGAAACAACCATTAAAGATCAAAAATAGGACTGAAATTATCAATGATAAATCGCCATTCTCATTTGTTGAGTCGTACAAAACGCTACGTTCTGGGTTAAGTTTTATGGGGTTTCAAGATGATGTTAAAACGATCATGATAACCAGTTCAATTCCAGATGAAGGAAAAAGTACAGTAGCAATCAATCTAGCCAAGGTATTAGTAGATGCTGGAAAAAAAGTATTACTGATTGATGCAGATTTACGGAAACCGGCACTTCGGGAATACTTGCGCGTTAAGAAGACAGGTAATCACGGATTGTCTGCGGTTTTAGCAGGGAACGTCAAAGCAGAAAACGCAATCTATCTGCACACAACATACCAATTTGATGTTATGCTTGCAGGAATTATACCACCTAACCCTTCAGAACTTCTGGGTGGGACTAACCTTGCACCAATGTTAGAAACTTTAAAAGAGATTTATGATTACATTATTATTGATACTCCACCCGTCAATGTAGTAACGGATGCAAGTGTCATAGCTCCTCATATTGATGGTACATTGTTAGTGGTACGACAAAATTTCGCAGAAAGAGATGTCGTGTTAGCTGCAAAGCGTAAACTCGAACAAACACATGCAACACTATTGGGATCTGTTATGAATTATTATGATGATTCGAAAGTTAAAAGCGGAGCAACGCCATACTCGTATAGTTATGAATATGGTGAGTAAGCATGATTACAGATATCCATACACACATTCTTCATGATATTGATGATGGCCCTGAAAATCTTGATGCGGTTGATGGATTGCTAGGACGCCATCTCGCACAAGCTACGCATCAGCTGGTTGCAACCCCCCACTTTAATCTTGAGAAAGAGGACATGAATCGTTTTTTGAAGGTGCGCGAAGCACGTTGTGACGAAGTCCGATCTTTAATTAAAACGAAATCTTATCCAATAACCTTAAAATTAGGTGCGGAGCTCTATTTCTCACCCCAACTCGCAAATGTACAACTGGATGAATTGGTTATGGAAGGGACAGATTATTTACTCATTGAACTTCCAACCCATATATATCCATCCCGTCTAAAGGACACGTTAAAAGACATCATTTCGAACGGTTATACGCCAATTTTGGCGCATATTGAGCGCTATCCATATTTACTAGCGTCCTCTGATACCTTGATAGAATTAATCGAAATGGGAGTTCTCATTCAGATGAATGCCGCAACGTTGATAGATTCACGACAACAACGACTTGGTAAAATGATGATAAGAAAAGACCTTGTCCACTTAATCGCGTCAGATGCTCATAACTGTGGTCGAAGAGCTCCGAACCTTTCCGATTTGCAGAAGCAATACGTTGGTACAAAACTCTTTGAGAATTTGGAACGTTGTTACGAAAATGCACAGCTGGTTTTTAAAGGAGAAAACATTGTTGTTCATCAACCACGACCATTTCGAAAAATGTTTGGACGATATATATAAAAAAGAGCTTAAGTAAAATCTTAAGTTCTTTTTTATGGCATAATACTTCTAAGAGGTGATGAAATGGAACACATTGAGCAGCACTTAGTACACATAATTTCAGAAATAGTTGGCAGTCCTGGGCGGGAATATCATTTGGGAAAATTTGAAGGTCTCGCATGGTTTTTGAATAATGCTGAAACACCGGTAGTAAGTTTGAAAAAATACGATAAAACGGTCAATGTCTATGCCATGACATGGTCACAAAATCATGAATTAGCAAAAGCCGTCGAAACTACATTTGGTAAGTCAGCCATTGGGAAGTCATGTATCCGAATTCGCAAACTTACACCTGACCGTGAACAAGTTCTTAAAAACGTAATTCAATTTGAAATCAGTCGCTAATTTCACACTAATTTCTATGTTATGGTGCTACAATAGAGGTAAGAGGTGATACAATGGATAAAGAAATTCAAATAGAGATTTTAGATAGAGTAAAGTATATTGCTGAACATTTCGAGACGTTAACACTCATCGAAATTGCAACCCTATTTGTTGCTGCGGCAACCCTATTTACAGATACAAAGAATCAATTTTACTATTCGTATCTCAAGGTAATGCAACAAACACTCGCTGCTAAACAGACGAATCGCCAAATGGGTGACGAAGTTAAACAGCTTGAATATCACATGCGTTTAGACGTATAAAAAAATCTGTGGAAATCCACAGATTTATTTTTTTGTGAGTGCAATGAATGTTTCAATACGCTCAGCAACGACGTTTAAGCTTGATTCCCAGAAAGCAACGCTCGTAACGTCAATTCCAGCTAATGCTGCAACATCTTCACATGAAGCTGTAGTTGTTGCTTTTAATAGTTCTTGATAGTGAGGTACAAACACTGCTCCTTCGTTTTGGTATTTACCGAACAATCCAAGTGCGAATAAACCGCCAAAGGCATATGGGAAGTTATAGAAGCTAAGACCGCCGCTATAGTAATGCCCTTTATTGATCCACATATACGGATGCATGTAGTTTTGATCTAGGCCATCCCCATACGTATCCTTTTGCGCCTGAATCATGATTTCTTTCAGATCATTGGCAAACAAGAACTCAGTCTTACGACGTTCGAAAACCTCACTCTCAAATTTATAGCGCGATAGAATATCAACAGTTATCTGCGCTAAGTCTGAAATGGAGTTCTCAATCAAGATTAGTTTCTCCTCGTCACTTGATGCGGCAAGAGCAGCATTGAGAACGATGTTTTCACAGAATGTTGACGCTGTTTCTGCGACAGGCATTGTATAATCTGTATTTAAAATCGAAAGATCTTCAATTAACATTCCATGATATGCATGGCCTAATTCATGAGCGAGTGTAATAATATCAGACATACTACCATCAAAATTAGTGAGGATACGACTTTGCTTAATCTGAGGTTGATTCGAACAAAATGCACCGCCTCGTTTCCCTTCGCGAGGTAAGAAATCAATCCATTTTTCATCATATGCGCGCATTGCCATGTTATGTAAATCAGTCGAGAAAGTTCCAAAGCTATCAAGAATCATCGTACGTGAATCTTCAATGGTATACGTTTTAGGATTTTCTGTTTCGAATGGAGCAAAGAGATCATACCAAGGCAAACCATTATCGTGACCAAATAATGTCGCTTTATGGTTAAAATATTTTCTAAATACAGGTAAGTACGATTCGATTGCTTGAAGAAGTGCATCAAGGGTTTCTTTAGATAAACGAGAATCTGCAAGTGTTTTTTCTAATGCTGATTCATAACCACGCATCTCAGAAAGAGTATTGACCTCACCCTTAATGCTATTCAATGCGAATGCAACCGCATCTTCGATACCTTGATACATTTCAAGTTCCTTCTCATATGCAATTTTACGAGTTGCAGCGTCGGGACTGTATGCCAGATTTCGAATTGATGATAGTGTATATGTTTTTCCATCAATTTCAGTTGTTATTTGTGAGGTGAGATGTCCCTGGAGTTTGCTCCAGTTTGAGGATGCGTTCATTTTCATTTTTGCAATGACTTCTTCGACGTCATCATTCAGTAAATGATTACTCTCTCTTGCAATTTCACGAAGCATAAACGCGTGTTCTGCGATGAGCGGGCTCGATGCAATCCACGATTCAAGGACCTCAGCATGATGCGCAATGAATGCTTTAAACTGTGCGTAAGGTTTTGACATTTCAGTAACGAGTGGTTGTAACTTACCATATGCGTTATTACTTTCTATATCTGTTGTATTTGTAGACAAGCGTAGAGAAATATAGCTAAACAACGACTGTGCATTTGCACTGGTTTCAATATCTAGTTTAAGCCAACCCTCCAAATCTTCCATTGTTTCTAAAGATGCAGCACTTTCTTGCATCGCTTGAATCTGGGATTTAAGACGGTTTACGTCGTTATCGAAAGATTCATTAAAACCTGAATATAATGCGTCTAATGACCAAGTATACATAATTAAGAGTCTCCTTTTACTGAGTAATTATACCACTACAATGAAACAATTATCACCCATTTATGAAAATAGTATTGAAACAAATGTAAAATCATGGTAGTCTTTCACTAGAAAGGTTGGGATCTTATGGTCAACAATCACAATATAACAAACATTAGCTTTTTCTTTTTCTTTAGATAATCGGTTAATTTCGCCAACGAGATTAACCATTTTCTAATGGAAATCGACTTGGCTAACTCACAACGTGTATTTCAAAGCCATGTCGAACGATATGGCTTTTTGTTTGAGAAGGAGGACGTATGAAAAAATACACTGTGATTCTATTAACTATGGTGATGCTCTTATTTACGACAGCATGTAGCCAAAACACTGCAAAGTACAAAATTGGAGTTATTCAATTGGCAGATCATCCTTCACTGGATGCTGCGTATGAAGGAATGAAACAAGAACTTGAAACACAACTTGGAAGTGAAACAGTATCGATTGATTATCAAAATGCACAAGGTGATTTACTCAATGCCGATTTAATTGTAAATAAATTTGTATCTGATAAAGTTGATTTAATCTATGCTATTGGCACAAATGCCGCACAAGCAGCAATGAACGCGACATCAGGAACAGATATTAAAGTCATCTTCAATGCAGTAACAGATCCTGTTGCAGGCGCTTTAGTCGAAACACTGGACGTTCCAGGAGGAAACGTAAGCGGCGTAAGCGATATGAGTCCACTTGAAAAACAATTGGGAATCATTAATGAGATTACACCCAACGCCAAAAAAGTAGGTGTCCTTTATAACATTGGAGAGATAAACTCACAAGTTCAAGTCGACTTATTAAAACAGACAGCACCTAAATTGGGTCTAGAAATTGTTGCTAAGGGGATTTCAAATACGATGGATGTTTCAACTGCGGCAACCCAATTAGCGACTGATATTGATGTATTCTTTAATATCACTGACAATATGGTTGTGGCAGCGACTGCAACGCTAATCGATATTGCAAATAGGGCAAACAAACCAGTATTTGCCAGTGAAGATGGGCAGTTTGATCAAGGAATTCTTGCAACAGCCTCGTTAAGCTACATGACATTAGGGAAGCAAGCAGGTCTCATGATTTATGATATTTTAGAAAATGGTACAGATATCGCAGCACTTCCGGTATATCAATCTAAAGAAACAGTCTTGTACGTCAATCAAGATGTTGCGCGCCAACTTGGTATTACCCTATCCGAAGCTGTGCTCGCAAATATTTCTGAAAGATAGCACTTGTTTTCTGAAATACGATGTGGTAAGGTTACATTAACAAAAGAGGTGTCTTATGTACATGAAACGATGGAGCAACAAGCGAATTGAATATTAGGGCTAAGCAGTAGCCCTTTTCGCTTGGGCACACCGATTCTTAGTAAGATCTAAAGACTACGTGGTTTACGCGTAGTCTTTTTTTTGTATAAGGAGGAAGTTTATGAAAAGATTCATGATAGTTTTAATGGTTTTGACGCTCTTATCAGGGTGTAGCAGCAGTCCGGAACAGAAGGACAGGCCAACAATTGCTGTACTGCAATTTGGAGACTTTGCTTCACTCAATGATACGTACCAGGGGATTGAAGAAATATTCGAAGAGCAAGGTGTCAACGTTGTATATAAAAATGCCAACGCAGATACTTCAGTCTTGATGATGAATGCCCAAAGTATACAGCAAGAGCAAGTAGATGCAGTCATTGGGATTACAACGCAATCCGCGCAAACAGCAATTAATGTGTTTGAACATGATAATGTACCTATTATTTTCAGTGCTGTCAGTAATCCTGAGGCTATCGGTATTACTGACGCAATGGACTTTGTAACAGGTGTAACCGATACAGCACCTTACCTTCAACAACTGCAACTAATCGAAAAACTAACACCTGATGTAAAAAAAGTTGGCATCGTTAATCGTATTGGAGATGTGAATGGAATATATCAAGTGGAACAAATTAAAGCTGCTGCAGCAAGTACACAATTAGAAATTGTAAATAAAGGTGTTAATGACGTTCAAGAACTCGGTGTTGCATTACCAATGCTTATGCAAGAAGTTGATGCTATGTTTGTGATAACAGATGACCTGAATGTTTCTGGAACATCCTTGATCGTTGATCATGCCAATAAAAAATCAATTCCTGTCTATGCTTCCGAAGATGGTCAGTTAGAAGAAGGGGTTCTTGCAAGTGTATCGATTAATTATATTGAAATTGGAAGACAGACGGCAAAGCTGGCACTTCGCGCTCTTAACGAAAAAAATCTAAAGATTGAAACACCAGAACATACGGTTACTAAAATAAACAAAAAAGTCGCTTCAGAATTGGGGATAACGATTCCTGATAAGTTTTCAGAATTTACATTCTAATGAATATATTTTCATAATATTGAGTAAGAGGGTTGTCAACCGAAAAAAAATCTGTTAATGTGTGAACAGAAGAAAGGTTGGGAACAACAATATGAAAACTCAAAATATCAATAACGTTACACGTGCCCAACAAATGAGCAACTATTATTATTTTAGATAACCAGTTAATAGCCTTTAGGATATTAACTATTTTGTGTTACTAAAATATCTACGAGGCTCATTGAATCAATAACGGTTATTAAACCCTAACTTTTGAAACACTAAGCCACGTAGCGTGGCTTTTTTGTTATAACGTTAGGAGAAAAGAAAATGAAAAAAATTATAACAGCAGGAATTATTGTCTTACTTGTATTAACAGGATGTGCTTCAAAGGCGACATCGCAATTCAAAGTTGGAGTCATCCAATGGGGTGAACACCCGGCACTCAATGAATCATTAGAAGGAATGAAAGAAGGCTTAATCGAAGCTGGCGTTGCCGATACGATTACAGTCGAAGTTAAAAATGCAAATGAAGATGCGAGCAATGCATCAATGATTGCAAGTCAATTTGTAAATGATAAGGTCGATTTAATCTTTGCGATTGCAACACCATCAGCACAAGTTGCGATGAATGCCGTCGAAGGGACAGATATTCCGGTTGTGTTTAGTGCTGTTTCTGACGCTAAAGCTGCAGGATTAGTAGAAAATCCAACGGCTCCAGAAGGTGCTATTACAGGCGTTAGTGATTTACCTCCACTTGCACAACAAGTTGCATTGATGCAAGAAATGTTACCATCAATGACAAATATCGGAATCCTCTTCAACACCAGTGAGGTAAATGGTCAAAACCAAATTAAAGAAATCAAAGAAATTGCGAAACCGCTTAGTCTTGAAGTTGTAGAAAAAGGCGTTAGCAGTCCGAATGAAATAGCTCAAGCATCAACTCAAGTTGCACTTGATAGTGATGCACTCTTCATTGTTAATGACAATATGATTGCAACAGCAACAGGGCTTGTTGTCCAACAAGCCCTAAAAGAAAACAAACCAGTCTTCATGGCTGAATCAGGACAGTTTGATCAAGGAATCTTTGCAAGCGACTCAGTAAGCTACAAAAAACTAGGAATTCAAGCAGGTCATATGATTAAAGAAATCTTAGTAGATAACAAACCAATCAAAGAGATTCCCGTACAAACTGCTTCAAGTACAGAATTATTTGTAAGTGAAAAAATGGCAGATCAGTTGGGACTTACGATTCCAACGAGTGTCTTAGAAAGAGCGATAGTTCGATAATGTTAGGATTTGTAATAGATGTATTAATACAGGGGTTACTTTACGGCATCATGTCGATGGGGGTCATGTTGTCGTATAAAATTTTAGATATACCAGATCTAAGTGTTGATGGTACCTACCCATTGGGTGTTGCCATCAGCGCAATCTTAATTATTAATGGTGTAAACCCATGGGTTGCACTCTTGGCATCAATGGCCGGTGGATTCTTGGCTGGTATTGTAACAGGAGTCTTCCATGTAAAATTTGGAATTTCGGCACTTTTAAGTGGAATATTGGTAATGACAGGACTGTACTCAATTAACATGATGGTAGCAGGTGGGAAATCAAACCTTCCATTATTCAAATATGACAATATTTTTTCAACCACCTGGTTAGAAAAAATGGGAGCACCTTCATTCATCATTGATAACTTTCAACTAATCGTCATGATTATTCTCGTGGTCCTTATTAAAATAATGATTGATACGTTACTCACGACACGCGTCGGATACTTATTGAAAGTCACGGGTGATAACGAGGGCCTTGTGACATCACTTGGACATAATGTTGGTACGGTAAAAATACTTGGACTTGCACTTGCAAATAGTATTGTAGCTTTAAGTGGAGGGGTCGCAGCTTCAGTAGGTCGTTACTTTGATGTTTCACTCGGTACAGGGATGGTTGTGCTTGGACTTTCCTCCGTAATTCTTGGAACCACACTTTTTGGTAAGTTGAAATTCAAACAAACGACTAAAGTCATCTTAGGGGCTATCGTGTACCGATTCATCATCGCAATTGCACTACGATTCAATATGGATCCTCAGCATCTAAAATTAGCGACTGTAGTAATCTTCGTGGGTGCGATTTTACTCAATCAAAGTAAGATATCAAAATACTTAGGGAAAGGAAGCGAAGTAAATGCTTAAACTCAACAATATTAAGAAAAAATTCAATGTTAATAGTATCGCAGAAACAACGCTTTATGAAGACCTTAATGTTGAAATTGAAGATGGTGAATTTGTCACGATTATCGGTTCAAACGGTAGTGGAAAATCGACATTGTTAAATCTTGTAACCGGTCAAGTGACACCAGATTCAGGTGAAATTTCATTCAATGAAGGAGACCTTTTAAAAGTCACTGATTTCAAGCGGTTTAAAAAAATATCACGCGTATATCAAGATCCGATGTCAGGAACGGCACCATCTTTGACTGTTCTCGAAAATCTTTCGTTAGCTGTGGATAAGGGGAACTTGTTCAACCTAAAAAAAGCAATCAGACGCGACAAGGAAGCGGAATTTATCGCACAATTAAAGACATTAAATATGGGTTTAGAAGATAAACTTCATGTCCAAGTTGGACAACTGTCAGGTGGTCAACGCCAGGCACTCTCACTACTGATGGCATTGATGAATAATCCAGAAGTACTGTTGCTTGATGAACATACGGCGGCACTTGATCCGAAGAGCTCTGAAGCGATAATGATGCTCACGGATAAAATGATTGCAGCACGTAAAATAACCTCGATTATGGTAACACATAATCTTCAACATGCACTTGATTACGGAGACAGACTCTTGATGTTCCATGGTGGTAAGATTATTTTCGATGCCAAAGGCGAAGCAAAACAAAAATTAACACGTGATTCACTTATTAAATTGTTCGTAGAACACGAAAATGCGTTTGAGGAGACAATTTAGGAAAATATACGACGACTAACTATGGTCGTCCTTTTTATTTTGAAATAAAAATTTCAATCTTAATAATCTGCAAATAAATAAATATTTACATATAATAAGGATAGAAAAAGACACTAAAATTTTGTTGCAAAAAATGTGCGAAATATGTGTTGATTCGGTTGACAGGTAGGTATGCCAGTGGTATTATGTACAAGCGTTCAAGGGAACTTGGGTGCAAAATGGTCTTTGAAAACTAAACAGGAAACGTCAATTTCAAAAGAAATACAAGAAATAAACAAAACTCGTCAGAGTATAAAAATGAGAAAGAATCAAATGGAGAGTTTGATCCTGGCTCAGGA